>NZ_CP014206.1:2178750-2905000 GCF_001563225.1 Pseudodesulfovibrio indicus
TCGATTGTCGTCTCTGCCAGGGTGCGAAGGGAAGTGGGGGTCCCGGAGCATATGTTGTAAATGCCCTCGGCTTCGGCTGCCGCCGCCAATTTGGCGATCCGGTCTGCGGCGACGACCACGGGGATGAAGTCCCGCAGCTGCTCCCCCGCCGACATGTTGAACGACTTCTCGTTGTTCTTGATGGCGGAAATCAGCTGCGCCAGGAACGTACCCTTGTTCTGCCCTTCGCCATACACGTTGAACAGCCTGCACCAGCAAAGGGAAAAGCCCGTGGCGTCCTGTGCGAGCAGGGCGAGCATCTTTCTGAGCGTGTCCTTGGCGATGCTGTACGGAGTGGTGGGGTCCGACAAGGCTTCCTCCTTCATGCAGCCGTCGTGGTTACCGTATTCCGCATAGGTCCCGCCTGCGTAGACGAGCCTCTTGAGCCCCGAGGCGATCATGTGTTTGTGGAATCTGTATTCCTCGAAGAGCACATGCTCGAAATGGGACGCCTGCGTGTAGTTGGGGAAGCCGCTCCACGCCAGGTGGATCAGCACGTCCGGTTTGTTGAAAAGCTCGTAGGGGTCGACCGTCCGGTCGTAGATGTCGTGCGCCATGTATTCCACATCGGAATACCATGAGGTCTTTCTGGCCTTTTCGAGGCTTGTGGACGTCGCGACGATCTCGTTTCCCGAACCATGGGATTTCACGAGCTCGGTGACGACGTGATTGCCTATGAATCCGGTCGCGCCGGTGATCAGTATGCGCATCACGCCTCCCGTCCGAATCGTTTGATGAACGCTTTGATCTGTTGGGCCATGTAGTCGAGGCGGGGGGCGTCCATGCCCGGATAGACTCCGATCCAGAGCGTGTTGTTCATGACGAAATCGGTGTTGGGGAGCCCGCCGACAACGCGGTATTCCTTGCCTTCCGTCAAATGATCAACACAGGGGTGTTTCAGGATGTTGCCGGAGAACAGATTGCGGGTTTGTATCTTCCTGCTTTCCAGGAACTCCGCCAGGTCGTTGCGGGTGAAGGGGGAATCATCCTTGACGCTCAATCCGAAACCGAACCAGGACGGCTCGGAGCCGGGTTCCGGCTTGATGAAGTGAACATGATCCCGAACCTCTTCGAGTGCGCCCGCCAGGTAGTCGAAATTGGAGCGGCGGGCGGCCACGAATTCCGGCAGTTTGGCCAGCTGGGCGCACCCTACGGCGGCCTGCATGTCCGTGGCCTTCAGGTTGTAGCCGAAGTGGCTGTACACGTACTTGTGGTCGTACCCCTCGGGCAGCTGGCCGAATTGTTTGGAAAATCTGTGCTTGCAGGTGTTGTCGGCGCCCGGTGCGCACCAGCAGTCGCGGCCCCAGTCCCTCAGGGAGAGCATGATCCTGTGCAACAGCTTGTCGCTGGTATACACCGCGCCGCCCTCGCCCGTGGTGATATGATGGGCTGGATAAAAGCTGCTCGTTCCGATATCGCCGAAGGTTCCGGTTTTCCGGCCCTGGTAGAGAGAACCCAGGGCGTCGCAATTGTCTTCAATCAACCAGAGGTTGTGCCTGGTGCAAAAATCCCTGACGTAAGCGATATTGAAGGGGTTCCCGAGGGTGTGGGCAAGAAATACGCACTTGGTCCTGGGGCTCAGCGCCGCTTCGAGTCTGGACGTGTCTACGTTGAGCGTCTCCCTGTCGATATCGACGAATACCGGGATGGCCCCATATTGGATGATCGGAGCCACCGTGGTCGGGAAGCAGGCCGCCACGGTGATGACCTCGTCTCCGGGGCGGATCATCCGCTCCCGCAGCAGGGGCGAGGTCAGGGTCATGAACGCCAGGAGATTGGCGGAAGACCCGGAATTGACCAGCAAAGCCTTTTTGACGCCCAGGTACTCGGCAAAAGCGGCCTCGAACTCGGCCGTGTATTTGCCCGCCGTAAGCCAGAAACAGAGCGCGGAATCGACCAGGTTGGTGAGTTCCTTTGCGTCGAATACCCTTCCCGCATAGTTGACCTGCGTCTGTTGCGGGACGAAGTCGGCGGGTCGCGCAAAGGCTTCTTCGTAGTATCTGTTCACAAGAGCCATTATCTCTGCGTGCAAATCCGAGGTGGTCGACATATTCAACTCTCTTACTTGAAGCATGTGTCGAATTGACTGAGGGGCGGGAACGACCGATCCCGTTCCGAGATGATCGGATCGGCGACGCCCCAGTCCTTGCCGAAGGAGTTCCACAGGATGCCGCTGTCGTGGGCCGGGGAATAACCGGTGGAAACCTTGTAGTGCATCGTGGTGTTGTCGGCCAGGGACAGAAAGCCGTGCGCAATGCCCGGCGGGAGATAGACCATGTTCGCCCGGTCGCCCGACAGGCGCAGCTCTGCGTACCGGCCGAATGTCGGCGAGGATTGTCTCAGGTCGAGGATGACGTCGAGCGCCTCCCCCCTTGAGCAGTAGACGAGTTTGAAATGATCCGTCGGGGGCGTCTGGAAATGCATGCCGCGCAGGACGTTCCTGTTCGAGATCGAGTAGTAGTCCTCGGCAAAGTCGCAGCAGAGGCCGTGCTTCTCGAACAGCTCCTCGCTGTACGTCTTCACGAAGAGACCGCGCGCGTCCGGCCTGACCACGGGCTGTAGTTCAAGGCAGCCAGGCAGCTCCAACTGTCTGAGTTCAAGCATGTTCGGTCCACCCCATCCCTTGGGCCACGGCCGCTTCGGCGTATTGAAGGAGCTGGGCCTTGGAAACAATATCTCCGGTGGTGTAATAGTCCTTGTACCATTGGATCGTCTTTTCCAGGGCCGGCGACACATCGCTCCAGACCGGTCTCCAGTTGAGGCTTCGCCGCGCACGGGTGCTGTCGAGATAGAGCAGCTTGGCCTCGTGCGGCTCGTTGCCCCCGGGTTGGTTGCATGTGAAGGTGAAGTCGGGCCAGATGTCCTTGACGGCGCGGACCACCTCCTCGACGGTCAGGTTGCCGTTCAGCTGCGGGCCGAAGTTCCAGGCCCCGACAAACTGCTTTCGGCCTTCGAGCAGCCTTTGCCCCAGCAGGAGATAGCCGCTCAAACATTCCAGGACGTGCTGCCAGGGGCGTGTCGATCCGGGGTTGCGGATGGTCATTTCGGTCTTACCGGTGATGGCCCGGACGATGTCGGGAATCAGCCTGTCCTCGGACCAGTCGCCTCCGCCGACGACGTTGCCCGCGCGGCAGGAGGCGATCAGCGGGCTTCCTTCCTTCGAGAAAAAGGACCGGCGATAGGCGGTGGCGACCAGCTCGGCGCAGGCCTTGGAGACGCTGTAGGGGTCATGTCCGCCAAGGCGGTCGGCCTCGCGATACCCCCAGTCCCATTCAACGTTCTCATAGCACTTGTCCGAGGTGATGATCACTGCGGCGGAAACGGAAGGGGTCTGCCGAACGGCTTCCAGGATGTTTGCCGTGCCCATGACGTTGGAGTTCAGGGTCAGCAGCGGGTCCGCATAGGATGCGCGCACCAGAGGCTGCGCGGCCAGGTGAAAAACGATTTCCGGCTGAAATTCCCGGAAGACATCGAGCAGCGTTGGGTAGTCGCAGACGTCGCCGATGACTTCCGGATGGCCCAGGTTCAGCAGTTCGTAATGGCTCGGCGAGGTCAACGGGCTCTGGCTGTAGCCGAAGACCTTTGCCCCCATCCGCTCCAGCCACAGGCTCAGCCAGGACCCCTTGAACCCGGTGTGGCCCGTGACCAGCACGGGCTTCCCCTTGTATATCCCCCCGAAAAGGCGTCCTATGTCCAGAGTTTCCACGGCGCTTCACCTTGCCACAGTTCTTCCAGTTTGACCTTGTCCCGAAGCGTGTCCATGGCCTTCCAAAAGCCGTCATGCTTGTAGGTGTACAGCATGTGGTCCCGCGAGAGATCCTCTAGCGGCCTGCGTTCGAGAATGGTGTCGTCCCCGTCCTTGATATAGTCGAAGATCTCGGGCTCGAAGACGAAGAACCCCGCGTTGATCCACTGCTTGTCGCCCTTGGGCTTTTCGAAAAATGTCTGCACCGAACCGTCGGAGTCGGCCACCACGCTACCGAATCTTCCCTCCGGCAGAACGGATGTCAAGGTGGCCACGCCTCCCTTTTCCTCGTGGAAGGCGAGCAGCTTGTTCATGTCGACATCCCCCACGCCGTCTCCGTAGGTGAGCATGAACCGCTCACCTTCCAGGTACCGCTTGGCCCGCAGGAGCCGTCCTCCGGTCATGGTGCCGTCCCCGGTGTCGACCATCGTGACCTTCCAAGGCTCGGCCACCTTGTTGTGAACGATGTACTCGTTGTTGGCTATGTCGAAGGTGACGTCGTTCTGATAGATGAAATAATGGGTGAAATAGTCCTTTATGATGTTGCCCTTGTAACCGAGCAGGATGACGAATTCATTGATGCCGAAAAAGGAATAGATCTTCATGATGTGCCAGATGATCGGCTTCCCGCCGATCTCGACCATGGGCTTGGGGATCAGGTGTGTCTCCTCGCTCAGCCTGGTGCCGTAGCCACCCGCAAGAATTACTGCTTTCATGTTATCTCCTTCCCGTATGTCGGAGCGCTCGGTTTTTTGCGTGAGATTAAAGCAAGATCGATACCAATGCCCGTCGGCTCTGCCTTCCCGGTGCGAGGGCCGTGGTGGGGGTTGCGTTTTTGACGCCATGGGCGAGCCTTCCCGCCGTCGCACGGACCGTTGCCGGGGGCGGCCGCGCGGGGCGGTCCCTGGACTCGCGTCGAGGGAAAGGGCTGGTCCGTCGGGGGACGCTGTGCTACGCTTGTTCTCGGCGGAGGGCCGTCTTGTGGAGACGGCTCGGGAATCCATTGGAGTTTTTGGGATGCGGAGTATTCCCATTGCATGTTTCCGGGCGCTTCTCTGTTGCCTGATGATAAGTTGTCTTGCCCGGCCGGCGGCAGCCCTGGACGAGGTCTACCACTGCGGCATGGCCTTGGGCTATCCTCCGTACCAATATCTCGATGAAGGCGGTGAGCCGGACGGGCTCGACGTCGAGGTCGCGCGAATGGTCTTCGAGCGCATGGGGGCGAAGCCCGCCTTTGAGCCGGGAATCTGGGACAACGTGGTCGCGAGCCTGCGTCTGGATCGGCTGGACTGTGTGGCCGGCATGGAGATCAACGACGAGCGCAGGGTTTTCTTCGACTTTACCACCCCCTATTACAGCCGCCGGGTGGTCCTCTTCGTCCGCGCGGAGGACCGGTCCATCAACGGGCTGAAGGACCTCCATCTGAAGGCCGTGGCGGGCGACCGCCATTCCTTTGTGGAACGGCGTCTTCAGGAGGAGGGGTTGCTGCGGACCGTGCGGATCGTCAAGACCCGCACCAAGGACGAGTCCATGCGCATGCTGCTCCAGGGGAACGTGATCGCGGTCATCGCGCCCAGGGCCGTGGGGCTTTCCCTGGCCAGGCGTTACGGCATGGCCGTGCGGGTCATCGACGTGGGCGATCCCGGCTCTCCGGTGGGGTTCGCCGTGGCCAAGGGCAACGCGGAGCTGCGCGACAGGATGGAGAACGCCCTGCGCGAGCTGGAACAGTCGGGGCTGTTGCAGCCCGTCCTGGACAAATGGCTGGGAAGTTCCTGGTAATCGTTTCCATGCCGCGCCGTCGGAGACGGGGCGAAGTCCCGCCACGAGGGAATCGAGGCTCCGGTCCGCCGCGTGCGGGCCGGAGCCTCGAATTTACCCCTTTGAGTGTTTCCTTTTCCGCCGTTTCCATATATATCGCGTAGATGATTATAATTGCATGAAGAGCCGCGTTGAGGTTCCATCGTTGCAAAAGGTCCCCAAAATGGCATTGAGCAAGAAACAGAGAGGGAGACGATCCCTGGTCCAGCACCTGACGGCGAGCCTCGTGGTCGTCGTTTTCCTTTCGTCCATTGCCATTTCCTCGGTCATCTTCGTGGTCCTCTTCCAGAAGTCGGAGGCGCAGTTCGAGCAGCGCGCGGACGAGGCCCTTACCCATCTCTCCAACAGCCTTGAATCCTACCTCTGGCACATGGAGGAGGAATCCGTCGTCAGCCTCTGCGAGACCTTCGCCAACATCGACATCGTGGTCTACATCCAGGTCAGGGACCACCGCGGCAACGAGATATATCGCTACGGCGAGATCACCAAGGGCCAGACCATCCTCAAGGAAAAGAAGGTCAGCTACGACAACATCGAGGTCGGTGTGGTCGAGCTGGGCCTGACGCCAGTGATATTCCAGGAAAAGGTCTACGAGACCACCTGGATCAGCCTGTTGTCCCTGCTCTCGGTGGTCATCGTCCTCGGCCTCTCGACCCGGATTCTCCTCAACCGCAATCTGCGAAAGCCGCTGGGGCAGCTCATCCGAAGGACCGAGGCCCTGTCCGAGGGCAAGTATTCCGAGACCTTCGAGGAGGAGAGCTTTCAGGAGATCCAGCGCATCCTTTCCAAGTTCAACGAGATGGCCGAGCAGGTCCGCTTGCGCGAGACCGAGCTCAGGGTCAGCGAGGAGAAGTACCGCCGGTTGTTCGAGACCAGCATCGAAGGCATCGTCATGATCAACGAGTCCTTGCGGATCGCCATGGTCAACCAGGTCTTTGCCCGGATGCTGGGCTATGCCGAGGAGGAGCTGGTCGGCATGGAGGTGACGGACATCATCGACAAGGACGATCTGGAAGAGCACGCCCTTGAGGTGGAGAAGCGGCGCTCCGGCCTGGCCTCGCAATACGAGCGGCGGTTCGTGCGCAAGGACGGCAGCGACATCTGGACCCTGGTCTCGGCCACGCCCCAGTTCAACGACAAGAACGAATTTTCCGGCGTCTTCGCCATGATCACGGACATCACGGCCCTGCGCATCGCCCAGGCCGAGCTGAAAATGGCCTACGACGAGATGGAGCAGCGCGTCATCGCCCGCACCGAGGAGCTGAACCAGACCAACCGGCTGCTGACCTCGGAGATCCACATCCGCAAGCAGACCGAGAAGGAGATCATCAAGGCCAAGGAGGCTGCGGAAAAGGCCACCCAGGCCAAGAGCGAATTCCTGGCCAACATGAGTCACGAGATCCGAACGCCCATGAACGCGATCATCGGCATGACGCATCTGATCAAGATGACCGAGCTGACCGCCACCCAGCGCGACTACCTGAACAAGATCGACATCTCGGCCAAGTCCCTGCTCGGCATCATCAACGACGTCCTCGACCTGTCCAAGATCGAGGCGGGCATGCTCTCGGTGGAGGCCGTGGGATTCCGGCTGGACCAGGTCCTGGAGCAACTGACCACCATCGTCTCGCCCCGGGCCAACGAGAAGCGGCTGGAATTTCTCATCGACGTGGCCCCGGACGTGCCGACCGCCATACAGGGCGACCCCATGCGTTTGGCCCAGATTCTCATCAATCTGTGCAACAACGCCGTCAAGTTCACCGAGGAAGGGGCCGTGGTCGTGTCCATCTCCGCAGTGGAGCAGGGCCACGACGCGGCCCGGCTGCGCTTCACGGTCAAGGACGACGGCATCGGCATCAAGCCGGACAAGATCGAGGAGCTCTTCCAGCCCTTCACCCAGGCCGACGCCTCCACGACCCGCAAGTACGGCGGCACCGGCCTCGGACTGAGCCTGTGCAGCCAGCTGGTCAGCCTCATGGACGGGGCCATCGGCGCCGAGAGCGAGGTGGGCAAGGGCAGCCTGTTCTGGTTCGAGATCACCTTCCCCCTGTTCGACGAGCGGGACGAGGAAGTGGTGCTGCCGCAGGAACTGCAGGGCACCAGGGCGCTGGTGGTGGACGACAACCCCACCTCGCGGATCATCCTCAAGGGCATGCTGGAGCACATGGGGTTGACCGTGGAGCTGGCCAAATCCGGTAGGGAGGCTCTGGACAAGCTCCGGGCCAGCCAGGGCGACGACGCCTTCAAGCTGTTCGTGGTGGACTGGCGCATGCCCGGCCTGGACGGTCTCGAAACCGCCGAGGCGGTGCTCCGCGACGACGATATTCAGGTCAAGCCGCCCATGTTCATGGTCTCGGCCTACGGCAACGCCACCCTGGTCAAGAAGACCAACGAGCTGGGCTTCAAGGGTCTGCTCTTCAAGCCCGTGAACCAATCCTTCCTTTTCAACCTGGTGGTGGAGACCCTTGGCAAGGGCATGGTCACCCTGCGGATGCCGTCCGCGCAGGAGCAACCTCTGGCCGGGCTGGCCGGGGCGCGTATCCTGCTGGTGGAGGACAACGAGATCAACCGCCAGGTGGCTTTGGAGATACTGGGCTCGGTCGGCGTGGAGGTTTACGAGGCCTTTAATGGCGAGAACGCCTTGGAATTTTTGGATAAGCATGAGGTGGATCTGGTGCTCATGGACATCCAGATGCCGGTCATGGACGGTCACGAGGCCACCAGGCGCATCCGCGGTCAGGAGCGGTTCAAGGACCTGCCGATCATCGCCATGACCGCCCACGCCATGGTCGCGGATATCGAGAAGAGCCGAGATGTCGGCATGAACGACCACATCGCCAAGCCGTTCGAGCCGGACGATCTGTTTGCCGTGCTTCTCAAGTGGCTCAGCCCCAAGGGGGAGGAAGAGGGAGCCGGGCAGCCGGAACAGAGCACGGTTGAATCGCAGCCCGCCAAGAGCCTGACCGTCCCCCTGGTGATGGCGGGCATCGACGTGGAGCTCGGGCTGAAGCGGGCCAGGGGCAACGAGAAGCTCTACCGCACGCTGCTGCTCCTGCTGGATGAGAAGTATGCCGACGCCGCCGAGCAGATCGCCACGGCCCTCAAGGAGAACCGGCGGCAGGACGCCGTGGCCCTGGCCCACTCGGTCAAGGGGACCTCGGGGATGCTGGGGGCCATGGAGCTCTTCGAAGCCGCCTCGGAGTTGGAGAAGGGGCTGGACGACGAGCACGAGGACGTGGTCGACTCTCTGGCCCTGTTCACCGCCAAGCTGGACCAGGTGGTGGAAAGCATCAGCGTGCTCAAGGCCGAGGGCGGCGAGGACTCCGGGTTGCCCACCGAGGGCAAGCCCGCTTCCGTCGAGACCCTGCTGGACAGCCTGGAAAAGCTCAAGCGGCCGCTGGCTCAGGGCGCGCCCGTGGAGTGCCGCGAGAAAAGCAAGGGCGTGCGCGAATTGGTCTGGCCCCGCGACTACCATGTGGATGTGGCGCAGATGCTCAAGCACATCGTGGAGTACGACTTCAAGAAGGCCCTGGCCCTGCTCGAGGAAATCTCGGCCAGGCTCGGCAACGAATAGTTTTCCCTTCCCAAATGAAAAAGGCGCGTTCATCGCTGAACGCGCCTTTGAGTGGAAACCGGACACCCGGGAGCAACCAATACCGCTGCTTCCTCTCGGATCTGACGGGGTTCTCGGCGCGACCGCCGTCCGGCTTCCCTCTGATCGGGAAGGGTTTTCCTACAGCGTTCCCGCCGGTTCGTCAACTCTTCCTTTGCGTTCCCGGCCGATGTTCCGGCGTCGGGCCTCCCCGCCGCAGGGTGTTGCCAATCCTGCGGGTTTATGCATATATTTAAATAATAACAACAAAAGGTGGACTCTATATGAACAGCTTTGACGCCAAGGTCGGCGGGCCGCTGCACGCCGCCGATCTGGATATATTGCAGGTCAACGTCGGCCTCAGATGCAACCAGGCATGCATTCACTGCCATCTGGAGTGTTCCCCGGCGCGGGACGAGGTGATGTCCGCCGAGACCATGCACCGCATTGCGGGCCTGGCCGACGCCATCCGCCCGAAGCTGGTGGACATCACCGGCGGCGCGCCCGAACTGAACCCGAACCTGCGCGGTTTCGTTGCCGCACTGGCGGACGCGGGCCATACGGTCCAGGTGCGCACCAACCTGTCCGCCATGGAGGAGCCGGGGTGCGGCGACTATCCGGAATTTTTCGCCGAGAAGGGCGTGGGACTGGTCGCCTCCATGCCGTGCTACCTGGAGGAGAACGTGGACCGCATGCGCGGCGAGCACTGCTACGCGAGCTCCATCCGCATGCTCAAGCGGCTGAACGGGCTGGGCTACGGCAGGGGAGAGGGTTTGACCCTCGATCTGGTCTTCAACCCCGGCGGCCCGGCGCTCCCTCCGGGCCAGGCGTGCCTGGAGCAGGACTACAAGCGCGAGATGGCGTCCCGCCACGGCGTGGTCTTCGACCGGCTGCTGACCATCACCAACCTGCCCATCGGCCGGTTCATGAAGACCCTCAAGTCCGAGGGCGGCGACGCCGAGTACATGCATCTGCTCGACAGCTCCTTCAATCCCGCCACGGTTTCCGGGCTCATGTGCCGCCATCAGGTGAATGTGGGCTGGGACGGGCGGCTCTACGACTGCGATTTCAATCAGGCCCTCGGGCTGCCCCTGGCCGACGGTGCGCCGTCCTCCCTGGACGAATTCGACCTTACGGCCATGGTGGAGCGGGTCATCGTCACCGGGCCGCATTGTCTCGGCTGCACGGCAGGGGCGGGATCGAGCTGCGGCGGGGCATTGGACGGCTGATTTTTGTCCCCGCATTGACAAAAACGCGCTTTTGGGCCACCCCACGGGCATGATTTTCGAAGCCGTACCCCGTCTCATCGAAAAAAACTTCATCCCCATCGCCGTGGCCCTGTGCGCGGTCGCGCTGGCCTATCCGCCTTCCTTCACCTGGGTGAAGCCGCACATCCCCCTGGGGCTGGGCGTCATCATGTTCGGCATGGGGCTGACCCTGGAGTTCGGCGACTTCGCCCAGATCCTGCGCAAGTGGCCCGTGGTCGGGCTGGGCATGGTCCTGCAATACGCCATCATGCCCGGGTTGGCCGTGGCCATTTCCTCTGTATTGGGGCTGCCTGCGGACATCGCCATCGGCATGATCGTGGTCGGGGCGTGTCCCGGCGGCACGGCGTCCAACGTCATCGCCTACCTGGCCAAGGCCAACGTCCCCCTGTCCGTGACCATGACCCTGGCCTCCACCTGCCTGGCCCCGGTGCTGACCCCGGCCATCATCTATTTCCTTCTGGAACGCCAGGTGGAGATCGAATTCCTGTCCATGGTCAAGTCCGTGTTCTGGATCGTGGTCTTTCCCCTGATCGACGGGCTGATACTGCGGCGGCTGCTCCGGCGGCGGCTGGAGCCGTTCCTGCGCTGGTTCCCGTCCCTGTCGATCATCGTCATTGCCTTGCTCATCGCCTGCATCATCGGCCTGAACCAGGCCACCCTCCTCGGATTGCCCTTCCTGGCCCTGCTGGCCGTGATCCTGCACAACGGGTTCGGCCTGGCCCTTGGCTACGGGCTGGCCCGGCTGGCGCGCTGCCAAAGGCGCGATGCCCGTACCCTGGCCATCGAGGTGGGCATGCAGAACTCCGGCCTGGGCGTGGCCCTGGCGGTGAAGCATTTCGGCGCGGCTTCGGCTCTGCCGGGCGCGCTTTTCAGCCTGTGGCACAATCTCTCCGGTGTGGCCCTGGCCAAGCGCTGGCGCTCCCTCGACAAATGATTCCTCCGGCGATGCGCTGAAGACCGAATCCTTTTTTTTGCTTGACGAGTGGCACGAATTTGATACGAGTATGCATCGATCGATCAACAATCTTGAGTTGTTCTACACACTGCTTATGAGGAGCGTATGATGAAAAAGCTGACTGCCGCCCTTGCGGCCCTGTGCGTAATTCTTTTCGCGGGCAATGCGTTCGCCCATTTCGGCATGCTCATCCCGGACACCGACGAGCTGACCCAGGAGAAGCGGACCGTCGAGCTGACCCTGTCCTTCTCCCATCCCTTCGAGGGCCAGGGCATGGTCCTGGAAAAGCCCGCCGCCTTTTTCATGACCGTGGACAACGGCGACCGCGTCGATCTGCTGTCCACCCTCAAGGAGACCAAGGTCATGGACTTCCCGGCATGGAAGACTGCGTATACCGCCAAGCGGCCCGGTCTGCTGACCTTCGTCTTCGACCCGGTCCCCTACAAGGAGGACGCGGAGAACAATTACATCCGGCACATCACCAAGGTCGTGGTGGACGCCTATGGCGAGGGTGAGGAATGGAACACGCCGGTCGGCCTGGATACCGAGATCGTGCCCCTGACTCGGCCCTTCGGGAACTATGCGGGTAACGTCTTCCAGGGCGTGGTCCTGGTGAACGGCAAGCCCGCTCCCTACACCCGCGTGGAAGTTGAGTTCTACAACAAGGACGGCAAGCGCCAGGCGCCCAACGACCGCATGGTCACCCAGGAAGTGCTGTGCGACGGCCAGGGCGTGTTCACCTTCGCTTGTCCCTGGAAGGGATGGTGGGGGTTTGCCGGTCTGAACACCGCCGAGAAGCCCTATGAGGGCCGTGAACTCGAAATGGGCGCTGTCATTTGGGTTGAAATGAAGTAATGAGCCTGCGCGTCCGGCAAGGGACCCTGGCGCGAACGCAACGTCAGGGCTTGCCGGGCGCTTTTTCCAGCATGCGGAGGAGGATGGGGGTGACCACTTCGTCGGGGATGGCGCCGCAGGCCGCGCCCGCATAAGCCCCCAGAATCGAGCCGATCACCAGGTTGGCTCCGTCCGGGCTGGCCGCCACCTGGAGCAGGGTGCCGGCCAGCGCGCCCAGGAAGCCGCCCATCACCCAGCCGTCGTTGTTGATCCCTCGATAGGGCTTCAGGCCGCGCCAGGTGCGCAGGCAGTCCTTGAGGAAAAAGCCGGTGAACCCCCCGAAAAAGGCCCCCAGAAGGGTCAGCAGCATGCCCGGAAACGCGGTGTGCAAGGTCAATCCGTAGCGGATGGACCCCTCGATGACGCCCGCCAGCGCACCCACGGCCAACAGACCGTGGAAGCTCTTCTCCTTGGTATCCAAAGTGGGAATCAGTTCCCGCATGCGCACCTCCGTTCCGTCTGGGAAATACTTTCCCGGTTTTCGGTCACCCCTTGAGGATTGCCAGAATTGTGCCGCCCGGAAACGGGTTTTTCCGGTTCGGGAAAAAACTGTTAAACAGCTGTTTGAAAAGGCTTTTCCGTTTTACATTTATTTGGTGCTCGTGTATGGATGGGCAGTTTGTGCAAAAAATAACATCAATGTTTCCGGGCGGGATGGCCCGCAGCATCTGGGAGGGTGGCGGAGACATTGACAAGACACCGCCGCAAGCGCGGCGACTGCCTAAGGGGGAAGGATGAAACGCGCATCCGCATTCTTTGTTTTCAGTTTCCTGGTCTGTCTGCTGGCGACCACTTCCATGGTCCATGCCGGAGGCTTCGCCCTGTACGAGTGGGGCAACCGTGCCCTGGGCATGGGTACGGCCAACTACGCCACCGGCAATGACGCCTCCGTGGTCGCCTACAACCCGGCCCAGATGACCAGGCTCGAGGGAACCAACGTCTACGCGGGCGTGACGGCCATCTCGCCGTCTTCCGACGTATACATCAACGGCAACAAGAACCAGACCCAGAACCAGGTGTTCCCGGTTCCTCACGGGTACGTCACCCACCAGCTCAACGACGATTGGACCTTGGGCGTCGGCGTCTTCACCCGCTTCGGCCTGGGCACCGACTACAACAACGACTGGGCCGGTTCGACCCTGCTCAAGGACGCCCTGCTCGAGACTTTCTCCCTGAACCCGAGCGCTGCCTACAAGGTCAACGACGACCTCTCCATCGGCGGCGGCATCGAGATCATCAAGGGCAGCTTCATCGTGCGCAAGGACTTGCCCGCGGCATTCGGCAGCGGCGGCCTGAAGACCGACGTGAGCGGCACCTCCGTGGCCTTCAACCTCGGTCTGCTCTACGACATCAACGATATGCTTTCCCTGGGCGTGTCCTACCGTTCTCCCGTCCATTTCGAGGGTGAAGGCAGTGCCCAAGTCACGGGCAACGGGTTCGGCCTGAACGCCGACGGCAACTGCAAGATGACCGCCGACTTCCCGGCCAGCTACAACCTCGGCCTCGGCTTCACGCCCATCGAGGACCTGACCATCGAGTTCGACGTGGTCTACACCCAGTGGGAGCAGTTCGACCGCATCGAGTTCGACTTCTCCGGGTTCACCCTTCCCGACAAGAGCGAGGACTTCAACTACAAGTCCACCTGGCGCTTCCAGTTGGGGGCTGAATACCTGTTCACGGATTACTTCGCCTTGCGCGCGGGTTACGTCTACGACCAAACCCCGACCCGCGGGGACTACGCCTCCCCGATGCTGCCTGCCAACGACCGCCAGATGTTCACTCTGGGTGCGGGCTACAACTGGGACAAATGGACGCTTGACCTCGCTGGCATGTACATCATCACCAAGGCCCGCACCGGCATGACCATGGCTGATGCAGCTGGCACTTCCTACAGCGTGGACTTCAAGGGCGGACGCACCTGGGGTCTGGGCACTTCCATCGGCTACAGCTTCTAGCGGCAGGGCCATGGAGAAAACGGCCCCCGCTCAGGCGGGGGCTTTTTTTTGTTCTTCCGTTGACAGTCTCCCCGAGGATGCTGAACTGTTGTTCGAGAGGAAATCATGATCGATCTGAATACCGTGACCTACGCCTATCCTTCCGGCGACGAAGTCCTTTCCGACATATCCCTGGTCCTGCCCAAGGGCGGGCTGCTCGGGCTGGCCGGGGCCAACGGCAGCGGCAAATCCACGCTGCTCGCCCTCATGGCCGGGTTGTTCGCACCCACCAGGGGATCCCTGGAAGTGGCGGGGCGGGTCAGTCCCGGCAACGAGGGGTCCATCCGCTCGGTCTGCCGTCTGGTCATGCAGGACGCCGACCTCCAGATCCTGGGGGCCACGGTGGAGGAGGACCTGCTCCTGGGCCGCAAGCGGTCCGGGGAGGTGGTGGAGGAGGCCCGGGCCATGGCCGAGCGGCTGAACCTGCTCAAGTACTGGGACCACCCGGTGCAGACCCTGTCCTGGGGAACCAAGCGCAAGCTCTGCCTGGCCGCGGCCCTGCTCGACAAGCCGCGCGTCCTGCTCCTGGACGAGCCGTTTTCCGGCCTCGATTATCCGGGCATGAAGGAGATGCGCGCCCTTATCCGCGACAACCGCGCCGCAGGGCTGACCCAGGTGGTGGCCAGCCACGACCTGGAGAGCCTCATCGACCTCGTGGACGGCCTGGCCGTGCTCGACAACGGCGTGCTGGCCCTGAACGGCCCGGCCGAGACCGTGCTCGACCGCGTGGCGGAACACGGCGTGCGCGCGCCCGGTTCGTGGACCGCCTGCCGGACCGTCGTCCCCTGGGACGGGGAGCCCGCCTGATGTCCCCGATTGCAGCCTTTGTCCGGGGGCTGGACCCTCGGCTCAAGTTGGCGGCCGCCCTGGTCATCGGCCCTTGTCTGTGGAAGGTCCACATCTTCATGGCGGTGGCCTGTGCCCTGTTCCTGCTCTTCCTGGCCGTGCCGCTGGCCGCCGGGCAAGCGGTGGGGGGGAAGATGGTCCGCAGCCTGCTGTCCTTCGTCCTGCTCTGGGTTGCGGTCAAGGGGGGGCTGGACGCGCTGGGCGGCGTCCCTTCGGAATACATCGCCATGGATGCGGCCCAGTTGTCGGTCCGGCTGACCGCGCTGCTCCTGCTCGGCCTGACCCTGGCCCTGTCCACCTCGGCCCGGTCCCTCGGCCTGGCCGTGGCCTGGGCGCTGCGTCCGGTCCTCGGGCGAGAGCGCGCCTGGCGCGTGGCCCTGTCCCTCTCGCTGATGGTCCATTTTCTGCCCGCCTGCCTGGCCTCCATGTCCCAGGTCCGCGAGGTGGCGGCCCGGCGCTGTCCGGAGGCGGGGTTCTTCGCCCGCATGCGCATCGTGCCCCAGGCCGTGATCCGCAACCTCGGCCAAAAAACCTGGAACCAGACCCTGGCCGTGGCCTGTCGCCGCCTGGACGGCGCCGATGCCTGGGCTTCGGACTTCGTCTGGACGGGGCGCGACTGGATTGCCGCTTCGTTCCTGCTCCCCGTCGTGGCCCTGATGCTTTTTCTCTAGCCCTTTCCGTCCATATTGACGGGCCGAGCCGTCCTGCCCTAGAGTTTTTCGACCAATGTGGCTCTTTTCTCTGTTCATCGGACCAAATCAGCCCCATGGAGGGGAATCATGTCGACCATATCGCAGATGACGCCCGATCAGGCCCGCAGATTCATGGAAGCAGGCAAGCCCGATGCCTACACCCTTCTCGATGTCCGCCAGGACTGGGAATACGAGGAGGACCATCTCCCCGGAGCGCTGCACATCCCCCTGCCGGAGCTCCCGGACCGCATTCAGGAGTTGGACCCCGAGGGGACGTTGCTCGTCTATTGCGCCTCCGGCGGGCGGAGCATGGCCGCCGCCGCGTTGTTGGAAGGGCAGGGCTTCGAGGACATCAACAACCTCGTGGGCGGTATGTCCGCCTGGGAAGGCCATTCCGCCTTCGGCCCCATGGAGCTGGGGCTGGTCGCCTACACAGGGGCGGAAAGCCCGGCCGAGGTGCTGCTCAAGGCCTACGCCATGGAGGACGCCCTCCAGATATTTTACGTGGAGCGCGCGGACATGGCCGAGACCATGGAGCGCATCCAGCTGTTCATGGAGCTGGCCGGGTTCGAGGACAAGCACAAGGACACCCTGTACGAGCTGTACACCCGTGTGGTCGACGAGCCCATGAGCCGGGACGAGTTCGAGGAGACCGCCCTGCGCAACCTGGCCGAGGAGGTCGAGGGCGGGGTACCCATCGGCGAATTTCTGGATCAGTTTCCGGGGGCCTTCGACGACGACCAGGGCGTGCTCCAGCTCGCCTCCATGGTCGAGGCCCAGGCCCTGGACTACTACCTGCGTTGTGTGCGGCGGTCCAAGGTGGAGGAGACCCGAAAGGTCCTCCAGATACTGGCCCGCGAGGAGAAGGCCCACCTCAAGGTGCTCGGCAAGCACATGGACCGGCGGGAATGATCCACCGGTCCGGCTAGGCCAACTGGGGCCTTCTGCGGCGGAGGTTCGGCACTACGATGCCGAAGATGATCAAACCCGCGCCGCCCATTTGCAGCCAGACCACCTGCTCCCCCAGAAACGCGGCGGCCGCCGAAAGGGTGATGATCGGTTCGACCGAGGAGAAGATGCACGCGTAGGCGCTGCCGATCTTCTCTATGGCCGTGTACAGGAAGGCCACCGCCATCACGCCGGGGATCAGCCCCAGGGCCAGGGCGATGGCCGTCTGCTGGCCGCCGTCCAGCCGCATCCAGGCGGTGACGTCGCCCGACAGGGTGAAGGAAACCGCCGCACCCAGCATGATGTAGAAGGTCGCCTTGAGGGGACGGATATTCTTGAGCAGCACCTGCATCAGGATCAGGTATACCGAAAAGGTGGCCATGGCCCCCAGGGCGTAAGCCAGTCCGGTCGGGTCCACCGCGCGCAGGAAGGCGTCGTAGAACACCAGGCAGCAGCCGGTCATGACCAGCCCCAGCGACAGGAGCATGGTCCGGTTGACGGGCATCTTGAGGAACAGGCCGGAGAGCAGGGTCACGACCATGGGGTGGCCGTACAGGACCAGGGCCGTGGTCGAGGCCGGGATGGTCTCCAGCGCCGCCACGAAGCAGGTGGTCTGCGTCCAGTAGGCCACCATCCCCAGAAAAGCGCACTTGGCCAGGTCGCGCAGGGAGATGCGCAGCAGGGTCCGGTCCTTGGCCAAGAGGTAGAAAAACAGGAGCAGGGTGCCGAAGGAGAATCGGAACTGCATCATCACCGGCCCGGACATGCCCGCCGCGTAGCCGAGCTTGACCAGGATGGCCATGGAGCCGAAGCAGGCGGCCGAGATGACCGCGAAGACGAGTCCCTGGAACATGGCGGCTATTCAGGCTTTTGCATGTAGGCCATGTATTCCTGGTTGCCCTTGGGCCCCAGGATCTTCGACGGCACCACGCCCAGGACGGTGAGCCCCAACTCGTCGGTGCAGAAGCGCAGGACCGTGTCCACGGCCTCCTTGCGCAGCCCCTCGTCGCGGACCACGCCCTTGTCGGTCTGGCCCGGCCCGACCTCGAACTGCGGCTTGATGAGCACCACCAACTCGCCCCCGGCCCGCAGGAACTGCAGGCAGGCGGGCAGTATCTTGGTCAGGGAGATGAAGGACACGTCGGCCACGATGACGTCCACGGTCTCCGGGATCAGGTCGGGTTCGGCGTGGCGCACGTTGGTCCGTTCCAGGTTGACCACCCGGTCGTCCTGCCGGAGCTTTTCGTGCAGCTGGCCGTAGCCCACATCCACGGCGTAGACCCGCGTCGCCCCGTACTGGAGCATGCAGTCCGTGAACCCGCCGGTGGAAGCGCCCGCGTCGAGCGCGACCTTTCCCTCGAACCCGATGGAGAATTCCTCGATGGCCGTGAGCAGCTTGTACGCCCCGCGCGACACGAACCGGTCGTCGTCCGGGACCACGAACTCGGTGTCGGGCGCGAACTGCTGGCCCGGCTTGGTCACCGGCGTCTTCTGTCCATGGTCCATGTAATGGACCTTTCCGGCCATGATCAGCCGCTTGGCCTTTTCCCGGCTTTCGGTAAGGCCCTGGGAGGCCAGCAGCTGGTCCGCCCGTTCCTTCTTCATGCGTGGGCTCCGGCTATTTCTTTTCCAGTCCGAGTTTGGCGACCACCAGGTCGGCGGTCTTGCGGGTGTAGTCCGCCTCGGACAGGGCTTCCTTCTCCTCCGGGGAGATGATCAGCTGCGGCTTGTTGGCCAGGGCCATGTCCGGCTGGACCTCAAACTCGGGCGGGAAGGCGTTGTCGAAATACATGTTCTGGAAATCCACGAACTTGAGCTGGTGGGCCGTGGAGTCGAGGATGCACAGCTCGTCCTTGGAGACCAGGCCCAGCTCCAAGGCCCGCTTGGCCCCGGCAAAGGACTCGCCGCCCTGGGTACAGGCGATGTGGCCGTTGCGGTTGGCCTGGATCATGGAGTCCATGATCTGCTGCTCGGTGACCTGGATGACCTGGAACGCTTCCTTGCCGCCCACGGCCTCGAACTTCTCGGCGAAGTACTTCACGCGCGGGAAGGAGACGGGGTTGCCGATCATGGCCGCCTGGGCCACGGAGGCGCTGACCTTCATGGGCTTGTAGGCGCGCTCCTTGGGGTCGTCCACGGCGTAGTAGCGGTAGACCGGGTCCGCGTGGTGGGACTGCACGCCGAAGATGCGCGGCAGGTCGGTGATCACGCCCAGGGCGTGCAGCTTCAGGAAACCGGCCATGATGGCGGTGATGTTGCCCGCGTTGCCGATGGGCACGAAGATGCACTTGCCCTTCATGTCCCAGTCGTACCACTGGGCGCATTCGAAGGCATAGGACTCCTGGCCCAGGATGCGCCAGGCGTTCTTGGAGTTGAGCAGGGCCACGCGGTAGTTGTCGGCCAGGTGCTCGACCACCTTCATGCAGTCGTCGAACACGCCGGGCACTTCCAGGACCACGGCCCCGGAGCCGAGCGGCTGGGCCAGCTGGGCCGGGGTGACCTTGCCGTGGGGCAGGATGACCACGGACTTGATGGCTCCGCCCACGTAGGAGGCGTAGAGCGCGGCGGCGGCCGAGGTGTCGCCGGTGGAGGCGCAGACCGTCAGGATCTGGTCCCAGCCGTTCTTGCGGATCAGGGAGCGCAGGTAGGAGAAGCCGCAGGCCATGCCCCGGTCCTTGAAGGACGCGGACGGGTTCTGGCCGTCGTTCTTGTAGGCCGTGCGCAGGCCGGTGGCCGCCCGCAGGGTGGGGCTGGACTCGATGACCGGGGTGTTGCCCTCGCCCAGGTAGACGATGTCCTCTTCCTCCAGCACCGGGGCCATCAGTTCGTAGAACCGGAAGACGCCGCGCAGGGCGATCTTCTTGGAGGCCGCGCGGCCGTCGAAGATGGCGCGCCACTGTTCGCCGGAGGTCTTCTTGAGTTCGTCGAAATTCAGGTTGTCGAGCAGGAACACGCCGCCGCAGTCGGGGCAGGTGTAGTACAGCTCGTCCGTGGGGAATCGCTTGCCGCAACCAAGGCAGAAGTATTCCATGTGTCCGCGGTAGGAAGGAAACAGATCGGCAGTCATTGGCTCACCCGGTGAAAAAAGGTTCTCTCCATGCCCGAAAAGGGCATGAAAGGTTCGCTTAAAAGGTAGTGAATGGCAAGTCGAAATTGTGTAGGCTGGCCTCGCAAACAGCGGGACGGCAGGGCGAAACCGCCTTCGGCCGTCCGGGAGAATCCATGAAGAAAAGAACCATATCCCTGGTCCTGGGCAGCGGCGGCGCACGCGGGCTGGCCCACATCGGCGTCATCCGCTGGCTGGAGGAACACGATTGCGAGATCAAAGCCATCTCGGGCTGCTCCATGGGCGCGCTGGTGGGCGGCATCCACGCCATCGGCAAGCTCGATGAATACGAGCGCTGGGCGCGCGCCATCACCAAGCGGGACATGCTCGCCCTGCTGGACGTCTCCTTCGGCCTGGACGGGCTGATCAAGGGCGACCGGCTCATCGAGACCCTGCGCAACCTGGTGGGCGAGGCGCGCATAGAGGACCTGCCGATCAACTTCACCGCCGTGGCCGCGAACATCTCCCGGCGCAAAGAGGTCTGGTTCACCCAGGGACCGGTCTTCGACGCGGTCAAGGCGTCCATCGCCCTGCCGATCTTTTTCAAGCCCGTGGTCATCGACGGCGAGGACATCATCGACGGCGGCATCCTCAACCCGGTGCCCATCGCCCCGACCTTCAGCGACCGCAACGATTTCACCATCGCGGTCAATCTCTGCGCCCCTCCGGTGAAAGGCGTGGAGATATCCGCAGACAAGGTTTCGGGAGAGGAGGAAGGTTCGGGACTGTCCAATGCCGTGGCCGACTTCATCGGCAGCCTGACCGACAAGATTTCCATGAAGCGCAAGGAATTCCGCGCCTACGATATCCTCTACAAGTCCTTCGACGCCATGCAGGGGACCATCGCCCGGCAGAAGATCGCGGCCTATCCGCCCGACGCGGTGCTGGACATCCCCATCAACCTGGGGAGCCTGATGGACTTCGACAAGGCCGCGCCCATGATCCGCTACGGCTACGACCTTGCCGGGGAGAAGCTGCCCAAGATCCTCGGCTCCCGTTAGGGGACGAGGAGCAGTTCCTGGCGCATGAACCCGGCGAAGGCCTCCAGGATGGCCGGCCTCTTGTTCCGTCCGGCCCTGAGTTGAATGGCGACGGGCCGGATTTCCGGCAATCCGTCGCCGGGCACGGCCAGGCGGCAGCCCTCGGCCACCGTGCCCACGGAGACAGGCCCCACGGCAAGCCCGGCGCGGATGGCCGCCAGGACGCCCGTCATGCTCGGGCTGCCATACGCCACGCGGTAGGGGATGGACGCCCGCTCCAGTGCGGCCAGCCCGTTGCGCCGGTACAGGCAGCCCTGGTGGTACAGGGCGAGGGGCAATGGGCGGCGCTCCACGGGCGCTCCTCTGTCGGCCACCAGCCAGGCCAGGGGCAGCGGGCGCGAATCCACGGCCCCGGCGGTTTCTTCGGTGGTCAGAACGACGTCCAGCTCACCGGCCCGGTACATTTCCCGCAGCCTTGAGGAGTCATCGCAGTAGACGTCCACCTGAACTCTCGGGTGGGCGGCGGCGAACCGTTGGAGCGCGCCCGGCAGATAGCGGGTGGCGTAGTCTTCGGGCGCGCCGCAGCGGACCACGCCGTGCATCCGGGGGGTGCCGATGGCGACAAGGGCCTCGTCGTGCAGGTCGAGCAGCCGCCGGGCATACCTGTAGAGCACATCGCCCTCGGTCGTCAGGGCCACACCGCGTCCCTCGCGCCGGAACAGCTCCCTTCCCAGGTCGGTCTCCAGCCGTTTCATCTGCATGCTCACCGCCGACTGAGTGCGGTGAACAAGCGGGGCCGCCCGGGTGAAGCTGCCGCTGTCGGCCGCTGCCACAAAGGTACGCAGCAGGTCGGGCGGGAGTTGGATCAAGGATGTCTCATCAAGCATGCTTATGTCTTAAATGAAAATAATTCGTTTATCGAATGCCTTGCGCCCGGCCATAGTGACGGAAACAAAAGCAAGGAGACGCCATGCTCGAAAATCAGACGGAACTTCGGAAGAACATCGAAAGGAACTGGGCCGCCTTCAAGCGGGCCATGCCGGAACTGACGCAGGCGCAGGAGGCGCACACCATGGAGGTGTACAAGGACGGCGAGGTCGGCGGGAAGCACAAGCGGCTCATGGCCCTTGTCGGCGCGCTGGTCAGCGGCTGCCGAGGGTGCATCCTCTTCCAGACCAACGCGGCCCTGGAGCTGGGAGCCACGGCGGGCGAGATCCTCGAATCGTGCGCAGTGGCGGTCTCGCTCGGCGGGACCATGGCCTCGGCCAACACCGTGCGGGTGATCGAGTACCTCGTCGAGAACGGGGTTATGGAATAGGCGAGAGCCCTGCCTAGGGCCAGATGCGGGGGATGGACAGGATGACCATGGACGCGCCGATGGCGGTCTTGACCGTGAAGCCCAGCGCCTTGCCCACGAACGCGCCCTTGGCGGCGCGCAAGGCCTCGGGCCGGGTGCGGCCGGGCATTTCGGCCACCAGGCAGCCGAGCCACGCGCCGCCCAGGGCGCCGATGAGCGCCCCCAGGCCGAAGAGGAAGGACGCGCCGAAGATCGCTCCGGCGATGGCCCCGACGATGCCGCCCAGGTTGCCCCGCACGGACGCCCCGTAGCGGCCCGCGCCCCAGGCCTGGAGCGCGAACTCCAGCGCTTCGCCCATGGCCGCGGCCACGCCGAGCAGGAGCACGTAGTTCCAGGTCATGGACTCGGGGTAGACGTACTTCCACAGCGCCACCAGAGCCAGGGCCAGCCAGTTGGCGGGCAGGCTGAATATCTGGAGCACCTGGGAGAGCATCAGCCCCAGGATGAGCAGGATGGCCCAGAAGTATTCCATGCGGGCCTATTCCTTGTCGCGCAGGTCCACCACGCGGACGGCCTTGCCCTCGGCCTTGGGGATGGAGTCGGACTGGCACAGCTCCACGCGCGGGGTGACCAGGATCTCGCTGCACAGATTCTTGGCGATGCGCTTCTGCAAGCCTTGCAGGGCGCGCATGTCCTCGACGAAGAATTCGTCCTTGATCTCGACCTTGACCTTCATCTGGTCGGAGATGCCGTCGCTGACCAGCTCGATGAGATAGTTCTGGCCCACCTCGGGCATGGCCATGAGGCACTGCTCGATCTGCATGGGATAGATGTTCACGCCCTTTAAGATCATCATGTCGTCGGCCCGGCCGGTGATGCGGTCGATGCGCCGGTGGGTGCGTCCGCACTCGCACTTGCCGGGGATGAACCGGGTCAGGTCGCGGGTGCGGTAGCGGATGATCGGCATGCCCTCGCGCGTGAGGGTGGTCATGACCAGCTCGCCCACTTCGCCCTCGGCCACGGGTTCGCCGGTCTCGGGGTTGATGATCTCGGCGATGTAGGCGTCCTCCCACAGGTGCATGCCGTTTTGGTGCACGCACTCGAAGGCCACGCCCGGGCCGTTCATCTCGGAGAGGCCGTAGGAATTGTACGCCTTGATGTGCATCAGCTTCTCGATCTTGGCGCGGGCCTCCTCGGTGTGCGGCTCGGCGCCGATGAGGGCGATGCGCCACGGCATGTCCTCGGGCTCGAATCCTTCCTCGCGCACCTTCTGGGCGAAATACAGGGCAAAGGACGGGATGATGTGCAGGACCGTGACCTGGTGGTCGCGGATGAGCTTGATCTGGCGCTTGGTGTTGCCCGCGCCCGCCGGGATGGTCAGCATGCCGAGGCGCTCGGACCCGTAGTGGATGCCCAAACCGCCGGTGAACAGCCCGTAGCCGGAGGTGTTCTGGAGCACGTCGGTCTTGCGGCAGCCGCAACAGTACATGGACCGGGCCATGAGGTCGGCCCAGGTATCCAGATCCTTCTGGGTGTAGAAGACCGCCACCGGGGTGCCGGTGGTGCCGCTGGAGGCGTGCAGCCGCACGAACTCCTCAAGGGGCTTGGTCAGCAGGCCGTGGGGATACTGGCTGCGCAGGTCGTCCTTGGTGGTGAAGGGCAGCTTGGCCACGTCGGCCGGGGTCCTGATGTCGTTCGGGTCGATGGACTTGAACCGCTCTGCGTAGAAGGGCGAGCGTTTGGCGTTCTCGATGGTCTCTCGCAGGCGTTCGACCTGGAGTTCCTCCAGGGCGGCGCGGTCCATGGCTTCTACTGGATCGTAGTACATAGCGGTTCCGCAGGATTAGGGTTAGTCGGAGTCCTGGTGGAATCCCTCGGGCAGTTCGGAGGGATAGGCCGTGGCGTCCATGTTCTCGAACAGGGTGTATTCCTTCTTGAAGAAGAGCTCGCAGCGGCCGGTGGGACCGTTGCGCTGCTTGCCGATGATGACTTCCGCGTGGTTCTTGAGCGGGTTGTCCTCGCTCTTGTTGTACGCGGCGTCGCGGTAGAGAAAGATGATGATGTCCGCGTCCTGCTCGATGGCCCCGGATTCGCGAAGGTCCGACATCATGGGCCGCTTGTCCGTGCGTTCCTCGACCTTGCGGTTGAGCTGGGACAGGGCGATGACCGGCACGTCCAGCTCCTTGGCCAGCGCCTTGAGGTGCCGGGAGATGTCCGAGATCTCCTGCTCGCGGGAGTCGGGCCGGGCGCTGGAGCGCATGAGCTGGAGGTAGTCGATGACGATCAGGCCGAGGTTGTGCTCCGCCTTGAGGCGGCGGCAGCGGGCCTGGAGCTCCAGGGTGGACAGGGCCGGGGTGTCGTCGATGTAGATCGGGGCCTTGCTCAGGACGTCCGCGCCCTCGTAGAGCTTGTTCCAGTCCGAGTCGTCCAGGTAGCCGGTACGCAGGTTGGACAGCTCCACCTTGGATTGCACGGCGAGCAGACGGGTCATGAGCTGCTCCATGGACATTTCCAGGGAGAAGATGGCCGTGGGACACTCGGACCGGGCCGCGGCGCGCAGGGCCACGTTCAGGGCGAAGGCGGTCTTGCCCATGGACGGGCGGCCCGCGATGATGATCAGGTCGGAGTTCTGCAACCCGGCGGTCATGGCGTCGAAGTCGTGATAGTGGGTCTGGATGCCGGTGACCACGGATTTGTTGTTGAAGCGGGCCGTCAGCTCGTCGAAGACCTTGGGCACGAGCTGGCCGCTGGACATCAGGCCGCGCATCTCCTTGCTTTGTGCGATGCGGAAGATTTCCTTCTCGGATTCGTCCAGGACCTCGCCCACGTCGCGCGAGGAGAAGCAGTTGGAGATGATGCCGCTAGAAATGTCGATCAGTTCGCGCAGGATGCATTTGTCGCGCACGATCTGGGCGTGGTGCAGGGCGTTGGAGGCGCTGACCACGGAATCGGAGAGTTCGGCCAGATAGACCGGCCCGCCCACGGTGTCCAGGGTGTCGTTCTTGGCCAACTGGTTGGCCACGGTGATCACGTCGATGGGCTGGTGGTCGTCGTAGAGCTGGACGAACGACTTGAAGATGTCGCGGTGGACGGGAGAATAGAAATCGTCCGGGCCGATGATGTCCACCAGCTGGTGGAACATGTGCTCGGACTGGAACACGCCGCCGAGGACGGCCTGCTCCGCTTCAAGGGAGTGCGGGGGGACTTTGCGTAAGAGATCGGAAGAGGCCCTGTCCAGGGCCTCTTCCGGATTATCAGCGTATTGGCCTGATCTAGGCCTCTGCGGTTTCGGCGTCTTCGGCATTCGCTACGGATTCCTCGACGGCCTCGGCCTTTTCTGCGGGTTCTTCAATTTCCTCGACAACGGGGCCGCCATGACGGACCACGGCAAGCTTCAGCTCGCCCATGACGTCGGGGTGCAGACGGATTTCGATGTCGTATTCACCCAGGGAACGGATGGGTTCGGCCAGCAGGATCTTGCGGCGATCGATGTCGATGCCGGCGGCTTCCATGGCGTCACCGATGTTGGAGGTGGTGACGGAGCCGTACAGCTTGTCGCCGTCGCCAACGCGAACCTCGATCTCGATCGGGGTGGCGGCGATGCGCTCGGCCAGACCTTCGGCCTGGGCGCGCAGGGAATCGGCCTGCTCCTGCAGTTTGCGGCGTTCCAGCTCGAAGGCCTTCAGGTTCGCCTTGGTGGCCGGCTTGGCCAGACCCTGCGGGATCAGGTAGTTGCGGCCGTAGCCGGGCTTGACAGTGACGATGTCTCCGAGTCGACCCAGAGAGTCGACGTCAGCGCGTAAAATAAGTTTCATCGGTCCTCCCTCCTACATGGAGCTCCGCTTCTTCACATCAGTGCTGTGAACGGTGGTGTAGAAAAGCAGGGCCATCTGACGGGCGCGCTTGATTTCGTTGGTCAGCCGGCGCTGGTGCTTGGCGCAGGTGCCGGTGATGCGGCGGGCAATGATCTTGCCGCGCTCGGTGACGAAATCCCGGAGGATGTCCGGGCGCTTGTAATCCAGGGGAAGTTCGGCGTCCGCGCAGAAGCGGCAGAACTTTTTCCTCGGGGTGAATTTCTTGCGAAATGCCATGGTGAAACCTCCTAGGCAGCCAGTTTGACGGTCATGAACTTGAAGATGCCGTCGGTGATGCGGATGTTGCGTTCAAGCTCGGCAACCAGCGCGCCGGGGGCTTCGTACACCATGCGAACGTAGTATCCACGGGTCTGCTTCTGGACGGGGTAGGCCAGCTGGCGCATGCCCCAGTCGTCGGTCTCAACCATTTTGCCGCCGTCGCGATCCACGATGCCGGTGAGGGTGTCCAGGATGGTTCTCCTGTCTTCCTCAGCCAGCTCCGGAGAGAGCAGGACGAGCGTCTCGTAATTGTTTGCCATTTTGGTACTCCTTTTGGTCATTGGCCCTCCACCACATGGGGAGAGCAAGGCAAGAGGGGTTACATATTGGGAAACGGGCCGTCTGTCAAGAGGCCCCCCCATCCCTCTACTTGTCGTCTTTCTTTTCGGGCGGCTTCCAACCGCACCTGTCGCTGCCGGGGCCTCAGCCCCCGCCGAACTTGCCCCGGATGAGGCGGCCTACGGCCAGCCCCACGATCACCAGGGCTATGAGCTGCAACCATTCGGGCATGTCGTCTCCCTCCTATGGTGTCCGCGAAATACACGAACAATTGTTCCGCTTGGGATCGCTGTCCGAAAAACGCGGTTTTCGGCTTGCTCCGCCGCTTTCAGCGGCGCTTCACCCGGACGGGTGCTATCGTGCCGCGCCCGATTGCCGATGATGCAACCAACAGGACGCGACACTAGACCTTGAGGTCCTCGCCGGTCAGAAGCCTGTAGGCTTCAAGGTATTTGGCGCGGGTCCGGGCGGCGATGTCGGCCGGGATGCGCGGCGCGGGCGGCTGCTTGTTGAAGCCGATCTCCACCAGCCAGTCGCGGAAGTACTGCTTGTCGAAGCTCGGCTGTGACTGGCCGGGCACGTAGCCGTCTTCGGGCCAGAACCGGGAGGAGTCCGGGGTCAGGGCCTCGTCGATGAAGATCAGCTCGCCGTCGATGGTCCCGAACTCGAACTTGGTGTCCGCGATGAGGATGCCGCGCGCCTTGGCGTAGTCGCGGGCGCGGGTGTAGATGTCGAGCGCCAGTTTCTCGACCTTGCGCATCATCTCCTCGCCCAGCAGCTCGGCGGCCTTGTCCAGGGAGATGTTCTCGTCGTGCTCGCCCAGGTCCGCCTTGGTGGACGGGGTGAACAGGGCGGTTTCGAGCATCTCGGATTCCTTCAGCCCGGCGGGCAGCTTGTGGCCGCAGACCTCGCCGGTCTTCTTGTAGTCGGACCAGCCGGACCCGGTGATGAAGCCGCGCACGATGCACTCGATGGGCAGGGGCTTGGCCTTTTTGGCCAGCACGGAGCGGTCCTGGAGCTGGTCGCGGTACTTGCGCAGCGGTTCCGGATATTCGTCCACATCCGTGGCGATGATGTGGTTGGGCACCAGGTCCTTCATCATGTCCATCCAGAACAGGGTGATCTGGTTCAGGACCTTGCCCTTGTCCTCGATGGGGTCGGGCATGACCACGTCGAAGGCCGAGAGACGGTCCGTCGTCACCAGGAGCAGGGTGTCCGCGTCGATTTCGTAGATGTCGCGGACCTTGCCCCGGGAGATGAGCGGGTACTCGGTGATGTTGGTCTCAAAAACGGCTGCCATGAATATTCCCTCTTTTAAAATGATATTACTTGTTGCGTTGTTCCACGCTGCGGGCGTGGGCTTCGAGCCCTTCCAGCCGCGCCAGGCGGGCGATCTTGGCGCCGTGCTCGGCGACGTAGCCGGGGCTTGCGGCGATCACGCTCGATTTCTTGCAGAAATTCTGGACCGACAGGGCCGAGGAGAAGCGCACCGTGCGCAGGGTGGGGAGCACGTGGTTCGGCCCTGCGAAGTAGTCGCCCACGGGTTCGGGCGAATTGTGGCCCATGAAGATCGCTCCGGCGTGGCGGATGGAGCCGAGCATGGACCACGGGTCGGCCAGGGCCAGCTCCAGGTGCTCGGCGGCCAGCAGGTTGATCAGCTCCGCGCCGGTTTCGAGGTCGGGCACGGTGATGATCGCGCCCCAGCTCTTCAGCGAGTTGGCCGCGATCTCGCAGCGGGGCAGGGCGTCGCACTGGGTGACCAGCTCGGCGCGCACGGCGGCGGCCAGCTCCGTGTCCGGGGTGACCAGGATGGAGGCGGCCAGCGGGTCGTGTTCGGCCTGGGAGAGCATGTCCGCGGCCAGCCAGGCGGGAGTGGCGGAGGAGTCGGCCAGGATGGCGATCTCGCTCGGACCGGCCACCATGTCGATGCCCACGTGGCCGATGAGCTGGGACTTGGCCGTGGCCACGAAGATGTTGCCCGGACCGGCCAGCACGTCGCAGGGCGCGATGGTCTCGGTGCCGTAGGCCAGCGCCGCGATGGCCCAGGCGGACCCGGCGAGGAATATCTCGTCGAGGCCGAGCAGCGCAGCGGTGGCCAGTATGTACGGGTTCAGGGTGCCGTCCTTGCGCGGGGGCGAGGTCACGGCGATGGACGGGACCCCGGCCACCTGGGCCGGAACGGCGTTCATGATCAGGCTGGAGACGAGCGGCGTCTCACCGCCTTGGCCGCCGGGAACGTACAGCCCCACGCGGTCCACCGGGCGGACCATCTGGCCCAGGATCGTGCCGTCCTCATCGGTGGTCCACCAGGATTTTTCCTTCTGGTTCAGATGGAAGGTTCGTACGCGATGGATGGCTTCTTCCAGAATTTCGATATCTTCCGAAGGAATTGCCTCCAGGGCGTCGTGGATCAGCTGCGCGGGAACGCGCAGTGCGGCGGTTTCGAAAGTTTCGCAGTCGAACTTGCGGGTGTATTCGGTCAGTGCCTCGTCGCCGCGCTCGCGCACGTTGGCGAGGATGTCCCGGACGATGGCGTCCACCTTGGTGTCCGGGTCCTTGCGCTTTTCGAGCCAGCCCTGAATGGCGGCCCAGTCGGCCCGGCTGGCAAAGGTCATTTCTCTACAGGGCATGAAGACCTCTTTTGAAGGATTGATTGGCAGTGTGCGTCCAAGGAGAAATTATATAGCCGAGGGGCGTTCAAAAGTCGAGAGCGGCGGGGGAAAGAATAGCGGCCCGTGGCGTGTTGCGCGCCGTTCTCCTCACTGTTCGGACGGGAGCGTTCGGTGGTCCTGTCCGGCAAAATGAAAAGAGGGCCGGGGTTTGCACTCCCCGGCCCTCTGGCGTTACTTGGCGTTTAAGCTTTTCAGCTTAAGGTTCTAAGCGAGCTTAGAACTTGTAGACAACACCAGTGGCAACCTTCCAAGCGTCGTCCTTGAGGTTGGCGCCCCAGACGTTCTCGGAGAAGTCGCTGTTGATGTAACCCAGCTGGCCGTACAGGGTCAGCTCGTCGTACACGGCGTAAGCGGTGTTGAAGTCAACTTCCCACAGGGAGTCCTTCTCGGTCAGGTAGTTGCCACGGGCGCCGAGGGCGGCGCGGGTGTCGTTGGTACCTTCGGCGTACAGGACGTGGAAGTCGTGGGTCAGGCCCTGGGCGAAGGACTGGATGCCGGTCAGGGACAGGCCGATGGTCCAGAAGCCGAGGGAGGTGTCGTTGCCGTTGATGTCGTCACCGGTGATGAGGCCGCCACCGAAGAAGAAGGAACCGACAGCCCAGTCGCCGTCCAGGACGGGCATGGTCTCGGCGCCATCAGTAGCGTCGTCGTCGTCACCGGAGGTGTAGACACCGAAAGCGGACACGGTCATGAAGTCAAAGCCGGTGTAGTCCAGGCCAATGGCGCCCATCCAACCGGAAGCATCCAGGGTGTCGGTGTCGTAGTCAGCCTTACCGTAGTTGAAGTCGGCCTTGATGATGAACGGGTCAAACATGGACATGGTGAAGTTGGTACCATACCAGTAAGCGGAGCCATCTTCGCCGGAACCGTTGAAGTTGTCACCCAGGGCGCCGTACAGGAAGAACGGGGTCAGGGAGATGCCTTCGAAGTTCAGGGGCACGGCAATCAGGTAACCGTCAAGGTAGTTGTCGTCGTTGGCGGCGCTGTTGTCGGTGGGGATGGTGGTACCAGGGATGGTGGTGGTGTCGTTGTCGTTGGCCAGGCGGGTGTAACCAGCCAGGACGGAGACGTTGTCGGTAACCGGAGCGGTGACCATGACGGCGCCAGCGCGCTCGGCAACGATCATGGAAGCGGAGCCGACGGACTGCGGCAGAGCAACGGTGTAGATACCGGCTTTGACGTTGACGTCGGTGCCGGGCCAGTTGAAGTCGATGTAAGCATCACGGATGTTCATCTGAGCAGTGCCAGCGCTGCCGGGCTGACCCAGAGCGAAGCCGCCCTTGCCCCACTCGCCGCGGTCGGAACGAAGGCCGAGGACGCCCTTCAGGTTCTCGTTGGCGGTGACGGTGAAGTACAGGTCAGCACGTTCCATGATGCGCATGGACTCTTTGTTGGCATTGTTTTTGGCGAAGTTCCAGTTGTCATTCCACACGGCGTTCACGAGCAGGTTACCGGAGATGGAAACCTCGGGAGCGGCGGATGCGGAAACAGCCATGCCCAGGACCAGGGTCAGGGCGACTGCGAGCATAACCAAACGTTTCATAGTGGTTCTTCCTTTTTTTTGCGATTCAAGACCAAGTTAACGCCTAACTGGATTCCGTTTACCCCACCTCAGGAGCCATTGCAAGGGTTTGGGACCAAAAAAATGAAAAAGGTAAAAATTTTTTTACCGGCCAAAAAATTGAACTCACGGTGCTCCTGTTGTTGAATTAATGTAAAAAATTACGACATGTTATTGGCGTTTTGTCGAAGGGTGATTTGTTCCGCATTTTCCCGTATAGTGGGTTCCGCCTGATTTTGTGTTGAAAAAATACCACACCGCCATGGATACCGAGTACAAATTTTTTGCCGCCAACTTCCCGGACACTTCCGGCGTCTATCTTATGAAGGATGGACGGGGGCGCATCCTCTATGTGGGCAAGGCCAAGCACCTTCGCCGCAGGCTCTCCTCCTACTTCCGCAACGCGGCGGCGCACACCCCCAAGACCCGCGCCCTGGTGAGCCGCATCCGGCACATCGACATCCTGCTCACGGCCACGGAAAAGGAGGCCCTGCTCCTGGAGTCCGGGCTGATCAAGAAGCACCGGCCCCGGTACAACGTGGTTCTCAAGGACGACAAGCAGTACGTCCTGTTCCGGCTGGACAGGACGGCCGAGTTCCCCCGGCTGTCCATGACCCGCAAGGTGGTCCGCGACGGGTCGGTCTATTTTGGGCCGTTCACCTCGGCGTCGGCCGCGCGCACGGTCTGGAAGCTGCTCGGCAAGGTCTTCCCTTTGCGCAAGTGCAAGGACACCGCCTTTCGCAATCGGGTGCGGCCCTGCCTGTACCACGACATCGGCCAATGCTGGGCGCCCTGTGTCCTGGATGTGGACCGCGAGGCATACGCGGACATGGTGCACCGGGTGGAGATGCTCTTGTCGGGCCGCAGCATGGAGCTGGTGGACGGGCTGACCCGCCGCATGAAGGAGGCGTCCAAGGCCCTCGAATTCGAACGGGCCGCCGCCTACCGCGACCAGATCAGGGCCGTGCGCAAGACCGTGGAGGGGCAGGCCGCCGTGATCCACGACAACCGCGACCGCGACGTGATCGGCCTGGCCGAGACCCCGCAGGGGCTCGGGCTCGGGCTGCTCTTCGTGCGCCAGGGGCGGCTGCTGGACCAGAAACAGTTTTTCTGGCCGGGGCTGACCCTGGACGAGGGCGTGGAGGTTGTGGAGAGCTTCATCGGCCAGTTCTACGGGCCGGGACGGTTCATTCCGTCGCTGATCATCACCCCCATGGACCTGGCCGACACGCCCCTGGACGAGGTCCTGGCCGAGCGCGGCGGCGCGAGCGTGCGCATAGCGCCGCCCAAGTCCACCCAGGAGAAACAGCTCCTCGGCATCGCCCGAAACGTGGCGGCCCAGGCCACCGAAGTGCGCGAGTCCATAGCCTCGCGGCTGCAAAAGGCGCTCAGGCTTCCCGAGGAGCCGGTGCGCATCGAATGCGTGGACGCCTCGCACCTGGGCGGCACGGACATGCGCGTGGGCCAGGTCGTCTTCGAGGACGGGCGGCGCAGCCCGGAGGCCTCGCGGCTCTATGCCTTCCCGGAGCTGGAGGGCGCGGGGGACGACTACGCGGCCCTGGCCGGATGGGCCAGGCGCAGGATGGAGTCCGGCCCGCCGTGGCCGGACCTGGTGCTCATCGACGGCGGACGCGGTCAGCTGTCCGCGGTGGAGAAGGGGCTGGCAGAGTGCACCCTGGAGTGCGGCTGGGAGCTGGCGGCCATCGCCAAGGGCGAGTCCCGGCGGGCGGGCGAGCTGGGCGACGTGATCTTCCGGCCGGGCCGCAAGAACCCAATGCCGCTCAAGCCCGGCAGCCCGGAGCTGCTCTTTCTGCAGAAGATCCGCGACGAGGCCCACCGTTTCGTGCTGGGCCGCCAGCGACGGGCGCGCAAGAAGGCGGTTTTGAGCAGCGAGCTGACCTCCCTGCCCGGCATAGGGCCCAAGACCGCTCGCATTCTGTGGGACCATTTCGAATCCCTGGAGGCCATGCTGGAGGCGGACGGCGCGGCGATCGCCGGGCTGCCCGGCATCGGCCCCAAGCGGGGCGGAAAGATATTCGAAGCCCTCCAGGCGTTGCGCGCCACCCGCTGATTTCCGCAGCCGAAGCGGCCGGCCGAAAGCCTGGCGATTGCCGATTTCGAGCTGTCCGTCGAAGACATGGCCGCGATCTCAGGGGCGGCGAAACCGGACGGCCGCCTCAAGGGACGGGCCCGGGCGGAGATTGAGGCGTTCGAGGCGCGCCTAGAGCGTGACCGGTTTGCCCACGGCCAGTTCGAGCAGTTCGGTGCCCGGCGCGACCAGGGCGAGCTGTTCGGCCAGCGCCTTGGTGTTCTGGTCCAGGATGCCCCAAGTCCCCCAATGCTGGGGGATGATCTTCTTGCACTGGAGCAGCGAGCAGGCGTAGGCGGCCTGCCGGGCGTCCATGGTGAACCGTCCGCCGATGGGCAGCATGGCCACGTCGATGTCGTGGAATTTCCCGAACAGCTCCATGTCCCCGAACAGCCCGGTGTCGCCGGAGTTGTAGACGCACAACCCCTTGGGGTCGGTGATGATGAACCCCGCGGGCATGCCGTGCACGGACGAGTGCATGGCCTGGACCATCTTGATGTCCAGCCCCAGGCGGGTGACCGTGCCGCCGATGTTCATGCCCACGCCCAGGTGCTCGGGCAGGCCCAGCTCGATGAGGTCGCGGATGATGTCGAACATGGCGACCACCTCGGCGTCGTGCTTGATGGCCAGCTCCAGGGTCTGGCCGATGTGGTCGTGGTGGTCGTGGGTGACGAGGATCAGGTTGCACTCATCGATGTCCCTGTAGTCGGCGGGGGCGCTCGGGTTGCCCACGAAGAAGGGGTCGATGAACAGGGTGGCGTCGGCGGCCTTGAGTCTGAAATTCGCGTGGCCGAACCAGGTAATCTCCATTGGCGCTTCTCCTACTCCCCCCATCGCCGGTACAGGTCGTGGGGGATATCCAGTTGATCGAGGATCTTTCCGGCCAAGTGGGCGGTCAGGTCCTCGATGGTTGCCGGGCGGTGATAGAAGCCCGGGCTGGCCGGTAGAATGACTGCCCCGGCCCGTGAGGCCGCGAGCATGTTGTGCAGATGGATGTCCGAGAGCGGGGTCTCGCGCGGGACCAGGATCAGTCTCCGGCGCTCCTTGAGGGTCACGTCGGCGGCGCGGTGCAGCAGGTTGTGGCCGTAGCCGTTGGCCACCGCGGACAGGGTGGCCATGGAGCAGGGGCAGACGATCATGCCGTCGTGCTTCCAGGAGCCGCTGGCGGGCGGGGCGGCGATGTCCTCCGGGGCGTGCACCCCGGCGGCGCCGCGTTCCAGGGCCTCGGGGGCGAGGTCGGTTTCCACGGCCAGGACCTTGCGGGCGGCGGCGGAGATGATGACGTGCAGCTCCACGTCGCTGCGTCCGCCGAGAGCGCGGACGAGCGCTTCCGCGTAGAGGGTGCCGCTGGCGCCGCTGACCCCCAGGATGATGCGTTTCGTGCCCATGGGAACTCCTGCCCTGATCCGTTGCTGTGTGATATAGACTTTTTTTAGACTTTTTTGCAAGGGGAAACCGGCCTGCGCCGTTTCCCTGCGGTTCGTTGTTTCATTTCCGGCGCGCATAGTATAGTCTTGACAAAGGAGTAGGCGAAGTATAGCTACTTCCTTCCCGCGGGCTATTAGCTCAGTTGGATAGAGTGCTTGCCTCCGGAGCAAGAGGTCGCAGGTTCGAATCCTGCATAGCCCGCCACCGCGAAACGAAAAAAGGCCCCTGCCGATGCAGGGGCTTTTTCTTTTTCGGGACCAGCCGGGCTACGCGCCTTCGTCGTTGCGCGGGGGGAGGTAGGGGAGCAGCTTGCGGTCCTCGACCATGATGTGGTTGGTCAGCCAGCGGCTCAGAAAGATGAAGATCTCGGTCAGGTTGGTCCTGGACCGCATGGTGCGCCGGAAATCCTCCGCCTTCTCGGCGAATTGGCCGTGCATCTCCCGGTGGGCATCCAACTCCGGGAAGCCGCAGCTGCGCATGACCGACTCCTCGGTCTCGAAATGTACCTCGGCATACTCGCGCATGTGGTCCACCAGTTCCATCAGGCGAGACTCGTCGCTACGCTGGATCGCCTCGAACGCCTCGTTGATCAGGGCGATCAGCTCCATGTGCTGCTCGTCCAGTTCATCCAAACCCACGGACATGGTCTCGTCCCATTGCATCAACGGCATAGGCGCCCTCCGGTTTTGTTCCGGCGAATCTAGCAGATGCCCCGCAAATGACAAGTGGCGGCGGAGGGACGCGCCGGACCGCCCGTCTTTTCGGTAAGTTGGGGCGAAAAACGGGGGGGACGGCCTCATTTTTCGCCGAGTTCCGGACGGATTATAATACTAAAAATGCGCTGCCTGTGATTGCATGTGAAACTGAGATCATACCCGGTTCGGAGGTGTATAACATGCGTAAAATGGTAACGATGTCAAACAATTGCCTGGAGTGTGTCTTCCACCACAAGAAGTGCATCCTCGGGCACCAGCGTCCCTGGAATTCCTTGAGCTGCGACGACTACAGGCCCTATTGCCTGGTCTGCACGTATCCCGAGGAATTCTGCAACACCTGCCGCAATCTCGCCTCAAGGTGGATGAAGCCTCTCGACGAGGATTCCCATCCGTCCTTCCGGCAGGCGGACCCCGTCCTCTTCGATTGCGTCTGGCAGCCGCCCTCGTCGCGACAATAGCGGTTTCCCGCCCACATGGGGGACCGCGCGCGCTTCCCGATTCTCCGCTTAACTTTTCCTCCTTTTCCGTCTAGATTGTCTCGCCACAACCAATTCAACGGGAACCGCAATGGGATACAGGAACACGCGAGACTGCCTCGACGCGCTCGAGGCCAAGGGCGATCTCGTCCGCATCGACAAGTCCGTCGACGCGGAGCTTGAGATCGGCGCCATCCAACGAAGGGTCTTCCAGGCCAAGGGGCCGGCGCTGTTGTTCAACAACGTGCGCGGCTGCCGCTTCCCCATGGCCGCCAACATCTACGGCACGCGGGAGCGCATGCGCTTCATCTTCCGCGACACCCTCGAGACGGTGGAGCGGCTGATGAAGCTCAAGCTCGACCCCATGGAGCTGCTCAAGCATCCGTGGCGGTATCTCAAGGCCCCGGTGACCGCCTGGCACACCCTGCCCAGACGGGTCGGGTCCGGCCCGGTCACGGCCAACGAGACGACCGTTTCGAGCCTGCCCCGGCTCAAGTCGTGGCCCATGGACGGCGGGGCGTACGTGACCCTGCCCCAGGTCTACAGCGAGGACCCGTCCAACCCCGGCTTCGCGGGGTCCAACCTCGGCATGTACCGCGTCCAGCTGACCGGCAACGAGTACGAGAAGGACCGCGAAGTGGGGCTGCACTACCAGATCCACCGGGGCATCGGGCACCACCACGCCGAGGCCATCCGGCGGGGCGTGCCCCTCAAGGTGAACGTCGTGGTCGGCGGCGCGCCGTCCATGACCCTGGCGGCCATGATGCCGCTGCCCGAGGGGTTGGCCGAACTCTTTTTCGCCGGGGCGCTCGGCGGCCACCGCATCCCCATGGTCCGCCGGCCCGGCGGGCTGCCCATCCCGGCCCAGGCGGATTTCTGCATCTGCGGGCATGTGACCCTGGGCGAGGAAAAGCCCGAAGGCCCCTTCGGCGACCATCTGGGCTACTACAGCCTGGCCCACGGCTTCCCGGTCCTGAAGGTGGACAAGGTCTTTCACCGCGACGACGCGGTCTGGCCGTTCACCACCGTGGGCCGTCCGCCGCAGGAGGACACCATGTTCGGCCAGTTCGTGCACGAGCTGACCGCCGAGCTGGTCCCGTCGGTCTTCTCCGGGGTGCACGAGGTCCACGCCGTGGACGCGGCCGGGGTGCACCCGCTGCTCCTGGCCGTGGGCAGCGAGCGGTATGTCCCCTACGCGGCGGAGCGCCAGCCCCAGGAGCTTCTGACCAACGCCATGGCGCTGCTCGGCAACACCCAGACTTCGCTCTCCAAGTACGTGCTCATCGCGGCGCGGGAGGACCTGCCCTACGGGCTGACCTGCCACGACGTGCCGGGCTTCTTCCGCCACCTGCTGGAGCGGGCGGACCTGACCCGCGATCTCCATTTCATCACCCGGACCACCATCGACACCCTGGACTATTCCGGCATCAGCCTGAACCAGGGGTCCAAGCTGGTTTTCGCCGCGGCCGGGAGCCGCAAGCGGGAGCTGGGGACCGAGCTGCCGTCCGGCCTGGACCTGCCGCGCGGGTTCCGCGACCCGCAGGTCTTCGCGCCCGGCATCCTGGTCCTCAAGGGACCCAAGCACCGCCGCAAGCGCGACCAGCAGGACCCGGCCCTGGAGCGGCTGGGCGAGCTGTTCGCCCGGGTGGAGGGCATCGAGCGGTTCCCCATGATCGTGGTGGCCGACGACGCGAACTTCACCGCCGCGAACTGGGACAATTTCCTGTGGGTGACCTTCACCCGCTCGGACCCGGCCACGGACATCTACGGCGCGGGGGGCTTCACCCACGCCAAGCACTGGGGGGCCGAAAAGGCGATCGTCATCGACGCCCGGCTCAAGACCTATCACGCGCCGCCGCTGGAACCGGACCCCGAGGTGGAACGGCGCGTGGACGAACTGGGAGCCAAGGGCGGCCCCCTGCACGGAATCATCTGAGGGAGAACCACATGGACGAAAAGATCACCCAGGAACTGAAACTCGCCTTTGCCTGCGATCTCTACGAGACCGTCAAGGCGGCCCGCAAGAACCGGGAGGAGAGCGTCTTCCGCCACACCATGGCCGAGGAGAACGGGCAGATGGTCTTTGTGGGGATGTTCCCCAAGAAGGAGATTCTGGCCTTCCCGGACCTGACCGAGGAGTTCAAGGCCAAGCTGTCCACCTTCAACCTGCTGGGCGTGGTCACGGACGGAAAATCCGGCCTGGACATGTTCCACGTCGGCGGGGCGAACAAGCCGTTCACCACTCTGGCCAGCGCCCAGGAAGTGGCCCGGTGCCTGGCCGACGAGCCGCTGCTGGCCTTCCTCGAACTGTACTTTCGGGTCAAGGGCGTGATGCTCGATTTCCGGGTCATGACCTACGAGGAGTTCCTCAAGGCCGTGGAGAGCGAGGTCTTCAAGAACACGTCGTTCGGCCAGATGAGCGACGCCCAGGATCTGCTGGCGAAATTCCGGAATTAGGCCTTCACGAGAACGAAAAAAAGGCCGCGCCCGTCCGGGTGCGGCCTTTCCATTTGGAAAAGGAATTTATTCCCCGTCCAGGGTCTTCTGTACCGCGGCTTCGAGCATGTGCTTGTGCAGCCGGGTGGAGATGGTCTCGCTGCGCTCCACGTTCTCGATCAGCTCGCGCAGCTTGTCCACGGACTCCAGGCAGGCGGTGACGATGATCTCCGAGGGGCTGATCTTCTGCTTGCGGATCATCTCCAGGACGTTCTCCAGCTTGTGGGCCAGGTCCTCGACGTTGGTCAGCTTGAGGAGATTGGAGCCCGCCTTGACCGAATGGGCATCGCGGAAGATGGAGTTGATGGTCTCCTGGCTGCAGTCCAGGCCGCACGTTTCCAAACGGAGAAGGCCCGACTCGATGGAGTCGAGCCGTTCGGCCGTTTCCTCAAGGAATATTTCAAGAACCTCGTCGCCTCGTTGAATCAACCTGCACCACCTTCAATGAGTTCCAGTGCGACTTGCGGGATGGTGTGGAGATCGGGCTTGGATATCTGCATGTCCGCGCCCACGGATTCGCCCTTGTGCCGCAGCTCGTTCGTGATGATGGAAGAGTACAGGATCACCGGCAGCTTGCGCAAGACCGGATCCTGCTTGATGTTCTTGGTCAGGCTGAACCCGTCCATGAGCGGCATCTCGATGTCCGAGATGACCAGGTCCACGTACTCGGTGATGTCCTTGCCCTCTTCTTCTGCCTTGGCCTTCAGGTTGAGGATGGTGCGCAACGCCTCGTCGCCGTTGTTGGTGATCAGCGGCTTGAAGTTGGCCTCGGCCAGGTTGGACTTGATCATGGCCCGGATGGTGGCCGAGTCGTCGGCCACGAGGACCTTGTACTCATGGGCGGACACGGCCATCTGCACGCCGTCGTCCGGCTCGAACTGGGACAGGATGGTCTCCAGGTCCAGGAGCTGGACGAAGTAGTCGCCCTTGTCGATGAGGCCGACGATGGCGTCCGTGTTGGTGGAAATGATGCTCGACGGCGGGATGACCTCGCCCCAGCCCACGCGGTGGATCTCGGTCACGCCGGAGACCAGGAAGCCCGTCACGGACTTGCTGAACTCGGTGACGATGACGATGTCCCGTTCCGTCTTGGGCATGTCCAGCTCCAGCCAGACCGACAGGTCCAGCACGGGCAGGATGAGGTCGCGCAGGGGGATGGTGCCCATAAAGGAAGGGTGGGGCGCCGATTCCGGCGGCTCCAGGTTGGGCGTCTCTATGACCTGCATGACCTTGGCGACGTTGATGCCGAAGAAGTTGGGAACCGGGTCCTCGCCGGGCTTGCGGATTTCATTGATATAGAATTCCAGGATTTCAAGCTCGTTGGTGCCTGTTTCCAACAGAATTCCGGTATCGATTGCGCTTTTGCTCATGTCTGTCTCCCGTTTCGGGACGGCGTCCCCGAGTCTGAGTGATACCCATTCATACGCTTTCGCCTTTTTTATGTCCACGCCATTAGATTGATAACGCTCACATTTATAACGTCTCGATCGGTTGGGGGGAACCGGCGCAGGGGGTTGACGCAATGCATCGGCCCATGCACAACGATAGGGAAATAAACTGTCCCCCAAACACAAGGGAGAAGAACAATGAACGGGAAGTATCCGACCGAGCAAGCGAAAATTCAGGATAAGCTCGTGAAAACCCTGCAAGACTCGGCCGAGGAGCTCATTCCGTGGTTTTACGGCGAGATGCCGGAATATTATTTTCTCACCCACAGCGAGGACGAGCAGTTGCAGCACCTGCGGGCGCTGCTTTCGGGCATGGTCCGCGAGGAGAAGCAGTCCATCGCCCTGCACAGCCCGTGCGGTTCGCGGGTGACGCACATCTCCCCCGGCGGGGACATGGACACCCTCGGCTGGGTGCTCAAGCAGTACCGCGACATGGACATCCAGACCGCGCGCATCTATTCCAGCCGCGACGACACCCTGCGGCTGGACACCTTCGTGGTCGGGCCGCAGCCCGCCTGCGCGGCGGACAACGTCCAGCTCCAGGAAATCCTGGCCCAGGCCAAGGCCGGGAACATCTCCCTGGATTCCGGCGAGCTGGAAGGGTTCACCCGGTTTCTCGGCCAGGTCAACGAAGATTACCTGGAGAAGTTCGAGCCGGGCCGCGCCGTGCGCCATTTCCGGACCTGCGGCTGCGTGGAGGGCCACGACCGGGTCCAGGTCCTGCTGGAGAAGAACATCCACGACGGGTTCGACCGCATCTCCGTGGCCATGGTCCAGCCGCCCAGAAAGGGGCTGTTGCACCGGGTGGTCAACGTCCTGGCGCGCGAAGGCGTGCCGGTCGACCGGGCCTATGCCGACGAGTTCGACCGGGGCGACAAGCCGTCCATCTCGATCATGAGCTTCTACCTCGACACGAACCGCATCGACCTGGACCCCGAGGGCGAGCGGTGGCGGCGCATCGAGCGCCAGCTGGAGATGTGCAAGTGGTTCGCGGCCCACGGTCTGGAGGCCCTGGCCTATGAGGACGGGTGGGAGCTGGGCCAGGTCATGCTCATGCAGGCCGCCGGCGAATTCGCCCACCAGTTCCTCATCCGCAGGGACCTGCACGCCTATCCGTCCAGCCGCGTGGTCTACGCCCTGCTCAAGCACAGGGACGTGACCAAGCTGCTGTTCGAGTTCTTCGACGCCCGGTTCAATCCCGCCTTCGAAGGGAACCGCGAGGAGGCCATGGCCACGCTGCGCGGCCGGGTGCGCGCGGCCCTCAAGGACGTGGGCAACGCCATCCATCGCGACATCCTGAACTACGTCTACAAGTTCTTCCGCTACACCCTGCGGACCAACTACTATCTGGAGCACAAGTTCGGCCTGAGTTTCCGGCTGGACCCGCTTATCCTGGCGCCGCTGCCCCGGGCGGAGCGGCCATTCGGCATCTACTGCTTCCACGGCCCCTACAGCTGGGGCTTCCAGGTGCGCTACCGCGACATGGCGCGCGGCGGGGTCCGGGTGGTCCGGACCTGGAGCCAGGAGCAGTTCGAAGTGGAGTCCAACCGCCTCTTCGACGAGGTCACCAAGCTGGCCAAGGCGCAGCAGTTCAAGAACAAGGACATCCCGGAGGGCGGGTCCAAGGCGGTCATCCTCCTCGGCCCGGACGGCAACATCGACCTGGCGGTGAAGTCCATGGTCGATTCCTTCCTGGACCTGCTCGTCATCCCCGAGGGCGCGGACGGTTTCGTCCAGCCCGGCATCGTGGACTACCTGGGCCGCGAGGAGATCATCTTCCTCGGCCCGGACGAGAACATCACCCCGGCGCACATCGAGTGGATGGCCGAGCGGGCCGCCAAGCGCGGCTACAAGTGGCCGAGCGCCTTCATGAGCTCCAAGCCGGGGGCGGGCATCGCCCACAAGAAATACGGCGTGACCTCCGAGGGGGTCATCGTCTTCGCCGAGGAACTGCTGCACACGCTCGGCATCGACCCGCGCAAGCAGCCTTTCACGGTCAAGCTCACGGGCGGCCCGGCGGGCGACGTGGCCTCCAACGTCATGCGCATCCTCATGCGCGAGTACGGCGACAACGCCCGCATCGTGGCCATGACCGACGGCCACGGTGCGGTCTACGACCCCGAGGGCATGGACCACGCCGAGCTGCTCCGGCTGATGGACAACGACCTCAAGGCCGCGGACTTCAACCGCGCCAAGCTCAAGGGCCAGGGCGCGCTGGCCGTGTCCACCGCCAATCCGGACGGGACGCGCCTGCGCAACTCCCTGCACAACACCGTGGTAGCCGACATCTTCATCCCGTCCGGCGGCAGGCCCGACACCGTGAACATGTCCAATTGGAAGGAGTTCCTGCAAAAGGACGGGACCCCCTCGGCCAGGGGCATCGTCGAGGGCGCGAACATCTTCATCTCCGCCGACGCCCGCGCCCATCTGGAGCAGGCGGGCGCGCTCGTCGTGCCCGGCCCTTCGGCGAACAAGACCGGGGTCATCTGCTCGTCCTACGAGATCCTGGCCGGGCTGATCCTGAGCGAGGCCGAGTTCCTGGAGATCAAGGACGACTACGTGGCCCAGCTCCTGGACATCCTCCGGCTGCGCGCCCGGTCCGAGGCGCGGGTGCTCATGCGCGAGTACAGGCTGGCCGGGGGAGAGCGGACCATCACCCAGCTCTCCTATGCCCTGTCCGAGTCCATCAACACCCTGGCCGACCGCGTGGACGCAGTACTCATGGAGTCCGTGGACCGGGTGGCCGACGACCCGGAGCTTGTCGAAGTCCTGCTCGCCTACTGCCCGCAGGTCCTGGTGGAGCGGTTCCGTGAGCGGATCGTGAACGACCTGCCCAGGGCGCACCAGCTGGCTCTGCTGGCCTCCTACATCTCGGCCAAGATGCTGTACCAGGAGGGCATGGGCTGGGCCGACCGGCTGGTCTCCCTGCGCGACGTGCGCCAGGTGGTTCGCAGCTACCTGGCCGAGGAAAAGGTCGTCGGCGGGCTGCTGGCCGAGGTCCGGCAGGCCGGGCTGTCCCACGCCGAACTGATCGAGCGCATCCTCGACCACTCCGGGCGCAAGCTCCTGACCCTCGACCGCCTCGGCCTGGGCTAGGCCCCCCGTCGCCCGGCGGCGCACCGCGCGCCGCCGGGCGGAAGCGGGGAGGGGTTGACATCCGGCAACGCTTGGTTATACTGTTATGACAAATGAGTGAATGTTCATACGAGGTGAGTGAAATGTCGAACATCGCATGCAGTGACACCGAGCAGCACGCCAAAAACGTGGCCTCGGCCAAGCAGTCCATGCTTTCCGAGCGGGAGTTCCTGTTCCTGGCCGAGCTGTTCAAGGCGCTGGGTGACTATACCCGGGTGCGCATCCTGTTCGCCCTGTCCGTGGGCGAGCTGTGCGTCTGCGCCCTTGCCGAGGTGCTGGACATGTCCCAGTCCGCCATCTCCCACCAGCTCCGGCTGCTGCGCGCCGCCAAGCTGGTGCGCTACCGCAAGGAAGGCAAAAACGTGTTTTACTCCCTGGACGACGACCACGTGCGCAACCTGGTCTCGCAGGGACTCGACCACATCAAGGAAGAGGCGTAGCCCGCCTCCTCCTTTTTTTTGTTCAATTTTATGAATACCTACTCATTCATGAACAAGACGTAGGTGTGAGGATTTTCGAATGATCGATCTGTTGACGGGCATATTGGCCGCTTCCTGGAACGTTCTGGTGGAGGCGGGGCCGTATGTCCTTTTCGGCTTTTTCGTGGCCGGACTGCTCAAGGCGTTCGTGCCCGACTCCTTCATGGCCCGCCACCTGGGGGGCGATTCCGTCGGCTCGGTGGTCAAGGCCGCCGTGATCGGCGTGCCGCTGCCCCTGTGCTCCTGCGGGGTGCTGCCCGCCGCCCTCGGGCTGCGCAAGCAGGGCGCGAGCAAGGGCGCGACCACCGCGTTCATGATCTCCACCCCCGAGACCGGGGTGGACTCCATGGCCGTGACCTACGCGCTCATCGACCCGTTGATGACCGTGATCCGGCCCTTGGCCGCCACCGTGACCGCCGTGTTCGCCGGGGTACTGATCAACGCCTTTCCGGACCGCAAGGCCGAGCCGCAGCCTCTTGCGGGGTTGTCCGACAGCTCGGCGGCCTGCACCGGCTGCGGCTGCGGCGGGTCCTGCGCCGTCCCGCCCGGAGAGTCGGTCGCGGCCCGGTTCCGCAGCGGCATGGAGTACGCCTTCGGCGAGATGATCTCGGACATCGGGCGCTGGCTGCTGGTGGGCGTGCTCATCGCCGGGGTCATCTCCGCGGCCATGCCCGCCGACGCCCTGGACCGCTACGTGGGCACCGGGCTGCTCTCCTACCTGGCCATGCTGGTGGTGGCGCTGCCTCTGTACGTCTGCGCCACGGCGTCCACGCCCATCGCGGCCTCGCTGCTGCTCAAGGGGCTTTCGCCGGGCGCTGCCCTGGTCTTCCTGCTGGCCGGTCCGGCCACCAACGGCGCGACCATCACGGTCATGCTCAAGACGCTGGGCAGGCGTGCCGCCGGGCTGTACGTGGGGTCCATCATCGTCTGCTCCCTGGCCCTGGCCTACGCCACGGACCATCTCTACGCGGCGCTCGGCCTGGACATCCGGGCCGTGGTCTCCGAGGTGGGCGAGCTGCTGCCCCATTGGGTGGGCGTGACCTCCGCCGTGATCACGCTCCTGCTGGTGGCGCGCAGTTTTCTGAAGCGGGATCACGAATCCCACGGCTGAGGCTAGGTCCGGTCCCGGTCGGGACCGTGCGAGAAGGCGGGCTAGCGCGAGCTGTCCCGCCTTTCTTTTCTCCGAGCAACATGCTAATAGCCCGCCATCAAATTCGAGGGGAACGACCATGAAAAAACTCTTCCTCGCCCTGGCCCTGATCCTGGCCATGGCGACCGCCGCCCGCGCCGACGCCGTCTCCATCAGGTTCGGCATCCTGCCGGTCATCGATACCCTGCCGCTCCAGGTGGCGGAGAAGGACGGCCTGTTCGCCGAGAACGGGCTGGACGTCACCCTGGTCAACTTCATGTCCGCCCTGGAGCGCGACACGGCCATGCAGACCGGCCAGATCGACGGCTATTTCGGCGACCTGGTGGCCACCTATCTGCTGCTCAACCAGGGCGTGCCCATGCACATCGCCCTGACCTCCTGGCGGACCACGCCCGGCTATCCCATGTTCGGCATCGCGCTCGCGCCCGCCAACCGCGACCGCGACCTGGGCGGTATGAGGGGGGGCTCCCTGGCCCTGTCCAAGTCCACGGTCATGGAGTTCCTGGCCGACAAGCTGGAAATGAGCCTCGGCGTTGACCAGGGGTACTTCGTCCGGACCGAGGTCAAGAAGATGCCCATCCGCCTCCAGATGCTCCTCACCGACCAGGTGGACTCCGCGCTCCTGCCCGAGCCGCTCCTGTCCCTGGCCCGGCTCAAGGGCGGCGGGGTGCTGGCCACGGCCGAGAACCTGGACCTGCCCCTGACCGTGCTCTGCCTGCGCAAGCGGTATTTCGAGAACGACGGCGAAGGGTACCGGCGGTTCGTCAAGGCCTATGCCGAGGCCGTGAAGCGGCTCCGGGAAGCCCCGGAGAAGTACCGCGCCCTCATGGCCGAGACCTGCCGCATCCCCAAGCCCCTGATATCCGAATTCCCGGTCTATCCCTTCCCCGCGCCCGCGCTGCCGACCTCGGCGGAGCTGGAGGACGTCCAGGCGTGGATGGTCTCCAAGGGGCTGCTCAAGGCCCGGATTTCCGACGCGCAAGCGTTGTCGCCCGTCAAGCCGTAAGCGATGCTGACGGCGGAGAAACTGGGCAAGTCCTATGACGGCAAGCGCGTCATCGAGGACGTCTCCTTCACCCTGGACGGCGGGCAGACCCTGGCCGTGGTCGGGCCTTCCGGCTGCGGCAAGACGACCCTGCTGTACCTCCTGAGCGGGCTGGCCGCGCCCGACACGGGCCGGGTCCTCATGGACGGTCGCCCGGTGACCAAGCCCTCGCCGGATATCTCGATCATTCTCCAGGACTACGGGCTGCTGCCGTGGCGCACCGTGGTGGACAACGTGGCGCTGGGCCTCAAGATCCAAGGCATGGGCCGCCGGGAGCGGCTCAAGCGCGCCCGCGAGCAGCTGGCCGAAGTGGGCATCGTCGGGCGCGACAACGACTATCCCGCCAATCTCTCCGGCGGCGAGCAGCAGCGGGTGGCCATCGCCCGCGCCTTCGTCACCCGCCCCGGCCTGACGCTGCTGGACGAACCGTTCTCCTCCCTGGACGCCCTGACCCGCGAGCGGCTGCAACTGGCCCTGCTCGACGCCTGGCAACTGCGCCGGACGCCCTACGTGCTGGTCACGCACTCCCTTGAGGAGGCGGTCATGCTCGGCCAGCGGATCATGGTCATGTCCGCGCGCCCGGCCCGGCCCGTGGCCGTGTTCGACAATCCCGGCTTCGGCGACGCCCGCATCCGCGACACCGAGGCGTGCTTCGCCCTGCTCAAGGAGCTCCGGCACACCGTGGAGGCGCAATGGTAGGGCTGTTGCGCTCCCTGGCCCGCTACGGGCTGGTGATCCTGGTCATGGGCGTGCTCTGGAAGCTCGCGGCCCTGGCGCTGGGCGGGGTCATCCTGCCCGATCCCGAGGACGCGGTGGCGGCCCTGGCCCGGGCCATGACCACGCAAATCTTCTGGGAGCATTTCGGGGTCAGCCTGTACCGCTCGGTGACCGCCATGGGACTGGCCTGGATCATCGCCTTCCCCCTGGGGCTGGTCATGGGCAGCGTCAAGCGGGTGGACAAGCTCCTGGCCCCCTTCGTGTTCCTGACCTATCCGGTGCCCAAGATCGTGCTCCTGCCGGTGTTCCTGCTCCTGCTCGGGCTGGGCGACACCTCCAAGATCGCCATGATCGCGCTCATCCTCGGCTACCAGATCCTGGTCACCACCCGCGACGGCGTGCGTTCCATCCATCCCAAGTATTTCGACTCGGTCCGCTCCCTGGGCGGGACGAGTTCGGACGTGCTCCGCGAGGTGCTGCTCCCCGCCGCGCTGCCCCACGGATTCACCTCCCTGCGGCTCGGCACCGGCGTGTCGGTGGCGGTCCTGTTTTTCGTGGAATCCTTTGCCACCTCGCGCGGCCTGGGATATATGATTATGGACGCCTGGGGAGCCATGGACTACCTGACCATGTTCGCCGGCATCCTGGGCATGTCCATCATGGGCGCGGCCCTGTACGAGATCGCCAACGTCTTTGAACGCAAGGCGTGCCGGTGGATGTTCCTGCGCGCCAAGGACTAATTCGGAGGAACCAGTTCTGCCCACCACCAAGCTCGAATTCGACGACGGCCGCATGGCCGGCCAGCTCTTCGGCCCCCATGACCAGCACCTCAAGCTCCTGGGCGAACGCGTGGGCGTGCGCATCGAAAGCCGGGGGTCCACCCTGACCATCCACGCCCCGGAAGGGGAGGCGGAGAAGGGCGATCTGGCCGCCCAGGTCCTGACCCAGCTCTACGCCATGGTCCGCAAGGGCAAGTCGGTCTATCCGCAGGACGTGGACTTTGCCTGCCGCATCCTGGAGCGGCAGCCCTCCGCCGATGTGGGCGAGGTCTTCAAGGGCGACGTCTACGCCACCTCCGGCAAGCGGACCGTGTCGCCCAAGTCCTTGAACCAGCGTGAATATCTCGACGCCATCCGCGATTCGGACATGACCTTCGGCATCGGCCCGGCGGGCACCGGCAAGACATACCTGGCCGTGGCCATGGCCGTGGGCGCCCTGGCCCGGCGAGAGGTCAAGCGCATCGTCCTGACCCGGCCCGCCGTGGAGGCGGGGGAGAAGCTCGGCTTCCTGCCCGGCGACCTGGCCGAGAAGATCAACCCGTACCTGCGCCCCCTGTACGACGCCCTGCACGACATGCTGGATTTCGCCAAGGTCCAGGACTATCAGGACTCCGGTATCATCGAGGTCGCGCCCCTGGCCTTCATGCGCGGGCGCACCCTGAACGACGCCTTCATCATCCTGGACGAGGCCCAGAACACCACCCCGGAGCAGATGAAGATGTTCCTGACCCGCCTCGGCTTCGGGTCCAAGGCGGTGATCACCGGCGACGTGACCCAGATCGACCTGCCGTCCCAGGCCCGGTCCGGCCTGCTCCACGCCCGCACCATCCTGGAAGGGGTCAAGGGCGTGCGCTTCATTCTTTTCGACGAGAAGGACGTCATCCGCCATCCGCTGGTGGGCCGCATCGTCCGCGCCTACGACGCCCACGAGGGGAACGGCCAATGAGCCTCGCCTCCCCGGTGACCGTGGTCCGGGAAACCAGGCTCGACCCGCGTTTTCCCCTGTCCGGGGGCGAGCTGCGCGCGCTCTGCGAGACGCTCCTCGACGCCCTGGGCCTGGACGGGCGGACCTTTTCCCTCAAGCTCGTGGACGACCGGGAGATCGCCCGGCTCAACCGCGAGTTCCTGGGCTGCACCGGCCCGACCAACATCCTGAGCTTTCCGGCCCATGACCCGGACGATCCCGAACTCCCGGGAGACGAGGGCGCTTTCCTCGGCGAGCTGGCCCTGTCCGTGGACACCCTGGCCCGCGAGACCGACCTCTACGGCCAGACTCCGCTGGAACACCTGGCCCGGCTGCTGGCCCACGGGCTGCTCCATCTGGCCGGCTTCGATCACGGCGAGATCATGTTCGACATGACCGACGCGGCCGTGGACCGGGCGCTCCTGGAGCACGGGGGCGCGGCGTAGCCATGGCGGCCATCCGGGGCAGGGAGCTCTACCAGGTCCTCTTCTACGGGGTCATCTTCGTGGTGGCGGCCGTCGGCGCGCTGGCCTACTGGGGCGTGCGCGAGATCCGGCGCGACGCGGCGGTGGTGGCCGTGGAGAACTCGGCGCGCGGCCTGTCCGGGGCCGTGACCGTGCTGCTCGACGCGGTCCTGAGCACCAACGAGGAGATCGGCGAGGGGCTGCTCGACAGCCTGGAGCCGGAGGTGTTGCGCAGGGAATTCCGCAAGGTGTTCGAGCGCCACCAGAACGTGGCCGCGGTCATGATCAGCGACGGCCAGGGGCTGCGCTACCTGCTGACGCGAAGATACGGCGGCGTGGTCGAGGGCGTGCCGGACACCCTGCACACCGAGCTGGACTGGAGTCAGTTCAAGGACGCCAGGGACAAGGGCGCGCCTTTCAAGGGATGGTCCGTGGACCTGCCCGAGGTGGACCGCGCCCTGGCCGAGGAGTTCGCCCATCTGGAGCCGGGTCAGGTCAACTGGCGCAGCTCCAACCGGTTCCACGGCGTGGGCGAGGCCTGGGTTACGGCCTCCGCGCTGGAGGACACCAAGGCCGGGGAACGGCTGATGCTCTCCTTCGCCTTTCCGGTGGACGCCCTGCTGTCCCGGCTGGGCGGCGCGGAGCGGGGCGGGGCGGAACGGATTTTCCTGTACCTGGGCAACGGCAAGGCCATGCCCGTTGTCGGCGTGGGCGAAGGCGTGGCCACCGGCGTGGCCGACGCGGCGGTGAAGGGCGGCGAACTGGCCGACCCGGTGCTGGCCGGGGCGGTCAAACGGGTGGCGGCGGCTGATCCGACCGGGCCAGAGAAGCCGTTCTCCTACCAGGTGGACGGCGAGGTCTGGTGGGCCTGGGCCATGCCCCTGACCGTGTTCGGGGACACCCTGTCCCTGGGCGTGGCCGTGCCGCGCAAGAACGTGCTGTCCGCCCTGACCAGCGACACCTTTCTCCAGGGCGGTGCGGTGCTGCTTATCGTCATCGCCTTCGGCGTGCTCGTTGTCCTGCAGCGCAACCGGGGGAGGATAGAGGCCATGGGCCGACGGCGCGAGGCCGCGGTGACCGCCGAGGAGATCAAGTCCCTGCTCCTCGAAGGGGAGGGCGGACGCCTGGAGTTCAAGCAGACCCTGCGCTTCAACCTCAAGTCCGGCAAGAACGGCAAGGAGATCGAGCACGCCTGCCTCAAGACCGTGTCCGCATTCCTCAACTCCGAGGGCGGCACCCTGCTCGTCGGGGTGGCCGACGACGGCACCGTGACCGGATTCGGCGAGGACAATTTCGAGAGCGACGACCGTGCGCTGCTGCACTTCAACAACCTGGTGGACCGGCACATCGGCACCGAATTTTCGCGCTACATCGACAGCGCGGTCATCGACGTGGACGGGGTCAAGGTCCTGCGCATCCACTGCATTCCGGCCCGGGCCCCGGCCATTCTGGATGCGGCCAAGGGTGAGGAGTTCTACGTCCGCAGCGGCCCCGCGAGCCGCGCCCTGACCTTCCGGCAGTTTCGCGAATGGCTGGAAAAACATCAGTGATCCAATATAATTGACAGCGTTTTTCCGAGTAACTATGCGGCAGTAAATAGCAATCCAGGGAGGAGGAGCCGTGGCCGTTACAGGAATACGCCCCAGGGAAACCTTCGTCCGGATCGTCGGGCTGTCCCTCATGCTGTCGATCCTGGCGCTGGCCGTTTTTGCGTCTTCCGAGGCGTCCGCCGCCAATCCCGTGCGCATCGCCATGATCACCGCCAAGACGGGCGAGGCCGGGCCGACCAATTCCCTGTCCTTCGAGGCCGCCCGGTACTCGGTCAACGTCATCAACGGGGATCGAGGCATCCTCGGCCGACCGGTGGAGCTCCTGGAATACGATAACCAGAGCACCCCGGAGGGGAGCGCCGAAGCCGCCCGCCAGGCGCTCGCCGACGGCGCGGTGGCCGTGGTGGGCTGCAACTGGAGCTCTCATTCCCTGGCCATGGCCGAGGTCCTGCAAAAGGCCCGCATCCCCATGATCACCCACATGTCCACCAACCCCGCCGTGACCTGGACCGGGGACTACATCTTTCGCGCCTGCTTCACCGACGAGCTCCAGGGCGCCGGGCTGGCGCATTTCGCAGGGGACAAGTTGCGGGCCAAGACCGCCGTGATCCTGGTGGACAGGGGCCGTACCTACAGCAAGGGGCTGGCCAAATCCTTTGCCGAGAGCTTCGAGGCCGAGGGAGGGGCGGTCCTGTGGACCGCCGAATACGATTCCGGCAACCTGAACCCGGACATGTACCTGGAGAACGTCTCCCAGCTCGACCCCGACCTGCTCTTCGTTCCCGGGGGGTACGCGGATGTGGCGGCCTTCTTCGGGAGGACCGCCCGGCACAATGTCCGCGCGGCCCGCATGAGCGGCGACGGCATCAGCGTCAAGCTCTACTCGTACATAGGCGAGCTGGCCGATGGGGTGTATTTCAGCGGCCACTGGAACCGCTGGGTGAACACCCGCCTGTCCCGCGAATTCGTCCGCGAATACGAGAAGGAGTCCGGGAAGATCAGGGAGAACACCCAGGCCCTGGTCTACGACAGCTTCATGCTCCTGCGCGAGGCCATGGAGTGGGCCGGGACCACGGACGGGCCGGAGGTGCGCGACGCCCTGTTCCGCATCTCCGGGTTCGAGGGCGTGACCGGCGAGATCACCTTTGACCGCAACGGCGATCCGATCAAGCCGCTGACCATCAATCAACTCCGATACGGAGGATTGCTGTACCTCGAACAGGTCCATCCCTGAGCCGCCCCGTGCTCCCCGCGCAGGGGCGGCCCGCCTGGATTATCACCGGATTTGGAGTGCCCAATTCCCTTTACATTCATGGTGATATGGGCCAAAATCTTTCTCTTTCCCGATATTCCGGCAATAGATGATGGAGTGAACGTACGATGCCCAAACATTTTTTGACCATTCCCGACATCCCCAAGGATGAGGTATTGCAGGTCATCCTCCGCGCCAAGGAGATGAAGGACAACAAAGTCCGGACCGATCTCCTGGCGGGCAGGACCCTGCTGCTGATTTTCGAAAAAGCGTCCACCAGGACCCGCGTGTCCTTCGAGGTCGGCGTGCGCCAGCTCGGCGGAGACCCGGTGTTCATCGCCGCCCGCGATTCCCAGCTGGGCCGCAGCGAGCCGCTCAAGGACACCGCGCGCGTCCTGTCGCGCTACGCCGACGGGCTCATCGTGCGAACCTTCGGCCAGGAGAAATTGGAAACCCTGGTCGAATACGGCGACATCCCGGTGGTCAATGCCCTGACCGACGAATACCATCCCTGCCAGATCATGGCCGACGTGCTGACCATGTACGAGCGGACCCCGGACCTCGCGTCCCTGAAGGTTGCCTGGGTGGGCGACGGCAACAACATGGCCCATTCCTTCATCAACGGTTCGGCCGCCTTCGGCTACGAGCTGGCCCTGGCCTGCCCGGAAGGGTACGAGCCGGACGCGGCCATCCTCGACGCCGCCGTGAACCGGGGCGCCAAGGTCACCCTGACCCGCGATCCCGCCGTGGCCGTGTCCGGCGCGCACTACGTCAACACCGACGTGTGGGCGTCCATGGGCCAGGAGGAAGAGCAGAAGAAGCGCGAGGCCGCCTTCGCCGGATACGAGGTCAACGACGCCCTGATGGCCAAGGGCGCGAGCGACGTCAAATTCATGCACTGCCTGCCCGCCCACCGGGGCGAGGAGGTCTCCGAGGCCGTGTTCGAATCCCCGGCCTCCATCGTCTGGGACCAGGCCGAGAACCGGCTGCACGCACAGAAAGCCATTCTCGAATGGATATATAAATAACCGAAAAGATACGAGGAATATACAATGCAGAAAGTCGACAAGGTGGTGCTCGCCTACTCCGGTGGGCTGGACACCTCGATCATCCTCAAGTGGCTGAAGAACAACTATGACTGCGAAGTGGTCTGCATGACCGCCGACCTCGGTCAGGGCGAAGAGATGGACGGCATCGAGGAGAAGGCCCTCAAGACCGGCGCGGTCAAGGCCTACGTCGAGGACCTCCGCGAGGAGTTCGTCCGCGATTACGTCTTTCCCATGTTCCGGGCCAACGCCCTGTACGAGGGCCGCTACCTGCTCGGCACAGCCATCGCCCGGCCGCTGATCTCCAAGCGGATGGTCGAGATCGCCGAGATGGAGGGCGCCCAGGCCGTGTCCCACGGCGCCACCGGCAAGGGCAACGACCAGGTCCGTTTCGAGCTGGCCACCATGGCCCTGAACCCCCGGCTCAGGACCATCGCCCCGTGGCGCGAGTGGGAGCTGAAGTCCCGCACCGACCTGATCAATTTCGCCCAGGAGAACGACATCCCCATCCCGGTGAGCCGCACCAAGCCGTGGTCCATCGACGCCAACCTGCTGCACACCTCCTTCGAGGGCGGCGAGCTGGAAGATCCGTGGAACGCCCCCGGCCCGGACTGCTACCGCAACATCACCCCGCCCGAGCGCTGCCCGGACGAGCCCGAGGAGATCACCATCGACTTCGAGGCCGGTGATCCCATCGCCATCAACAGCGTGAAGTACTCCCCGGCGGCTCTGTTGGCCAAGCTCAACGAGCTGGGCGGCAGGCACGGCATCGGACGCATCGACATGGTCGAGAACCGGTTCGTGGGCATGAAGTCCCGCGGCGTGTACGAGACCCCCGGCGGGACCATCCTGGCCGCCGCCCACCGCGACCTGGAAGGGCTGTGCATGGACCGCGAGATGATGCACCTGCGCGACACCCTCATTCCCCGCTACGCCGAGATGGTGTACTACGGGTACTGGTTCTCCCCGGAGCGCGAGGCGCTGCAGGCCATGATCGACAAGTCCCAGGAGAAGGTCACCGGCACCGTCCGCGTGAAGCTGTACAAGGGCAACTGCGTGCCGCTGGGCCGCAAGTCCCCGTTCTCCCTGTACAACCCCGAGCTGGCCACCTTCGAGGAAGACTACGTGTATGACCAGGCCGACGCCGCCGGCTTCATCAAGCTGGTGGGGCTGCGCCTCAAGGGCCGCATGCAGCAGTCCAAATGGGGCGGCAAGGAAATCGAAGACTCCTGCGAGTAGACCGATGGCAGAAAAGAAGATGTGGGGCGGGCGGTTCGCCGAAGGAACGGCCGCGTCCATGGAGGCGTATTCCGAGTCGGTCTCCTTTGACCGGCTGCTGTACGCCGAGGACATTCGCGGCTCCCAGGCCCACGCCCGCATGCTGGCGAAGCAGGGCTTCCTGACGGACGACGAGGCAAAGATCATCTGCGACGGCCTGGACAAGGTCCGGGCTGAGATCGAGTCCGGCGAGTTCGTCTGGAAGACCGAGATGGAAGACGTGCACATGAACGTCGAGTCCCGGCTGACCGAGATCATCGGCCCCCTGGGCGGCAAGCTGCACACCGCGCGCAGCCGCAACGACCAGGTGGCCCTGGACTTCCGGTTGTTCGTCGCCGCGCGCCTTGCCGTGTGGAAGGAGCTCCTGGCCTCACTGGTCCGGACCTACGTGGACCGGGCCGAGGAGCACCGGGAGACCATGCTCCCCGGCTGCACCCACTTCCAGCCCGCCCAGCCCGTGAGCCTGGCCCACCATCTGCTGGCCTACTGCCAGATGTTCAAGCGGGACCACGAGCGCGTGGCCGACGCCCTGAAGCGGGTGCGGGTCATGCCGCTGGGCGCGGCGGCACTGGCCGGAACCACCCATCCCGTGGCTCCCGCTGTGGTGGCCGAGGACCTCGGTTTCGAGGCCGTCTTCGCCAACTCCATGGACGCCGTCAGCGACCGCGACTTCGTGCTGGAGGCCGTGTTCGACGGCTCCCTGATCATGGCCCACCTCTCGCGCATGTGCGAGGAGCTGATCATCTGGGCCAATCCGAACTTCGGCTACGTGAAGCTGCCGGACCAGTATTCCACCGGCTCCTCCATCATGCCCCAGAAGAAGAACCCGGACGCCTGCGAGATCATGCGCGGCAAGACGGGCAGGGTGGTCGGCGACCTCATGGGGCTGCTGGTCCTGATCAAGGGGCTGCCCATGACCTACAACCGGGACATGCAGGAGGACAAGGAGCCGTTCTTCGACGCGGACCGCACCGTGTCCGCCTCGCTCGGCATCATGGCCGACATGCTCCGGCTCATGGTGTTCGTGCCGGAAAAGATGGCGGCCACCGTCAAGCGCGGCTTCCTGAACGCCACCGAACTGGCCGACTACCTGGCCGCCAAGGGCGTTCCCTTCCGGGAGGCGCACCACATCACCGGCGCGGCCGTGGCCTACGCGGAGAAGAAAGGCGTCGGGCTGGAAGACCTGGAGCTTACGGAATTGCAGGAATTTTCCGGTGAAATCGGGGAAGACGTCTATGCGGTCCTCGACTATCAGGCGGCCATCGAGCGGCGGGCGACCCCCGGCGGGACCGGCCCAAAATCCGTGGCCGCCCAGATCGGCGCGCTGAAAGAATGGCTCGGCTCCCTGTAGCGGGGACGCCCGGCGCGGAGTTTTTTTGCAAAGTGTCTTGATTTTTGGGATAAGGGCATTAGTTTAAGATACCTTTAACCGTGAAGACAACGCTTCCGAGCCGGGCCTGCGGGCCGTTCATCTGACCTTTAGGGAGGACTCCCCTTTGAATAACCATATGAAAAATTTAGTAATCTGGGCGATCATATTCATCTTGATGGTCGTCCTGTTCAACCTTTTCAACCAGCCTCCGATGCCCAAGGACACGCCCTCCTACAGCGAGTTCCTGGCCATGGTGGACAGCGGGGCGGTGGCCCAGGTCAAGATACAGGGGCCGAAGATCACCGGCCTGAAAAGCTCCGGCGAGCAGTTCCAGACCTACGCCCCCGACGATCCGAACATGATCGAGAACCTCATTTCCAAGGGGGTCGAGGTCAAGGCGGAGCCGCCGGACGAGTCGCCGTGGTACCTGACCCTGCTCCTGTCCTGGTTCCCCATGATCCTGCTCATCGGCGTGTGGATATTCTTCATGCGCCAGATGCAGGGCGGCGGCAGCGGCGGACGCGGGGCCATGAGCTTCGGCCGCTCCAAGGCCCGGCTGATCAACGAGGAGACCGCCAAGGTCACCTTCGACGACGTGGCCGGCGTGGACGAGGCCAAGGAGGAGCTCTCCGAGGTCGTGGACTTCCTGCGCGAACCGCGCAAGTTCACCCGGCTCGGCGGGCGCATCCCCAAGGGCGTGCTCCTGGTGGGCGGCCCCGGCACCGGTAAGACCCTGCTGGCCCGCGCCGTGGCCGGCGAGGCGGGCGTGCCGTTCTATTCCATTTCCGGTTCGGACTTCGTGGAGATGTTCGTCGGCGTGGGTGCATCCCGCGTGCGCGACCTCTTCGCCCAGGGCAAGAAGAGCGCCCCCTGCCTGATCTTCATCGACGAAATCGACGCCGTGGGCCGCCAGCGCGGCGCAGGGCTCGGCGGCGGCCATGACGAGCGCGAGCAGACCCTGAACCAGCTGCTCGTCGAGATGGACGGCTTCGAGTCCAACGAGGGCGTCATCCTGGTGGCCGCCACCAACCGCCCCGACGTGCTCGACCCGGCCCTGCTCCGGCCCGGCCGCTTCGACCGCCAGGTGGTGGTTCCGAGCCCGGACCTGCGCGGCCGCGAGCGCATCCTCAAGGTGCACTGCCGCAAGACCCCGCTCTCTCCGGAGGTCAACCTGGAGGTCATCGCCAGGGGTACCCCCGGCTTCTCCGGCGCGGACCTGGAAAACCTGGTCAACGAGGCGGCGCTGGGTGCCGCCAAGATGGGCAAGGACCGCGTGGACATGTCCGACTTCGAGGAGGCCAAGGACAAGGTCATGATGGGCGGGCGCGAGCGCCGCTCCATGATCCTCTCCGAGGAGGACAAGCGGACCACGGCCTACCACGAGGCGGGTCACGCCCTTGTGGCCAAGCTGCTGCCCGGCACCGACCCGGTGCACAAGGTCTCGATCATCCCGCGCGGCCGCGCGCTGGGCGTGACCATGCAGCTTCCCGGCGAGGACCGGCACAATTATTCCAAGGAATTCCTCCAGAACAACATGGTCGTCCTCATGGGCGGCCGGGTGGCCGAGGAGGTCGTGTTCAACCAGCTGACCACCGGTGCCAGCAACGACATCGAGCGGGCCACCAAGACCGCCCACAACATGGTCTGCATGTGGGGCATGTCCGACAAGCTCGGGCCCATGAGCTTCGGCGACAACCAGGAGCAGGTCTTCCTGGGACGCGAGCTGATCCACAACAAGAACTACGGCGAGGAGACGGCCAAGCTGATCGACTCCGAGGTCCGGCGGTTCGTGGAGGAGGCCCACGAGAAGGCCACCAAGCTGCTCAAGGAGAATCGCGAGATCCTGGACGCCATCTCCCTGGCCCTGCTGGAACGCGAGACCATCACCGGCGACGACATCGACCTGCTCATGGCGGGCAAGCCGCTGCCGCCGCAGGAGCCGAACAACGGCGCGGGCGGGGGAGCCTCCGGCAACGGCCCGTCCGGCGGCCCGTCCGGCAACCCGTCCGGCTATGATGCCGAGGGACGCGTCGTGGGCTCTTCCGGCTCCGGGTACTCCCCGGTGAGCGAGAAGGCCGACGATTCGGGCGACGACTTCATCCTCGACGAGGGCGACGACGCTTCCGGCGGGGACGAGGGCGGCAAGAAACTGCAGTGATCGCTGGTTGGCGGATGATGAAAGATACGACATGGACAATCAAGGGGGGCAGGGTCTTGGGACCCGCCCCCTTTTTCATTGCTGGGATCGTCAATGTGACCCCGGACTCCTTTTACGACGGCGGGGCGCACCCCGACCGGGAGACGGGCGTGGCCCACGGCCTGAGCCTGGCCCGCGAGGGCGCGCACATCCTGGATGTGGGCGGCGAGTCCACCCGGCCCTATTCGGACCCGGTGAGCGAGGCCGAGGAGCTGGAGCGGGTGATTCCGGTGATCCGGGGGCTGGTCGAGGCCGGTACCTGCGCGGTCATCTCCGTGGACACCTACAAGGCGCGGGTGGCGGACGAGGCCCTCAAGGCGGGCGCGGCCATCGTCAACGACGTGTCCGGGTTCCGCTTCGAGCCGGAACTGCTGGACGTCCTTGCGGAGCACCAGCCCGGCTACGTGCTCATGCATTCCCTGGGCAGGCCCGAGGCGATGCAGGACGAGCCGCGCTACAACGACGTGGTCGGCGAGATCATGCAATTTTTCGAGGAGCGGCTGGCGGTGCTGGACCGCGCCGGGCTGCCCCTGGACCGGGTGGTCCTGGACCCCGGCATCGGGTTCGGCAAGACCCTGGCCCACAACCTGGACATCCTCAGGGAGATCGAGCGGTTCCACGCGCTGGGCCTGCCCTTGTACATGGGACTGTCCAACAAATCACTGTGGCAGGGGCTTTTGGGGCTGCCCGTGGACAAACGGCGCAACGCCACCCAGGCCGCCACGGCCCTGATGGCGGCCAAGGGCGTGCCCATTCATCGCGTGCACGAGGTGGAACTTGCGCGCCAGACGTTGACCATAGCTCGGGAATTGGCGTAGTTAAACAACATGTTTGAGCTTTTCGGCATACAAGTCACCTGGAGGGTCCTGCTCGACATCGGGCTGGTGGCCTTCATCTATTACAACATCATCGTCCTTGTGCGCGGCACGCGGGCGGCGGCGGTCCTGTACGGCCTGGTCATTGTGCTGGTCGTCTACTACATGGCCGAGAAACTCAACCTCTACACCCTGAACGCGCTGCTCGGCGAGTTCCTGACCTCCCTGTTCCTGGTGGTGGTCATCCTCTTCAAGACCGACATCCGCAAGGCCCTGGCCTCGGTGGGCACCAAGCGGTTCTGGACCAAGTCCAACGTCCGCGACGACACCCTGGACCAGTTGACCAAGGCGGTCATGACCATGTCCCACACCTCCACCGGGGCGATCATCGTCATCGAGAAGAACATGCCGCTGGGCGACATCATCGAGCGCGGCATCGAACTGGACGCCAAGGTCAACACCGAACTGATCGAAACCATTTTCGTCACCGACACTCCGTTGCACGACGGGGCGGTCATCGTGCGCCGCGACCGCATCGTGGCCGCGGCCTGCATCCTGCCCCTGTCCAACAAGCTGCGCGGCCAGCCCATGTACGGCACGCGCCACCGCGCGGCGCTCGGCATCTCCGAGGGATCGGACGCCATCACCATCGTGGTCTCCGAGGAGCGCGGCGAAGTGTCCGTGGCCATGAACGGCCGCCTGACCACCAGCCTGGACGAGACGCGGCTCAGGCGCGTGCTCAAGAACGCTTTGGGGCGCTGACATGCTGAAGAACTGGCAAACCATACTGCTGTCCGTGGCCCTGGCCGTGTTCACCTGGTTCCTGGTGACCGGCCGCGAGGTGGTCGAGACCTGGGTGGACATGCCCGTGGTCATGACCAATCCCCCGGAGGGACTGATCATCGAGGAAGGGCTGGTGGACAAGATCCAGATTCGGCTGCGCGGCCCCAAGGGGCTGGTGGGCAACCTCAACTCCCAGAACCTGACCTACCCGATCAACCTCAGCGACCTGAAGATCGGCGAGCGGGTGGTGGACATCGAGCCGGCCAAGATCCCGCTCTCGTCCACCTACGAGATCATCGAGGTCAAGCCCAACCGGCTGCGGCTTCGCGTCGACCGCCGCATTTCCAAGCAGATTTCCGTGGAGGCGGCCTGGTCCGGCAACCTCAACGCCGACTACAAGCTGCAGGAGGTCGTGGCCTCGCCCGACGTGGTGACCATCCGCGGCTCCGAGACCCTGCTCAGAAAAATTTCCAAGACCCGCGTGGTCCTGACCGAGGACTTCCCGGAGGACGTCCCCAGGTCGTGGACCGAGGACGTGGCCCTGGAATTGTCCGACGACATCGAGGCCAGCCCCGGCCAGGTGTCGGTGGAGGCGTTTTTCGCGCCCAAGACCCGCGAGATATGGGTCAAGGTCCCCCTTGAGATTCAGGACCCGGACGGGTACAAGGCGAGCGTCGCCCAGAAGTACGTCCGGCTGCTGATCGAAGGGCCCGTCTTCCTGTTCCACGACGACGAGTACCGCAAGGCCATCATCGCCACGGTCCTCCCCGGGAACAAGGTCACGCCCGGTACGTTCGAGCTCGACTACGACGTCACGCTGCCGGAAGGGTGCCGCCTGGAGAAGAAGAACCCCGAAACGGTGACCACCACCATCAAGAAAAACTAGGCCGCCCCAGGGCGGCATCCCGGAGCAATCCATGAAGCAGAGGCTTTTCGGAACCGACGGCCTGCGCGGTCAGGGGAACATCTTCCCCATGACCCCGGAAATCGCCCTCAGGCTCGGCCTGGCCGCCGGTCAATATTTTCGCAACGGCAACAAGCACCACCGCGTGGTCATCGGCAAGGACACCCGGCTGTCGGGCTACGTCTTCGAGACCGCGCTGACCAGCGGGCTGTGCGCCAACGGCATGGACGTCTTCCTGGTCGGCCCCATGCCCACCCCCGCCATTTCCTTCCTGACGCGGAACATGCGCGCCGACCTCGGCGTGGTCATCTCCGCGTCCCACAACCCGTTCATGGACAACGGCATCAAGTTCTTCGACCGCGACGGCTTCAAGCTGCCCGACGAGGTGGAGGACGAGATCAGCGAACTGGTCCTCAACGACAACACCCAGTGGGATTATCCCCCGGCCGAGGACGTGGGCCGCGCCCACCGCATCAACGACGCGACCGGGCGGTACATCGTCTACCTCAAGAACAGTTTTTCGCCCAAGCTCACCCTGGACGGCATGAAGATCGTCCTGGACTGCGCCAACGGCGCGGCCTACGGCGTGGCGCCCAAGGTCCTGGAGGAGCTGGGGGCCGAGGTCATCCCGGTGGGCGTTTCCCCGGACGGGCTGAACATCAACCGCAAGTGCGGCTCGCTCTACCCGGAGGTCATCGCCCGGATGACGGCGGAGGAGGGGGCCGACATGGGCATCGCCCTGGACGGCGACGCGGACCGGCTCATCGTCTGCGACGAGAAGGGGTGCATCCTGGACGGCGACCAGATCATGGCCCTGTGCGCCCTGGAGTTGATGGAGAAGGGCAGGTTGCCGGGCAACACCCTGGTGGCCACGGTCATGAGCAACATGGCGCTCGAACTGTTCATGAAGGACAACGGCGGGCGGCTGTTGCGCACGGACGTGGGCGACCGCTACGTGGTCGAGGCCATGCGCCGTGAAGGGTGCATGCTCGGCGGCGAGCAGTCCGGCCATCTCATTTTCATGGAACACTCCACCACCGGCGACGGGCTTTTGGCCGCGCTGCAACTGCTGCGCATCATGCGCGAGCGGGAGCGCCCCCTGTCCGAGCTGGCCGGGCTGCTGGAGCCGTTCCCCCAGGTGCTGCGCAACGTCCACGTCAAACGCAAGATTCCCTTTGACCAGGCCCCGGAGGTCCGGGAGGCGGTCCTCAAGGTCGAGACCGCGCTCAAGGGCAAGGGGCGGGTCCTGCTGCGCTATTCCGGCACCGAGGCGGTTTGCCGGGTGATGGTCGAGGGACCGGACGCGGCCAAAGTGGAGCTGTACACCGAGGATATCGTCCAAGCCTGTGAGAAACACCTGAAGTAGACCAACTACCAAGCGGAGGATCACATGGAAATCAAGAAAGCGGTCATTCCCGTAGCCGGATGGGGCACCCGTTCCCTGCCCGCCACCAAGAACGTTCCCAAGGAGATGCTGCCCATCTTCCGCAAGCCCATTGTCCAGTACATCGTGGAGGAGGGCATCGAGGCCGGGTTGAGCGACGTGGTCTTCGTCACCAACCAGAACAAGACCATCATCGAGGACCATTTCGACCGCAACTTCCTCCTGGAACAGCTCCTGGAGCGGGCGGGCAAGACCACGCTCCTGGAGGAAGTCCGGCGTGTGGCCGGGCTGGTCAACGTCATCGGCGTGCGCCAGAAGGAGCAGCTCGGCCTGGGCCATGCGGTGCTCACCGCCCGCGAGGTCTGCAAGAACGAGCCCTTCGCCGTCATGCTCGGCGACGACCTGATGTTCGGCGTGCACACCGGCATCGGCGAGCTGATCAAGGCCGCCAAGGAGACCGGCAAGGCCGTGGTCGGCGTCATCGAGGTGCCGGAGCACAAGGTCAGCAAGTACGGCATCATCAAGGGTGAGCGCATCGACCAGCACACCTACAAGGTGACCGAGCTGGTGGAGAAGCCCGCGGTCAAGGACGCCCCGTCCAACCTGGCCATCATCGGCCGGTACGTGCTCCTGCCGGAGATCTTCGACATCCTCGAAGGGCAGCGCGCGGGCGTGGGCGGCGAAATCCAGCTGACCGACGCCCTCCAGGGGCTGGCCGACCAGGACAAGCTCATCGCCGTGAAGCTCGGCGGCCAGCGGTTCGACGCGGGCGACTGGGTCGAGTACCTCACGGCCAACATCTATTTCGCCCTGCAGGACGAGGAGCTGCGCGACGATCTCGTCAAGCGCCTCAAGGAACTGCTTCCCTGCTCGTCCTAACGGAACCGGCGGGAGCAGGCTCCCGCCGCCAGGACCGGAAACCAGAGAGAACATGAAGATCATCTGCTCCCTATTGTTGGTGTGTCTGACCGCGCTGCCCTCCTTCGCCTTCATGCCCGACGGCGAGGAGCTGGCCGCGTCCCTGCGCAAGAACTACGGCCCCATGCGCTCCTGGCAGGCCAAGATGACCTTCCCGGACCAACCCGGCGTGTCGGTCGTCCTGTGGTATTCCTCGGGCCGCTGGCGGCAGGAGTGGCAGGCCGGCGACAAGGCCGTGGCCGTGGGCTCGCTGGGCAGCGTGGCCCGGGCGTGCACCGCCAGCGCTTTTCCGCTTTCGCCCCTGTTCGTCTGGATGGTTCCCGATCCCCTGGAGGCCTGGCAGGCGTGGGGCGTGGACGAAACCGTGGGCAACTTCGGGTTCTGCGGCGACCAGCCGTGCCTGATGCTCGGGGCCGATCCCATGGATCAATCCGCGCCCGCCGTGCACCTGAACAACGAGGACTATGCGCCCCTGCTGGTCCGGTACGGTTCCGAACTCGGCCCGATCACCGTGGAGTTCCTGGACTACAAGGCGTACGCGGGGTACCGCGTGCCGCAAAAGGTCCTGGTCCGGACCGGGGCGAGCGAGTTCGAGTGCGCCGTGGAGTGGCTGCGCATCAACGGCGCGGACAGCGAGGAGCTGTACGCCGTGGACGCCCTTGACCCCACTCCCTGCGCCGAGCCGCCCCAGCCGTTCGGCTTCCTGCGGGAGTCATTCCGGTATCCAGGGGCCAGGTAGGACCTCCCCATGGCCGATCTCTGGCAGGTAACGCTCGTCAGTCCGCCCTATGAGGCCTGGACCTACGGGCGGCCTTCCCATTTTCCGCCCCTCTCGCCGGGGCAGCGGGTGATCATTCCCTTCGGCAAGTCCCATCGGGCCGGCATCGTGGTCGGCCCGGCGGAGTGCGCGCCCAAGGGGGTCGAGATCAAGAACATGATCTGGCCCCTGGAGCCGGAACCGCTGCTCGACGCCGATTTCGTGGACATGGCCGTGAACCTGGCCCGCCGCCAGATGGTCAACGTGGGCCGCATCCTGGAGATCGCCCTGCCGCGCGGGCTGCGCACGGCGGCGGTGAGTTTCGCCGTGGACCGCCACATGACCGAGCGCGACCTGCCCGCAACGGCGCGCCCCTCGGACCTGGCCCGCGCCGGGGACCGCCCTGCGCCCGGGGGGTGCGCGGCGGGGGGGGGGACCCTAGGGAGCGGGGGTGGGCCCCCCCGCACCCCGCCCGCCTGCGCCCCGGAGGCCCGCGCCCGGGGACCGGGACCGGGCCGCGTTCCTGCGCCTCTGGCTGGACGGCCGCATGCGGGTCCGCGTCAATGCGCAGAAGGAAGCGGAGGAGCGGTTCGTCACCCTGCTGTCCGACCCGCCTTGGGCGGTGCGGCCCAACGCCAAGCGGCAACTCCGGCTGCTGGAACACCTTATGGAGAACGGGCCCCAGTCCCTCTATTCCCTGCGCTGCACCCTGGGCGACTGGACCGGCGGGGTGGCCGTCAAGCTGGAGAGCGCGGGCATCGTCACCCTGGGCGAGCTGACCGCCGACCGGCTGGCCGAGATCGACGGCGCGGGGAGCGCGGGCGGGGACGACCCCGGCTGCGCCTTCGAGCTGACCGGCGAGCAGCGGACCGCCCTGGACGAGATGACCGCCACCCTGGACGCGGGCGGCGGCGCGCACCTGGTCCACGGCGTGACCGGATCGGGCAAGACCGTGCTCTATATGGAGATGGCCCTCAGGCTGCTGGAGCGGGGACGGTCCGTGCTTTTCCTGGCCCCGGAGGTCGCCCTGGCCTGCCAGCTCTACCGCACCGTGGCCCGGCGGTTCCCGCAGTTCCGCACCCTTTTCTACCACGGCTACCAGAGCCCGAAGAAGCGGGAGGGGACCTTCCGCGAACTGGCCGGGGGCGACGGCCCGGTCCTTGTGGTCGGCACCCGGTCCGCCGTGTTCCTGCCGCTGCCGGACCTCGGGCTGGTGGTCATGGACGAGGAGCACGACGAATCCTTCAAGCAGGAGGACCGGCTGGCCTACCACGCCAAGGAGGTCGCCTGGTTTCGCGCGGCCCGCGCCAAGGGGCTGCTCCTGCTCGGCTCGGCCACGCCCGACGTCAAGACCTTCCACGCCGCCGCACAGGGGCTGATTCGGGTCTCGACCCTGCGCGAACGGGTGGGCGACAGCCAATTGCCCGAGGTGGAGCTGGTGGACATCTCCGCCCTGGAGCCCAAGCACAAGTCCCTGTCCCCCAAGGTGCGCGAGGCGTTGCTGGAGACGGTCAAGGCCGGGGAGCAGGTCATCGTCATGCTCAACCGGCGCGGCTACGCTCCGATCATGTACTGCCTGGACTGCACCGAGACCGTGCGCTGCCCGGACTGCGAGGTGGGCATGACCTACCACAAGGGGCGCGAGCGGCTGGTCTGCCACTATTGCGGGCGGAGCTATGCCTGGCCCCTGACCTGCCGCAAGTGCGGCGGCTCGAATTTCGTGCCCATGGGCGAAGGGACCGAGCAGCTGGAGGAGGTCCTGGAAGAGCTGCTGCCCGAAGGGACCGGCGTGCTCCGGCTGGACCGCGACGCCACCCGGCGGCAGGAGCGGCTGGAGGAGATACTCGGGGCCTTCGGGCGGGGCGAGGCCCAGGTCCTGGTGGGCACCCAGATGATCTCCAAGGGACACCATTTCCCCGGCGTGACCCTGGTGGTGGTCGCGGACGGCGACCTCGGTCTGAACCTGCCGGACTACCGCTCCTCGGAGCGCACCTTCCAGCTGCTGGTGCAGGTGGCGGGCAGGGCGGGGCGCGGCGACGATCCGGGGCGGGTGCTGATCCAGACGCGCAACCCAAATCATCCCATATGGAAGGAAATCCTGGGCGGCGATTACCCCGGTTTCTTCGAGCGCGAGGTCTCCCGGCGTACCGTGTTCCGCTATCCGCCGTTCTCGCGCATGGCCCTGGTGCGGATCAGCTATCCGGCGGACCTGGAGAACGGCCCGGTGGCGGTGGGCATCCTCGGCGAGGTGCTGCGCGAGCAGGGCAGGGCGCTGGACATCGCCGTGCTCGGCCCGGCCCCGGCTCCCCTGGCCATGCTGCGGGGCCGCAAGCGGTTCAACTGTTTGCTCAAATCCGACGACTGGGGCAAGGTGCGGACCCTCTACGCGGCCATGGCCCGGTCCAACCCCGACCCCAGGAACGTGCGCACCGGGCTGGACCTCGATCCCCTTTCGACCCTGTAAACCATCGACAGGGGCGGGTTTGTCGGCTACATTGCCCCATTATTCAAGATCACAAGGTAGTTGAACCATGAAATGCGTGAAATCATGCCTCTGGCTGACCGTCCTGTGCCTGCTGCTGGCCGCGCCCGCGTCCGCCCAGGAGTCCAAGGTCGGTTTCGTCAACCCGCAGCGGATCATCAACGAGTCCCGGATCGGCAAGATCGCCCAGGAGGACCTGGCCGGGCTCGGCAAGGAGAAGGACCGGCGCGTCCGCGACGCCCTGGCCAAGGTCAACAAGCTTCAGGAGAGCCTGAAGGAGGACGCCCTGTCCGTGAGCGAGCAGCAGTCCCGCGAGAATGCGCTGCGCACGACGGTGCGCGACTACGAGCGCCTGGTGGAAAACTCCAACCTGGAGATCCAGGCCGAGGAGCGCCGTCTGATCCAGTTCGTCATGCGCCATGCCGACTCCATCCTCAGGACCATAGCCCGCGAGCGGGGATTCACCATGATCCTGACCGACCCCGAGATCATCGGTTACGTGGACGGCTCCATGGACATTACCGACCGGGTGATCAAAGAACTCAACGCCTTGATCTAGGGTGCAGAACATGCGCAGAATCATTCCTTTCTTTTCCGCCCTGCTGTTGCTCCTGACCGCTTCCGGCGCCTTCGCCTTCGGCAAGATTGTTTACTCCGACAGGCCCCTGAACCTGCGCGAGACCCGTTCCGCATCCTCCGAATGGGTGGGCAGCCTCTATGCGGGCCAGAAGGTCCGGGTGGCCCACGAGGTGGACGGCTGGGTGGCCGTGTACGAGCCGGACGCCACGGACGACAGCGAAGCCAACGTTGTGGGGTACTCCAACGCCCGGTACCTGGTCGACAAACGCGGCCGGTACGAGCCCGAAACCTGGGGCGAGCTCGTCTACACCCCCCGCAAGCTCAACGTCCGGAACCTGCCTTCCACCAAGGGGCGCAAGGTCGACACCCTGGAGCCGGGCCAGCGGGTGATCGTCGATTTTCCCGAGGACGACTGGATTCGCGTATTCAAGCCCGGCGTGACCATCCGCTCCCGAATGAACGGCATCGGCTACAGCTTCGCCAAGTATTTTCAGCCCGTGACCGATGACGCGCCTGTCGCGCCGCCCGTGGCCGAGCAGGCCGCTCCGGCTCCGGCTCCGGCCCCGGCCCCTGCGCCCGCCCCGGCCCCTGAACCGGCAAAGGCCGAGCCCCCGCGCCGACCCGAATTCCGGCGGGTGGTCATGGCCGACGAGGTCAACGTGCACCAGAGCCGGACCACGAGTTCGCCCCTGGTGCGCACCCTGCGCCCCGGCGACGTGGTCCAGGTGGGACTGGTGGGCAACGGCTGGCTGGCCGTCTTCGCAGCCAACGACGTGATCCGTTCCGAGAGCAGCTCCCTCGGCTACTCCCTGCAGAACCTCATTGACGAGAAGTCCAAGCCCGCCGAGGACCTGGCCGCGCCCAGGCCGGTTGTGGCCGCGCCCGGAGCCTCTGCCGTGACCCGTCCCGTCCCCCCGGCCGCGCCCGCGCCCAAGGCGTCGACGCCTCCCGCGCCCCCGGCCGAACCGGTGGTCTCCGCCGAGGAACTCAAGGCCGAGGCCGTGAAATCCGGCTCGGAGCAGCAGACCATGGTCATCGACCGGACCGCCTTCGCCGATGCCAAACGGCCCGATCCCGCCCCGGACCAGAATGCCCACGGATACCAGTTCCGCTATCTGGAAAAGGCCGAGACCCGCGAGTACGGCGAACCCTGGATCATCCTCAAGGTGTTCCTGGCCACCACCAAGCTGCCCACGCGGGACCAGCTCAAGGACTTCGCCACCAGCCTGTGGAAGGACCACAAGCGGGTGACCAAGAACGTGGCGGTGCAGGTCTATCTGCCGGGCATGAACACCGAGGACTTGGCCTGGGGCGTGGTCAAGTTCGACGACAAGGAGATGCTCGAGCTGTGGACCCGCAGGGCGGCCCTGTTGGGGACCAAGTTCCTGTAGCGCCAAACCCGCAAAAAAAGCCCTCGCACGGAGAACCGCGCGAGGGCTTTTTTTTATTCGTCGTCCGGGGTCAGCCCAGCTCGCGTTCGAAAAAGAGGGGCACGGTTTTCTTCAGGTTGGTGCGCAGCCGGGGCTTCTTGCGGTCCGTGGCCGGGGCCTCGCGGGGGATCATGTACAGGCCGTGGCAGCTCTGGCATTCCCAGTGGTTTTCGCGCCGGTGCAGGTGGACCAGCAATCCGTCGCGGTCGTAGCAGACCTGGCAGAACGGGCCACGCCGTTCGTCCTCGTCGTTGAGCCAGTATTTCTGGCCGTCGAACTGGACTTTTTCAGCCAGGTCAAGGACTTCCGCCACTTCGGAGAGCTGTCGCTTGAGGGCCTCGTTCTCTTCGCAGACCGCCAGGAATTCTTCCTGCAAACTTTTGAGGAGCGCTTTGCCTTCTTCCAATCTTCCCGCCTCGAACAGGTCGAGGGCGCGCTTGAAACCGGTTGCCTGGAACAGTGTCGAAAACATGCCGGACTCTCCCGTTGCGTTATTTATCCACGGGGAACTTATCGGCAGGAAACCGTCCGGACTTTAGCCCGGGCGGAACATCTTTACACTGCCCGGAAAAGGGCATACGGTCTTTGCAGCTAGGGGGGCCTCTAATGAGGCTGAGATGGATCATTGCATCCGACCCTTTGAACCTGATTCGGGCAATACCGACGTAGGGAAGCTGCATCAAGATCGATTTTAGGTCATCATGACGCGCTTGCCTTACCGGGCAAGCGTTTTTTTTTGGCCTTTGGAGGAACTGTCATGAACGTGACCGTCAACGGCGGGGAGATGGAGCTGAGCTCCGACGCCACTGTCCTGACCCTGCTGGAACTGAAGAACCTCCCGTCCACGGGGGTGGTGGTCGAGCGCAACGGGGATATCGTCCCCGGCGAAGCGTTCGCGATCACCGCGCTCGAGGACGGGGATCACCTGGAGGTCCTCCGCTTCGTGGGCGGGGGCTAGGGAGAGGACATGAGCGAAGATTCATTCATCATCGGCGGCCGGGAACTCTCCAGCCGCCTGTTCACCGGAACCGGCAAATACGGCGACGACGCCGTCATCCCCGACGTCTGCGCGGCGTCCGGTTCCGAGGTTATCACCGTGGCCCTGCGGCGGGTGGACCTGGACGCAGCCACCGGCAACGTCATGGACCACATTCCCGACCACATGCAGCTGCTGCCCAACACCTCCGGGGCGCGCACGGCGGACGAGGCGGTGCGCATCGCCCGGCTGGCCCGCGCCATGGGGTGCGGCGATTGGATCAAGATCGAGGTCATTTCCGACAACCGCTATCTCCTGCCCGACGGTTTCGAAACCGTGAAGGCCACCGAAATCCTGGCCAAGGAGGGGTTCGTGGTCCTGCCCTACGTCAACGCCGACCTGTACGTGGCCAAGGCCCTTGCGGACGCCGGGGCCGCCGCGGTCATGCCGCTCGGCGCACCCATCGGCACCAACCGGGGCCTCAAGACGCGCGAGATGGTCCGCATCCTGATCGAGGAGATCGAGCTGCCGATCATCGTGGACGCGGGCATCGGGCGGCCCAGCGAGGCGTGCGAGGCCATGGAGATGGGCGCGGACGCGGTGCTGGTCAACACGGCCATCGCCACGGCCGCCGACCCGGTGCGCATGGCCGCCGCCTTCGGCGACGCGGTCCGGGCCGGGCGCGAGGCGTACCTGGCCGGCCCCGGGGCCAAGCGGGTCCTGGCCGACGCCTCCTCGCCCCTGACCGGATTCCTGGGAGGGCGGTAGGCCATGAGCTTTTATCCGCTTATCGCCGGGTACGCCGAGACCCTGCCCGACGAGGACTTCGCCGGGTTCACGGAAGCGGACGTGCGCCGGGCCATCCACCAGACCACGCTTTCAGTCCGGGATTTCATGGCGCTCATGTCCCCGGCGGCCTCCGGGCTGCTGGAAGAGATGGCGCAGGAGGCGAGCCGGGTCACGGCCCGGCAGTTCGGCAGGACCATCAGCCTGTTCACCCCGCTGTACCTGTCCAATTTCTGCACCAACCATTGCGTCTACTGCGGCTTCAACTGCCGCAACCAGATACACCGCTCCATGCTGACCCTGGACCAGGTGGACGCCGAGGGGCAGGCCATCGCGGCCACGGGCCTCAAGCACCTGCTCATCCTCACCGGCGACGCTCCGGCCAAGGCGGGCGTGGACTATCTGGAGGCGTGCACCCGCGTGCTGGCCAGGTATTTCCCGTCGGTCTCCGTCGAGGTCTTCGCCCTGACCGAGGAGGAATACGCCAGGCTCAATCGCGCGGGTGTCGACGGGCTGACCATGTTCCAGGAGACCTACGACGAGGCGTTGTACGCGACCCTGCATCCCAAGGGTCCCAAGCGGGACTTCCGGTTCAGGCTGGACGCGCCCGAGCGCGGCTGCCGCGCGGGGTTGCGTACGGTCAACATCGGCGCGCTTCTCGGGTTGGGCGACTGGCGGCGGGACGCGCTGCTGACCGGACTGCACGCGGCCTACCTGATCCATCGCTATCCGCAGACCGAGATCGCGGTCTCCCTGCCGCGCATGCGCCCCCACGCCGGGGGCTGGCAGCCCGCGACCATTGCCGACGACCGCGACATGGTCCAGTTCATGACCGCGCTCAGGCTGTTCCTGCCCCGCGTGGGCATCACCATCTCCACCCGGGAGGACGCGCGGTTCCGCGAGAACATCCTGCCCCTGGGCGTGACCCGCATGTCGGCGGGCGTGTCCACGGCCGTGGGCGGCCATTCGGACGAGGGCAGCGACGACGAGAACACCGGCCAGTTCGAGATCAGCGACGGACGCAGCGTGGACGAGATGTGCGCGGCCCTGCGCGCCAGGGGCTACCAGCCCGTGTTCAAGGACTGGGAGCCGATACTCGAACCGGCAAAGGAGGCCGTATGAACGATGTCGAGCAAGGCATAGCGACCCATCTGGGAGAGGCCAGGCTGCGCTTTTTGCAGCACTTCACCATCGGCATCGCCGGGTGCGGCGGGCTGGGGTCCAACTGCGCCATGCATTTGGTGCGCAGCGGGTTTAAAAAATTCGTGCTGGTGGACTTCGACCGCGTGGAATTCTCCAACCTCAACCGCCAGGCGTTCACCAGGGACCAGGTGGGCCAGTTCAAGGCCGACGCCCTGGCCGCGAACATGCGCGCAGTAAATCCGGACCTGGAGATCGGCGCGCACATCGAGCGGGTGGACCTGACCCTGGTCAAGCGCATCTTCATCGGCTGCGAGGCCGTGGTCGAAGCCTTTGACCGGCCCGCCGCCAAGCAGCGGCTGGTCGAGGCCCTGCTGCCCACGGGGTGCCTGGTGGTCTCGGCCTCCGGTATCGGCGGGTGCGGCAACGGCGACGCCCTGGTAACCCACAAGGTGCGCGACAACTTCTATCTGGTGGGCGACGGCGTGACCGAGTGCGCGGGGGACACCCCGCCCCTGTCCCCCAGAGTGGGCATCGCCGCCGCCAAGCAGGCGGACGTGATCCTCACCTACTTCCTGGACAGGTTCGCCATAGAGGGGGTGGCCTGATGGCAGGGATCAACCGCGCGAACATTCTGGATACGGACCTCTATTGCCTGACCGCCGAGAAATTCTCCCTGGGGCGGTCCAACGTCGAGGTGGTCCGGGCCATGCTCGACGCGGACGTCCGGCTCATCCAGTACCGCGAGAAGGAGAAGAAGGCGGGCACCAAGCTCGAAGAGTGTCTTCGCATCCGCGAGATGACCCGTGAGGCCGGGGCCGCCTTCATCGTCAACGACGACATCGACATCGCCATCCTGGTGGGCGCCGACGGCGTCCACGTCGGGCAGGAGGACCTGCCCATCGAGCGGGTCCGCGAGCTGGTGGGCGAGGACATGGCCATCGGCCTGTCCACCCACAGCCCGGCCCAGGCCCTGGATGCGGTGCGGCGCGGCGCGGATTATATCGGCGTCGGCCCGATTTTCCGGACCTACACCAAGGACGACGTGGTCGACCCGGTGGGGTTCGAATACCTGGAACACGTGGTCGCGGAACACGACATCCCGTTCGTGGCCATCGGCGGCATAAAGCAACACAACATCGCCGAGGTTGTCCGGCGGGGGGCGCGCTGCGTGGCCCTGGTCACGGAGATCGTCGGCGATAAGGACATTGCAGGGAAAATAACCGCGCTCAGGGCAGAGATCCGAGCCGCGAAGGAGTAATCATGGACTATACTACCCAGATGGACGCCGCCCGTAAGGGCATCGTCACCGAACAGATGGAAACCGTGGCCCGCAAGGAGAACATGCGCGTCGAAGACCTCATGGCCCGGATGGCCAAGGGGACGGTCATCATTCCGGCCAACAGGAACCACCTCAACATCGACCCCGAGGGCGTGGGCGACGGGCTGCGCACCAAGATCAACGTCAACCTCGGCATCTCCAAGGACTGCTGCAACATCGACGTGGAGATGGAGAAGGTCCGCCACGCCCTGAAGCTCGGCGCGGAATCCATCATGGACCTGTCCAACTTCGGCAAGACCCGCGAGTTCCGCCAGGCCCTGGTCAAGGAGTCCGGGGCCATGATCGGCACCGTGCCCATCTACGACGCGGTGGGCTTTTACGAGAAGAACCTGTCCGACATCACGGCGGACGAGTTCTTCAAGGTCGTGGAGGCCCACGTCGAGGACGGCGTGGACTTCCTGACCATCCACTGCGGCATGAATCGGCGCACGGCCGAGCGTATCGACAAGCACGACCGGTTGACGTCCATCGTCTCGCGCGGCGGCTCCCTGCTGTACGCCTGGATGAAGCACAACGACGCCGAGAACCCGTTCTACGAATACTACGACCGGCTGCTCGACATCTGCGAGAAATACGACGTCACCCTGAGCCTGGGCGACGGCTGCCGTCCCGGCTCCATCCACGACGCCACGGACGCGGTGCAGGTCCAGGAGATGATCGAGCTGGGCGAGCTGACCAAGCGCGCCTGGGAGCGCAACGTGCAGGTCATGATCGAGGGCCCGGGCCATATGGCGCTGAACGAGATCGCGGCCAACATGGTCCTGGAGAAGCGGCTGTGCCACGGCGCGCCGTTTTATGTGCTCGGTCCGCTGGTCACGGACGTGGCCCCCGGCTACGACCACATCACCTCGGCCATCGGCGGGGCCGTCGCGGCCGCGTCCGGGGCCAATTTCCTGTGCTACGTCACTCCGGCGGAACACCTCCGCCTGCCCACCCTGGACGACATGAAGGAGGGCATCATCGCCTCGCGCATCGCGGCTCACGCCGCGGACATCGCCAACGGTCTGCCCGGTGCGCGCACCTGGGACGACAAGATGTCCCAGGCCCGCGCCGACCTGGACTGGGAAGCCATGTTCTCCCTGTCCATGGACGAGGAGAAGGCCCGCGCCTACCGCGAATCCTCCAAGCCCGAGCATGAGGATTCCTGCTCCATGTGCGGCAAGATGTGCGCCGTGCGCACCATGAAGCGGCTCAAGGAAGGCAAGAACATCCAGCTCGACGACTAGCCGTCGCCGGTCCGAAGTCACACGGCCCCGGAGGTTCGCCTCCGGGGCCGTTTTCATTTATGGCGAAGATGATAATTTATAAATAATTGTTGCCTGGTAGCCGTCATGTGATATTTTTTGTCAAATCCCTTTCATTCGGACGGGAAGAGCTTTCGAGGTATCATGCATATGGTCAGGAACGGTTCACGCAAACCCTCGCAGGGGATGGATCTTCTCCGCATGGGGATTATTGACGAGGGCGAAGGTGCAGCCGAGAAATTCGGTGACCTCTTCGGCCCCGATTTCGAGGTCAGGGCGCTGGATCCGGACTGTCTGAACGAGCGACAGTGCGCGGACCAGGCTTCGCCCCACATGCTCCTCTACGTCTGCCGCGACCACGGTGAGATTGCCCGCGAGCGCATTGAGCGAATCCGTTTCCTGTGGCCGAGGACCATCGTCATCCTGCTCATGCCCGCCGTCCAGGGCGAAGATCAGATTCGCGAGGCGACCTATATCCCGGCCCACAAGGTCGTTTTCAAGCCCCATTCCCGGCAGCGCATTTACTCAATCGTGGAGAACTACCGCAGCCTGATCATCGCCAGCGACGGACAGGGCCGGGGCGACATCCTGCTCTCCTGCCTGATGGAGCTGGCCGGTGGGATGCAGCCCGAATTGTATGTGGCCTACAACCGCCTGACGCCGTTCATCCTGTCCATCTGCGAGCTGCTCGGCTGTGACTGGCGTAGCGTGCAGCGGGTCTTTACCCTGTTCCTGGTGTTGCTGTCGAACATGGACGACCAGAGCGCCGGGGTCTTGATGCACGGCGCCGGGAGCAAGAAGGGCATAGTCCGCGACGCCTATAATCAACTGCGGATGCTGGCCGACCTGCTGGCCATGAGCGAACCCACAGAGGGCATGGGTGAAGGGCTCAAGTACGTCCTCAAGCGGTACGACGGCGAAGGGCTGCCCGATGACGGCGTGTCCGGGAGCGATATCCCCGGTTCGAGCCGGATCGTGCGGGTGTTGCTCGACTACAACGCGCTGCTGCAGGGCGGCAAGAGCGGGGCCCAGGCCCTGTCCATCATGCGTTGGCACAAGGGCTGGTATGACGCGGAGGTGCTTGGCGTTCTGGCCAACATTCTCGGCGAAGAGGGGCGGCAGTACACCAGGGAGGTCTATCCGCTGGGGCTGACCCCGGGCATGGTGGTGGCCGAGGACGTCTACGGCGAGGTGGACGGCAAGCGGGTCAAGGTCATCTCCCGCAACGAAGTGCTCTCCGAGGACGCGGTCGACTACCTGCAGCGGCACAGCGACGACATCCTGGACATCACGGAGCCGATCAAGATCGTCGAAGACACGGCGGAGGAGGTCACCGTCTGATGCTCAAGGAAATTTCCGTCCGCCGTTTGACGCCGGGCATGTACGTCTCCCTCAGAAACGTCCCGTGGTTTCGTCATCCCTTTCTACGCTCCAGCTTCGAGATCAAGAACCGGGAAGAGGTCCGGGAGATCATCGCCATCGGAAGAGAGACGGTTCTTTATGATCCGGAAAAGAGCAAGGCCGAGCCGCTGAAGGCCGACTCCCGGATCAAGGTCGACGCCGCCACCGCGAAGAGCGCGGTGAGCCATTCCCGGATGAAGTTCGAGAAGGCGTCCGAACTGCGGGCGCGGCGGGTCAAGTTCCAGCGAATGGAGGAAAATTTCGAGAAGGCCGTGGTCGAGTCCAGGGTCTTCATGAGCGGAGTCATGAGCGGAGAGGTGGCCCGCTGCGAGGAGGCGAAGAAAACGGCCCTGCAGATGTCCAGGGTGTTCCTGGAGGAGACCGAGATGTGCGTCAGCTTCATCAACGCCTCCGCCACCGACGATGGCCAGGAATTCCATTCCCTGAACGTCATGACCCTCTCCCTGATGCTCGGTGCGGATCTTGGCTACGATGCCGAGAGCATGGCCGACCTGGCCTTCGGCGGATTGATGCACGACATAGGGCTGCTCAAGCTGCCCAAAGGGCTGCAGATCAAGCCCAACCGCTCTCCGGCCGAAACGAAGATGTTCCAGGAGCATCCCCGGCTGGGGGTGTCGGTGCTGTCGAGGATGCCGGACATCAGCAGGGACGTGATGAAGATCGTCTACCAGCACCATGAGGAATGCACCGGGCGCGGCTATCCCAAGGGGGCCACCAAGGCCGGGATCATACCTCCGGCCCGCATCGTGGCCATCGCCGATACCTACGACCGGTTGATCAATACGCGCGACCCGTCCAAGGCGGTCTCGCCGCACAAGGCGTTGGCCCTGATGTTCGGGAAATACAAGGATCGGTTCGATCCGGACATGCTGACCCGGTTCATAAAGATTCTCGGCGTGTACCCGCCCGGCACCGTCTGCCGGTTCACTTCCGGGGATATCGGGGTGATCATGTCGGTGGACCCCAAAGACCTTCTCCATCCCGAGGTCATCCTCTTCGACCCGGCCATACCCAAGCACGAAGCGATCATCTACCGGCTGGGCATCGACCTCGATATCGTGGTCGAATCCACCCTGCGCCCGGACGAACTTGACGCTGAAGCATTCAACTACCTGAACTCGCGTACTAAAATTCAGTATTATCCGTCTCCCTGCGGTCACTGACCCGGCGTCCGGGACTCCTTGCCGTTTCGCGCGATCACTGCGCGGCAGCGGGAGCAGGGGGGCATGCCGGCGGCTGAAGAAACCGGCAGAGCAGGGGGGATTCCCTCAACCCGGCAGGGGGGGACGCCGTGAGTTTTGAACAACACACCCTTAAGGCTTGCGTCCCCAGGCCGCGAACACCGGGTCGCTGACGCCCTTGGTCTCCAGGAAGCGCGGGTCGTCCCGGTCGCGCCAGTCGTTGCGGATGGACAGGGTGTTCAGGTCGTTGGTGAACCCGGCCATGCGCAGGTATTCCAGGGCCAACCCCAGCCGCTCGAATTGGTGCAGCTCGGACCAGCCCCGGATGGCCCGGTCCGGGTCAAAGGCGTGGGTGAAGGCCAGGAGCAGGGGCGCGCCCGGCTCCAGGAAGTAGGCCACGTAGCGCAGGACGTCCACGGGCCGGTCCATGTATTCCAGTGAGCAGCAGCAGACCGCGCCGTCGTACTTTCCGGTCGGGCGCTCGGAGTCCAGGGACAGGTCCAGGACCCGCGCCCCCTCGGGGAAGAGCCGTTCTCGGAGCCGGTCCAGGTTGCGCAGGGCCGCCGCGTCGGGCCGGGGAGGGCGGAAGCCTTCGTCCAGCTCGGACCGCCGGTCGAAGAAGGCGGGGTGGAAAAAGTCGGTTGGCTCGCCGTCCAGTCTGGCCTGCATGCCCGGCCCCCAGTCGCAGACGGCCTCGCGCCAGTGGGTCAGGGAGCCGTAGGTCCCGGTCTCCCGCCGCTCCAGGTATTGAATCCGCGCCTCGATGGTCACCGGCACATCGGCCAGGGGATGGTTGCGGTCCGCGGTGAAGGTCTCCTCGTCCAGCTCTGTCAGGCGGAACGGGGTCAGGGTGTCGGGGTAGACGTCCAGCAGCCCGTTGATATGCCCCTGGGGATAGAACCGGCCCACCAGGGGGATGATCGGTTCGCCGGTCACGGTCTTTTGCCGCAGCCTGTCGAGGCCCAGGGTCAGGACCAGGCTCTCCTTGCGCCGGGGGATGCACAGGCGCGGCTCGTAGGTAAAATAAACCGATTCGCCCGGTTCCTTGCCCTCCAGGGCCTCGCGCATGCCGCGCGGGAAAACATCGTTGACCGGGTTGACCTTGCGGCCGAGGAACCGTTCCTTGTGGGCGGCGTCGTCCTGTTCCCAGGTCACCGTGAATTCCAGCGCGCCCACGGCGTTGTCGTTGAATGCTGTCATGGTGCGATGAGTAGAGCCATAAAAACGGGTCCGGCGCAACCCCCCGGACGAGCAGAAGATAACCGCGCGGCCGGGCCGGGTTGCCCGGATGGTGCGGTTGGGGTATCCTGTGTTCAATCTTTACGGCCGGTCCCTGCGGCCTTCCGCTCCCCTTGCCCCCACGCGCAAGGGTATATTGTATTGATCACTCAAACAGACCATCCGAATATGCTTTTCCACAATCTAACAGCACGGGATGTCGATTTTTTTGACAAATCCAACCGGGTGTGATAAGAAATGTTCTCATAAAGGCATCTGATTGAAGTTGCTGATCTTTTATCCTTAGGAGGCTCTTGTGGCGGAATCTACTCCCTCCCAGAGTGTGATGCAGGTGTCCCTTCCGAAGGCAGGCGAGGTCGCGGAATACGTGGTCTCTCCCGATGTCCCGGTTAAATTCAATTTTTTCGTTTCCGAAGTGTTGTTTTCCTGCAACGGCAAGGACTTGGTCCTGACCGGTGAGGACGGCGGCGTGGTGGTCATCAAGGATTACCAGGCCATGGCCATGGACGGTTCCCTGCCCATGTTCGAGCTGCACGGCGGCGAGATGGTTCCCGGGGACATCTACCTCTTCGCCTTCAGCGACAGCGTCTCGGACGTGGAGACCGCTGCCGGAACTCCGGAGACCAACGAGATGGATGAGTTCCTGGAGCCCCCGGTCGCCCCTGCCGAACAGCTTCCCGACGGGGAGGACCATTCCTTCCTGGACGGGGCCCACGCGCACGGGCATCAGGAAATCCTGGCCCTGACCGATCTTTTCCCGGACGCCCCTGTCGAAACCCACTCCGTCCTCGGCGACGAGGCCGGGTACGCGCCCTGCCTGTTCGGCTCCGTGGAATCGCTTCACGTGTCCGACATGGCCGTCTGTTTCCTGGCCGACTGTTTCGATCCCATGGACGACGTCCTGCACATGGTGGTGGACTTCCCCCAGAGCCTGTAGGGTATCTGGATTTTTCTCCGCGCTTCGGCGCGAAAAAAGGACCGGCACGACGCCGGTCCTTTTTTATTGTCAGTGGATGGGAGCGGTTAGACGTAGATGGCCGTGACCACCAGCATGGAGCCCAGGTAGATCAGGCCGAAGACCGCGCCCAGCGCCCACCAGCGGGCCTGGCTGATGAAGCCCGCGCCGTACCAGATGGGGGAGGGGCCGGTGGCGTAGGGGGTGATGATCCCCATGAGGCCCAGCGAACCGGCCAGCATCAGGGCGACCTTGGGCAGCAGCTCCGGCGGGAGCAGCGGGGCGGCCGTGGCCATGAACAGGGGCAGCAGGGCCGTGGTGTGCGCCGTGGTGGAGGCGAAGAAGTAGTGGAGCACGAAGAACAGGATGACCAGCATGACGATCACCGAGACCGGGCTCATGCCCGCAAGGTTGGTGGAGATGATGTTGCCCACCCAGTCGAGGATGCCGGTCTTCTTCAGACCGCTGGCCATGGCCACCAGGGTGGCGAACCAGGTCAGGACGTTCCAGGCGCCCTTGTTGGAGATGACGTCCTGCCAGGTGATGACCCCGGTCAGGACCATCAGCGACAGGACCGAGATGGCGGCCACGGTGCTGTCCACGTGGAGCTGCTTGCCGAAGATCCAGAAGATCAGGGCCAGGACGGCATAGCCGAGCATCATCAGTTCCTTGGTGGAGGTCCGGCCCATCTTGTCCAGCTCCTCGGCGGCCCAGGCGGGCGCTTCCGGGGAGTGCTTCAGGGTCGGCGGGTAGAGCACGTAGCCCAGCCACGGGGTCAGGATGAACAGCGGCAGCATGGCCGGGATCATGACCGCGGCCCAGTCGCCCCAGCTGATGGCGATGCCCGAGGACTTCTGGATCATGTCCACGGCCAGCAGGTTCGGGGCCAGGGCGGTCAGGAACATGGAGCTGGTCACGCAGGTCGCGCTGATGCCCACCCAGCTCAGGTATGCGCCCATGCGGCGCGGGTCCTTGTCCGGGGTGGAGTCGAACATGGGCGGGATGTTGCTGGCGATGGGATAGATGGTCCCGGCGCTGCGGGCGGTGTTGGAGGGCATGAACGGGGCCAGGATCGCGTCCGAGAAGGCGATGGCGTAGCCCAGCCCAAGGGTCGACTTGCCCAGGAACCGGATGAGGTGGAGGCTGATGCGCTTGCCCAGCCCGGTCTTCTGGTATCCCAGGGCGAACATGAAGGCCGCGAAGATCAGCCAGATGACGCCGTTGGAAAAGCCGGAGAGCGCCCAGGCGCGGTTGGCCGCCGGGCTTGGGTCCACCAGGCCGAGGGCCGCCACCAGGGCGACGCCGGACAACCCCACCAGGGCGGCGGGGACGGGTTCGATGATCAGCCCGACCACCACGCCGACGAAGATGGACAGGAAATACCATGCTTGGGGTGTCAGTCCTTCGGGCGTTGGCAGGATGGCCAGGAGGGCTGCGACTATGACCGGTGAGAACTTGAGCAGAATCTTCATGTGACTACCTTCTCCTTGCGAATGAGTTGCCGGTGAATGAGCTGAAAGACAGTCGTTATCCCCTCGTCGATTTGTTGAATCGATAGCGTATATTTCTCCTTATCTTTTCCATGCCAGAATCGGATTGGACAGTCAATCAGGGCGGGCGCAAGGTACGACCGGCGGGGGTCATTTCACGCATCATCAATCGGGCGCAAGGTACGACCGGCGGGGGCGGAAGAATTGATTCCCTAGCGCGTTGGCGAGGCAGCGTTTTTTGTTGTGTTTGGCGAGTGTGAAAATGAGGAGGGGTAAGAAGTGAGCTGGATGCGTTTACGTTTTGGCCGTGGGTGGGGAAAGGACCAGCTGAGATGTACAGGGTACGCGGTAGAAGCACGCCTCATAAATGAGAAGAATACCAGTTGTGTCAATATATCAATTATTCTGAGAAGGGTCTTATCTAGTTCTTAGCTCGAGGATTTGTGATGAGATCAAAGACGGGGTAAATACCATGACTTGATAAGATGCGTATTTGCTGGGAATTGAGTTCAGAAATTGCAGCATGGTTGTGTGGCTGCTGTTTTGCTTGATTTATAGTGCATCTGTTTTCGTAGACATGCAATTTGTATTGAGTTATTAATAAGCACAATTTGGTGAATGCTGATATGGGATATAAGAAATAAGGGGTATGTATGGATATTAATTCAGTTTTTAAAGAAATTTCAAATTGGAAGCTTGAGGCAAAGCAAGAAGATGTTGAAAGATATTTTTATCATTCTGAATCAGTCGACCAAGTAGTAAATGGAGAAATATGCTATGTGATTGGGAGAAAAGGAGCAGGAAAAACTGCTATTTGTGAGCATCTAACTACTTTAAGTGGTCCCACCATTTTTACTAAAAAATTAACATTCAAGAATTCCCATTCAATGATCTATATGAATTGGATAATAAGAGCTTCAGCAAGCCAAATCAGTATATCACCTTGTGGAAGTATTTAATCTACACAACTATTGCTAAGCAGATGATTCATAATGAGGCTATTGATTATGAAATTAGGTCAATGCTTGAGACTGTATATTCTAATGATCCAGAAAGATCACTTTCGCGGTCTATAAAGCGTTGGGTGGGCATGAAGATCAATTTTTCAGTACTTTCTACTGGTCTTGGATATGAGAGTACGTGCGAAAATTGTGATAATAGAACGCCATGGATTGACAGAGTCGAAATTCTTGAAGCATTGTTACAAGATTATATTGATGATTCAACATATTTGATCGTTTTCGACGAACTTGATGAGGACTATAAAGATGTTTTGACTGCTGAATCGCATAAAGAATACATAGCCCTTCTTACCAGTCTGTTCAAAGCTGTCCAAGATGTTAAATCATTGTTTCCTGCTAATGGTTTTAAAATATTGCCTGTTGTTTTTCTTAGAGATGATATATATGAAATTGTTTCTGATCCAGATAAAAATAAATGGAATGATTTCCTAATAAATATAACGTGGAGTGAAGAACAAATTAAGAGCTTGTTGGCGTACAGGATTTCAAAAGCAATATCTAGAGATGGAGATATATTATCATTCCCGAAGGCGTGGGAAACAATGTTTGATCATAGGGATATAGCCTATGGTCATGGGCAACATAAACGAATGGGTAAGTTCCCATTTATGGTTAGAAGCTCAATGCTTAGGCCAAGAGATTTTATTAAATTTATGAAAGATTGCTCATCTCAAGCCTTGGAACAATCTATTCCAAAAATTACGTCTAAAATTGTTCAAAAAAGTGATGATTCTTTTTCGAACTATCTTAGGAATGAACTGGAGGATGAAATCCACAGTATAATACCTGATATTGCAAGAATTTTTGATTTGATATCACATATCAGAAAGCAAACAATACCGGTTGATGAGTTTCGTTTTGCATTCAACGAAGCAAACGATCAGGGGCTAATAAAAGAAAAGAATGTTGATTTTGTATTGCGTATACTTTTCCATTTTAGCGTAATTGGTAATCAGCCAAAACAACGGAATTATCAAATCTACAGATATAAAATGCCTGAAGCCCGCTTTAATACGAGTGAGCCTTTAATCGTGCATCGAGGATTGTACAAGGCTTTACAAATTATATAAACCTAAGCTCTTCTTCTTTCAAGTGCATATATTTTATACGTTTTATGATGTTTTGAATTGTTAAAATAGACATTCGTCTATGTTGGGTGGAAGCGTTTGGGGGAAGGTAAGGGCGAAGTTGTTCTCGATATATGTTCTAAAGAAAAGGGCTTAGTCTTTCGACTAAGCCCTTGATTTCCTTGGTAGCGGGGGCAGGATTTGAACCTACGACCTTCGGGTTATGAGCCCGACGAGCTACCGTACTGCTCCACCCCGCGACACGTGAGACGCTGTTTCTAGGTTGGTGGCGGGAAATTGTCAACAACAAATTTTAGAAAATCTCAAAAAAACTTTTTTGGGGCGTGAAAACATCGTCCCGGCCGGGAGGGGGCCAGCAAAAAGTTTACAACCGGGCCCGAATTCCGTAGAGAATCACCCCTATGAGCAACGCAGAAAAATTTTCGGTGGTGCTGCCCGTCTACAACGAGCAGGACAACCTGCGGACCCTGTTCTCCGAGATCAGGACCGCGGCCGATTCCACGGGCCGCCCGTGGGAGGCCGTGTTCGTGGACGATTGCAGCACCGACGACAGTCTCACTATAATACGGCAGCTGGCGGATGAGTTCGAGGAGGTCCGGTACGTGGCCTTTGCCGAGAACCGGGGCCAGTCCGCCGCCTTTTGCGCCGGGTTCGACGCCGTGGAATCGGACATCGTGGTCACCATGGACGCCGACCTGCAGAACGACCCCGCCGACATCCCGGACATGCTGGCCGCCTTCGGCGACGGCTGCGAGATGGTCATCGGCTGGCGGGCCAAGCGCAGGGACACCTTCATCAAGCGCATCTCGTCGCGCATCGCCAACAAGATCCGCGACTCCATCGTGGACGACGGGGTGCACGACACCGGCTGCTCCCTGAAGGTCATGCGTGCGGACATGCTCGGGAAGCTGCCCCGGTTCAAGAACATGCACCGCTATTTCCCCATCCTGATGAAGATGCAGGGCGCGCGCATCCGCGAGGTCAAGGTCAACCACCGCGAGCGCGGGGCGGGCGTGTCCAAGTACGGCACCCTGGACCGCGCCCTGGCCGGCATCTACGACCTCATCGGGGTCAAGTGGCTGATCAAGCGGCACATCGGCTATACCGTCAAAGAGAAGAAGTAGGCATGAGCCTGCCCGCCTACTGGTGGCTGCTCGCCCTGGTGATCGCGGGGCAGGGCGCTTTTTTCGTGCGCCTGACCATTTTACGAACGCGCGGGAAAGGGGTACAACCCTTGTCGCGCCCGGCGCAGGCGGCGCTCGCCGCGTCCGGGTTGGCCGGGCTGACCTACGGCGCGGTTCAGGCCGATCCGTTGTTTTTTCTGGGCCAGGCGTGCCTGCTGGTCCTGTATTACCGCATGCTGCGTGAGAAGAATGACCACCGAAAAGCGTGATTCCAACCTGAAGAGCATCAAGTCCCTGGCCAAGGGGCTGATCATGCTGGCCGGCCTGGGGCTGGCCGTGTACGTGTCCAGGGCCGTGGGGCTGGGCGACATGCTTTCCAACACCCAGTGGTTCAACGACCACGTTCTGGGCCGGGGGCCGCTCTCAGTGGTCATCTTCCTGGCCGTGGGCGCGGCGTTCACCGCCGTGGGGCTGCCCCGGCAGCTCGTCGGGTTTCTGGGCGGCTTCGCCTTCGGTGTGGTCAGCGGCACGGTCCTGTCCACGGTGGGGTCAGGGCTGGGGTGCGCCCTGGCGGCAATCTACGCGCGGATGGGCGGGCGTGAGCTGGTGGAGCGCAAGTTGGGAGCGCGGGCCGAGAAGGTCAACCGGTTCCTGCGCCACGAGCCGTTCAACACCGCCCTGGCCATCCGGCTGTTCCCTCTGGGTTCGAACCTGATCACCAACCTGGCCGCAGGGGTCAGCTCCATCCCGCTGGCGCCGTTCATCCTCGGCTCCACCCTGGGCTACATCCCGCAGAATTTCATCTTCGCCCTGTTCGGCGCGGGCATGAACCGCGAGTCCACCATGGGCGTGGCCCTGTCCGTGGGCATGAGCGTCGTGCTCTTCGCTGTCTCCGGATGGATGGGCATCCGGGTCTACCGGCGGTACCGGCAGTCCGGGCAGCTGGACGAGAGCGAGGACTAGACGGGCCGCAGGGACGGGACCCGCCGTTCCAATTCCTTCCAGATCAGCCAGACCGCTCCGGCCACGACCACGCCCCAGAGCCATCCGGCCAGGACGTCGGTGGGGTAGTGCTTGCCCAGGTAGACGCGGGAATAGCCCGTGATCAGCGGCACCAGCAGCGGCCAGCGCTTCAGGCGGGGCCACAGGAGCAGGGCCAGCAGGGCGAGGGTCATGGTATTGGCCGCGTGGGCCGAGGGATAGGAGGTGCCGCGCTCCTTGGTCCGGACGAAGTCCGCGGACCGCGTGCGCCACTCGCCGTTGTCCACGTACCAGGTCCCTGCCACGGCGTTGAGCGGGCGGACCCGGTATATCTGGTCCTTGGCGAGCTTGGTGGAGAAATCCGAAATCCCCATGCCCGCGAGCAGGATGAGGAAGTAGAGGAGCTGCCGTTTCCCGCCCTTGGCCACCGTCGCGATCACGGCTGCGGCCAGGATCGCGACAAGCACCGCCGTGGATGAGAACAGGGGCATGAGCGTGTCGAACAATGCGCAGCGCCAGTGCTGGTTGATGAGCAGGAACAGCTGGAGATCCAGGGCGGGGTGGCGAAAAACATACGGCTCCTCGTGCGGTTTTCGAATGCATAGCCGTCTTTGGTCCGGCGGGCAACCTGACGGTTGTCAAACCGATGAAAATGGGACAAGACTCCAATCCTATGGTGAAATCTGAAAACAGGGCGCGGCTGGCGGTGACCATGCCGAGATTGAGCCGGTACGGCGGCGCGGAATCCTTTGCCTGGCGGCTGAGCGAGGCGCTGGCCGCGCGCGGCCACGCGGTGGACTTCATCTGCGCCCGGTGCGAGACCGACCCGCCCGAGGGCGTGGAGCCGGTGGTGCTCGGCCGGTTCGGCGCGTTCCGCCTGGTCAAGATCCTGTGGTTCGCCTACGGCGCGCAGCGGGCGCAGCAACGCGGGAACTACGACCTGGTCTTCGGCATGGGCAAGACCCTGAACCAGGACATCCTGCGCATCGGCGGCGGTCCCATCTCCAAGTTCTGGGAGCTCTCCCGGCGCGCCTGGCCCAGCGGGTTCGCCCGGTCCTTCAAGATGCTCCGGCGCAGGCTCTCGCCCGGCAACTGGGCCATACATGTGATAGACCGCGTCCGCATGCGGCGCACCCCGCGCATCGTCTGCGTCTCGCACCTGGTGCGCGACTGGCTGGTGGAGGCCCACCCGTTCCTGGACAAGGAAGCCATCGACGTGGTCTACAACCGGCCCGACCTGGCCAGATTTTCGCCCATCGGCGACCAGGAGCGGCTGCGGCTGCGCGATGCGTCCGCCATCCGCGAGGACCAGGTGGTGGTGGCCACGGCGGCCACCAACTTCGCCCTCAAGGGCGTGCGGCATCTGGTGTCCATGCTGACCCGGCTGCCGGAGCATTTCGTGCTCCACGTGGCGGGCGGGCGCAATCCCGGTAAATACGAGCGGCTGGCCCGCGAGCTGGGCGTCGCCCATCGGGTGAAGTTCCTGGGCCGGGTGGACGACATGCCCGCCTTCTACCGCGCCGCCGACGTCTTCGTGCTGGCGACCTTCTACGACGCCTGCTCCAACGCCACCCTGGAGGCCCTGGCCTGCGGCTGCCGGTCCCTGTCCAGCGCCATGAACGGCTCGGCCCACTTCCTGCCCCCGCGCTGGGTCTTCCCGGACCCGGCGGACGAGGGGACCATGGCCGAGATGGTCCTGCGTGCCGCGGGCGAGCCGAGACCCGGCCCGTTTGAGTGGCCCGAGGACGTCGCCTCGGGGCTGGAACCCTACGTGGAGATGGTCGAGCGGACGCTCGCCGCCAGGAAGCGCTCCTGAAAACGCGAAAAGGCCGGGATCGAAATCCCGGCCTTTTCGCGTTTTTAGTCTCTTCGGCTATTGCTCCTTGAGCATGGCGTCGAAGTATTCGATGGTCTTGACCAGTCCGGTCTTGAGGTCGACGGTGGGCTCCCAGTCGATGACCCTGCGCGCCAGGGAGATGTCCGGTTTGCGCTGGGTGGGGTCGTCGGCGGGCAGTGGCTTGAACACGATCTTCGACTTGGAGCCGATCTGGTCCACGACGGTCCGGGCCAGTTCGAGGATGGTGAATTCGCCTGGGTTGCCGAGGTTCATGGGGCCGAGGAAGTCGTCCCCGGTGTTCTCCATGAGCCGGACCATGCCCTCCACCAGATCGTCCACGTAGCAGAAGCTGCGCGTCTGTTCTCCCTTGCCGTAGACCGTGATGTCCTCGCCGCGAAGGGCCTGGATCACGAAGTTGGAGACCACCCGTCCGTCGTCCATGGCCATGCGCGGGCCGTAGGTGTTGAAGATGCGGCAGACCTTGATGCGCAGGGAGTGCTGGCGGTTGTAGTCGAAGAACAGGGTCTCGGCGCACCGCTTGCCCTCGTCGTAGCAGGAGCGGATGCCCACGGGGTTGACGTTGCCCCAGTAATCCTCGGTCTGCGGATGGATCTTTGGATCGCCGTAGACCTCGGAGGTGGAGGCCTGGAGGATCTTGGCCTTCAGCCGCTTGGCCAGGCCGAGCATGTTGATGGCTCCGTGGACCGAGGTCTTGGTGGTCTGGACCGGGTCGTACTGGTAGTGGATGGGCGACGCCGGGCAGGCCAGGTTGTAGATCTCGTCCACTTCAATATACAGGGGGAAAGTCACGTCGTGCCGGACCACCTCGAAATAGGGGTTGTCCATCAAGTGCAGGATGTTGTCCTTCTTGCCGGTGAAGAAGTTGTCCACGCAGATGACCTCGTGCCCCTTGGCCAGGAGCCGCTCGCACAGGTGCGAGCCGAGGAAGCCGGAGCCGCCGGTGACTAGAACGCGTTTCTTTTTCATGCCGCTTAATTGCAGTATTCCTGGCAGCATGTCAATGAGACGCGGAAAAACCTTTACTGTTCAGGTGTTGCGGGTTTATGGGAGGATAAAACCGAGTTGTCTGGCCGTAGTCCCGCAAGGAATCCGTAACGGCCGGCGGGTATTCGGAGAGCGGCCCGTCCGTGCCCGCCGGAATGCTTCAAGTGAGTGTCCGATGATCGTTAATGTGGTTGAATGCCTTTCCGGTGCGGAACGCGCCAAGGGTCTCGTGGTCGTCATCGACGTCTTCCGCTCGAGCACCGTGGCCTGCTTCCTGGCGGACATGGGCGTGGGCGAGTACATCGCCACCGATTCGCTGGACCGGGCGCGCGCCCTTGCCGCCGCAAAAAACGGCAAGATCATCGGGGAGTTGGAGACCGAACCCGTGGATGTCTTCGACCACCTGAATTCTCCGTTCCTGTTGAAGGAAGCGGACGTGACCGGGCAGACCTTCCTGCACGTGACCAACGCGGGCACGCGCGGGCTGATGGCCTGCACCGGGGCCGACGAGGTCCTGGTGGGCTGCTTCGTCAACGCGGGGGCCGTGGTGGACTACATCCGGGCCAGGTCCCCGGAGCTCGTCACCCTGGTGGCCATGGGCACCGGCGGGGTCATGCGCGCCCAGGAGGACATGATGTGCGCCATGTACATCAAGAACGAGCTGGAGGAATATCCGAACAGCATCGAGACCCTGCGGAAATTCCTTCGGGACGTGGACAGCGCGGCCAAGTTTTTCGACGAGTCCAGGACGGACTGCCCGGAAGAGGATTTCGACCTGTGCATGGACCTGGACCGCTTCGATTTCGTCCTTCGCGGCGAACCCGTGGAGGGCGGCGTGAGGCTGAGCCGGGTCGAGGCGGACGGACGGGAGAAGGCATAGGGGGCGCGTATGGACGATCAGTTGCAAAAGGTTCTCGTCGTCGATGATTCCCAGACCAACCTCGCGTTGCTCAAGCACATGCTGCGCGACATCGAGTGCCGCGTGGTCCAGGCCGAAAGCGGCGCCGAGGCCGTGGAGCGGGCCAGGACCAGCGACTTCGCCGTGATCCTGCTCGACATCCAGATGCCCGGCATGAACGGCTACGAGGCCGCGGCCAGGATCAAGGAGCACGAGCGCAGCCGCAACGTGCCGATCATCTTCATCACCGCCATCTACCAGGACGAGGAGAACGTCCACCAGGGCTACGAGACAGGGGCCGTGGACTACCTCTTCCGGCCCGTGGACCCGGAAATCCTGACCAGCAAGGTCAAGGCGTTCCTCCAGATGCACCGGCAGAAGATGCTCCTGGAGAGCGAGGTGGAGCAGCGCCGCAATACCGAGATCGCCCTGCGCGTGGCCGAGGAGAAGTACCGTTCCATCTTCGAGCGGGCCATCGAGGGCATCTTCCAATGCACCCTGGGAGGGGAATACCTGGAGGCCAACCCGGCCATGCTGCGCATCCTGGGATATGAGAAGATGTCCGATGTGGTGAATGTGCCCGCGCTCCGCGACGCCCATATGATCGAGGAGCACCATCGGCGGCTGTACCGCGAATTGCTGGCCCGCGACGGGGCCGTGACCAATTTCGAATTCCGGCTGCGCCGCTGCGACGGCGAGGTCATCTGGTGCTCGGAGAGCTCCCGGCTGGTCCGGGGCGTAGAGGGCCGGGACTTCGTCGAGGGCGTGCTGGAGGACATCACCGATCGCAAGAACACCGAGCTGGAGCTGAAGCGGCTGGCCACGGTGGACAGCCTCACCGGCATTGCCAACCGGCACCGCTTCTTCGACCGGCTGGAGCACGCCCTGGCCCTGGCCAAGCGGTACGAGCGGATCGTGGCCGTGCTCTTCGTGGACCTCAATGACTTCAAGCAGGTGAACGATACCTACGGCCATCAGGCGGGCGACGAATTGCTGTGCATGGTGGCCGAGCGGCTGCAGCAGCGGACCCGCGAGTCCGACACCCTGGCCCGGCTGGGCGGCGACGAGTTCGGCATCCTGCTGTCGGACGTCAGGGACCGCGAGGGCGCGTTCAGCGTGACCGAGAACCTACTGAACGTGGTCAGGGAGCCGTACACCGTGCGCGGCCACGAGCTGACCATCGGCGCGACCATCGGCATCAGCTTTTTCCCCGAGGACGGCAAGGACCCGGTGACCCTCATCAGCAGGGCCGACGCGGCCATGTACGGAGCCAAGCGCCAGGGAAAAAACGATTATGGCACTTTTGGGGACTACGGACTGCCCGGATAGCCGTGTTCACGATTTCACATTGCCTCCCGAAGGGGTGTCTCGCCATGGCGAGACACCCCTTTTTTTCGGCCTCCGGATAGCGGTATTCAGGCCGTTTCCGGGCGGGGTATCGCTTGTGACATATTGCACGAGCGAGGGTCGTTCAGAGTGAAGAAAATTACATACTTAGGAGGTGGGTTCTTAATGAAAAAATGCGCAAGGTGCTTGACTTAGCGCTTTTTTCGGGGCATGGAACTCGTTAATTCTTGAAAAAATTTTGGTTCAAGATTCCCGCAAATTTACTGCCAAAGGATGGGGTATGCTTTTCGACTGGCTGCATTTTGCAATTGTATTGTTTTTGCTCGCTGGCCTTCTCTTTGCCGTCGGGCCGTTGATCCTTGCAATGCTGCTTGCCCCCAAAGCAAGGGGGGGGGATATCGGGATGCCGTATGAGTGCGGCATGGTCCCCTACGGCAGCTCGTGGGCCCGGTGGGGCGTATCGTACTACGTATACGCCCTGATCTTCCTGGCCTTCGACGTGGACGTCCTTTACCTGTTCCCGGTTTCCACGGCGTATGCTGACGCCGAGGGCTGGGTTCCCTTCGTGAAGGTTTTCGTCTTCTTGTTCTTCCTTATTCTCTCCGTCATCTACTTTTGGGCGAAAGGGGTGTTCACATGGCCGCGCAGGATTCAGTAGTGCAAAGGGAATTCCTGACGGCGGGGAACCATCACATGGACCCGCCCATCGTCAACCTCAAACTGGCCCAGGACATCTTCGACGTCTGTCGATCCATGTCCCTGTGGCCCATGACCTTCGGTCTTGCCTGCTGCGCCATCGAGATGATGGCCACCGGCATGGCGCGTTTCGACATGGCCCGGTTCGGGGCCGAGGTCTTCCGGCCTTCGCCCCGCCAGTCCGACGTGATGATCGTGGCCGGCACCGTGACCAAGAAGATGGCGCCTGCGGTCGTCCGTCTGTACGAGCAGATGCCCGGACCCAAGTGGGTCATCGCCATGGGCAACTGCGCCATCTCCGGCGGGCCCTTCAAGATCAAGGACAACTACAACGTGATCCAGGGTGTGGATACGCTGATCCCGGTGGACGTCTACGTGCCGGGCTGTCCGCCCAGGCCCGAAGGGCTGCTCGAGGGGTTCTTTGAACTGCAGCGCCTGATCACGGGCAAACGTTGGTGGCCTGTGGCCGCCAAGGTGGAGGGGTAGTCATGCTGCAAGCTTTGGAAGGGGTTGCGACCCAATGCGTCGCCAAACAGGATCAGGCCGTCACGGGGCATGCATGGTCCGTGTACCTGGCACCGAACCAGATCGTGAAGGCGGCCCGCAAACTGTACGAGGCCGGATATTCCCTCGAAGACATCTTTGCTTTGGATTTCGACGAGGGATTTCTGGTTCATTATCATTTTAACAGGTGGAACATCAATGAACGGGTGGTGCTGAGGGTATTGCTCGGCGCCGACAACCCCGTGGTGCCGTCCATCGTGTCCGTCTTTGACGGGGCGGAATGGCACGAGCGGGAAACCCGCGACTTCCACGGCGTGGAGTTCGCGGACAATCCCAATCTCGTCCCGCTGCTCATGCCGGTGGAGGACAAGGACCTCTTCCCCCTGCGGAAGACGGACAAGACGCGCAAGTCCATCAAGGACGTGCTGAGCCTCGGCGAAGTCGTGTCCTGTTCCCCGGAACTGGAAGCGTTGTTTGCGGAAGCGGAGGCCGAGGAGGCCTCCGACGCGTAGGCCGGGGCGACCGGTCGGTATATAAAACCGGACTGAGAGTGTATGTCGGCTTACCAGAATTTAGAACAAATGAAGGGTGATTTCTACACCCAGAAGTTCGAGGCCGGGAAGCAGGACGGAACCCTGATCATCAACATGGGCCCGCAACACCCGTCTACGCACGGCGTCTTGCGGATCGTGATCGAGGTGGACGGCGAATACATCGTCCGCGCCGAGCCCGTGCTGGGCTACCTGCACCGCATGCATGAAAAAATGGGCGAAACCCAAACCTGGGGCGGTTTCATCCCCAACATGGGCCGCGTGGACTACGGTCACGCCATGGCCTGGAACTGGGCCTACGTGGGCGCAGTGGAAAAACTGATGGGCATCGAGATCCCGGAAAGGGCGGAATACCTGCGGGTCATCATGACCGAGTTCAACCGCCTGACTTCCCACCTCCTGTGGTGGGGGGCCTACATCCTCGATCTCGGCGCGTTCACGCCCATCATGTACGCCTTCGACGATCGCGAAATGCTCCTGGACGCCCTGCAGAGGCCTTCGGCCTCCAGGCTGACCTACAGCAACTTCCGCGTCGGCGGCCTGCAGATGGACTTCGACGACAAGTGCATCGAGCTGATGAAGGCGTTCATTCCCCACTTCAGGGAACGGCTGCCCATGTACCATGATCTCGTCACCGAGAACCTCATCCTGCGCCGCCGCATCGAAGGTATCGGCATCATCGACCAGGACATGTGCCGCCGTTACGGCTGTACCGGTCCCGTGGTCCGCGGTGCCGGCGTTCCCTACGACCTGCGCAAGGACGAGCCCTACGGCATCTACGACCGTTTCGACTTCGAGATCCCGACGCAGGATTCCTGCTGTTCGGCGGGTCGCTACCACGTCCGCCTGGCCGAGATGGAGCAGTCGCTGCGCATCATCGAGCAGGCCCTGGAGCAGCTCCCCTCCGCCGAGGGCGGCCACATCATGGACAAGGCGCCCAAGCCGTCCATGAAGCCGCCGGCGGGAGAAGCCTACTTCAACGTGGAGGGTGCCCGAGGCAAGATCGGCATCCATGTCGTCTCTAACGGAGACAAGGTCCCGTACCGCATCAAGCTGCGGGCGCCCGGCTATTCCAACCTGCACGCGTTCGCGGAGGCCGCCAACGGCACCCTCCTGGCGGACGCCGTGGCCATCCTGGGCAGCCTGGACCTGATCATCCCTGAAATCGACAGGTAGGTTTAATCCATGAACGCATTCTTACAACACCTGATACCTCTGATCATAGCGGTCGTGGCGTCCATGGTCTGGCTGGGCATAAACGCCCTGGTGTGGGTCTATTTCGAGCGCAAGTTCGCGGGCCACATCCAGCGCCGGCCCGGACCCTTCGAGGTCGGCCCCCACGGCGTGCTCCAGCCGCTCATCGACGGTCTGAAACTCATGGGCAAACAGCTCCTGACCCCGGACAACGCGGACGCGGCCCTGTACTGGCTCGCCCCGATCCTGTCCATGATCCCGGTGCTGCTGCTCTTCCTGCCCATTCCGTACGGCCCGGTGCTGACCGGCATGGACGTGAACCTCGGCCTGCTGCTCATCCTGGCCTTCTCCAGCTTCAATGGGCTGGCGGTCATCCTGGCGGGCTGGGCCTCCAACAACAAGTGGGGCGTGCTCGGCGCGGCCCGCGCAGTTTCCCAGACCGTGGCGTACGAGATCCCGCTGCTGCTCACCGTCCTGGCCATCTCCTTCATGACCGGCACCCTGAGCCTGACCGAGATCACGGCCATGCAGGAAGGGTACATCTGGAACTGGTTCATCTTCAGGAACCCGTTCACCTTCCTCGCCTTCTTCGTGTTCCTCATCGCCATGTTCGGCGAGACCAACCGCGCGCCCTTCGACCTGGCCGAGGCCGAGTCGGAGCTGACCGCCGGTTTCCACACCGAGTACTCCTCCATGGGGTTCGGCCTCTTCTTCATGGCCGAATACGGCTACATGGTGGTCATGTGCTCGGTCTGCTCCGTCCTGTTCCTGGGCGGGTTCCACGGCCCCATCCCCGGCATCGGCGGATGGTGGTGGATGCTGATCAAGGTCTACGCGCTGCTCTCCTTCATGGTGTGGGCCCGCTGGACCTTCCCCCGCGTACGGTTCGATCAACTGCTGAACATCAACTGGAAATGGTTGCTGCCGCTGGCCACCTTCAACCTGTTGGCCATCGCGCTGATCGTGAAGTTGTAGGGGGAAGAAATGGGTAAATTCAGAGAAAGCGTAATCCAGCCGATTCTCGACTGCTGGTCCCTGATCGTGGGGCTGAAGATCACGGGCAAGTATTTCTGCAAGCCCCTGGTCACGGTCCACTATCCGCGCCAGGTCATCGACGACGAGAATCTGGAAACATATGGCGGGCATGTCGAACTCATCGGCAAGCCCAAGGATCCGGCCACGCCCAAGTGCATCTCCTGCATGATGTGCGTGACCAACTGCCCGAGCAAATGCCTGACCGTGGTCAAGTCCAAGCCTCCCAAGCCCACCGAGGCGGAAGAGGCGGCGATGAAGGCGGCCGAGGAAGCGGGGGAGAAGGTCGTGAAGCCCAAGGCCCCCAAGAATCCGGCCAAGTTCATCTACGACTACACCCTGTGCTCGCTGTGCGGCACCTGCATTGACAACTGTCCGGCAAAGTCGCTGAAATTCTCCAATAACGTCTATTGGGTGGCGACTTCCAGAAAAGAGATGAAAATCGATCTTCTCGCCCGGCTCAAGGAGCAGGCCACGGAACTTTCCGCGCCCGCTCCCAAAACCGAGGCCGCACCGGCCGCGGCGGAGAAGGAGGCGTAATATGGAAGTCTTGGCAAAAATTGCATTCGGCGTATACACGCTCGTGATCCTCGGCGGCTCCGTGGTCGCCGTGTCGAGCAGCAGCCTGGTGCGCGCCTTGATCGGGTTGATCACCACGCTCATCGGCGTGGCCGGGATGTACCTGCTGCTGGCATCGCCCTTCATGGCCTTCATGCAGCTGCTCATCTACGTGGGCGCGGTCAGCGTCCTGGTCTTCTTCGCGGTCATGCTGACCCGGGCGGAGAAGGGCGGCGACGAATCGGGCCGCGCGCCCATGAAACGGTATGTCTACGGCCTGGCGGCCACCATGGCCCCGGCGGCCATCCTCGGCTGGCTGGTCATGACCAAGCCGGTCGATTCCGTGTCCATGCCCGTCGAGGTCCCGATCAAGCAGCTCGGCCAAGGGCTGCTCGGGTCGTACTTCCTGCCCTTTGAGCTGATCTCGGTCGTGCTGATGGTCGCCATGGCCGGCGCCGTCCTGCTGGTCTGGGAGAAGCGGGGCCAGAAAACCGGAGGGGACAAGTAATGAGCGCACTGACCCTCTATCAAATCGTCGCGTTGATCCTGCTGTGCGCGGGTCTCTTCGGCCTGACCCAGCGCAGGAGCCTCGTCGGAATGCTGATCTCGGTGGAGCTGATGCTCAACGGCGCGGGGCTGTCCATGGTGGCGGCCGCGCAGCTGACCGACTTCAGCGCGGTCCTCGGCCAGCTCGGCACCCTGTTCGTCATGGGGCTCGCGGCCGCCGAAGCCACGCTCGTCCTCGCCATGGTCGTGGTTGTGGCCCGGCGCTTCAAGTCCGCCAAAACCAGTGACATCACTACCCTGAAGGAATAGCTATGATGGAAGGTGTAACTACATATAGTCCGATTCTTCTGCCGGTGGTGATCACTCTCCTTGTGCCGCTCTTCATCTACCTCTGCAGGGGCGATGAAAACCGGCGCGAGGCAATCAGCTTCATCGGCGCGTTTCTGACCTTTACCTCGGTAGTGTGGATGGCCCCGAAAGTTCTTTCCGGGCAGGTCCTGTATTATCACGTGACCACCATCATGCCGGGCATCAACATAGCGTTCGCGGCGGACGGCCTGTCCATGGTCTTCGCCCTGATCGCCCCGTTCCTCTGGTTCTTCGTGACCAGCTACAACATCGGGTACATGCGCGGCCTGAACGAGCATGCACAGACCCGCTACTACGTCTGCTTCGCGGTGGCCATCTTCGGCGCCGTTGGCGTGGCCCTGTCGGCCAACGTGTTCACGCTCTACCTCTTCTACGAGGTCATCACCGTGTTCACGTACCCGCTGGTCTACCACCACGAGGACGACGAAGCCCGGGTCGGCGCCCGCAAGTACATCGTCTACTTGATGGGTACCTCCAAGCTCTTCCTCCTGCCCGCCATGGTCCTGACCTACGTGCTGGTCGGCAACCTCGACTTCAACCTCGCCGACATCCAGCACGGCATGTTCAACGCCCAGGTCGTCGCCGAGCATCCCAGACTGGTGGCTCTCACCTACTGGCTGTTCATCTTCGGCATCGGCAAGGCGGCCCTCATGCCGTTCCACAACTGGCTCCCGTCGGCCATGGTCGCGCCCACCCCGGTCTCGGCCCTGCTGCACGCGGTGGCGGTCGTCAAGGCCGGCGTCTTCTGCGTCAGCCGCATCGTGCTCTCGGCCTTCGGGACCAAGACCGCGGCGGCCCTGACCATGAGCCAGATCTACGTCGGTTCGCCCGGCTCCTGGCTTGGAGACCTGTCCATCGGCATGGGGACGGCCTACATCGCGGCCTTCACCCTGACGGTGGCCTCGTTCATCGCGTTGACCAAGGACGACATCAAGGCGCGGCTGGCCTACTCCACGGTGGCCCAGCTCTCCTATGTCGTCATCGGCGTGACCATGCTGGTGGATTCGGCGGTCCAGGGCGGCGTGATGCACATCGCCCACCACGCCTTCTCCAAGATCACGCTCTTTATGGCCGCGGGCGCCATCTACGTCGCCTGCCACCTGAAGAAGATCAGCCTCATGGACGGCCTGGGACGGCGCATGCCGCTCACCTTCGGAGCGTTCGCCATCGCCTCCCTGTCGATGATCGGCATGCCGCCGGTCTGCGGCTTCGTCTCCAAATGGTACCTGGTGAACGGCACGCTCGATGCGCACCAGTGGCCGCTGCTCTGCGCGCTGCTCCTCTCGACGGCGCTCAACGCGGGCTACTTCGTGCCCATCACTTACCGGGCCTTCTTCAAGAAGCCCCTGCCGGAGGCCAACATCGGTCAGTACAACGAGCCGTCCATGACCATGGTCGTCCCGCTGTGCATCACGGCCGCCATCTCGGTGTTCTTGGGTCTGTATCCGCAGACGTTCCTGAACTTCGTCAACGTTCTCGGCAAGTTCTAGGGGGATATGTCAATGAGTCAAAAAGGTTTGGGCGAGCTTCTCGCCAAATGGAGAGACAACTGGAAGGCGTGGAGGATCATCTTCTTCGTCACCCTTGCGGTCCTCGTGCTGCTCAACGTTCCTTTTGTCACGCACCACCCGCACTTCGGGCTCGACAAGTATCCCGGGTTCTTCGCCGGATTCGGGCTTATCGTGGGACTGGCCATGGTCATCATCATGAAGAAGGTGATCCAGCCGTTCATTGCGCGCAAGGAGGACTACTATGGAGACTAGCGTGTTCTACCACCCCTCCATGGCCTTCCTCGCGCTGGCGCTGCTGGTGCCCTTCGTGCCCGCCGCCCTGTGGAAGAACAAGGCCTTCCGAGGCGGCCTGGCCCTGCTCGCGCCGCTCATCGCTCTGTATTCGATCTTCACGGTGACGCCCGGCATGTACGGCGCGCTGGAATACCTCGACCAGACCCTGGTCCTCGGGCGGGTGGACAAACTGTCCATCGTCTTCGGCCAGGTCTTCGCGGTCATCGCCTTCATCGGCTGCATCTACGGCATGCACGTCGAGGACCGGGGCCACTACGTGGCCGGGTCCCTCTACGTGGCCGGCGGGTTCGGCTGCGTGTTCGCGGGCGACCTGCTGACGGTCTTCCTGTTCTGGGAGCTGATGTCCATCGGCTCGACCTTCCTCATCTGGCAGGCCCGGACCAAGGAATCCGTGGGCGCAGGCTTCCGCTACTTCCTGTACCACACCGTCGGCGGCCTGTTCCTGCTGGCCGGTCTGCTGCTCAAGTACAAGGCCACCGGCAGCTTCGCCTTCGTGGGCGTCAACCCCGCCGAGGCCCATCTCTACGACTGGCTGATCCTGATCGGCTTCTGCGTCAACGCCGCCGTGGTGCCCCTGCACGCATGGCTGCCCGACGCCTATCCCCGCGCCTCCGTATGCGGCGCGGTGTACATGTGCGCCTTCACCACCAAGACGGCGGTCTACGTCCTGGCGCGCGGCTTCGCGGGCTGGGAGGTCCTGGCCGTGGCCGGCACCTGCATGGCGGTCTTCGGAGTGCTGTACGCGTGCATCGAGAACAACGCGCGGCGCATCCTGTCCTACCACATCGTCTCCCAGGTGGGGTACATGGTCGCGGGCATCGGCATCGGCACGGCAATGACGCTGAACGGCGCCGTGGCCCACGCCTACGCCCACATCCTCTATAAGGGCCTGCTCTTCATGGGCACCGGCGCGATCCTGTACTCGGTCGGCACCGCCAAGCTCGACAAGCTGGGCGGCCTGGCCTACCGGCTCCCCTGGGTCATGGTCTGGTACATGGTCGCGGCCCTGTCGATCTCCGGCATGCCGCTGTTCAACGGCTTCATCTCGAAAACCATGACCATCGCGGGCGCGGCCGAGGCCCACCGCACGATCCTGGCCCTCGGCATGGAGGTCGCGGCGGTCGGTACGTTCATCTCGGTCGGCATCAAGCTCCCGTACTTCGCGTTCTGGGGCGGAAAGAAGGAATACACGGGCGAGGTCAAGCCGCTGCCCGTCAACATGTACGTGGGCATGGCGCTGTGCGGCCTCTTGTGCATCGCGCAGGGAGTTTACCCCCACATGCTCTACCAGTATCTCCCCATGGAGATCGAAGGGCATCACTTCGTGCCCTGGACCATCGACAAGGTCATCAACGCAGGCCTGCTGCTCGGCTTCTCCGGCCTGGCCTTCTATCTGACCCGCGAGATCATCACGCCGCACGCAAAGCTCAACCTGGACTTCGACTGGTTCTACCGCCTGATCGGCCGCGTCACCATGCGTGCCATCTGCTGGCCGGTCTCCAAGGTTGACGACGTCTGGACCGAGGTCTACCGGACCGTCGGCCTGCGCGCGCTCCTCGGCATGGGTGACGGCACTTCTTGGTTCGACAAGAAGGGCATTGATACAGTGGTGGACGGCAGCGCCTACACCGTCAGGAACATCGGCAGGCTGGGGGCCAAGGCCCAGACAGCCAACCTGCAGGATTACCTGGCGCTGGCCGCCGTCCTCGGCTTGGGCATCTTCGCCCTCGTATGGTACTTCGGCTAAGCCGGACAATCTAAGGAGAGCTCATTTTGGACTTCGGATATCCGGTACTCACGATATTGATCGCATTCCCGCTCGTCGCGGCCTGCGGACTCTTCTTCCTGCGCGCTCCGCAGGTGGTGAGGTATTACACCATGGCGGTGTCCCTCATCGAGTGTCTGCTTGCAGTGCCGCTGATGGGTTTCAAACTCAACGCTGACTTCCAGTTCGTCGAGAAGATCGACTGGGTCCACCAGTGGGGCCTTCAGTACTACCTCGGCGTGGACGGCATCAGCATACTCATGGTCCTTCTGACCATCGCGGTCCTGCCGCTGTGCGTCATGTGTTCCTGGACCTACATCGGCAAGCGGGAGAAGGAATTCCACTTCTGCCTGTTGTTCATGACCTCATCGGTGCTGGGCGTGTTCTGCGCCCTGGACCTGGTCCTGTTCTACGTGTTCTGGGAAGCCATGCTCATCCCCATGTACCTGCTCATCGCGGTCTGGGGCGGCGACGACCGCAAGTACGCGTCGCTGAAGTTCTTCCTGTACACCCTGGCGGGGTCCACCCTGTTGCTCGCGGCCATCGTGGCCTTCCGGGTCACGGGCGGCACCTTCTCCATCCCGGACCTGATGCAGATGAACTTCAGCTTCCGCTTCCAGTTCTGGGCCTTCCTGGCCATGGCGCTGGCGTTCGCCATCAAGGTCCCCATGTTCCCGTTCCACACCTGGCTGCCCGCGGCCCACGTGCAGGCGCCTTCGGCCGGCTCCGTCATCCTGGCGGCCGTCCTGCTGAAGATGGGAACCTACGGTTTCCTGCGCTTCTGCCTGCCGCTGACCCCGGCCGCCAGCGAGTACTTCGCCCCGATGATGATCGCGATCTCCATCGTGTCCATCCTCTACGGCGGGGCCATCGCGCTCGGACAGTCGGACATCAAGAAACTGGTCGCCTACTCCTCGGTGGGTCACATGGGCTTCGTCACGCTGGGCATCTTCCTGTTCAACCAGCGCGGCGTCGAGGGTGCGCTCTTCCAGATGCTGAACCACGGCATCGTCACCGGCGCACTCTTCATGATGATCGGCGCGGTCTACGAACGCAGCCACAGCCGTGAGATCTCCAAGAATATGGGGCTCGGCAAGTATCTGCCCGCCTTCATGTTCTTCTGGGGCCTCATGGCGCTCGCGTCCTTCGGCTTCCCCGGAACCAACGGTTTTGTGGGCGAGATACTGGTCTTCATCGGCGCATTTCAGGATTCCCCGTACATCGGCATGTTCCTGGTCCCCGGCGCGCTTCTGGGCGCGGCGTACATGTTCCGCGTGTCCCTGAAGCTGGCCTGGGGCAAGCCCAGCACGGCCAAGGCCTGGCGCGACCTGAACGCCCGCGAGTGGATCTACCTGACCATCCCGGCGGTGTTCGTGCTCTGGATCGGCCTGGCTCCCACGCCGTTCTTCAAGATCATCGACCCGTCCATCGACAAGCTGCTCAACGACTTCGACAAGCGCAAGGTCGCTTCCGTCGAGACCGAGCAACCGATGCAAACCGCCGCCGCGCATGTGCTCAGCATCGTGGCTGACAATCAATAGGGGGCTTCCGACGTGAACTTCCATATCACAGCGCTTGTCCCGGAACTGTTCTTCTTCTGCATAGTGCTGGCCCTGATGGTCCAGTCGCTGGGCACGAAGGAGTGGAAACCGCCTGTCGAGCGGTGGCTGCCCTTTGGTTCCTGCGCCGCGTTCTTCGTGGCCATCACGGGCTTCCACCTGAGCGGCAGCATGTTCTGGGATGTCTACAAAGTGGACCTCATGTCCCAGTTCTTCAAGATCGTCCTGGCCTTCGGCTTCTACGTCACCGTATTGAACGCCTCGCGCCAGCCGACCCTGGAGGAGGGGAAACGGGCGGACTACTATATGCTGCTCGGCTTCTCCACCCTCGGCCTGATGATGCTCTCCTCCGCAGTGGAGCTGATCACCATCTACCTGGCCCTGGAACTGGCCTCCTACTCCATGTATGCCGTCATTCCCCTGCGCGCCAAGGACAAGGGCGCGGCGGAAGCGGGCATCAAGTACATCATGTTCGGCGCGGTGGCCACGGCCCTGGCCCTGTACGGCTTGTCCTACATCATGGCCACCCAGCACACCACCTACATCGCCGAGCTCATGAACAAGTCCTGGTCCTTCGCGGATCAGCCCATGGCCGTTGTCGGGCTGTCGCTCTTCCTGGGCGGCATGTTCTTCAAGCTGGCCCTGTTCCCGTTCCACTTCTGGTGTCCGGACGTCTACCAGGGCGCCAGCAACGAGACCGCCGCCTTTGTGGCGACCATGCCCAAGATGGGCGCCATCGTGGTCCTGTGCCGGTTGGCCGTGCTGCTCAAGCCCGGCCTTGAGATCACCACCATCCTGGCGGTGCTCGGCGCGGCCTCCATGACCTTCGGAAACCTCTCGGCCCTGGTCCAGACGGACCTCAAACGGCTGCTCGGTTTCTCGTCCGTGGCGCACGCCGGGTACATCATGGTTGGCCTGGTCTCCGGCACTCCGGAGGGCATCGGCGCGGCCGCCTTCTACGGCATGGCCTACCTGGTCATGAACCTGCTCGTGTTCTGGATCGTCTGCCGCGTGGCGTCCGACGGCCGGAACCTGAAGCTGAGCGACCTGAACGGTCTGTACAAGAAGGCTCCGGTCCTGGCGTTCTCGCTGGCCGCCGGCGCCTTCGCGCTGGTCGGCCTGCCGCCGACCATGGGCTTCATGGGCAAGTTCTTCCTGATCACCTCGGCCTGGGATCACGGATACAACTGGCTGGTCATCACCCTGGTCGTGAACTCGGCCATCGCCATCTACTACTACCTGTCCCTGTTCCGGCACGCCTTCACCGAAGAGTCCGAGCCGTCCCAGGCGGCTCCGCCGGACAACGGCTGGTTCGCCTCCGCAGGCGCGGGCATGCTGGCCGCGGCCGTGCTGATCATCGGCATGATCCCGGCCCCCCTGTTCAACTTCGCCATCAACGCGGGCAAGACCCTCTACGGCATCACGGTCACCATGGCCGGAGGCCACCACTAGGCGAACGAGAAACACCGGCAATCCAAAGGGCGGAGGCAGTGTCTCCGCCCTTTCTTTTGGTCCGGTTCCGCCGCCGGAGGATGGCGAGAAAGACCGGAAGGCGGGTCTTTTTTCTCTGGTAAGGTTTGACCGGGCGCACAGCCCGGTTTATGAAGGAATGGTGGCCGATACCTTGGCGGGTGAGGGGCTGCCATGGGGAACGTTCAGCAACAGCTCAGGATCTCGACATGCATATTCGATCGTTGAAATTGGCCTATTTTTCTCCCACTGGAACCTCCGCCTCCGTGGCCGGGGCCATCGCCCAGGGGTGCGGGCTGGAGGCGGAACACATCGACCTCACGCGCGAGCCCGTGCGCGCCCATCCCGTCCGCCTGGGTGCGGACGACCTGCTCGTGCTGGCCGTGCCGGTCTATTCCGGCAGGGTGCCGGTGCTGCTCGAAGGCTGGCTCAAGGGGCTGTCCCTGAACGGCGCGCCCGTGGCCTGCGTGGTGGTCTACGGCAACCGCGAGTACGACGATGCCTTGCTTGAGCTTTCGGACACGGTCCGCGAACAGGGCGGGGCGGTGGTGGCCTGCGGCGCGTTCATCGGCGAACACTCTTTTTCCAGTACCGAGTATCCCGTGGCCGTGGCCCGTCCTGATGCGGCGGACCTGGCCAAGGGGCAGGAATTCGGGCGCAAGGTGCTCGATACGCTGAACGGTCTGGATTCCGCCCAGGCGGCCCGGATCATCGAGGTCCCGGGCAACCGTCCGTACAAGGAGCTCAAGCCGCGCGGCCCATTGGATTTCATTGCCGTCAGCGATGTCTGCGTCGAGTGCGGGACCTGCGCCGAGCTGTGTCCTGTCGGGGCCATCGTGGACGGGGCGTACACCGAGACCGACGGTTCGAAATGCATCATGTGCTGCGCGTGCATCAAGGGCTGCCCCGAGCGCGCCCGGACCATGAAGGAAGGATTCGCCACGGACATCGCCAGGCGGCTGGCCGCCAACTGCGCGGAGCGCAAGGAGCCGGTCTGGTTCTTCTGACCCGCGCTTGATCCAGACGGATCGAACCGGTATCATAGGGAAAAGGACGAAACACAATGCATGAGACCAGCCTGGGCGGCACGCTCCGCGACTACCTGACCGGCGAAGAGATAGACGAGACCACCTTCGAGGAGTTCCGTCAGCTCCTCGCGCGCCTTCTCGTGGAGGAGAAGGGATACCCCAAGGACCGGCTCAAGGCCAAGGTCCCGCTGAAATACTGCGTGGAGGGGGAGGAGTACGAGCGGATAATCGACCTCGTGCTCTATGACGGGGACGGCAGACCGCAGTTCATCGTCATGTTCTGCGCGGGGGAGGTGGCCACCTTCGAGCGCGAGACCGTGTGCGCGGCCCGGCTGGTGGACGGCGGCCCCGTTGCCTACGCCCTGGTCACGGACACCATGGACGCGACCCTGCTCGACGTGCGCACGGGCGACGAACTGGCGCGCGGCATGAACGCCGTCCCGGAATACGACCGGCTCATGGAGATGGTCGAAGCCGCTCGGATCACCCCCCTGACCGAGGAGCAGCGCGAGAAGCAGACCCGCGTCTTCCACGCCTATTGCGGTTTTGTCTGCGGCGACCACTGCGAGGTCTCGCTGCCGCCCATGCCGCCCATCCCGCCGAAGAAATAGGCGCCCATCCCTTTGTCGGCGGGACTGTCCCGGAGGAAAGCCCGATACCGGCTCACGACATGAGAAATCGATAAAAATCGGGGTACTCGGCCTTTATCCTGTGCAGGGCGGTCATCTCTTTCTCGATGTACATTTCCGGGGAATCCAAGGCCACGTTGCCGAGCCGGTCGTGGTCGATGTCCCGGTATATGTCGTGGTGGACAAAACGGTGTCCGAGATGGTTCATGTCGCGGAACCATTGAACCCCCGTGTCCAGGCAGACGGGGCGATCGCGGTTTTCGCCGATCAGGGCTCCCGACGGTATCAGGGCCCCAAACGGGGTTCCCGGGCCGAAAGGCATGGTGTCGGGCCGGACCTTTTCCAGGTCTATCAGTGCGCACCATTCGTTCAGGCGGCATTCGGGCAGGGGCCAGGGACGGTCTTGAAACTGCTGCGAAAGGCCGAGGTGATAGGCCCTTCTCTTGGCGGGGTCGAAATTCTTGTTGTAGATTTTCATCAGGTACGGGTAGGACGGGGTAAACTCGGCATAGCGCGTCGAGTCGCAGAGGTTGTTCTGCCCCGCCGGACACCACCAGCACTGGCCGATCTCTCCGGCTCCCGAGTGGTCCCCGATGGCCTCCAGCAAGTGGCCGACGACGTCCCCGTGGACCTCGATGTCGTTATGGATGGTCAGGGCGTATCGCGCCTCGGACCGCTCCCAGCCGTGCTGGTACCGCATGGACAGCAGGTACTCCCTGTCCGTCCTGAGTCTGCCTTCGTCCGTGGGATCTATGCCGTTCCAATACTTGGGCATGAAGTGAACCAGCCTGTCCCCGAGGAAGCGGATGAGCTTCTCCTGGCCTTTTCTTTCATACTCCGCCGTGGCCGGTTCTTCCTGAAAGTGGATCAAGCCCACATGGTGACCGGAATGTTGCAGCAGTGAAAGCAGCGAGAGCGCCGTCTGATGAGGCTTGCCAAAGACATTGATGAGGACGTCGACGTTGTTCTTCATGGAGAGGACAATACAGCGATTCATTTCACTTTATCAAGTCGGGGAGGTGAATGCCGGCCAACGTTTGCCGTCGCCCCGTTCGCCTCGGTCGCGGCTGCCACTCGGAAGTTCCGCTGCCGCCCATGCCGCCGAAGCAAGGGGAGCCGCTTACATGAAAAGGACAGGAAAAAGCCGGGTATGGGCCCGGCTTTTTCTCTTGCTATGGGAAGGGTAGGGGATCAGCAGTCCACGAAGACGATGCAGCCTTCCGGACAGGAATTCATGATGTCTCGGACCTCGTCCTCGGTGACTTCGGCCCGGCAGACATAGGGCATGTCCAGGACTTCGTCCCATTGAAACACGTCCGGGTTGAGGTCGATGCACCCCTGGCAGGAGCGGCAGTCGCCCAACTCGATGGCCACTTCACGATGCTTGGTACAGGTCTTGGTATTGCTCATGAGTAGAAAATAGTAATTAATATCATCTGTGGCAAGTCAAAAAAAAGGATTTCGACAAGCCGTGAAGAAAAGGGGCGAAGTCCCGAGAAAAGGGGTCTGACTCATTTGCCCAAGGCGCAGAGAAAGTTTTGGAGGGTCCGGGGAACCTTTTGATAAAGGTTCCCTGGCCGCCGGAGGCATTCATTTACACGTTGAACCGGAACTCGATGATGTCGCCGTCGCGGACGATGTACTCCTTGCCTTCGAGGCGCGCCTTGCCCGCTTCCTTGACCTTCTTGAAGTCGCCGTAGTGCAGGAAATCGTCGTAGCCGATGACCTCGGCGCGGATGAATCCCTTCTCGAAATCGGTGTGGATCACGCCCGCCGCCTGGGGCGCGGTGGAGCCGACGCGCAGGGGCCAGGTGCGGCATTCGTCCTCTCCTGCGGTCAGGAAGGAGATCAGCCCGAGGAGCTGGTAGGTCTTGGCGATGACCTTGTCGAGCGCGGATTCGGTGATCCCCAGGTCGGTCAGGAACAGCTCCTTTTCCTCGGGATCGTCGATCTCGGCCAGCTCGCGTTCCAGCTTGGCGGACACGGCGATGTGGGCCATGCCGTCCGCGTCCTCGGGGAGTTGCTGGTCGGCTTCCTCGCCTTCCGGGCAGTTCCAGACGTAGAGGATGGGCCGGGCGGACAGGAACTTGAACCCCCGGAGTTCGGGCAGGGCGCTGAGTTCGGCGTCCGCGCGCAGGGGCTTTTCCTCTTCCAGCAGGGCCAGCGCCCGCCTGAGTCCCGCCTCTTCCTTGGGATCGACCAGCGCCTTGTTCTTTTTGCCATCGGCTTCGAGTTTCTCCAGCCGCTTTTCGATGACCGCCAGGTCGGTGATCATCATGTCGGCCTCGATGGCCTGCCATTGCTGCTTGGGGTCGTTCATGCCCGAGAAACCGTCGAGCACGCCGATGAGACAGTCGTAGGGGCGCACCTCGTTGAGTACGCGCTCGCCCAGCCCCGCGCCCTTGCCGCCCCCGCCGGGGATGTCCAGGTATTCGATCTCGCTGTAGGTGACCTTCTTCGGGGAGAAGAGCTTGATGAGCGGGGCCAACCGTTCGTCCGGGACCTTGACCATGGCGCGGTTGCCCGCGGCGGCCGCGGCCGGGCCCGCCAGGGCCGCAAAGAGATCGGTCTTGCCGGAGCCGGAGAATCCGAAGATGGCGGTTTTCATGGGGTGCACTCCCTTGGCTGTTTTCCCCGCGCAGGGGGCTTCTCGGGTCTGGCGGAAGGTAGCAGGATTTCGGGGGAAAGCAAAGGAGAGAGGGGACGCGGGCCATTGTATGCCGCAGGTTTTTGCTTTACTGTCCCTTTCATGGGAAGGAATGTTTTTCTTATCGGCCCCCGCGCCTGCGGCAAGACCAGCGTGGGGAAGCTGCTCGCCGCATTGCTCGGCACGGAGTTCGTGGACACGGACCACGCCCTGGTGGAGCGCGTGGGCATGGACATTGCGGCCTACGTGGCGGCCCACGGCTGGGACGCTTTCCGGGACCGCGAGGCGGAGACCCTTGCGCGGGAGGCCAGGCCGGGCGGCCGGGTCATCGGCTGCGGCGGCGGCATCGTCCTGCGCCCGGAGAACCGCGAAGTGCTGGCCACCGGCGTGACCATCTATCTCAAGGCGGACGCGGAGGAGCTGGCCCGGCGGCTGAAACTCGACCCGCTGGAGGCGCAGCGCCCCTCCCTGACCGGCAAATCCCTGGCCGACGAGGTCCGCGAAGTGCTGGCCCAGCGCGCCCCTCTCTACGAGGGCTGCGCGGACCACATCGTCTCCGGCCCGGACCCGCGAACCGTCGCCGAGCTGGCGCTACAGGCCGTCAATTCCCATTCCTGAACGTTTTTGACACCTTGGGCCGTCAGGCTTATAAGCGTGAACAGCCATGCGCACTAAAATCTTTTCGCCCTACTGGTTGCCGGTCTGGTTCTTTGCCGGAGCCATCCTGATCGGCGCGCTCCTCCTGCACTTGGACGCGAGCCACCCCGGCGGCCCGCTTTCCTTCGTGGATTCCCTGTTCACGGCCACTTCCGCCATGTGCGTGACCGGGCTGGCCGTGGTGGATACCGGGTCGTATTTCTCGACCTTCGGGCTGGACGTCATTCTGGTGCTCATCCAGCTCGGCGGGCTGGGGATCATGACCTTCACCACCCTGATCATTCATCTGCTGGGCCGCCACGTCTCCCTGAACGACCGCATCGCCGTGGGCCAGTCCCTGCTGCACGACCCGTCCTTCAGCCTGCCCCGGTTCCTGGTGCGGGTCGTGGCCTGGGCCTTCTCCTTCGAGGCGCTGGGGGCGCTCTGCCTGTGGCTCATGGACCCGGTGGGGTTCAATCCGTATTCGGCGGTCTTCCATTCGATTTCGGCGTTTTGCAACGCGGGCTTCTCGCTCTATCCCGACTCCCTGACCCAGTGGGCCGGGCATGGCGGGGTGAACACCGTGTTCATAGTGCTCATCACCGCCGGCGGGCTCGGCTTCTACGTGCTCAACGAGCTGGGAACCCTGGTCTGGGCGTGGCTCACCGACCGGCGCAAGCGCAGGTCCCTGCGCGTCAGCTGGCACACCGAGGTGGTGCTCAAGACGTCCCTGACCCTGGTGGTGGCCGGGACCGTGGTCATCTTCGCGGCCGAGGGCGCGGCCGCCAACGCGCCGGACAATTTCCTGGACCATTTCTGGAACGCCCTGTTCCAGTCCGTGACCTGCCGCACGGCGGGGTTCAACACCGTGGACATCGGCGGCATGACTAACGTGTCCCTGGCCTTCATGATGCTGCTCATGCTCATCGGCGGCTCGCCCGGCTCCTGCGCGGGCGGCATCAAGACCACCACTTTCCGCGCCCTGATGGGGTTCGTCTGGGCCGAGTTCCGGGGGTGGGAACAGGTCCGCATCGGGCGGTTCGCCCTGGACCAGCGGGCCATGAACAAGGTCGTTTCGCTGGTGACCATGACCTTCATCCTGGTTGGGGCGGGGACCATGGTCCTGACCTCGCTGGAAAGCGGCGACAGCTCCTACCTCATGGCGCGCGGGGAATTCATCGCCGACATGTTCGAAACCATTTCCGCCTTCGCCACCGTGGGCCTCTCCACCGGCATGACCCCGCTGCTCGACGACTTCGAGCGGGTCACGCTGATCGTGCTCATGTTCGTGGGCAGGCTCGGTCCCATCTGGCTGCTCTCGGCCCTGCAGAGCTGGCAGACCGAGCGGCGGTACAAGGTGCCCACGTCCACGCTGCCCTTCGGCTAGGCAAGAGGAGAATCATCATGGCTCAAAGAAAGGAAATCGGCGTCATCGGGCTCGGCAAGTTCGGGTTCTCGCTGGCCAAGGCCCTGACCGAACTCGGCCACTCCGTGGTCGGCGTGGACTACGACCCGGAATATGTGCGCCGCGCCCAGGACACCATCGCCCAGGTCTACCAGGCGGACGCCACGGACGAGCGCATGCTCGGCCAGATCGGCATCAAGGAGCTGGACCGGGTCATCGTCTCCACGGGCGACTCCATGGAGGCGTCCATCCTCGTGGTCCTCAACCTCCAGGCCGTGGGCGTGAAGAACATCTGGGTCAAGGCGATCAGCGAGGCGCACGAGCGGGTGCTCTACAAACTCGGCGTGCCCTTCGTGGTCTTCCCGGAGGCGTTCGTGGCCGCCCAGATGGCCAACCGGCTGACCGCGCCCGGCCTCCAGGAATACTTCGGCCTGGGCAAGGATGTGGCCGTGCGCGAGATCATCGTCGAGAACTGGATAGGAAAGACCTTGCGCGATCTGGATTTGACCAATAGGTATCAGGTCCAGGTCATCGCCTTCCGGCTGGCTGGGGACTCGGAATTCCGGTTCGTGCCCCAGGCGGACAGGGCGTTGCAGGCCGGGGACGTTCTGGTCCTGCTCGGCCGGACCGAGGACATCATGCGCGTTGAAAAATACTAGGGAGCGGACATGAGCGGCAATACCTTCGGAGAAATCTTCAAGCTGACCACCTTCGGCGAGTCCCACGGACTGGGGCTGGGCGGCATCGTGGACGGCTGTCCCTCGGGCATCCCGCTCGACGAATCCATCCTCCAGCTGGAGTTGGACAGGCGCAAGCCGGGGCAGGGCGGGCTGGCCTCCACCACCCGCAAGGAGCCGGACCAGGTCAAGATCCTGTCCGGCGTGTTCGAGGGCAGGACCACCGGCACGCCCATCGGGTTCTACATCGAGAACACCAACCAGCGCTCCCACGATTATTCCAAGATCAAGGACGTGTTCCGGCCCGGCCACGCCGACTTTTCCTACAACGCCAAGTACGGGTTCCGGGACTACCGGGGCGGCGGGCGCTCCTCCGGGCGCGAGACCGTGTCCCGCGTGGCGGGCGGGGCCATCGCCCAGGAGCTGCTGCGGCAGGAGGGCATCTCGATCTACGCCTACACCGTGGAGTTCGGCTCCATCCCGGCGGAGGTCAAGGACATCGAGGGCGCGCAGGACAGGCCGTATTTCAGCCCGGACCCGGACATCGTGGAGACCTGGAACGAGCGGGTCATCCAGGTTCGCGACGACGAGGATTCCCTGGGCGGCGTGGTCGAGATCCGCGCCACCGGGCTGCCCGCCGGGCTCGGCGAGCCGGTCTTCGGCAAGCTCGACGCCCGCGTCGCGGCGGCGCTCATGTCCGTGGGAGCGGTCAAGGCCGTGGAGATCGGCTCCGGCGTGCAGGCCGCGCGGTCGCTGGGTAGCGAGAACAACGATCCTATCGGACCGGACGGCTTCCTGTCCAACAACGCGGGCGGCATCCTCGGCGGCATCTCGTCCGGCCAGGACGTGGTGGCCCGGGCCTACGTCAAGCCCATCGCCTCCATCCTCCAGGAACAGCAGACCGTGACCACCACGGGCGAACCGACCTTCATCATGGTCGGCGGACGCCACGACATCAGCGCCATTCCGCGCATCAATCCCGTGCTCAAGGCCATGATGGCCCTGACCATAGCGGACGTCCTCCTGCTCGACAGGCGGCTCGGCGTGCGGGACTAGAGGCAGCCCCGGCGGCCACTCGCCGGGGAGGCGTCTTCGACGGCTCAAGAACCCTTTGAAAAGGGTTCTTGAGAATCTCCCAAACTTTGTATCGCGCCTTCGGCTAGGGCGCGGGTTTGCATGAAAAAAGGCCGGTGCGATCAACGCACCGGCCTTTTTTTGCGAAGCGGCTTTCAACGTCTAATTTATTCCGGTTGTTGTTCGGCCTTGATCCCGAAAAAGAAGAACAGCACCAGGGCCGTGACCGCCCCGAGGGTGTCGCAGAGCATGTCGGTCTGGGCGTCCCAAATGTCGCCCTGGGAGCCGAGGAACTCTATGCCCGCCTCGCCGCCCGCCAGCACCGCGTACCACCATTCGAGGATCTCGTACCCGGCGGCCAGGGCCATGATGGCGAACAGGGAGAAGAGATAGACCACCGCCGGCTTGGCCAGCCGTTTGCGCGTCAGCAGCTCGGCCAAGGGGAAGGCGTAGAACCCGATCGAGTAGTGACCCACCCGGTCGAAGTGGTTGCGCTCGAACCCGAACAGGTCGGTGATGAAGTCGAAGGGGACGTTGGCGAAGGTGTAGTGCCCGCCGATGGTGTGCAGCACGAGCCAGCAACCCATGAGTCCGTATGCGAGGTTGGAGAAACGGAAAAACCGGTAGGTGGCGGCCAGGAGCAGGAACACGACCATGACCGGGATGTTCTCGGCCCACCATACGTCGCGCATGACCGGGTTCACGGCCAGCGCGGTCCATAGAATCAGGAAGAGTACGGCCAGGCCGTGGGGGAAATATCGGGAGACGGGGAACCGCCCATGGGCTACTTGAGCTTTTTCATGCGCACGGCGGTGCCGTAGCAGGAGTAGTACTTGTCGCCCTCGGGGTGGAAGGAGACGGACTCGCGGTAGCCGACGATGGCGTCGGCGTTGACGTCCACGGCCTGGGCCATGAGGCCGTAGAAGGCGTTGTCGAAGACGTAGCTGCGGCAGACGATCAGGCCGAAGGCGGACTGGATGTCCCGGCCCGGCACGTTCTCGGTGGTCACGATCTTCATCTTCCCGGCCATGTACATTTCCTTGGCCAGGGTCAACCGCTGATCGTTCCTGTTGTCGTCCTTGTCCGCGACCGGCCGTTTGGGCGAACCGAAAATAAGCGCCATGCGAGTCCCCTCGAAGTGATAACGGAATGTTGTTGCTCAGGATTTGTAGCGCACCCTGGGGGCGGGGGCAAGCCCCGGAACGATTGCTTCCGCAGGGAAGGGGAGACCGGTCGCGGTCCTCCCCTTCCTTTTCACGGCCTACCGCGCGGCAAAGGCGCGGAACACGATGCCCACGGTCGCCATCTGCGCGCTGTAGGCCGTGGCCTCGAAGATATGCGGGTCGGTCCAGCCCGCGGCCCGGGCCGCCTCCACGTCCGCCTCGGTCACGGCATCGGGGTCGGCCACCGCCTTGGCCGCGAACGCGATCAGGGCCGCGTCCTTGGGTTCGAACGCCTTGGACGGGTCCGTGTGCAGGCTCTCCACCTCGGCCTCGGTCAGCCCCATGGACTGGAGCATCGACTTGTTGAAGGTGGTGCAGAACCCGAAGCAGGCCGTGGACGCGCCCACATAGCGCAGGGCGGCCAACAGTCCGGCATCGAGGGCCTCGTCCTTCATCAGCGTCCCGGCCATGGCCATCTGGTTGGCCAGGTAGCGCGGGCTGGCGCTGTACAGCTGGATGGGCGCGGGAACGCCCACCTGGGGCGGGAAGGCCGCGTACAAATCCTTCACCCTTCCTTCGGCCTGCTCCGGGACAACGTAATCGATCTTGAACATGCTCTTCTCCTTGGTTGTAGTAGACCGGTCGTCTACATGTTGGGCACACAAAACCGCCACCGCGAAGCCGGGGTGGCGGCTACTTCAATATCTTGTCGAAAATGAATCGGTTGCAGAGTCTGAGCGGCTCCCCGTCCTTGGTCACCTTCATGCGGATGATGGCGCCGTGCCATGCCTCGACCACAAACACGGCGGTTTCCCAGGTGTCCGTGGCGGGCGGGAGGTCGCCGCTTTCCACGGCGTCGTCCAGGATATCGGCGATGGATTTGCTCATGCCGTCCAGGGCCTGGCGCAACCGGGCGCGGAACGGCTCGGACAGGTCGCCCATTTCCTGGGCCAGGTTGCCGATGGGACAGCCTCGCGTGTAGCCGTAAGACTCGAAGTGGGCCGCGAATCCGTCGAAGATGCGGCGCAGCTTGTCCAGCGGGGGGAGGCCGGGCGTGTTGCGGGCGTCGGCTATGATCTCGCGAAACGCGGAGTCGAAATGCTCCACCATCTCGATGCCGAAGGATTCCTTGTTGTCGAAATAAAAATAGAACGATCCCTTGGGAACGCCCGCCGCCTTCAGTATATCCTTCAACCCGGTGTTGTTGAACCCGCGCTCATGCACCAGGTTCGCCCCGGCCTGCAATATGCGCCGTCTCGTGTCTTCGCTCATGATGACCTCTGCCAAAGCTAATAGACCGGTCGTCTACAGCTGTCAAGGGGGAAGATGCCTCCGGCGGCCAGAGGGAAAACTTTTGAAAAAGTTTTCCCTCTGGACTCCCTTTCAAAACTTTTTAGCGCTCGCTTCGCTCGTGTCCGTGCGGTCGCGGGAGGGCGTGGGGGGATACTCTTTCAAGTGAACGAGCAGCAGCACATCTTTCTTACCCTTCAGACCTCGCGCAGCGACACAAAGAGTTTTGGGGGATGAGGGGATGGGGGGCCGGGGGCTCCCCAACAAAAAGGGCCGGTATCAACCGGCCCTTTTTGTTGGGGATACATATGGCGTCACCTTAGGGCGTGACCTTCATGACGTAGGCCTTGTCCGGGGTGAGGTATTCCTTGACCAGTTCCTGGATTTCGGCGGCGGTCACGGTCTTGGCGCGTTCGATGACGGCCTGTTCGTGATCCAGGGAGAATCCGCGCGAGAGGAGGCTTGCCGCCTCGCGGCTGCGGGAGAGCAGGGACTGGTGTTCCTGGTAGTAGTCGCCGGTCAGGATGTTCCGGGCGCGGGTCAGCTCCGCTTCGGGCAGCGGATTGGCGGCCAGGTCGGCGAGGACCTTGCGGAATCCGTCCATGGACTGGTCGATCTTGTCCGGGCCGGTGCCGATGTACAGCCCCATGAACCCGGTGTTGCGGCTCTGCCAGAGCAGGGCGGTGACGGTGTAGGCCAGCCCCTGCTTGTCGCGCAGGTCGCGGAAGAGCAGCCCGGACTGGCCGGACAGGACGGCGCGCAGCAGCTCCAGCTTGGCGGTGGCGTCCAGGTCGGTCTTGCCCGGCGCGGGGAAGGCCATGACGATGTGGGCCTGGTTGCGGTCGGGCAGGTGCAGGTCGGCCTCGCGCTCGTCGTTCCACTGCGGGGAGGAGAAGACGTATTCGCCGGTGGGCGCGGTCAGGGTCTTGGCGATGGCCTGCGCGAAGGCCTCGACGGCGGCACTGTCGAACTGGCCGCAGACGGCCAGGGTGAACGGCTGCATGGACTGGCGGCTCCAGAAGCGGATGATGTCCGTCGAGGTGAAGGACTCGACGCTTTCGGGGGTGCCGTCATGGAGCAGGGCGTAGGGGCCGGTCTTGTAGAGGAACGGGAAGAGGCGGCGGAAGGCCAGCCCCAGGGGCCGGTCCTCGCGCTGCTTGATGGACGCGATCTGGTCCTGCTTGGCGCGGGCCACCTCGGTTGCCGAGAAGGCGGGCGCGGTCAGGGTATCGCGGATGACCGGCAGGACCTTGTCCGTGAACCGGGTGGGGAACTTGGCCTCCACCGCAAACACGTTGCGGCCCGCGGTCGAACCCAGGCTGGCCGCGTAGTCGGACAGGAAGTCCTGCAATTCGGTAGCGGACATGGCGTTGGTGCCGCGCGTCAGGGCGCCCGCCGTGAGCGCGGCCAGGCCCTGCTGGTCCGGGGTCAGTTCGCCGTCGCCGCCGGTCCAGTAGAAGCTCATGGCCGTGTAGGGCAGGGTCTCGTCGGGCAGCAGCACCAGCTTGGACCCGCCGGGCAGGGCGATTTCAGTGGTGCCGGAGACGGACTCGGCGGCGGCGCTCTTCTTGACGGACGCCTTGACCGGCCAGTCCGCCCGGGTGATGGCGGCCAGCTTGTCCGCGTCCACGCCGCCGTTTTCGGGTTCGAGCACGGCCAGGGCGAGCTGGTCGGGCCGGACATACTTGTCGAAGAGATGCTTCATCTCGGCGCGGTCCGCCTGGTGCAGGGCGAAGAGGTAGTTGGTCTCCGCCTGTTCGCCGCCCTCGAAGAACTGGAAGTAGCCGAGCTTGCCCGCCAGGCCGGAAAGGGTCTCCTTGGCCAGGAACAGGGAATTCTCCAGGTTCAGCCGGGCGCGCTCGATCTCGCGGTCGGTGAAGTCCGCCGGATCGAAGGAGGCCAGCTCCTTGTTCAGCTCGGTCCAGAATTGCTCCACCTTGTCCGCGTCGAGCACGGCGTGCACGTAGAGCATGCCGCCGCGCTCCAGGGAGAGCGGGGCCACGGAGATCTCGTCCACCAGTTGGCGGTCGTACTTGAAGGTCCGGTACAGGCGCGAGGTGTCGTCGCCGCCGAGCAGCTGGCAGAGCAGCTCAAGCCCGGGAATCTCGGCAGAGGAGGAATGCGGGATGGGGAACGCCGCGCCCAGGTACACCTTGTTCCACTTGCCGGACATCTTGACCACCTGCGGCCCGCTACCCGCTTCGGGAATGGGCAGGGTCTCGGGCGGGGTGAAGGACCGGGTGTTCTCCAGGGAGCCGAGCAGCCGGTCGGCCTCGGCCAGGATCTTGTCCGGGTCCACCTTGCCGACCACGGCCAGGAGCATGGACTGCGGCTGGTAGTGGGTGGCGATGTAGTTCTTGATGTCCGCGCGGGACAGGGCGGGCACGGTCTCGCGGTAGCCGATGATCGGCCAGGCGTAGCTTGAGTCCTTCCAGACCATGGACTGGAGGGTCTTGAACAGCTTGCTGGAGGGCGTGTCCTCGCCGCGCTCAAGTTCCTCAAGGACGACTTTCTGCTCGCTCTTCAGCTCGGCGGGGTCGATGACCTGGTTGAAGGCCATGTCCGTGACCACGTCCATGCCCAGGCTCCACTGGTCGTCGGGCACTTCCACATAATAGACGGTGTAGTCGAAGCTGGTGGCCGCGTTCAGGCTGCCGCCCACGGACTCGATCTGCCGGGCGGTTTCGCCGGGGCCGCGCTTCTTGGTGCCCTTGAAGACCATGTGCTCGAGCAGATGGCTGATGCCCGCGATCTTCGGGGTTTCATAGGCGCTGCCCGCGTGGACGTAGAGGCGGACGTTGACCAGCGGAAACCGGTCGTCCTCCTTGATCAGCACGGTCAGGCCGTTCTTGAGCCTGACGATGTTCGGCGCGCCCTGCGCGTTTTCGGTCAGGTCGGGCAGGGGCGCTTCCATGGCAGGGGCCGGGGCCGGTGCGGTCTCGGTTCTTTTATTCATATGGGCGAATTCACAGCCGGCCAGGAGCAGGGAAAGTCCCGCCAGCAATAAGAGTTTTCGGAACATGGAATCAACTCCAGAGGTGTCTTGGTCATTGTTGCCTTGATCAATTGGTTGTCGGTGCGGTTAATAAGATAAGTCCGAAAGTCGGTCTGGCAACCGGAGCAGGGAAGTACCCTAACCGAGAGGCGCGGAAATGGAAATGGCAAAAGGGTCGGCTCGGCGGCGGAGGGGAGGGTGTGATTTTTTTCGCAATGTACCCAAAAAATTACAGTGGCCCGAAATCATTGGTTTGAGCGTGCAATCAATGCCTTTTTTCCCTGCCGGAAGGCTTCCGTGGCGGGTCGACGGAGTCTCTAGATGGGGTTGGAGATATTGACAAATTTCTTTTTACCGGCCTAGGTTGGCTTTGATTGTCTAGGGAGCTTCTGTGTTCAACAAAACGGAGGAATTGAATGTCCATCAGTTACGCACCAGCTGGCAAATCCGGCAAGTGGGATGGCACAATGGACTGGCTGCAAATGCTGTCCGGCGCCAGCCTGATTTTGTTCATGTGGTGTCACATGTTACTGGTTTCCAGTGTCGTCATCAGCCCCCGGCTCATGAACGGTATCGCCGAGTTCTTCGAGGCGACCGGCATGGCCCAGGTGGGCGGTCCGCTCATTTTTCTCGTCTTTCTGACGCATTTCGTGCTCGCGGCCCGGAAGATTCCCTTCCGGTTCGAGGGCCAGAAGGTCATCTGGCAGCACGCACGGATGATGCACCACGGCGACACCTGGCTGTGGGTCATCCAGGTGGTCTCCGCCATGCTGATCCTGGTCATGGGGTCCATCCACATGTGGGTGGTCCTGACCGACCTGCCCATCACCGCCGCCAAGTCAGCGGCCCGCGTCCAGACCGGTTTCTGGGCCGTGTTCTACCTCTTCCTGCTGCCGCTGGCCGAGCTCCACGTGGGCATCGGCTTCTACCGCATCGGCGTGAAGTGGGGGTTCATCAAGGATCGTGAGCGGGGCAAGTTCAAGCGCGGGGAGAACATCCTCACGCTGACCTTCATCTGTATCGGGCTGGTCACTCTGGCCCGGTTCCTGTTCTTCAGCCTCAACTAACGGAGAATATGCCATGCAGACTATCTACACCGATTTTCTCGTTGTCGGCGCAGGTCTGGCGGGCGAACGGGCGGCCGTGGAAGCGGCCGAAGCCGGATTCTCCGCCATCTGTTTGAGCCTGGTCCCGGCCCGGCGGTCCCATTCCTCCGCCGCCCAGGGCGGCATGCAGGCCTCGCTGGGCAACTCGGTCATGGGCGAGGGCGACGGTCCCGACGTCCATTTCGCCGACACCGTCAAGGGGTCCGACTGGGGCTGCGACCAGGAGGTCGCCCGCCTGTTCGCGGACACCGCCCCCATCGAGATGCGCCGCCTGGCCCATTGGGGCGTGCCCTGGAACCGCGTGGTGCCCGGCAAGTCCATCTACTACAAGGGCGGCAAGCAGTTCGAGAAGGTCGAGGCCCAGGAAAAGGAAGGGCTGATCATGGCCCGCTCCTTCGGCGGCACGGCCAAGTGGCGCACCTGCTACACCTCGGACGGCACCGGCCACGCGGTCATGTGCACCATGGACAACCGCTGCGCCGAGAAGGGCGTGGAGGTTCACGACAAAACCGAGGCCATCGGCCTGATCCAGGACGGCGAGACCTGCTACGGCGTGGTCGCCCGCTGCCTGCGCACCGGCGAGCTGCGCGTCTACCTGTCCAAGGCGACCATGATCGCCTCGGGCGGCTTCGGGCGCATCTATCCGAACACCACCAACGCGGTCATCTGCGACGGCGGGGCGCATACCCTGTGCATCGGGACCGGCGTGGTTCCCATGGGCAACATGGAGGCGGTCCAGTTCCATCCCACCGGCATCGTGCCCACCGACATCCTGGTCACCGAGGGTTGCCGGGGCGACGGCGGCACCCTGCTCGACGTGGACGAAAAGCGGTTCATGGACATCTACGAGCCGGAAAAGGCCGAGCTGGCCTCCCGCGACGTGGTCTCCCGCTGGATGACCCACCACATGCGCGAAGGCCATGGCGTGAAATCGCCCTACGGCGAGCACCTGTGGCTCGACATCCGCCACCTGGGAGAGGAGCACATCACCGGCAAGCTCCGCGAGGTCTACGAGATCTGTACCTCCTTCCTGGGCGTGGACCCCATCCATCAACTCATCCCCGTGCGCCCCACCCAGCACTATTCCATGGGCGGCGTGCGCACCAACAAGGACGGCGCGGCCTACGGCCTCAAGGGGCTGTTCGCGGCGGGCGAGGCGGCCTGCTGGGACATGCACGGCTTCAACCGGCTGGGCGGCAACTCCCTGGCCGAGACCGTGGTCGCGGGCGGCATCATCGGCCGCAAGGTCGCCGAATACCTGGCCGGGTGCGAGACCGAGTTCAAGACCGCGCTCATCAATGACGAGGTCAGGAAGCAGCAGACGCGCATCGACGACCTGATCAGCGGCGCCAACGGCTCCGAGAACGTCTACAAGGTCCGGGCCGCCATGCAGGACGCCCTGCACAAGGGCGCGAACATCTTCCGCACCCAGGACGGCCTCGAAAAATGCGTGGCCTCCCTGCAGGAGACCCTGATCCGCGCCAAGAAGGTCGGGCTGCGTTCCAACGGCAAGGGCGTGAACCCCGAGCTGGCCGCCGCCCTCAAGCTGGAAGGCCAGGTCAGGATGGCTCTGATGGTCGCCTACGGCGCGCTCATGCGCACCGAGTCGCGCGGGTCGCACAACCGCGAGGATTTCCCCGCGCGCAACGACCGCGACTGGCTGACCCGCACCCTGGCCTACTGGAAGAAGCCGGACGACACCCTGCCGACGCTGGAATACGAACCGGCCACCTCCGTTGTCGAGATTCCTCCGGGAGACCGTGGCTACGGCAAGTCCGAAATCATCAGCGCCGACGACAAGAAGGAATAGCCCATGTCCAGATTATTGAAATTCAACATCTTCCGCTACAATCCCGAGGACGAGCAGTCCACGCCGCACATGCAGGAGTTCGTGCTGGAAGAGACCGACGCCATGACCCTGTTCATCGCGCTCAACCGCATCCGCGAGGAGCAGGACCCGTCGCTGCAGTTCGACTTCTGCTGCCGTGCGGGCATCTGCGGCTCCTGCGGCATGGTCATCAACGGCCGTCCCGGCCTGGCTTGCCACACCAAGACCAAGGACCTGCCGGGCGAGATCACGCTTCTGCCCCTGCCGGTCTTCAAGCTGGTGGGCGACCTGTCCGTGGATACCGGCACCTGGTTCCGCGAGATGTACACCAAGACCGAGTCCTGGATTCATACCAACAAGGTGTTCGATCCCACCGCGTTGGAAGAGCGCATGGACAACAAGGACGCCGTGGCCATCTATGAGCTGGAGCGGTGCGTGGAATGCGGCTGCTGCATCTCGGCCTGCGGCACCGCGCGGCTGCGCGAGGACTTCATGGGCGCCGCGGCCCTCAACCGCGTGGCCCGGTTCCTCATCGACCCGCGCGACCAGCGGACCGAACGCGACTATTACGAGATCATCGGCAACGACATGGGCATCTTCGGCTGCATGGGCCTGCTGGCCTGCGAAGACGTCTGCCCCAAGCACCTGCCGCTGCAAAACCAGCTCGGCTTCCTGCGCCGCAAGATGGGCATCACGTCCCTCAAGCGGATCTTTAAGAAATAGGAAGCCTCAAGCGGCCGGGGGAAGGGGAGAGGGAAACCCTTTGAAAAGGGTTATCCCTCTCCCCTTCCCCCGGACCCCCATCCCCTCTCCCTTCCCAAACTTTTTGGGTCGCTTCGCGAAAGGGGGGGGCGGCTGCCTGAAGGGCATTGGTTCATTGAAGTAAGACATACGCGCTCGCACGGTTTCGAGCGAAGCGAGCGACAAAGAGTTTTGAAGGGGAGTCCAGAGGGGGAACTTTTTCAAAAGGTTCCCCTCTGGCCGCCGGAGGCATCAACCGGAGGCATCATTATGCGAGAGATACAAGGTTCGGATATTGTGGAAGCCGTGGCCGCCATGTGCATGAAGGCGAACACGGAATTGCCGCAGGACGTCCGCGCGAAATTCGAGCGGGCCATGGCCGAGGAGACCTCTCCGTCGGCCAAGGAGGTCCTGCGCCAGTTGCTGGAGAATGCGGATTTGTCCATGGAGACGAAGCTGCCGCTGTGCCAGGACTGCGGGCTGGCCGTGTTTTACGTGGAGGTCGGCGACGACTGCAAGGTGGTCGGCGGCAACCTGCGCGAGCTGATCAACGAGGGTGTGCGCAAGGGATATGCCGACGGCTACCTGCGCAAGTCTTCGTGCGATCCGCTGACCCGCGCCAACACCGGCGACGGCACCCCGGCGATCATCCATTTCGACATGGTCCCGGGCGACAAGCTCAAGATCGCCTACATGGCCAAGGGCGGCGGCGCGGAGAACATGTCCCGCGTGACCATGCTCGCCCCGGCCCAGGGTTGGGAGGGCATCAAGCAGTTCGTGGTCAACCGCGTGGCCGAGGCCGGGCCGAACCCGTGCCCGCCCACGATCATCGGCGTGGGCATCGGCGGAACCTTCGAGCACGCGGCCAAGATCGCCAAGAAGACGCTCTTGCGCAAGCTGGACGACGTTCATCCGGACCCCAAGGTCGCGGCCATGGAGAAGGAGCTTGAGGACGCGGTGAACGCGCTCGGCATCGGCCCCATGGGGCTGGGCGGCAAGACCACGGTGCTGGGCGTGAAGATCGCCCTGGAGCCGTGCCACCTGGCCAGTCTTCCGCTGGCGGTCAACGTCCAGTGTCATTCCCAGCGTCACGAGGAGGTGGAACTCTAATGGCTGAATACAGACTGAACACTCCGCTGACGGACGAGGACATCGAGCAGCTGAAGGCCGGGGACGTGGTCTTCCTGACCGGCACCATCCACTCGGCGCGCGACGCGGCCCACAAGAAGCTGATGGACCTGCTGGACGCGGGCAAGGAGCTGCCCTTTGAACTGGAAGGCTCGGCCATCTACTACGTCGGTCCTTCCCCGGCCCCTCCGGGCAGGCCCATCGGGTCCGCCGGGCCGACCACCAGCTACCGCATGGATACCTATGCCCCCAGGCTCCATTCCCTGGGCATGAAGGCGTCCATCGGCAAGGGCAAGCGGTCGGACGAGGTCAAGGAGGCGATGAAGCAGTATAAGGGCGTGTACTTCGGGGCCACGGGCGGCGCGGGCGCGCTGCTCTCCAACTCCATCGTGGAGTCCACGGTCATCGCTTTCGAGGAATTGGGACCGGAGGCGATCCGGGCCATGAAGGTCAAGGATTTCCCCCTGCTGGTCATCAACGACTGCCACGGCGGTGAATTGTACGTCAAACCGAAGCTTGACACAGCCGGGTAATTGATTCACGAAGGGGCTGGGCGCAGGGCGCCCGGCCTCAAGGATTTTGTTCTGATTGAGGTGAACTAAAGTTCAGGAAATCAGAGGTTTGTCATGGAAAAAACGTACTTTGAAGATGTGGATTGCCACAAGGACGACAAGAAGGACGAGAAGCTCTACACACCGTATCCCGGTGCGGATGAGAAGTATGACGACGGTTCCGATTGGCGTCTGTACAATCCCGACAAATATCGCGACCCGAACTGGTCACCGGATAAGGAATAAACCAAAGGGGCCTCGCGGCCCCTTCTTCTTTGTTCCAGTTATTCCGCCCGGTTCCCCGGGCAGCTCCCGCTCCGCACTCCCCGATTCCACCTAGTCCAGCTGTCCCTCGAACATCATGTCGAACTGGCTCTTGCCGCTCGGCCCGGAGGCCTTCATGTCCTTGAGCGCCCGGTTGAGGCGCGCAATGAGGTTGTCGTCGGTGTCCTTGCTGAAGGCGAAGTAGAGCGGTTCCTCGTCAAAGGTGAAGCAGATCTCGTAGTCGTCCTTGCTCATGCCGAGTCCCTCCATGAGGCAGGGCGCGCCGAGCTGGGTGAAGGCGAACAGGTCCACTTCGCCCTTGTCGAGACTGCGCAGGGCCTGGACGTGGCTGGGATGACGCTCCAGCTTGTCCTTGTCCACGCCCCCGGCCAGCAGGCTCTTCTCGGGGCGGCTCCAGCGCACGGTGGCGATGCGATAGCCGTTCAGCTGCTCCCTGGTGGGGATGAACAGCTTGTCCCGCTTGCGGCCGATGAGCACGATCTTGGACGTGACCACCGGGCCGACCCATTTGAACAGTTGCTCGGAGTCGGGCGTGCGTTGGGCGTTGAGCATGATCCGCTCCGGCCCGCGCACCGTGTTCTCGAAGGCGTAGGTCCAGGACATGAGCTTGATCCGGTCCTCGTCGAGGGGGATGCCGCACATGTTCATGATGGTGGTCAGAGTGGATACCGCCATGCCCTTGACTGTCAGCCCGGAGCTGACGCAGTAGGGCGGGTAGGGCGGTGCCAGGGCGATAAAGTTCTCACCCCATGCGGGCAGTGCGCCGAAGACAAGAAAGGCGGTGAGAATAAGGCTTGTGAATATGCATTTCATAGTGGGTCAATCCGTTGACTTTGCTTACCAAAATGCTCTCAAGTTAGCAATATTCGTACCATGGAAAAACGCACTTTTTTCCCGGTTCGCCCGGCTTGTTCAACTTCCATGTTGACACTGTTCCGATAATAGTTATTGTTAGATTGTACATGGCCCGTTTCGCTGATGGAACGTTTCCACCCGGCGGCTCGGGCGGACCGCATGGTACATGCATATTCTCCTCTTCTTGCCCCTTGAGGACCGGATTGATCCCCGGTCCTCTTTTTTTGCCTGGAACGCCGGGTGGTTCCGTGACGATATTCCTTTTCCATTCTTGGGCTTACGCCCTTGCAAGGCAGTTGAATTCGGAGTATCCCAAATGACTTCAAGGAGTGTATCATGTCCGACAAATACGCCCGGAGAATGGGCACCGTGCACCGTTCGTTCATCCGGGAGATTCTCAAAGTCACGGCTGATCCCGAAATCATTTCCTTTGCGGGCGGTCTGCCCAATCCCGAACTCTTCCCCGTCGCCGCCATGAACTCGGCCTCGCGCGCGGTTTTCGAGGATATCGGCGCGAGCGCACTGCAGTATTCCACCACCGAGGGCGACGCGGGTTGCGGGCGATCATCGCCAAGCGCTACCTGGAGCGCGGCCTGACCGTGGACCCCGACGCCATCCTGGTGACCACCGGTTCGCAGCAGATTCTCGACATATGCGCCAAGGTCTTCCTGGACAAGGGGGACAAGGTGGTCATCGAGCGGCCCGGCTACCTGGGCGCCATCCAGGCTTTTTCCATCTTCGAGCCGGAATTCGTGACCGTCTCCCTGGAGGACGACGGCCCGAACCTGGTCGAGCTGGAAGCGGCCTTCAAGGACGGGGCCAAGTGTTTTTACGCCGTGCCCAACTTCCAGAATCCGTCCGGCGTGAGCTACTCCCTGGAGAAGCGCAAGGCCGTGGCGGCCCTGACCGACAAGTACGACGTGCTCTTCGTCGAGGACGATCCGTACGGCGAGCTGCGCTTTCTGGGCGAGCACCTGCCCAGCGTCTATGCCTTCTGCAAGAAGCCCGGCATCCTGTGCGGCTCCTTCTCCAAGATCGCCGCGCCCGGCTTCCGCATCGGCTGGGTGGTCGCCCCGGACAAGGGCGTCTACGACAAGCTGGTCATCGCCAAGCAGGCCGCGGACCTGCCCCGCGTCCGCGGTGCCACCGGCGGTGACAAGCTGGTCATCGCCAAGCAGGCCGCGGACCTGCACACCTCCACGGTATCCCAGGCGATCATGCGCCGCTATCTGGAGACCAACGACATCGAGGCCCACGTGGCGCTGATCAAGGAGCGGTACGGCCGCCAGCGCGAGTGCATGGTGGAGATGATCGGCAGGTACTTCCCGGACGCGGTGACCATCACCAAGCCGGAGGGCGGCATGTTCCTGTGGGCGACCATGCCCGAAGGGTGCTCCAGCATGGATCTGTTCGACATGGCCATCAAGGACAAGGTCGCCTTCGTGCCCGGCAGGCCGTTCTACGTGGACGGCTCCGGCGAGAACACGCTGCGCCTCAACTTCTCCAACTCCGATGAAGCCCGGATCGAGGAGGGCATCAAGCGGCTGGGCAAGTCCATCGGATCGTTCCTGAAGTAACGCGCCTGGTCGGAGGGACGCCCGGCGCTCAAGATACCAAGGTTGGTTTGTATGTCTCAGCACATTGTTGTCATCGGCGGCGTGGCCCTCGGGCCCAAGGCCGCCTGCCGCTTCAAGCGGCTGGAGCCAGGCTCCAAGGTTACCATGATCGACCAGACCGCCATGATCTCCTATGGCGGTTGCGGCATTCCCTATTACGTCTCCGGCGACGTCTCCGACGCCTCGGAACTCTGCACCACCAGCTTCCACATGATGCGCGACCCCAAGTTCTTCAAGGAAGTGAAAGGGGTGGACGTCCAGATCCTGACCAAGGCCACGCGCATCGATCGAGAGAAGAAGTGCGTGGAAGTGGAGAACGTCCAGACCGGCGAGAAGGCGTGCATCGGCTACGACAAGCTGGTCATCGCCACCGGGGCCTCCCCGCGCAGGCTGGGCTTGCCGGGCGAAGACCTCAAGGGCGTGAACTACGTGGCCAATCCCGGGGACGCCACCCGCATCCGCGAGGCCATCTCCAAGGGTGAGGTGGGCAACGCGGTGATCATCGGCGCGGGCTTCATCGGCCTGGAAATGGCCGAGGCGTTCGCCGACATGTGGGGCGTGGAGACCTCGGTGGTCGAGATCACCGGCCAGATCATGCCCCGGCTGGTCAGTCCGGCCCTGGCGACCATGGGCCAGAAGCACATGGAAGAGAACGGCGTGAGCTTCTACTTCGGCGAGACCGTCCAGGCCATCGAGGGCGAGGACGGCGTGGTCAAGCGCGTGGTCACCGACAAGCGCGTGCTCGACGCGGACGCCGTGATCATCTCGGCGGGCGTGGTCCCCAATTCCGACCTGGCCAGGGACGCCGGGCTGGCCGTGCACGAGCGCGGCGGGGTGTTCGTCGACGAGTTCATGCGCACCAACGATCCGGACATCTATGCGGGCGGCGACTGCTGCATCGTGAAGAATCTCATTACCGGCACGGATGCCTTCCTGCCGCTCGGCTCCATGGCCAACCGCCAGGGACGGATCATCGGCACCAACCTGGCCGGCGGGACCGCCAAATTCGACGGTGTGGTCGGCTCCTTCGTGGTCAAGCTCTTCGAGACCTCCATGGCGGGCACGGGTTTGAGCCTGGAGTCCGCCAAGGCGGCGGGATTCGACGCCATGTCCGTGCTGCTCATCCAGCTGGACCGCGCCCATTTCTATCCCACCAAGGAACTGATGACCCTGGAGATGGTCGTGGACAAGGCCACCCGCCGCGTGCTTGGCGTGCAGGGGTTCGGCTCCTCCGGCGACGCCATGGTCGGGCGCATCAACGCGGTGGCCGCGCTGCTCAAGTCCGCGCCGACCATCGACGACGTCTCCAACATGGAGCTGGCCTATTCCCCGCCGTTCGCCGCGGCCATGGACATCCTCAATACCCTGGCCAACCTGGCGGACAACGCCCTGCGCGGCATCAACCGGGGCGTGGGACCCGCCGGGTTCAAGGAGCTGTGGGAGAACCGCGACAAGGAAGCCTGCTTCTTCCTGGATTGCCGGGAACGGGGCGACGCCGATCCGCTGGTGGAACGAAACCCGGAATTCTGGCACAATGTGCCCCAGGGCGAGATCTACGACCGGTTGGACGAGATTCCGGCCGACCAGCCCATCGTGCTGATCTGCAACACCGGGGCGCGTTCCTACGAGGCGCAGATCATGCTCGACGAAAAGGGCTACAAGAACGTGACCAACATCCACGGCGGCATGGCGGCCATCAGGAAGTACGGAATAGACCTCTAGACCGGGAGGCCGAGTGCGTTATCTGATCGTTGACGACGACGAATCCATCCACCTGTACCTTCAGGTGATCCTGTCTCCCTACGGCGAGTGCGTCACCGCGCTTTCCGGAGAGGAGGCCGTGGACCGTTTCGCCGCCGCCCTGGCCGAGGGCGCGCCCTTCGACGTGGTCTTCATGGACATCCTCCTGCCCGGCATGGACGGGCACGAGGCCGCCGGGGCCATGCGCCGGGCCGAGGCGTCCTTGGGCGATGCCGCGAGCTTCAAGCTGGTCATGATCACCTGCCTGGTGGACGACACCAACGTCAATCGCGCCATGAGCGACGCCAGGGCCGAGCTGTACATCACCAAGCCCCTGGACCGGGAGTCCGTGTCCCGCCAGCTGCGCGAGCGCGGCATCCTCTGATCACCGGACAGCGAATCGAATGAAAAAGCGGCGCACCGAGTTTCGGTGCGCCGCTTTGTTTGGGTCGGTTTCCGGGCAGGGCGGTTAGACCCGTCCTTCCTCCACGCCGTGGCAGGCCACGACCGTGCCGCTTTCCAGGGTGCGCTGCTTGGGAATCTCCCGGATGCAGCGCTCGTTGGCGTGCGGACACCGGCCGTGGAATACGCAGCCGGTGGGCAGGTTGATGGGAGTGGGCACGTCGCCGGAGAGCTTGACGTGGCCTCCGGCCTTGCCGCCGAGCTTGGGGATGGCCGAGAGCAGGGCCTGGGTGTACGGGTGGCGCGGGCTGGTGAACAGCTCTTTGGCCGAGGCCAGCTCGCAGACGCAGCCCAGGTACATGACCGCCACGCGGTTGGAGATGTGCTCCACCACGCTCAGGTCGTGGCTGATGAACAGGTAGGTCAGGCCGCGCTTCTCCTGGGCATCCATGAGCAGGTTCAGGATCTGCGCCTGGATGGACACGTCCAGCGCCGCGATGGGTTCGTCGGCGGCGATGAATTCCGGGTCCAGGACCAGGGCGCGGGCGATGGAGATGCGCTGGCGCTGCCCGCCGGAGAACTCGTGCGGGTAGTTGGTGGCCCAGATAGGGTCGACGCCCACCTGGCACATGACCTCGGCCACGCGGTCGCTGACTTCGTCGGCGTTCAGGTCCGGGTTGTGGAACCGGACCGGCTCCTCCAGGATCTGGCGCACGGTCATGCGCGGGTTGAGCGATGCGTAGGGGTCCTGGAAGACCATCTGCATCTTGGTCCGGTAGGGGAGCATCTTCGCGGAGCTCAGGTTGTCGATGCGCGCGCCGCGGTAGTGGATTTCGCCCTTGTTGGTCCGGTACAGGCCCAGGACCGTGCGGGCCAGGGTGGACTTGCCGCAGCCGGACTCGCCGACCACGCTCAGGGTCTCGCCCGCGTGCACGTCCAGGGTGACGTTGTTCACCGCCTTGACCACGGTCTTCTTGCGGGTGATCTTCCCGCCGCTCAGCCTGAGCTGGTCGATGATCGTGCCGGATATGTCGAAGTGCTTGTCGATGTCTTTGATTTCAAGGATGGCAGTCATGTTTATTCGCCTCCTTCATGCCTGAAACAGGCGACCTGCGTGCCGTTGGCAAGCTCTATGAGCTTGGGGATTTCCGTCTTGCACCGCTCGGAGCAGACCGTGCAGCGGGGCTGGAAGGGGCATCCCTTGGGCATGTCCTTGAGGGACGGCATCATGCCGGGAATCTGGTTCAGCCTGCGTTCGCCCCCGGCCATCTGCGGCAGGGCCTGGATCAGGCCCTGGGTGTACGGGTGCTGCGGGTTGGAGATGATCTGATCGGCCGCGCCCAGCTCCACCACCTTGCCCGCGTACAGGACCGCGATGCGCTGGGTGACCTCGGAGACCACGGCCAGGTCGTGGGTGATCAGGATCAGCCCCATGTTCTCCTTTTCGCAGAGCTCCAGGAGCAGGTCCATGATCTCGGCCTGGATGGTCACGTCGAGCGCGGTGGTGGGCTCGTCGGCGATGATCAGCTTGGGGCTGGTCAGCAGCGAGATGGCGATGACGATGCGCTGGCGCATGCCGCCGGAGAACTCGTGGGGATACTGCTTGAGGCGTTTCTCCGGGGAGGGGATGTAGACCTTGCGCAGCTTGTCCAGACAGATGGCTTCGGCCTCGCTGTCCGAGACGTTCATGTGGGCCAGGATGGTTTCCTTCATCTGGGTGCCGATGGTCAGCACCGGGTTCAGGGTCATCATCGGGTCCTGGAAGATCATGGAGATGTCGTTGCCCCGGATGTGGCGCATCTGGTCCGCGTTGAGCTTGGTCAGGTCGCGGCCGTCGAACAGGATCTCGCCGCCGGTGATCTTGCCGGGCTTGGAGATGAGGTTGATGAGGGAGAAGCCGAGCACGGACTTGCCCGCGCCGGACTCGCCGACAATGCCGAGGCGTTCGCCCTTGTTGATCACCAGGCTGACGTCGCGCACGGCCCGGACCCTGCCGGAACGCAGCTCGAAGTCAACGCGCAGGTTTTTGATGTCTATGAGTTTTTCCACGCCTTACCCCTTGTAGAGTTTGGGGTTGAGGAAGTCCCGGACCCAGTCGCCCAGGAGGTTGATGACCAGGATCAGAGAGACCAGCAGGATGCCGGGGAAGATGGTGATCCACCAGGAGCCGGAGAAGATGTACTCGAATCCGGCGGTGATCAGGGACCCCAGCGAGGGCTTGGTCACGGGCATGCCCAGTCCCAGGAAGGAGAGGGCCGCCTCGCTCATGATCGCGTTGGCCACCTGCACGGTGGAGATGACCAGGACGGGCGAGAGGGTGTTGGGCAGGATGTGCCGCCACATGATCCGGGCCTTGGACAGCCCGATGACGCGCGCGGCCTCCACGTATTCCTTCTTGCGTTCGGCCAGCACCGAGGCGCGTACGGTGCGGGCGTATTGCGGCCATTCGGCCAGGCCGATGATGACGATGATCAGCGGCACGGCGACCTTGTCGTATCCGGCCACTCCGAAGGCGGTCTGGATGATGGCGCCGATGAAGATGGCCACCATGTAGGTGGAGAAGGAGAGCTGCACGTCGGCGATGCGCATCAGGATGTTGTCCAGCCGCTTGATGTAGCCGGAGAGCAGCCCGACCACGATGCCGATGAAGGCCTGGAGGCAGACCGCGCCGATGCCGATGAGGATCGACACGCGCATGCCGTAGAGCATGGTCGAGAGCATGTCGCGGCCCTGGGCGTCGGTGCCGAGCAGGAAGTCGGAATTGCCGCCCTGTTCCCATACCGGCGGGATCTGGGCGTCCATGACGTTGATGGTCGTCGAGTTGTACGGGTCGTGCGGCGCGATGATCGGCGCGGCGAAGGCGCACAGGAAGAGCACGGCCAGCACGGCGAAACAGGTCACCGCCATGGGGTCGCGCAGGAAGCTGTAGAGCATGTAGGATTCTTTGAAGCGTTGCCAGCGGGTTTTCATGCTATTGCCTCCCTGCGACGCGCACGGTCGGGTTGACGAGGCCGTAGATGATGTCCACCAGCGTGTTCACCAGCACGAAGACGATGCCCACGAAGACGAGGTAGGCGACCATCAGCGAGGTGTCGGAGCGCTCCACCGACTCGATGAACATGGAGCCCATGCCCTGCCACTGGAAGACCGTCTCGGTCAGGATGGTGAAGGCCACCATGATGCCGAGCTGGACGCCGCCCACAGTGATGACCGGGAGCAGGGTGTTCTTGAAGGCGTGGACCAGCCACACGCGCCGCGGCTTGAGTCCCTTGGCCCAGGCGAACTTGACGTATTCGCTCTCCAGGACTTCCATCATCTCGGAGCGGATGAGGCGGATGAACAGCGGGAGCATGATGGAGGAGAGGGCGATGGAGGGCATGATCAGGTGCTTGATGCCGTCCAGGGTCACCAGGCCGCTGTCCCACCAGCCGAAGAGCAGCACGGTCTCGCCCCGGCCGTAGGAGGGCAACCAGTGGAGCTCCACGGAAAAGATGTAGATGAGCAGGATGGCCGTGAGGAAGACCGGCATGGACACGCCCACGATGGAGCCGCCCATGATGAACCGCGAGAGCAGGCTCTTCGGCTTGATGGCCGAGTAGATGCCGAGCGGAATGGACAGGACCACGATGATCATGGCCGCGCAGAAGACCAGTTCCAGGGTGGCCGGAGCCTTCTTGACGATGACCTCGGTGGCCGGCTTCTTGAAGAAATAGCTCTGGCCCAGGTCGCCGTGCAGGGCGTCGCGCAGGAACCGGGCGTACTGGATGGGGAACGGGTCGTTCAGGCCGAGCCGGTCGCGGATTTCGGACCGTTCGGCCGCCGTGACCCGTTGGCCCACGAGGTCGCGGATCGGGTCTCCGAAATTGTGCTTGATGGCGAATCCGATGAAACTGATGACCAGCATGACCACCACGGCTTGCAGGATTCGTTTGACGGTGAATGCAAACATGTTGACTCGTTGACGTTTATGTTAGCCGGCCACGGGATTGTGTGCCGGTGTCAGGCTCGGGGCGAGACTCCGCCCGTTTCGGACCGCAACTTGTATAAAGGGGAACCCAGGCCAGGCCGGGGTTCCCCTTTAGTGTTATTTCAGTGTGAATGCAAGCCGCGCGGGCGCTACTTGATCACCAAGTCGCCGAAGTACGGGAAGTTCATGACGTTCACGATGGCTTCGGTGTTCATGTTGGACTTGGAGGCCCAGGACAGGTTCTGCCAGTGCAGCGGGATGTAGCCGGCTTCGTCGTACTGGATCTGCTCGACTTCCTGCAGATCGGCGGCGCGCTTGGCCGGGTCGGTCTCGGTCTGGGCGGCCAGGGTCAGTTCGTCGACCTTGGCGTTGCAGTAGTTGCCGGAGTTGTACTGGCCGTAGCCGGTCTCGGCATTGCGGCACATGGACAGGAACTCGTAGAAGTTGCCGGAGTCCTCGGTGTCGGAGTGCCAGCCGATCATCTGGATGTCGGCGGCCATGGCGTCGAACTGATCCCAGTACTGCGCCTTGGGCATGGTCTTCAGGGAGATCTTGATGCCGATCTTGGACATCATGGAGACAAAGGCCTCGGAGATCTTCTCGTCGTTCACGTAGCGGTTGTTGGGGGCGATCATGGTCGCCTCGAAACCGTCGGGGTAGCCGGACTCGGCCATCAGCGCCTTGGCCTTTTCGAGGTCATAGCGCGGGGTCAGGGTTTCCTTGTGGCCGGCGTAGCCCTTGGGGGACATCTGGCCGGCGGCGGTGGCGAAACCGTTCATGATCTTCTCGACCACGCCCTGGTTGTCGTAGGCGTAGGCCATGGCCAGGCGGACCTTGGCGTCGGCGAAGGCCGGGTTACGCTTCTGGTTCAGCTGGAAGGTGATGATGCGGGAGCCGGACATGGTCACGAGAGACAGGCCCTCGGTGGACTTGATGCGGTCCAGATCCTGCGGAGGAACGGGCATCACGAAGTCCACGTCGCCGGACATCAGCGCGGCGGTGCGGGTGGCGTCGTTCTTGATCGGGGAGAGGACGATCTCCTCGACGTTGCCGGTGTCCTTGTTCCAGTAGTCGGCGAAGCGGGTGAAGACGGTCTTCACGCCCTGCTCGCGGCTGGTGACCACGAAGGGACCGGTGCCGGACTCGTTCTCGTTGGCGAAGGAGTAGTCGGTCTTGATGATCAGGTCCTTCTCCTTACCCTTGTCGTCGGTGCCGGTGTAGAACTTCTTGTCCATGGGGAACACGTAGGTGGCCATGTTGAGCACCAGGCCGTAAGGCTTCTTGGTGACCAGGTCCACGGTGTTGGCGTCCACGACCACGGCGCCGACGAACGGCTCGAAGAGGCCCTTGAAGTCGTCGGACTTCTTCAGGCGGTCCAGGGTGAAGGCCACGTCTTCGGCGGTGAAGTCGTTGCCGGAATGGAACTTGACGCCCTTGCGCAGATGGAAGCGCATGGTCAGGTCGTCGATGCGCTCCCAGCTTTCGGCCAGGCGCGGCACGAAATTCATGTCCTTGTCATAGCGGACAAGGGGATCGAAAACCATGTGGGCGTACTGGAGCATGCCGCCGGAAAGCTGGACGTGGGGGTCCAGGGAGACCGGGTCGGCGTCCATGGCGAGCTTGAGGGTGACTTTGGAAGGGGCAGCGGGTTCGGCTTTCTCGGCTGCCTCTTTCTTCTCCTCGCCACCGCAACCGACCAGCAGAAGGGCGGCTACGAGCAGAGTGAGAGCGAGCAGGGAGAGTTTGCCGGCGGCTTTGAACGTCGACATTTTCATAATGGTTCCTCCATGGATTTAACAAGTTGCGCCAAACACAGGCGCGTTCCATACCTCTCATGCACCCGGTGGGGTGCGGCGTCCGACAAAATCACTCCCCTCGGGGGTTGCGTCAATCCCCGGCGGAGGCTTAGATTCATCGGACGAAAGCGAAACATTCATACACTCTTCGCCCGGTTTTAACAATAGAGTAATGCGATTGGTGAAGAGGTGCGGAGGACGAATCTTGTTCAGAAAAGTCGGCATTTTTGCCATTTGCGCGGTTTTTGTTCTGGCACTGAGTGGGTGTGCCGGTTCTTCTTCTGTTGACGGCGGTCTGGAGCCTGTTGAAACGCTTGTTTTGGACAACGAATACGCGTCAGCCCTGAACGTCGAGGAGAACGAAGTTTTCGCGTTGGACGTGATCCGCCCGTTGGCCAAGGGATACCGCATTTCGGGCGCGTTCTTCGACCCGTCCATCCTGCGCATGGAGCGCTACCTGGAATATGACGACGACGGCGAGGCCAGGGCGCGCTACCTGTTCACCGGCCTGACGGGCGGCGCGTGCGACGTGCTCGTGCGCATGGTCCCCGCGGGCGGGGGCGAGATGGTGGTCTACCGCCAGGTGACCGTGTCCGTGGGGCCGCCCAAGGGGTGGTTCGACTAGGCCCCGGTGCCGTCTCCGGCCTCGAATGCCTGGCCGGTCTTGGTCAGGGAGAAATCGAGCAGCCCGGCGTCGCCCATGACCTCGGTACACAGGGCCAGCGGGCTCATGTACTGCTCCCGCCAGTCCAGGGTCAGGGCGATCCCTTCTCCGGTCTCGGCCATGGCCTTGACCATGGGCCGGATGTCCACCTGCTTGGGCTTGCCCTTCTTGGTGGTCTTCTCGATCAAATGTTCGCTCGAAGCCATGAATTCGCGCCATTGCTCCGCGCGGCGCTCATGGTCGCCGGCGAAGCGCAGCTCGAAGGTTTCCTCCACGGATTGGGACTGCTTGCGGCCCATGGACAGCGGCTCGGCCTTGTACGGGGCCAACCCCTTGGGCATGCTGCGTCCCAGCCGCTCGACGACCTCGGCGGGGCGGAAGTATTCGCGCAGGAAGACGTTGATCCACTCGCACCGGCTCTCCACGCCCACGGGCAGGGCCTTGCCGAAGGAGAGCCTCGGCATGGGGTGGAACCCGGCGGAGAAGGTCATGGGCAGCCCGGCCCTGCGGAAGGCGCGCTCGAACACGGCCTGCAACTCCAGCTGGCTGAGGAAGGCGGCCGGGCCGGTCTTCTCGAACCAGATGCGGTAGTGGACCGCCTTGCCGGTCAGGTCCGGGGTCTCCACGGAGTAGGGGGGCTGTTCGGCCTCCTGGTCGCGCTGCGGAAAGACCAGCCTGGGTCGGAGGTCCTTGTCCCCGGCCTGTCCGGCCAGGGTGGAGACCTTGCCGTCGAACTGACACACGCCGCAGTTGCGGCACGCCCCGTAGCGGCAGTCCTCGGTGATCTTGCCCGTCAGTGCGCGCTCGCGCTCCTTGAGCAGGAACCGCTTGGTCAGGCCGCTGGACAGATGGTCCCACGGCAGCGGCCCGTCCGGGTCGCGCGGGCCGATGTACTCGTCCCAGTTCAGCCCGGCCTCCTCCATGGCCTCGCGGTATGGCGCAAGCCGCAGGTGGTCCTTCCAGCTGGAGAAGAGCGCGCCTTTGCGGTAGGCGAGCTCCACCACCTCGGCCAACCGGCGGTCGCCGCGCGAGAACACGCCTTCGAGGGAGGTCATTTCCGGCTCGTGGTACTTGATGGAAATGCGCTTGTGCGGGCGGAAGATGTCGCGCAGGTAGGCGATGCGCCGGTAGATCTCGTCCAGGGGAATCTGCGGCTCCCACTGGAACGGGGTGTGCGGCTTGGGCACGAAGGGCGAGACCGCCGCCGTGACCTGGAGCCGCTTGATGTGCCGCCCGGCCGCGTCGCGCACCTTGAGACAGAGGTCCAGGATGGCGTCCAGGTCCTCGTCGGTCTCGGTGGGCAACCCGATCATGAAATAGAGCTTCACCCCCTGCCAGCCGTTTTCGAAGAGCAGCCGGACGTGGTCCAGCAGCCCGGCCTCGTCCACGCCCTTGTTGATCACGTCGCGCATGCGCTGGCTGCCCGCTTCCGGGGCCAGGGTCGCGCCCGTGCGGCGGATGGACGAGATGCGCTCCATGATTGGGGAGGACAGGGAGCCGACCCGCAGGGAGGGCAGAGAGATGGCGATCTGTTCCGAGGCGCACTTGTCGAAGCTGCGGGTGAACAGGGTGTCCAGGCCGGAGAAGTCGCCGGTGGACAGGGAGAGCATGGAGGTCTCCTCGTAGCCGGTCTCGGCCAGCCCGTCGGTCAGGATGGCGTGCAGCCCGTCCAGCGACCGCTCGCGCACCGGTCGGTAGATCATGCCCGCCTGGCAGAACCGGCAGCCTCGGGTGCAGCCGCGCGCGATCTCCATGGTCAGCCGGTCGTGGATTGCGCCGAAGGGGATGACCTGCCCCTTGGGGAAGGCGGCCCGGTCGAGGTCGTCCACCACCGCCTTCTCCACGGACTCGTAGCCCGCGAGCAGCGGCTTCAGCGGCTTGCCCGGTCCCTGGTCCTCGAAGAAGGACGGGACGTACAGGCCGGGGATATCGGTCAGGGACCGGAGCAGTTCGGCGCGGGACAGCCCGTCGGCCTTGGCCCGCTCCACCGCGCCGAGCAGCGCGGGCATGGCCTCCTCGCCGTCGCCGAGGACCATGGCGTCGAAGAACGGGGCCACGGGCTCGGCGTTGAAGGCCGCGCCGCCGCCCGCCACGATCAGCGGGTGGGACTCGTCCCGGTCCGCGCTTCGCAGGGGCAGTCCGGCCAGGTCGAGCATGTAGAGAATATTGGTGTAGCAGAGCTCGTGGGTCAGGCTGAACCCGATGACGTCCATCTCCGCCAGCGGCGTGTCGGACTCCAGGGTGGCCAGGGGGACGGCGTGCTCGCGCAGGATGGCGGCCGCCTCCTCGTCCGGGGTGAAGACCCGCTCGGCCCAGAATTGCGGGTGGGCGTTGAGGCATTCGGACAAGATCTTCTGGCCGAGATAGGACATGCCCACCTCGTACATGTCCGGGAAAGCCAGGGCGCAGCGTACCGTGACGGTCTTCGGGTCCTTGAACACGGCGCCCCATTCGCTGCCGATGTAGCGGGAGGGGCGGGGGAGGATGGGCAGCAGTTCTTTCATTTGTCGGGGGAGTCCTGTGAACGTGAAAAACGGGGTCGGCTCCAGTGAACCGGCCCCGTCCGGGATAGCAGGTTTCGTGCCGGTGGGCTAGCCGAGATCAAGGCCTCCGCCGCCGCCCATGCCGCCGCCCATGGCGCCGGAGAGGTCCAGGCCGCCGGAGGACAGGGAGATGTTGGTCTTGGCCTCGATGTATTTGTTCTTCAGCTCTTCGGGGCAGTTCTTGTATTCGAAGAGGACGTGTTTCATGGAAATTTTGCCGTGCATTTCCTGGTCGAAGGGATATCCGTACGGCAGCAGGATCATCTGGGTGCCCTGCTGGGTGGGCATGACCTGGAGAATGGCGGGTTCCTCGATGAAGTCGTCGGCGATGTTGCCGACCACCATCTCGCCCCCGATCAGTTTGACCAGGCGAATGTCGTAGCTCATGTGGGTGACTCCTTGGTTTGTTGTGGACCATTAGGTAGGCATCGCGTCCCCGGCTGTCAAGCGGCGTGAACGCGGGCCGGTTTCGCGCTGCGGTCGGCCGGCGCAAAAAATGGGGGGGCGGAACCGGTCCCGGCCGGTCCCGCCCCCGGGTCACGTGGAGAGGAAGGAGTCTTGGGTTTAGGCCTTTTCAGGACCGTGGAGGATGGCCATGACCTCCATGGTGTCCGGCGGGATGGCCGCTTCGCCGCGCGAGGCGTACTCCATCTTGGAGACGATGTAGATGGCGGCGAAGGACAGGATCATGACGAACCCGCCGGGGTTGTTGTATTGCAGGAAGTGGGGGAGCATGGACTTGCCGAGGATCATGGCGAAGGAGCCGACGATGCCGACCACCAGCCCGGCGCAGGCGCCCTTTTCGGTCATCTTCGGCCACCACACGCCCATGACCAGGACGGGGAAGAAGGTGGAGGCGGCGATGGCGAAGGCCAGTCCCACGAGGATGGCGATCTGCATGGACTCGGCCCAGAACCCGAGGGGAATCCCGAGCAGGCCGACGCCGATGGAGGCCACGCGGGCCACGGTCACGCGGGACCGTTCGGGCATGTTCGGGTTGAACACGTTGACCACCAGGTCGTGGCCGATGGCCCCGGCGCAGGCGATGATCAACCCGGCCACGGTGGACAGGATGGCCGCGAAGGCCCCGGCGACCACGATGCCGAGCAGGATCTGCCCGCCGAAGTACGATCCGGCCACGGGCACGGCCAGGTTCTTGCCGTTGTCGGCCAGCCACTGCATCAGGTGCGGGGAGACGCCGAGCGCTTCGCCCTGCAGGAAGACGTAGCGGATGACGTGGCCCACGTACGGGCTCAGGATGTAGAACATGCCGATCAGGAAAAGCACGTAGATGACGGTCCTGCGGGCGGCCTTGCCGTCCGGGGCGGTGTAGAAGCGCACCAGGATGTGCGGCAGGCCGGCGGTGCCGAACATGAGCGCCAGGAGCAGGGACAGGGTGTCCTTGAGGCTGGTCAGCCAGTAGGCCGGGCTGGTGTAGGCCGCGCCGTCGAACTCCTTGCCGGAGATGGGAACGGTCCCCTTGAATTCGGACAGGAACTTGACCACGTCGGTGTAGGTGTACCCCTTTATGATGAAGGGGATGAAGGCCAGCAGGAACATGGCGCCGAACAGGATCCAGAACTGGACCAGCTGGTTGACGGTGGTGGCCTTCATGCCGCCCACGGTGACGTAGAAGGTGATGATGCAGGCGATGATGATGATGGACGTGGAGTACTCCAGGTTCAGGAGCAGCCCCATGACCTTGCCCGCGCCGAGCATCTGCGGGGCCATGTAGAACAGCGAGATGAAGAGCACGCCGACCACGCCGAGGACCCGCGCGCCGCTTGGAGTGGAACCGCTCGGACACGAAGTCGGGCACGGTGTAGCGCCCGAACTTGCGCAGGGGCGAGGCCAGGAACAGGAGCAGGGCGATGTAGCCCACGAAGAAGCCCAGGGCGTAGATGATGCCGTCGAAGCCGAACAGGAAGGCCACGCCCGCCACGCCGAGGAACGAGGCGGCGGAGAGGTAGTCCGAGGAGATGGCCGAGGCGTTGATGAAGGAATTGACCTTGCGCCCGGCCAGGTAATAGTCCGCCGAAGTTTTCTGACTTCGGAACATGAAGGTGGTGACCACGGTGAAGGCCAGCATGCAGCCGATGAGCAGCAGGGCCGTGACCGGTATCTGGTATCCGAGTTCCATCTTATTCTCCTTCGACCGCTTCGGCGATCTCGTCTTCTATGGTATTGGCCTTGTTCACGTACCAGATGAACAGTCCCCAGGTGATGGGGTAGATGGCGATGGCCACCAGCCAGTAGTGCAGGGGGAATCCCAGGATGCTGACCTTGGATACCGCCGCCCCCGCCAGATAGACGAGCAGGAAGGTGCCGATGACGAAGGCGAAATAGGGAATGCCGACGCCCAGGGCGAATTTGAGTTGCCGTTTACGAATCCTTTCGATCTGATCCATTGTTACCCCCGTTACGGTTTGAAAGTTTGCCGTTGGACCCCTTTTAACGTAGTGAAAATGAAGGGTGCATGCGTTTTCAGGTAAGCGGTCAAACTCCTGCGGTCGCGGGAACCCCTCCCGTCGGCCGCGCGGCGAACGGGCGTATTCATCCGGTCAACGGTCAACTTTTCGGTCACGGAGCGGGTGTTTGGGCATGGATTTCGACGACAGACCGTCCATGAACGGCGAAAAGTGGGTTCCGAGCGGGCTTTCGGACGAATTGCTCGTCATGGCCCGCGAGGGTCGGCTGGCGGGCATCCGGCGCACCCGGCTGGAGCTGGTCCGGGACTGGCTGGACCGGGGCGCGTCCGCCGAAGAGACCTGCAAGCGTCTGACCCTGCTCAACCGGGACGTGGTCCGGGCGGTGCTGGAGGCCCACGCCCTGGAATACCCCTGGCTCCGGGAGTGTACCTTCCTGGAGTTCGGCTCCGGCGGGCGCGGGGAACACGTCCCCGGCTCCGACCAGGACAACGGGCTGCTCATTCCGGTCCCGGTGGACCCCGACGAGGTGGACGACTGCACCCAGTCCATCGTCCTCGCCCTGGACGGCTCGGGCCTGGCCCTGTGCGAGGGCGGGGTCATGGTCTCCAACCCGGAGTGGCGCGGCGATTTCGACACCTGGCTGGAGCGGCTGACCAGCTGGCTCGCCAACCCCGCGGAAAAGGGACCCTGGCAGTCCGGCCTGATTCTCGACTTCAAGGCCCTGTTCGGGGCCGAGGACGAGGTCCGGCGCATGCGCGAGCGGCTGTGGGAGTATGTGCGCACCAAGCCCATCGCCCTGTCCCTGCTCATCCGCGAGCTGACCGACTACCGGTTGCCGCTGACTTTTTTCGGCGCGTTCGTGACCGAGCGCGAGGGGCGCTGGCAGGGGTTCCTGAACATCAAGAACAGCGTGCTGGCGCATCTGACCAACAGCGCGCGCATCCTCTCCCTGAAACACGACGTGCACCCGGCCAACACCTGCGAGCGCATCCGCGCCCTGGCCGAGAAGGGGCACGTCTCCGACCGGCACGGCCAGGCCCTGCTGGACGGCTGGGAATACCTCCAGCGCAAGCGGCTGGAGATCGGCCTGGCCTGCGACCGGGAGGGGATTCCCCCGCACAATTACGTCAACCCGGCGGCCCTGGACAACGGTGAGCGGCAAGCCCTCAAGGATGCCATCCACGCCGTGGAGAAGCTCGTCCGGCTGGTCCAGGCGGGCACCGGCCTCTGATTCGGCTCCCTTTTTGCAATACCATGCTGTCCCGCCGTTTTTTCGACGGGGGCTGCCTTCATGTATAAGGAATAAGGATCGTGAACGTCCTGATCATCAACCTGACCCGCTTCGGCGACCTGATCCAGACCCAGCCCGTGATCACCGGCTTTCGCAGCCGGGGCGCGCGCGTGGGGCTGGCCTGCCTGTCCAACTTCGCCTCGGCGGCCACGCTGCTGGACGGGGTGGACCGCGTCTTCCCGCTGAACGGGGCTGGGCTGCTCGCCGCGCTGGACGGCGACTGGCGGCTGGCCGTGCGCGACGTCGCGGCCTACCGGCAGGAGATTTTTGCGGCGTTCACGCCGGACCTGACCGTGAACCTGACCCCGTCCGTGGCCTCGCGGCTGTTGGCCTTCGACCTCACCCCGGCCTCCGGCCGGACCGCGGGGTTCTCCGTGGACGAGTTCGGCTTCAACGCCGACACCTCCTCCTGGGCCGCGTTCCTCCAGATGGCGGGGGCCAACCGGGGTGCCAGCCCGTTCAACGTCTGCGACCTGTTCCGCCGGGCCGCCGGGCTGGACCGGGAGGGCAACTCCCTGGCCCTGGCCGCGCCAGCCCCCGAGGCGCAGGCCCAGGCGACAGAGCTGCTGCCGGACTGCGATCACGGGTACGCCGCCCTGCAACTGGGGGCGAGCGAGGACCGGCGGCGCTGGCCGGTCGCCCACTTCATCGAGACCGCGCGCAGGCTTCACGAGCGATACGGCCTGACCCCGGTGCTGTTGGGGACAAAGGGCGAGCGCGCGCTGGGCGAGCGGTTCGCGGCGGGCGCGGACTTCCCCCACCTGAATCTCATGGGCGCCACCTCCCTGACCGGGCTGGCCGGCGTCCTGACCCGCTGCCGCCTGCTGCTGACCAACGACACCGGGACCATGCACCTGGCCGCCGGGTTGGGCGTGCCGCTGTGCGCGGTCTTCCTGGCCACGGCACAGCCCTGGGACACCGGGCCGTACCGGGCGGGCAACATCTGCCTGGAACCGGACATGGACTGCCATCCCTGCGAGTTCGGCAGGGAGTGCCCCAACCATGAGGCGTGCCGCGAGGCGGTCACCCCGGAGGCCATGTTCCGCTGCGCAGCGTCCCTGCTGGACGGGACCGACCCCGATCCCGCGCCCGGCGCGAGGCTGTGGCGTACCCGCACCGCGCCGGACGGGTTCATGGAGCTGGCCCCGCTCTCCGGCCACGATGCAACGGACCGGGCCGCCTGGATCGCGGTCCAGCGTGAGCACTTCCGGTCCTTCCTCGACTCGGTTCCGGGCAACGGCCCCACCGGGACGGGCGCCAAGCTCGGCCCGGCCATGCGTGAGCGGCTGTCCAAAACTTTGACGACCGCGCGGGACATGCTTTTCCTGCTGCGACAGCAGGGCATGCTCCTGGCGACCAACCCGCGTCCCCAGGCCAAGACCAAGTTCCTGGCCTCCTGGCAGCGGTTCCAAAATATCCTTTCTTCGGATAATAGCTTGAAAGTTATTGCATTATTGTGGATGTTCGAGAGCCAACGGAACGGCGAGGACCTGGCCTCTTTGCTGGGCGTGGCCGAGCGCCACGGAGCGCTTCTGGACGCGCTCCTGGCTGAAGTTGCCGTATCGGCATGAATTTTGAAAGTCCCGGGGAACACCGGTTCAATCGGCAAATTTTATCCACTCGCGGAGGAGATCAAATGATCATCATAGACGGAAAACAGTACGACATCGGCGCCCAGAACTTCGAAAACCTGGAGCAGGTCTTCAACAAGGTGGTCGAGGACGGGCATCTTGAGGACCGCATCGTGACCGACGTCATGGTCAACAACGAGCCGTTCACCGAAATTTATCCCCACCAGGCCGAGGACATCGAGATGGCCGAGGTGGAGTCCGTGGAGATCACCACCATGGCCACCGACGACATGGCCGTGGAGATCACCCTGGAGCTGTACAAGGTCGTGAACATCATGAGCGAGGGCGGCAAGCGCGTGGCGGCCCTGTTCCGCCAGGCCGACGACGCCGAAGCCCTGGAGACCTACCAGGACCTCATCGACGTCATGCGCAACTTCCTGAACATGATCGGCATCCTGCGCGACGAGTACTCCCTCAAGGACAACGAGGCGTACCTGGAGAGCGCCGAGGAGTTCAACGACATGTTCACCGAGATGAGCACAGTGCTGGAGAACGAGGACTGGATCCTGCTGGCCGACACTGCTCGAATACGAATTCCTGCCCGCGGTGGAGAAATGGAAAAAGGTCATCAAGTTCCTTCGCGACGACATCCGCAAGAACAAGAAGTAGATATGTCGGAGCGCAGCAGGATGCTGGACGAAGCCATGTCCATCGGCCGCCGGGAACTCGATTCCCTGGTGGCGGGGGATGTGTACGAGGCCGAGAAGTTCGCCCGGACCAGGGAGCAGATCCTGGACGAGGTGGTGTTCGGCCTGTCCAGGGAGAACCTTGCGTTGCTGGCCGACAAGCTTGTGGAGATGAAATCTCTGCACGACAAGATTACCGGTGAAGCGAGGAGGCTCAGGGAGACCCTGGGCAACGACCTCAAGAGCATGAAGAAACAGAACCGCCGCATCGCGGGCTACAGCTTCGGCGCGGGCAACGTGCCCCGGCTGGCCAAGGAGCGGTTCGTGAACAAGAAAGGCTGATCTTCCGGCCGACGAGTATCCAGCCCCGGTCCCCGGACCGGGGCTTTTTCGCGTCCGCGTTTCGGGGTCGCGGGACGAAAGATTTGACTACGGGGCCGATTCGGGCCATTGACAGTTGTCCCTCCGGGGGACCTTTCACAGACCATTCAACGGGATCGCCATGCTCATCGCTTTCGTCAACTCCACGCGCAAATGGGGCGGGGTCAAGACCTGGACCGTGGACTATGTCCGCGAGCTGATCGCTCGCGGCCACACGGCCAGCGCCTACGCGCGGCAGGAGGTCTTTGTGGAGGCGTTGCGCGGCGTGGGCGCGGAGGCCCGACGCGCCGGGTTCGGGTTCGACTTCAACCCGGTGAGCATCGGCCGGTTCATGGCCGCCTTCCGGCGCACCCGCCCGGACGTGGTGGTCTGCAACGTGGGCAAGGACATGAACATCGGCGGCGTGGCCGCCCGACTGCTCGGCATCCCGGTGATCCAGCGCGTGGGCATGCCCCGCGACATGGTGGCCGAACCGAAGCTCGTCCTGCTCCTGAAATTCATCCGTCCCTGGATGCTCTGCCCCAGCCGGAGCGTGGCCAACGGCGTCCTCAAGGAGCTGCCGTTCATCCCGCGGGAGCGGGTCAAGATCATCCGCAACGCCAAGCGCCCGGCCGTCGACATCCGGCCCGTCCAGCCCGGCCCGCTCAAGCTCATCTCCACCAGCCAGGTCAACCACGACAAGGGCCACGCCTTTGTGCTGGACGCCCTGGAGACTTTCCCGGCCGGGTCGTTCCGCTACGATGTGGTGGGTACGGGCGGGGTCCTGGATGCGCTCCGGGAGCGCTACCGGGCCATGGAGGCGCGCGGCGACCTGTTCTGGCACGGCTTTTCGACCGAGGTGGCCGAACACCTGGCCGGTGCGGACGTGTTCCTGCTGCCCTCCATGAGCGAAGGCATGCCCAACTCCCTGCTGGAGGCCATGGCCGCCGGACTGATTCCCGTGTCGCGGGATATCGGCGGGGTGCGTGAAATCTGGCCCGATTCCCTGGACGACTTCCTGGTGGAGACCGAGGGCGGAGCCGAAGCGTTTCGCGTGCGCCTGGAGCGGCTGCTGGCCATGGAGCCGGCACGGCTCGACGGTCTGAAACGGGCCAGCCTGGACGCTTGCCGGTCCGGGTTCAACCTCGTGGACCGGGTGGACGAGTTCGAGCGCTGGGTGCGCCGGGATATTCTCGGCGGGTAGCCGCTTCCCCTACAGATTGATCCAATTCAGGCGGCCTGACTCCCGGTCGCTCACGGCGGTGGCCGTGAACTCGATGCCCAGGCGCGTGAAGCCGGGGCGTCCTTCTTCCATGGACCGGACCGCCCCCGCATACCAGAAGGGCCTGAAGGTCTTTTCCTTGAAATTGAACATGAACAGGTTGAGGACCACCGGGGTCTCGGGCGCGCAGGTCTCGGGAACCAGCCGGTTGAGCACGGACAGGCCGATGCCGCCGTCCGAGATGTTGATGACCGCGTTGGCCCCCTGGTCGGGCGAGTTGGTCGAGAAGGAATTGACCGCGATGTCCGGGGCGGCGTCCTCGAAGGCGACCTCGGCGGTCTCTGGCGCGGCGGCCCACAGCTTGACCCGCATGAACTGCTGGTCGGCCACGCGCTTGCGCTGGTGCTTGCGGCGCGGGATCAGGGCGTAGTCCGTGGGACCGGCCAGGACCAGCCGTTCCGGGTTGCGCCCCTGGCGGTCCGATTCCACCAGGGTGGCGGTGAAGGAGTTGATGCGCCCGTCGCGGGTCTTCATGGGCGCGAACACGCAGACCAGGTCGGAGCCGGGCCGGGTGCGGATGACGTCGAGCCGCTCTATGATCTCGCACTTGATCTTCCCGGATTTGGCCGAGGTGATCACGCAACGAACGGACACGACCTCGTCGTCCGGCCCGGCCAGCACGTCCAGGACCACGCCGCGTTCCTGCAGGGTGCGCGGGATGGAGGTCCGGGTGGACGGGGAGTTGCGCTTGGGGCGGCGCAGCAGCCGCAGGCCGAGCAGCAGCAGGAGCAGGGCGAGCACGCCCAGCACCCCGGCCGCCGCATAGCGCAGGAGGTCCGGGTTCGCGCCGGGGGCGAGGAGGTCGGCGAGCAGGGAGAGCTGCTCCCGCAGGGAGTTGACGAGTTGCTGAAAATCCATGATCTGCCGTGACTAGAAGTTGACGAATTGCTTCTTGGCTTCAAGAACCTTGCCAAGATAGCGCCGGGTCTCGGCGTGGGGAAGGTTGGCGCGCAGGGTCTCGTAGACCTCGCCGGGCGGCAGCCCGTTGATCTTCCGGGCCGCCCTTGTCCTGTCCTTGTCGAAGGTCCGCAGCACGGACCCGGCCCCGCCGTTGTATCCGGCGATGACGCAGTATTCGCGGGACACCGGGTCCTTCACCTCGCCCAGGAACCGGGTGTCCAGCAGGTGCAGGTAGGCGGTCCCGTAGGTCACGTTGTGGGGCGGCTCGAACAGGAATTCGCGCGTGGGCTCGCCCGCCTTGTTGTTCAGGAACCGATACACGTCGCTGCCCGCCGTGGCCGGGACCACCTGCATCAGCCCCACGGCCATTGCCGAGCTGACCGCGAACGGGTTGAAGTCCGACTCCACCACCATGATGGCGTAGATCAGATTGCGGCTGATGTCGAACCGTTCGGCCGCCCCTTCCACCAGCTCGCGGTATTTGGCCGCGCGGATGTTCAGGTGATCCCTGACCATGGGGAAGGTCACGGAGCGGGCGGTCTTGCCCTTGACCTTGCGGGTCTTGAGCGCCGTACCGATGAGGTGATCGGCGTACCGCCCGGCCCGCCACTCCCAGCGGATGTCGTGGCCGTCCGTGTCCTTGACCTCGCCGAGCAGGAAGGGCGTGTCGCCGAGTTTGACGGTCTTGGCCGAATAGAGGTCCACGGCGCGCGGGTCGCCGGGGGTGAGCAGGGTGGTGACGATGGCGTTGCGCAGGCTCTTTTCCGGGGTTTCCTGGTCCACGGTCTCCACGGTGACGACTCCGGCGTCGAAGTCCACGCTCGCCCTGGACAGGTAGTTCTGGGTGTATTTGACGTACTGCTTCGGCTCCGGCACCCGCGCGTCCTTCTCGCCCCAGACGCCGGTCACCGCCTTGACGAAGGTCTCGACCAGCTTCTGGAAGTTCTTCAGGTCGCTGCCGATGGCGGCTGGGTTGGTGGCGTAGCCGATGGCCTTGTCCCGGGCCAGGGCCTCCGCCGCTGCCGCCGGATTGCCGGTGGCCGCTGCACGGGCTATGCGCACGGCGTCGTACCGGGAGCAGGAGGCCGCCAGGATGAGGGACAGGAAGAGCGGGAGCAGTGCGAGGGTTCGTGTCATTTCTTTGTGATGATAATTATAATTGACAGTTTTGAACAGGAACATAGTGTCCGCCAAATTATAAAGTCGAATCATCACATGTTCAACCAAGTGCATCATTCTGCACCAAGGATTTCCCATGGCCGACTTTCCGATTACCGAGCGGATCCCGTCAGATCTGGCAACGCTCCTGGAGCGTTTTTTCGACGTCGCCCGCCAGGATATCGAATCGATGCGCGCCGCCCTGGACAATGCTGATTTCGACGAGTTGGTCCGTCTCGGCCACACGGTCAAGGGGACGGGCAGCGGCTACGGGTTCAAGGCCATGGGGCCCATAGGCCACGCCATCGAGCAAGCCGCCCTGGCCCGAGACCCCGAAGGGGTCCTGCAAGGCGTGGACACCCTGCGCCATTACCTGGATACGGTCCAGGTCGAATTCGAAGACTGATCCCACCCGAAAACGGTTCCCCATTCACGCAGCAGGCGAATCCGAACACGCGGTTTCCGAGGGAACCCGGTCTTGACGCGCGTCCGCGTTCCGGCCTGGCCATAGGCCGGGCCGACGCAAATCCTTTGGGAAGGCGGCGCGGTTCCGCCTCCCCAAAGGATCGTCGAGAGCCTAGAGCAGCTCCATGGCCGCGTCCACGCTCCAGTCCTCGTGCACGACCTTGTTCAGGGCGGCCACGATCTTGGCCGGGGTGGGGTGCTGGAAGATGTTCCGGCCCACGGACAGGCCGGAGCCGCCCGCCTGGATGGAGTCGTAAACCATCTGCACCAGGTCGCGCTCGCTTTCGAGCTTGGGGCCGCCCGCGATGACCACCGGCACGCAGCAGCCGTCCACCACGCGCGAGAAGGACTCGGGGTCGCCGGTGTAGTTGACCTTGACGATGTCCGCGCCGAGCTCCACGCCCACGCGGGCGCAGTGAGCGACCACGCTCTCGTCATACTCGTTCTGGATCTTGGGGCCGCGCGCGTACATCATGGCCAGCACCGGCATGCCCCATTCGGAGGCCTCGGAGCAGAGCGCGCCGAGGTCCGCGAGCATCTGCGGCTCGGTCTCGTCGCCCAGGTTGACGTGCACGGACACGGCGTCCGCGCCGAGCTTGAGGGCGTCGGTCACGGTGCCGACCAGGGTCTTGGCGTTGGGGAAGGGGGAGAGCGAGGTGGAGGCGGACAGGTGGATGATCAGGCCGATGTCCTTGCCGCCCGCGCGGTGGGAGCAGCGGGGGATGCCCTTGTGCATGAGCATGGCGTTGGCGCCGCCTTCGGCCACCTGGTTGACGGCCTCGCGCATGTCCACGATGCCGTAGATGGGGCCGACGGTCACGCCGTGGTCCATGGGGACCACGATGGTCCGGCCGTTGTTGCGGTTCATGATCCGTTCCAGACGAATGGCTTTTCCGAGATGCATGGCTTGCTCCTTTGTTGCCCGGGACGCGGCCCCGAAAAAAAAGAGGCCGCGGACTTTGCCCGCGGCCTCTGTGGTTGTGAAACTTATTCTTGCAAACTAGCGCACACCAAGACCGCAGGCGTTCCTGTAATAAAAGCTAAAAAAGAAAAAGAAACGGGCGGTGATGTTGTGCATGCCTAGTGGGTATCCCCAAGGGTTCCGTGCTGTCAAGTGGAGATTGGGCGACACCCCTAGCCGACCACGGCGGTGCACTTGAACTCGACCAGTCCGCCCAGGGGCAGTCCGGCCACCTGGATGGCGGCGCGCGCGGGCTTGTGGGCGGAGAAGTATTCGCCGTAGATGGCGTTCAGGTCCGCGAAACGGCCCATGTCCATGATGAACACGTCCACGGCCAGGACCTTGTCCAGAGAGGAACCGGCGGCCTCGACGATGGATTTCAGGTTTTCCAGGGCCTGCCGGGTCTGGGCCTTGAATCCCTCGGCCAGCTTGCCCTCGCCGGGGATGATGCCGAGCTGGCCGGAGACGAAGAGCAGGTCGCCGGACACGGTGGCCTGGGAATAGGGACCCACGGCGGCCGGGGCCTTTTCGGTATGGATGAGTTTGATATCGGACATGGGTCCTCCTTGTCAGGCGGAAGGTTGATGGTCGGCCCACAGGACCGTTGAGCGGAACCGCTCCGGCAACCGGCGCACGACCTGGACGATGACCGCCATGGCCACCAGGGAGAAGGCCAGGCGGCCCCAGAGCACGCCGGAAATATGCCCGCCGATGAGCATGATCAGCAGGGTATCCTCGATGAGCGAGTGGCACAAGCCCATGAAGGTCAGGGAATAGAAGATGTCCTCGCGGCCCAGTGTTCCGTTGCGCGCCTCGTTGATGATCAGCCCGCCGCCGTAGGACAGCCCCATGGTCAGGCCGATGACCGTGATGGCCGATCCCTTGGGGCCGATGCCGATGAGCTTGAGCACGGGCCGCAACAGCCGGTTCATGAGCGCGATGACCCCGATGGCCGAGAGCAGCCGCATGAGGGTCATGAGCACGAAGATGATGCAGGCGATGGAAGCCAGGTTCAGGAGCTGGCCAACGCCCCAGTCGGTCAGGGACGCGGCGTCGGTCTGGGCGGGTTGGAAGAGCATCACCGCGGGTTGGTCGAGCGCCCCGGTGGCCGTGTAGATATGGTGCAGCAGCCAGGCCAGGACAAAGGCACCGACCATGCGCGAGCAGCACTGGAACAGGAAGCGCGCCCCGGAGCGGTCCGCAATGGCCGCCTCCACGGGCAGCCCGTGGGCCACGAGCATGAGCACGCCGATGATGGTCGCCTGGGCCGCGGTCAGGGGCGCGTCGCCGGAGAGCTGCGCCAGGACGATCATGCCGGTGTAGATGTTGTTGATGATCGCCGAGGCCCAGACCAGTCCCATCTCGGCGGGCAGCCCGAGCAGCCCCATGACGGGTTCGAGCGGCCAGGCCAGGTATTTGATCAGGTCGAGCTCCTGGAGGATTTTGACCAGGATCAGGATGGGGACCATGATCTTGAACAGCTGGTAGCTCGCGCTGGCGGCGTCGCGCACGAGTTCCCTGAGGATGATGATGAATTTTGCCACGTACCGGTTCCTTTTGCCGTGCCGATGATAAGAGGCTGTCGAAAAACGGCGACCTGGGTCGCTCAGTGAATTGTAGGCGAGTCATCGAGCCGTACAAGACCTTATGACTTTGCTATGCTTCAGAAAGTGCAAACCCCCGCGTACGGGAAGTACGCTTCGGCCTTGAACTTTTTTCGCGCCGAGCCTCTCACCATTTTTGAACGGCCGCCGAATTCGATTTTTCAACACCCTGATAGGGCATCTCGGTGCAAAAGGGAAGAAGAGAGCCCCGCGTGGGCCGATGGCCCTGAAAAAAGGGAAGGGAGCCCCCGGAGGGACTCCCTTTGAGGGGGATGAGGCTGTGATGGTTAGAGGAAGGCTTTGGATACGTTGAATGCCAGGACCGCCATGACGAAGGCCAGTCCGGTGGACCCGACCACGCTGAAGGCCGCCCAGCTCCAGCTCGACTCGCGGGCCATGGTGACCACGGTCACGAAGCAGGGCGCGTAGAGCATGGTGAAGACGATCAGGGCGACGGCCGAGGCAGGGCTGAAGGCCGGGTCGGAGACCAGCTTGTCCGCCAGGGGCTGGGAGTCCTCGACGTCCACTTCGCCCAGGGAGTATGCCGTGCCGAGGGTGGAGACGATGACTTCCTTGGCCGCCACGCCGCCGGTCAGGGCGATGTTCACGCGCCAGTTGAAGCCGGCCAGTTGGGAGACGGGCTCCAGGGCGGTGCCGATGCGGCCCGCGATGGTGTGGTGGATGGCCTCCTCGGCCTGAATGTTGTCGATCTCCGTGATCTGCTCCTCGCTGGTGGCGGCGGCGCGCTGGGCCTCGAACTGGGCCACGCGGTCGGCGGGCAGCTCGGGGAAGGTCATCATGGCCCAGATCAGGATGGAGATGCCGAGAATGACGGTACCGGCCTTCTTGGCGTACTCCCAGGTGCGCTCCCAGGTGTGGATCAGCACGCCCTGGAGGGTGGGCATGCGGTAGGGCGGCAGCTCCATGACGAACGGGGTGGAGTCGCCCTTGATGACCGTGGAGCGCAGGATGCGGGCCACGATCATGGCCATGGCCCAGGCGGACAGGGTGATGATCAGCATGACCGTGGCGGAATCCTCGGGGAAGAAGGCGGCTGCCAGCATCAGGAAGACCGGGACCTTGGCGCCGCAGGTCATGTACGGGGCCACGAACAGGGTGGCCAGCTTTTCCTTGGGCGAGCGCAGGGTGCGGGTGGCCATGACGCCGGGTACGGCGCAACCGCCCGCGATGCCGCCGGACACGATGAACGGGAGCACCGAAGTGCCGTGCAGGCCGAAGATCTTGAACACGCGGTCGAGCATGTAGGCCATGCGGGCGATGTAGCCGGAGTCTTCCAGGGCCGAGATCATCAGGAACATGAACATGATCAGCGGCACGAAGCCGAGCACGCCGCCCACACCGTCGATGATGCCGGAGACGATCAGGGACTGGAGATGGCCCTCGGGGATGAGTTCGGTGGCGGTGTCGCCCATCCAGCCGAACAGGGCTTCGAGCCAGCCCATGGGGATTTCGCCCACGGAAAAGGTCACCTTGTAGATGAGGTAGACGATGCCGAGCATGATCAGCGGGCCGAGAACCCGGTGGGTCAGGACCTTGTCCATCTCGTCCGAGCGGCTTATGCGGTCCGCGCTCGAGGCGGGGTAGGTGACCACGTCCTTGATCATGGAGGCGATGAAGCCGTAGCGGTAGTCGGCGATGAGGGCGTCGGGGCGCATCTTCAGGGTCTTCTCGGTGTGCGCGCCCACCTCGCGGGCCATGGTCTCCAGTTTGTCCGACAGGGCGGTATTGGCCATCCGGCCCTTTATGATCACGTCCTCGTCGCGTTCGAGATATTTGATGCCGGCCCAGCGGGCGGGGACTTTGTCGGTCAGGAACTGCGCTTCCTCAATGAGCTTTTCCATCTCGTCCAGGACCGGGTCGAGGTCCGGGCCGTAGGAGATGTTCAGGGGCTTCCAGTCGCCTTTCTGGGCCTTGGCCACTTCGAGGGTGGTCCGGAGCAGCTCCTTGGCGCCCTGGCCGGAGCGGGCCACGGTTTCGACCACGGCGCAGCCGGACAGCTCCTCAAGGCGGGCGCTGTCGATCTCCTTGCCGGACTTGCGGACCTCGTCCATCATGTTCAGGCCGAGGATCAGCGGCACTCCCAGCTCCAGGATCTGGACGGCCAGGTAGAGGTTCCGCTCCAGGGCGTCGGCGTTCATGATGTCGATGACCGCCTGGGGCCGGTCCTCCACCAGGAAGTTCCGGGCGACCAGCTCCTCCTGGGTGTAGGCGGTCAGGGAGTAGGTGCCGGGCAGGTCCACGAGCTCGATGGAGTCCTCGCCCGCATTGATGTGGCCGATCTTCTTCTCCACGGTCACGCCGGGCCAGTTGGCCACATGCTGTCGCGCTCCGGTCAGGGCGTTGAACATGGTGGTCTTTCCGCAGTTGGGATTGCCCGCGATGCCGATGGTGTATTTACCCATGTGTCTAGTCCTCCAGGGGGGTGACGGTGATGTGGTCAGCCTCGCTGTTGCGCAAGGTCAGGGTGAAGTCGCGCAGGCGCAGGGCCACCGGGTCCCGCAGGGGGGCCTTGCCGATGACCGTCACTTCGGTGCCGGGGATCAGGCCGAGGTCGCGGATGCGGCGGCCGAGTTCCCCCTCGGCGGTCACGGTCCGGATCTTCAGCTTCTGGTTGACCTTCGCTTTACGTAAACACATGTCTTGGGCCATTTTACCTACCTCAAAAGCGTTAAGTTGAGATTCGTTATCAATTGGATGGCAAAAAAAATTACCGAGGGCCGCAACAGTCGGACTTTTCCGGTCCGTCCTTGCTGGAGCCGCAGCACGAGCCGGACTGTCCGCAACCGGAACAGCCGCAGGAGGCCTGCTTGCTCGTGAAGGGCCTCAGGAAGCGGCGGCCCACGAAATAGGCGGCTACGCAAACAATGGCTATTACGATGATGGTATCGAGCATGGATTTTCCCTCAAAGTTTCGTCCGACATCCGTGCCGGACAACAACTTGATAGTGATGTTGAGAATCAAAGTCAAGTAGAATGAGCAAAAAAAACGGCCCTGGTGACGGGAGGGCGAAAGGCCCGGTATTGCTTGTCTTCCGGGGGTATTTATGGTCATATGATGCAGCCTGATCGGGTTGAGAACGGGGTTTGCGCCCGTTCGTTTTCAGTAACCGCAGCCGACTACGGGGTGTCTCATGGATGACGACGGAAGAGAGTTCATGGAATGGATCGAGGTCCTGGCCAAGGGCATCATTGCCGGCGCCGCCATCGGCTATCTCTTCAGCTTCACGGACCTGATGGCCCCCGGCAAGGGAGTGGTTCTCGGCGGCCTGGCGGGCTGTCTCGCCTCCATCACCTTCAAGAACCGGCAGGACGACAAGAAGGACCGGGAGAAATAATCTCCACCTATTCCGGGGAGATCAGAAACGTGTTCAGGCAGAGCTGCCTGACCGAGACTTCCGGCAATCCGGGTTCCGCGCTGCGCAGGCCGTCCAACCTGCGGACCACTTCCTCCTTCCGCAATCTCGAAAATTTGTTCAGGGCGTAGCGGACCTTGCGTCCGTTCCTTCCGGGCTGGTGCGCCCGCAGCCGCTTGCTCAGATATTTCCGCCAGCATTTTGCGGTGTCCCACATCCCCAGCGGTTCGGGGACCCAGGTCCCGCGCCCTTCGCCATACCCGGCAGCCAGGTCCGCTATGGTTTCCGAAGCGCACCGGTTGACGTTTTCAAGGTAGGGGGCGAGCCGTTCGCGCAGGGCGCGGCTGGTGGCTTCGGGCATGCCGCCCTCGGCGATGCGTCCGAGCGCCTCCTGCGGGGAGGTCGCCCGGTGGCCGATGGAGGTCATCAGGGTGGCCGAGCCTTCGATGTCCTCATACGGCTCGTATTGCAGGACCAGCTTGCCCATGAGCGTGGCCTCCAGGCCGGTGGTGCAGTCGTGGTGGATGACCGCGGCGGCGGAGCTGATCCACTCCCTGGCCGACCACTGCTTGCTGACGAAGATGTTCGCGTGGTCCGCCGTGCGGCTGCGGTAGTAGTCGGCGTTCTCGGCGGGGTGGGGCCGGATGATGATGTGGCGCTCGGGATAGGTCCGGGCCAGCATGCGGCACAGTTCGATCATGGCCAGGGCGGTCCGTTCCTGGTGCGCGCACCGGACCTTGAGGGTCCGCAGGTGCTCCGGGTCGGTATAGACCTTCCACTCCTCCATCCTGCTCAGCATCTTGACGTAGTAGTCGAACCCCATCTCGTGGTTGAACATCCCGAAGCTGGTGTTGACCAGGATGTAGTCCTCGCCGTGCTCGCCGGTAATGGCCTCGTTGCGGTAGTAGCCGAGGAACCGCTCGGCCACCAGGTCGAAGGAGGGGTGGCCGGTGACGGGCAGGTCGCCCGCGCGATCCGCCGGGACCAGCCGGGTCATGATGTCGCGCTGCTTTTCGCCCCACAGGCAGATTTTGGTGGCGTGCTCGATGATGGCCGCGAAATTGGCCTGCATTTCGGGCGGGTCGTCCACCAGCCCCTGGCCTTCGGAGTTGACGTTCAGGACCACGCCGCCGCAGTCCAGCACGTGGCGGTTTGTCGGCACGTGCTGGTCGCTGTCGAAGTAGATGAGCGGACGGTCGGTGGACCGGATGTACGTGTTGACCATCCGGTCGCCCACCAGCGTGGGCATACCGCGCCGGGCCAGATGGAGCGCCTGATACAGCACTCCGTCCAGTTCGCGGATCAGTATTTCCACCGGAATGGCGCAGAGCATGGACTCTCCGGGACTAGAGATTCTCCACCCGATGCTTGAGTTTCCATTCGCCGTCGACCTTTTCCCAGAGGTGCGGGGACCGGTTGAGGTCGGTCAGCTCCTGGAACCGTTCGGGGGTGATGCCCACGAACTCCATGACCTCGTTGAAGTAGCGGTCCGGGAACTCGCCGTCGTACTTGTGGACCAGGGCCACGCCTTCCTCGCGGGTCAGGTGCTTGTTGCGGATCTCCTGGGAGGCGTCGTAGGTGGTCCGGCCCAGGCCGAACTTGATGAACGTGGTGTAGTAGTGGAGATCGTCGATCTTGTCGTCGATGGAGTTGTACTTGGAGTAGGTGCCCTGGGTGCGGAAGGGGCGGGCCTTGAACCCGGTGTTCTCAACCGCGTAGTAGTACGCCTCCTGCGGGGTCCAGGGGACGTAGTAGCCCAGGTAGTGGACCTCGATGTTGGAGGCGGCCAGCCGGTCGGCCTCGGCCGGGAAGTAGGCCGAAAGTTCGTTCAGGCGCAGGCCGTGGACCTCGATCAGTTCCTTGATGGACACGCCGGCCAGGTACAGGTCGTTGACGTTGGTCATGCTGTAGTAGGACTTGTCGCGCAGGGAGCTGGAGGTCTCGGCGATGGGGTTGCCGTACTCGGCCTCGGGCTCGCCGTAGAAGATCAGCGGGATGTTGTATTCCAGGGCCACCTTGGGGGCCAGGTTCTTCTGGCCGAGGATGAAGGTCTGGAACGGGTGGAACAGGTTTTCGATGGCCAGCTTGGTCAGCAGCTTGTGAGCCCGGCCGTTCTGGTTGAAAGTGATGTTGTCGAACCCGCCGACCTCGATCCAGTTGCGGAAGTTGCGATAGCCGTATTCCGTGTACATGATCGGCGGCCAGGTCACGGTCAGGGGGTTCATGCCGTACTTGTACTTGAGCACGTGCGCGGCCAGGGCGCTGTCCTTGCCGCCGCTGCCGGGCACGATGCAGTCGTAGGCCCCGTCGTTGCGGCGGTGCTTGTCGCAGAGCGCAAGGAGCTGGTCCTCGCGCGCCTTCCAGTCGATGTCGCCCTTCTTCTGCTCGTTGTAGCGGCAGGCGTCGCACACGCCATCCTCGTCGATGTGCAGGGTCGGGGTGATGCGGTCCTTGGTGTGCTTGAATTCGGGATAGGAGGAGGGCCGCTGGTTGGACATGACGCACTTCTTGCAGAAGCGGACTTCTTTGGGCAGGCCGAAAAGGGTTTTGGTCATTAACTATGCCTCCGAAGAGCGGATAAGTTTGGCGAAATTGGCGTACACGGCGAGTCCTTCGGTTCCGCTCCGTTCGGGATGGAACTGGAACGCCGTGATGTTCTTGTAGAAGCTGCCCGAGGAGAAGGCGACGTCGCCGTAGGTCGTGGTGCACAGCATTACCTCGTCCGAATCCGGGACCACGTGGCAGGAGTGGACGAAGTACATGTCCGCGCCGGGCGAGACGCCTTCGAGCAGGGTCCCGGCCCACCGGCCGGGGTCGTCCTCGGGCGGGTGGATGGTGTTCCAGCCCACCTGGGGAACCTTGTAGGTGCGGCCGTCTATCTCCTGGATCGGGAAATATTGCACTCGGCCGGGGATCAGCCCCAGCCCCTCGTGCGCGCCGAACTCCTCGCTGGAGGAGAACAGGAGCTGCTGCCCCAGGCAGATGCCCATGAGCGGTATGTCGCTGTCTGCCACGTCCTTGAGCGGCGACACGAGGTCCAGCCTTTTCAGGGCGTCCATGGCGTCGCCGAACGCGCCCACGCCGGGCAGGATCACGGATTTGGCCCTGGTCACGGCGGCAGGATCGTTGGTGACCTCCACCGACAGCCCCATGTATTCGCAGGCGTGCTTGATGGAGTAGAGGTTGCCCAGCCCGTAGTCGATGATGGCCACGTCGGTCTTATGCATCGCTCGCCTTCATCCGGCAGTCCAGGCCGTGCCGTTGCATGGTTGTCTTGATCTCGCCGATGGTGCAGGGCTGGACATTGGTATACCCGCGTCCGGTCTTGAGAAATTCGATGTTGCCTTCCAGTTCGTACTCGCGGTTGACGGACTGAGCGGCCAGGTTTTCGAGGGTCTTGTAATGGAGGGCGGCGGCCACGGACACGGCGTCGGCGCGGCCTTCGTCGATGGCCCGGACCGCGTCTTCGGGGTTGCCGCATCCGCCCCCGGCGATGACCGGGATGGAGACGCTCTCGGAGATGGTCTTCAGCAGTTCGAGGTCGAACCCCTTGCCGGTGCCTTCCTGGTCGATGCTCGTGACCATCAGCTCGCCCGCGCCCAGCTCCGCCGCACGGACGGCCCACTCGGCCGCGTCCACGCCGGTGGTCTCGCGCCCGTACTCGATGAGCGCCTCCCAGCGCCCGTTGTCCCGCCGGATGGCCTCGATGGAGACCACGATGGTGGACGAGCCGAAGGAGACCGAGGCCTCGCGGATCAGCTCGGGTCTCTTTATTGCCGCGGTGTTCAGGGCGATCTTGTCCGCCCCGGCGCGCAGCACCTCGCGGATGTCGTCCACGGACCGCAGCCCGCCGCCCACGCACAGGGGAATGAAAATCTGCGAGGAGGTCTTTTCCACGATGGCGTGCAGGCTGTTGCGGTCGTACAGGCTGGCCACGGCATCCTGGAAGAAGAGTTCGTCCGCGCCTTGCTCATAGTAGTATTGGGCGAAATCCTCGGGTTTCCCGAGAACTCGCAACCCTTCGAAATGAATGCCTTTCACAAGGTTGGGACCCTTGATGTCAAGGCGTGGAATGACGCGGTATTTCATGGACGTTTGGCTTACCAAGCGGTCCAACCGCCGTCAACAAGTAGATTCTGGCCGGTGACGTAGGCGGAGAGGTCGCTCGCCAGGTACAGGAGCGCGCCCTTCATGTCCTCCTCGGTGCCCATGCGCTTGAGGGGGGTTCGGGTTACGTAGCGTTCCACGAACTTCGGGTCCTGGCCGCGCGCCACGCCGCCGGGGCTGATGCAGTTCACCCGGATGTTGTCCGGGCCGAGCACCGTGGCCAGCCAGCGGGTCAGCTGGGTCAGGCCGCCCTTGGAAGCGCCGTAGGCCGCCGGGTTGCCCATGGCCGTGCCTTCGTACAGGGACATGTCCGGGCCGACCACGCCGTAGGTAGAGCCGATGTTGACCACCGAGCCGTGGCCGGATGCCCGAAGCAGCGGGGTGGCTGCCTGGATCAGGGCGAAGGGCGCGGTCAGGTTGGTCTCCAGCGCCGCGCGCCAGGTGTCCACGGACTGTTCCTCGAATTCGGTCACCCAGCCGGACAACTTGGAGGTCCCCACGAACCCGGCGCAGTTGACCAGGATGTCGAGACCGCCGAGCGCTTCGGCGACCTTGGCCGGGACCGCCACCACGGCGGGGGTGTCGGCCAGGTCCACGCCCAGCCCCATGGTCTTGACCCCGTACTCCGAAGCGACGGCGTCGGCGGTCTCCTCGGCGCGGAGGCCGTCGATGTCCAGCACGGCCACATTGGCCCCGTTCTCGGCCAGGGCGTCGCAAAAGGCGTGGCCGATGTATCCGGCACCGCCGGTGACCAGCGCGGTGCGCCCGCTCAGGTCCATGAGTTCCTTGATCTTCTTCATTTATTACGCTCCATCATGAACTGCGCGAAGGCGAAGTCCTGTTCGGTGTCGATGTCCAGGGCGCGCTCAGGCGGCACGATGACCGCCTTGACCCGGCCCTGGAATACGCTCTCGCGGCGGCGGATGAAATCCGGGGTGGTCACGTAGCAGACAGTGGTCAGGTCGAAGACCGGGGGCGCGTCCTGCCGCCGGGTGATGGTCGCGCCCGGCGGCATGGCGATGGCCGCGTAGCCGTCCTCGGCCAGGGTGACCATGTTGAAGGACGGGTGGCGCTCGGCGGGCCGTGCCGTGACCACCATGTCGCAGCCGCCGCGCTCGAACAGCTCGATGCAGTTGCGCACGTCCTGGCCGATGCGCAGGGGCGCGGTGCAGGGCAGGGAGACGAAGAGGTCGAATTGGTCCACCATGTCCACCGCGTGCCGCCAGGCCAACCACTCCGGGGTGTCGTCGCGGGCCAGTTCCGCCGGGCGCAGGAACGGGACCTCGGCCCCCAGTTCCTCGGCGACCTCGGCGATCTTCGGATCGTCGGTGGAGACGATGATCCGGTCGAGCATGCCGGAGTCCCGGCCCGCCTTGATGGCGTGGCCGATGAGCGGCAGCCCGGCCAGGGGCCGTATGTTCTTGCCGGGGACTCCCTTGGAGCCGCCCCGGGCGAAGATGAATCCGTATCGTTTCATTACGCTTCAATCCAGATGTGTTGTGCGGCGGCGCGTTCCAGCCCCTCGATCAGCCCGACCAGGGCCAGCCCCTGGCCGTAGGTGCAGGGCGTGGGATCGCCCACGGCCATGGCTTCCAGCTGGAGCCGGTAGGTGGCGTCGCGTTCCGGGGGAAATTCCTCGACGGTCCCGTCCACGGTCAGGAAGCCGCCCATGAAGTCCGCCTTGAGCGTCCGGTCCGCGCAGGTGATCTCGAAGCCCCGGTGCGGGGTGCGGCTCAGGTAGTCCATGTGGATGCCGACCATGGGGCAGTTCGCGGTCTCCATGAGCACGGAATACTGGTCGTCGGAGTCGATCTTGAGATCGCCGTACCGCCCGCCCAGGGCCGTGGCCCGTTTCCAGCCGCCCAGAAGGAACTGGGCCAGGTCCAGCTCGTGGGACAGATCGCGCAGTACGCCCCCGCCTTTGGCCCGGCTGGCCGAGTAGCTCTTGGGATAGTCCGTGCCGGGCCGCCAGTCGGGCAGGTACTGGGCTACGGCGAAGCGCGCGTTCAGCACCTTTCGTCCGGCCAGCAGCTCGCGGGTCCGGGTGACCATGGGATGGAAACGCAGGTTGTAGGCCACGGACACGTTGTCGCCCGCCGTGAACGGTTCTTTCGGGGTGTTCGTGAAGAGCGGCTTCTCCACCAGGATGCGTCCAGTGAACCCGGCGTCGAGCAGGGTGCGCAGGTTGGCGTCGTGGTCCGTGGTGGCGGTGGCGATGACGGCCAGCCACGGCGTCTTGTCCGCCAGGGCCGAGGGGATGTCCGCGAAGGCCGGATAGGGACACTCGGGGTTGCGCGTGACGCAGGCCACCTCGTGGCCCATGTCGACCAGCAGCCGGGCGTGGCGACCGCCTATGGAGCCGTAGCCGATGATCAGGGCGCGCATGGGCTAGAGGTCCTCCCGGACGCAGAAGTGCATGTCGTAGTCGAAGTTGGCCTGGTCGAAGTCCTGCTTGCGGCCGATGTCCATCCAGTACTCGTGGATGGGGAAGGCGGCCGTGGGCTCGCCCTTGTCCATGAGCCTGCCGAACAGGGAGGGCATGTCCAGGTATTCGTTCTTGGGGATGGCAGCGGCCACATCCGGGTCGAGCACGTAGATGCCCGCGTTGACGAAGAACTTGTGGGTCGGCTTCTCCTCCAGGGCGGTGATCCGGTGGTTCTCCACGTTGACCACCCCGTAGGGCACCTGGAATTCGAAGCGGCGCACGGCCATGGTCGCCCTGGCGTTCTGTTCGAGGTGGAAGTCGAGCATGCCGGGGAAGTCCACCTTGGTCAGCAGGTCGCCGTTCATGACGAAGATCGGCGCGTCCGGCTTCTCTTCGATCAGGCCCACGGCCCCGGCGGTGCCCAGCTGCGCCTTTTCGCGCAGGTAGCGGATCTCCACGCCGTGCTTTGAGCCGTCGCCGAAATAGTCCTCGACCATGTCGGCGCGGTAGTTGACCGAGATGTAGAATTTGGTGAACCCGTAAGACGCGAACTGGTCCAGGATGGTCTTGAGCAGCGGCTTGTTGCCCACGTTCAGGAGCGGCTTGGGGCAGTCCTCGGTCAGGGGCCGCAGCCTCTGGCCCAGCCCGCCTGCCATGAGCACCACCCAGTTGTCGCGCCGGGCCGGGGTAATGATGTCGAACAGGGTGCGCAGCCCGACCACGCGTCCCTTACCGTCCAGCAGGGGCACCTGGCGGATGTCCCGGCTGCGCATGGTGGCCAGCAGGGCGGCCTGGTCGTCGTCGGGACCGGCGGAGAAGAATTCGGTCTCCATGATCTCGGCGGCCGGGGATTCCATGGTCTTTCCGGCCAGCAGGCCGCGCCGGATGTCGCCGTCGGTGATGACGCCCTTGAGGCACCCCTGCTCGTCGGCCACCAGGGCGATCTGGAGCGAGGTCCGGTTCAGGGTTTCGGCGGTGTCGCGGACCGTGGCCGTGACCGGGATGAGAGCGCTTGTCCACTCTTTCATGAGCGTTGTTCCTTGGCTTCGGGAAGACGGTATTCCACGTCGAAGAATGGTTTGGGGCCGGGCTTGACGCCGCGCTTGAGCCGGTCGGCGATGCGTCGGCTCGTCCCCTGTTTTTCATACGGGTTGCGGGCCTGTTTGACAATCCCGGCCGTTTCCGGGGACAGGGCGTGCCGGATGGCCGAGGCCACGCTCGCCGCGTCCGGGGCGCAGTCGAACACGCTGTCCGCCTGCTCGCGGCCCTTTTGGCGGTCGCCCACGTTCACGGTGGGTACGTTGAAGCTGGGTGCTTCCAGGATGCCGGAGGAGGAGTTGCCGACCACCGCCGCGCAGGCGGCCATGGCCGACAGGTAGCGGACCAGCCCCAGGGAGGGCGTGACCAGGGTCCGCTCGGGAAAAGTGTCGTGCAGCCGGGCCGCGCGGGCGTCGATGGCGGACCCGCCGGGATCGGCGTTGGCCCCGGTGAGGACGGCGGTCAGGGTCTGGTCCTCGGCCAGCGCGGTCTCCAGCCCCTCGAAAAAGCGCTCCATCTGGCCGAGGTCGTCCCCGGCCAGGGTCACGGGATGGTAGGTGACCAGCAGGCAGCGGTCGCCCATGGCGAAGCCCAGGTCCGCCTCCAGCGCGGCGCGGTCCATGAGCGGCACGGTGCGGATGTTCTCCACGCCCAGCGCGCCCACGTCGAAGACCGTGTCCGGGTCCTCGCCCATCTGGATCACCCGGCGGCGGTATGTGTCGCAGGAGGTGAAGTGCAGCCGGGCCATCTTGGTGATGGCGTGGCGGAACTGCTCGTCCACGGCCCCCTCGGTGGTCTCGCCGCCGTAGAGATGGACCACGGGCAGGTGCAGCAGGGTGGCCGCCGTGGCGCAGGCCAGGCACTCCCAGCGGTCGCCGAGCAGGACCAGCAGGTCTGGCCGGAGGACGTCCAGCGCCCGGCCCAAACCGCTTACCGCCTCGCCCATGGCCAAGGTCACGCCCAGCCGGGAATCGTCCTCAAGGGGCAGGGGGACCTCCGCGCCGACGGGGAAGCCGTCCGCCCGGATGGCGTCCACGGTGCTGCCGTGGCGCTCGGAGAGATGGCTCCCGGACACGAGCAGGGAGAGCTCGACTTCGGGGTCGGCGTGGAGCCGCTTCAGCAGCGGGGTGAGCAGGCCGTATTCGGCCCTGGTGCCGGTGAAGACGCAGATTCTCACAGTTCGATGGCCTCCCCGGCGTCGAAATCCTTACGCGCGGGCGTGCCCATGACCTCGTCCCAGCGCATGGGCGAGACGCCGCCGCAACCGGTGCGCCGTGCCGTGACGTTGGTCTCGGTGAACGGTTCGCCCGCCTTGATGGGCGTGACGGCCACCAGGAACCGGCGGGCCACGGCGATGTTCTCGCGTTCGCTCGCGCTCGGCCGCTTCACTCCGTCGCCCAGGGCGAGTTCCACCTCGCGCACTCCCGCGACCATGGCGGTCAGCTCGACGGGATCGAGTGAGGCGGCGTGGTCCGGGCCTTCCATGGTCTTGTCCAGGGTGAAATGCTTCTCGATCACCGTTGCGCCCATGGCCGCCGCCGCCACCGGGCAGGTGATCCCCGGCGTGTGGTCGGAATAGCCCACGGCGCAGTCCGGGAACTCCCGTGCCAGGGTTTCCATGGCCCGCAGGTTGGCGTCGCCGATCGGGGTCGGGTACTGGGTGTTGCAGTGCAGCAGGGTGACGTCCCCCGCGGCCAGCCCCGCGCCGGTGAGGGCGGCCACGGCGTCGCGCACCTCGTCGAGGGTGGTCATGCCCGTGGACAGGATCACCGGCCTGCCCTTGGCCGCGACCTTGCGCAGGTAGGGGAGGTTGGTGATCTCGCCGGACGGGACCTTGACCAGGGGCAGCCCCATGTCCATGAGCATGTCCAGGCTCTGCGCGTCGAAGGGGGTGGACAGGAACCGGATGTTCCGCTCGCGGCAATGGGTCATGAGCATCTCGTGGGCGGCCACGTCCAACTCCAGCCGCTTGAGCATGGCGTACTGGGATTCCCCGCCGCCGCTGGTCGCCTTCTGGTAGGCGGCCTTCTCGGCCTTTTCGGTGACGACCTCCCCGGCCCGGAAGGTCTGGAACTTGACCGCGTCGGCCCCGGCCTCGGCGGCCAGGTCGATGAGCTTGCGGGCCAGTTCCATGTCGCCGTTGTGGTTCACGCCCGCCTCGGCGATGATGAAGATGGGGGACCGTTCGCGGGTCATGCCTTGATCCTCGGCCCGCTGGGCAGGTTCACGGCCCGGTCCGCCAGCCTGCGCGCATTGGCCAGGCCGTCGTTCTCGTGGCAGGCGTACATGGGCAGCTCGGCCATGAGCGTCCACAGGGGCCGGGTCATGACCCCCTGGTCGTTGGACAGCTTCAGGAATTCTTCGCGCGCCTCTTTGTCCTTGAAGAGCACGGTGTTCAGCCAGTAGTTGGACAGGCATCCCTCGGGCGCGTCCACGTAGGCCATGTCGTCGCGGCCCGCGAAGAAGTCGCGGTAGGCGGCGGCCACGGCGCGCTTGTCGGCCAGGATCTCGTCCAGCTTTTCCATCTGCGCGCAGCCGAGGGCGGCGTTCAGGTTGGGCATGCGGTAGTTCCAGGCCGCCGCGTCGTGGCGGAACTCCCAGCGGTGGGGGACCTTGGCCGTGGCGGTCATGTGTTTGGCCAGCCCGCCCAGCTCCTCGTCGCGGGCCAGGATCATGCCGCCCCCGCCGGTGGTGATGGTCTTGTTGCCGTTGTAGCTGAGCACACCGAGCTTGCCGAAGGTGCCGAGATGCCGCCCGTCCAGGGAGGACCCCAGCCCCTCGGCGGCGTCCTCGACCACCGGGATGGAGTACTCCTCGCAGATTTCGCAGATTTCGCGGATGCGGCAGGCGTGGCCCAGGATGTGGACCGGCACGCAGGCCGCGATGCGGCGCGAGCCGTTGCCGTGGCGCTCCAGCCAGGCGCGCAGGGCGTCCGGGCTCATGCCCAGGGTGTCGCTGTCCGAATCGAGGAAGACCGGGACCGCGCCCGCGGCGGTGACCGCGTTGGCCGTGGCCACGAAGGTCAGCCCCTGGGTCAGCACCAGGTCGCCCTGGTTCACGCCCACGAGCTTGAGGGCGGCGGTCAGGCCGCAGGTGCCGTTGACCACGGCCACGGCCCGGGCCGCGCCGGTGAACTCCCTGGTCATGTCCTCGAACCGGGTGACGTATTCACCCACGCTGGACACGAAAGTGGAGTCGATGCAGTCGGCCAGGTATTCCTTTTCGCGCCCGGTGAAGACCGGGGCGTGCAGGGGAATGAACGATTCGGGCTCTCCATAGAGCTCGCGTATGAAGCGGATGACGGATTCCACGGTCGCCCCTAGATGTTGTAGATGTCCGCCTTGTAGCGGCGGAGGTTGTCGGCGTCGGCGAACCACTCGGCGGTCAGCTTCAGGCCGCGCTTGAACCCGTCCAGGCCGCCGAACTCCGGCTCCCAGCCGGTCAGCCGTTTGGCCTTCTCGTTGCCCGCGAACAGCCGTTCCACCTCGCTCTTGGCCGGGCGGATGCGCTCGTGCTCGCAGACGATCTCGATGTCCGCGCCCATGACCTCGGCGATGGCCCGGGCCGTGTCGCCGATGGAGACCTCGAACCCGCTGCCCACGTTGACCACCTCGCCCACGCAGGCGTCGGACGCGGCCACGGCCTCAAAGCCGCGCACGGTGTCCGAGACGTAGTTGAAGTCGCGGGTGGGGGAGAGCGCGCCGAGCTTGATCTGCCTTGCACCCCCGGCGATCTGGGTGATGACCGTGGGGATGACCGCGCGGGCGGACTGGCGCGGGCCGTAGGTGTTGAACGGGCGGATGATGGAGACCGGGGTCTCGAAGGCGTTGTAAAAGCTCATGGCGATCTGGTCCGCGCCGATCTTGGTGGCCGAGTACGGGGACTGGCCCTGGAGCGGGTGGTCCTCGGTGATGGGCACGAACCGTGCCGTGCCGTAGACCTCGCTGGTGGAGGTCACCACGCACCGCTCGACCCCCAGGTCGCGGGCCGCCTGGACCACGTTCAGGGTACCCTTGACGTTGGTGTCCACGTAGGTGTCCGGGGAGTGGTAGGAATAGGGGATAGCGATGAGCGCGGCCAGGTGCAGGACCACGTCGCACCCCTGCATGGCGGTGCGCACGCCGTTCGGGTCGCGCACGTCGCCGGCGAAAATTTCCAGGTTGTCCCTGATCTCCCTGGGCGATTCGTCGAGCCAGCCCCAGGAGTTGAAGGAGTTGTAGAGCACGAAGGCGCGGACCTTGTAGCCCTGCCTGACCAGGTATTCCACCAGATGGGACCCGATGAAGCCGTCCGAGCCGGTGACCAGTATCTTTTTGTTGTCGAGATTCATAAAGCTCCAGCTATGTTGGCCGGGTAAATGGCAAATGATGATCTGTCGGTATATATATCCTGTGAGGGGGGATGGCAAGGCGACCCGGTGCGGACCGGCGCGCCGTCCTGCCTAGGCGTGCTTGAAGGCGAGCAACCGCAGGGCCTCGTCCAGGCATTCCTGCGGTTCGAAGGTCTCCAGACACTCCAGGGTGGGGCAGGAGTTTTGGTTGCAGGAGCGGCAGGGCAGCCCCTTGTCCACGCTGGAGTGGCGTTCGGTCTTGGGGCACCAGCCGAAACCCGTGGCCCCGTGGATGGCCAGGGACGGGGTGTCCACGGCCACGGCGAAATGTCTGGGCGCGGAGCAGTTGCCCACGTGCAGGGCGGCGCGCGCCTGGACCGCGGCCATCTGGCGCAGGGTGAGCATGGTCTCGGAGACCACGGCCCCTTCGCCCGCCAGTTCGGCGACCTTGTCGGCGACGTCCTTTTCTCCGGGCCCGTAGAGGATGAAGAACTTCAGGTCCGGGTGCTTTTCGCGCAGCAGCCTGATCAGCCCGGCGAAGTGGCGCTCCGGCCACTTGCGGGTGATCCGCCTGTGGGACGGGTCGATGGTCACGAACCGGTTCTCGGTCAGCTCCTCCGCTTGGAGGAATCCCTCCGCCCACTCCCTTTCGGCCTCGCTCAGGTAGAGCTTGGGCAGTTCGCCGTTCCATTGGATTCCGAGCGGCCGCAGGATGGACGCCTTGAGCATGGCCGAGTAGCCGTAGATGACGTCGCTGAAGTGGGTGTAGAACAACCGGTTGTACCAGGATGTGTTCTGGGTCAGCTTGACCGGCGCATCGGAGAACATGATCACGTACCGGCAGCGGGGCAGCCGTTGAAAGTCCACGATCAGGTCGTATCCGCTTTTGCCCACCTTTCGATACCAGCGGAAAGCGGTGAACGGGTTTTTGAGCCGCTGTTTGTCGATGGCCCAGACGTGGGCAAGGTGCGGATTGTTCTCCAGCACCGGGACGCATTTCTTTTCGGTCAGGAGGTGGATTTCGGCGTCGGGGAACCGTTCCTTGAGCAGCTGGATGGACGGTGTGGCCAGCAGCACGTCGCCGATCTGCCTCAGTTGGCAGACCAGGATGCGTTTCGGGTGCAGGTTGGAGATGTCCTTCATGGGGCGGCTCAATCCTTGGCCGGGAACGCAGCGTGGGTCCGGATGCCGAACACGCTGTCCACGGCCGGGTTCTCGATGGACCCGTCGGCGGAGGGGATGATGTAGACGTAGCGCTCCATGCGCACTGCGGGCCGGTGCGAGTAGGCATGGAACTGCGTCACGTCGTCCAGGAACAGGGAGGCGATGCGCTGCTGGTTGCGGTCCATGTCGAGGAGGATTTCCCGGTCGGACCGGTTGCGTCGCTTCTGCTTGCCGGTGAAGGCGGAGATGATCTCCTTCTCGATGAAATTCGGCTCCCACGGCTGGTAGACCATGCGCACGGGACGGTCGGCGTCCAGGGCGGGCCGGAGCAGGGCGTAGTCCCGGCTCATCTGGACCAGGGTGTTGGTGGACGGGATGCGGATCAGGGTGAAGACCGAGAAGGCGGCGAACAGCACGGTGATCAGGGCGAAGCCCAGGCGCGGGCGGCTGTCCCAGAGCTTGAGCAGGTAGTACATGAGCAGCAGGATGCCGTAGGGCGCGAAGATGGGCCACTTTCGCGAGCCGAAGGGCAGGGCGAGCTTGATGGGGAACAGGTGGGTGACCATGTAGAGCATCAGGAAGGTGACCGAGAGGTACAGGATGCTGATGCCCCACCAGCGTCGGTCCTTCTCCCGGAAGGCCAGCCCGGCCGCGCCCAAGGTCAGGACCGCTATGGGCACGAGGCCCTTGAGCTTGAGCAGGTCCGTGAATTGGAGCAGGTAGTCCTTGAGCGGGATGAACAGGTTGTCCTGTCGGCCGTAGGAGGTGGCGAAGAGCAGGCCGAGCCTGCCGAGCGGGTTGCCCGAATCCCACCAGAACCAGCCCCACTCCGCGAAGCACAGCCCGGAGGCCACGGCGGTGTAGACGACCACCGCGCGGAAATCGCGGGTGGGCAGCCAGATGAGCAGCGCCGCGCCGGGCCAGGTGTAGACCATGGTCACGCGCGCCCCCCAGCCGCAGAAAAAGGCCACGCCCGCCAGGACCAGGAGCCCGGTGTGCCGCGAATCGATCCAGCAGAGGATCAGGTAGACCATGATCGCCAGGTAGGCCATCTCGAAGATGCCGGGCCAAAGCTGGCTGCCGGAGCGGGCCATGAGCGGGAGCAGGACGGTCAGCAGGGCGGTGGACAGGCCGAGGCGGGCGTCCTGGAGCTTCTCGCCGATGAGGTACAGGAAGACCGCGCCGATGGACGCGAACAGGATGGGCAGCACGGGCGACAGGGCCGGGTGCGGTCCGAAGAGTTTGATCAGCCCGGCCAGGGGCAGGACGATGACCCAGCGCATGGAGTGGTTGTACCAGTGGGTGACGCCGAGCCCTTGGGCCACGCGGTGGGCCTGCATCCAGCGCTCGGCGTTGTCGCCGCCCAGGTCGAGGTATTCCAGGGTGGCCACGCGCACGGCCACGCTGAAGAGAAAGATCAGCAACAGCACCAGGGTGCGGTTGTCCTCCACCCAGTTCATCAGTCGGCCCATGGTCAGCTCCCGGCCCCCGTGCCGCGCTCGGCCACGATGATCAGCGAGCCGGAGAACTCCCGCAGGCCGGGGGTGGCCTCAAGGAGACGGCCTATGCCGGAGACCAGCGGGATGAGCGGCTCCGGGGTGGACGGGTGCAGCCAGTCGAACGGCGTGATGCGCACGTTCGAGAAGCCCGCCTCCTCCAGGGTCCGCCTGAGCTTCGAGGCCACGAAGGCGGTCTCGTTCTCGGAGATGTGGGAGAAGAATTGGCGGAAGTGGCGCTCGATGAAGATCTGCGGATTGAGCATGTTCGGCTCGGCAAAGGCGATTCTGCCGCCCGGCTTGAGCAGGTCGCGGATCTTGGGCAGGGCCTGGTCCATGTCCAGGTGGTGGAGGATGGACGAGCCGATGACCGCGTCGAAACCGCCCTCGGTGCCGCACTCCTCGAAGGGGGAGCAGATGAAGGAGACCGGACAGGTCCCGTAGTCGCGCCTGCCCGCCTTTTCCAGCAGGTGGGGGGAGAGGTCGCAGGCCAGGATCTCCGCGCCGTGGGCCGCGAACTTCTCGGTGAAGTTGCCGGTGCCGCAGCCGATCTCCAGCACGCGCATGCCCGGGGCCAGGCCGCCGCCCTCGGCGATGAGCCGGGCGCGGCGCTCGGCCCGAAGCTTGCCCGCGGGCGTGCCCCAGCCCCAGATGGCCTCGCTTTCGCCCGCGGCGATCTTCTCGCCCAGGGCGATCTCGTCCCGCTTGCGTTCGTCGAACTCCGGCGAGGACGGTTGTTTCCTGCTTTCAGCCATTTCGCTTGCTCCACCGTTGAGGGGGCCGGTTGCGTTCCGGCCCGTTATCCGCACCCTACTTGAATTTCCTGTAGGCCGCGATGCACATGCGCAGCATGATCATGGCGTTCTTCAGACGTCCGGTCATCTTGGTCTCGCCGTGGACCCGCTCCATGTAGCGCACGGGCAGGTCCTGGTGCTTCAGGCCCAGGCGGGCCGCGCCGAAGATCAGCTCGTAGTCGCCCCAGCGGTCGTTGATGCCCCAGCTGCCGAGCAGGTTCTTCAGCCGCAGCCAGTCCTTGCGCCAGAGCACCTTGGTGCCGCACAGGGTGTCGGTGATCGACTGGCTGAGGATGTAGGAGAAGAGCATGCTGAACGCCTTGTTGCCGAAGATGTTGGCCAGCCGCATGGCGTCGTCGCGCATGGGGTAGACCGAGCGGGTCCCGTTGATGAACTCGCCCGTGCCCGAGGCCAGGGCCTCGTAGAACTTGGGCAAATCCTCGGGCGGCACGGTCAGGTCGCCGTCCAGGATCATGACGATGTCCTGGGTGGCGGCGTTGAATCCGGTCCAGACGTTCTCGGCCTTGCAGATGCCGGGGCCGTTGACCAGCTTGATGTCCTTGTCCGGGTGTTCCTGCTGCATCCGCCGGACCACGTCCGGGGTGCCGTCCGTGGACTTGTCGTCGCAGAAGATCAGCTCGGTGTGGCTGCCCATCTGCGGGGTGCGCAGCACAGCGGCCTCGATGTTGTCCGCCTCGTCCTTGCACGGCACGATCACGGACACGCCGAACTTCCCCCGGTCCGGGGCCTGCACGGGCCGCGCGACCATGATGTTCATCAGGCAGAAATGGTTGATGATCGGCAGTCCGCCCACGAAGTTGTTGATCAGCTCGGACAGGACCGGAATCCGGTAGGGCATGAGGATCTTGCGGGTGTGGGCCGTGGGCTCGAACCCGGCCAGGGTGACGAGCTGCTCGATGTGCGCCTTGGACAGCCAGTTCTGCGGGGTGGACGGGCGCTTCAGGCCGCGCTTCTCCGCGAACTTGAGCAGCGGCTTCCAGAGGAAGTTGTACCAGGTGATGATCAGCCGGGTCTCTTCGTGGCAGGCGGGCTGGAGTTTCTCCAGGGCGGTCTGGACGTCGAACATGTTGTTCACCGCGTCCAGGATCAGGATGTAGTCGAACTCCTCCCCGGCCTCGAAGTCCTCCGGGGCGCAGACGTGGAATTCGAACTCCGGGTGGGCCTTGCGGGCCACTTCGACCAGGCCGGGCGCGGTCTCGATGCCCACGCCTCGGGACGGCTCGGTCCAGGCCAGGTACTGGCCCGCGTCGGCGTTGACCGCCAGCACGCGCTTGCCCGGCTCCACGTAGAAGCGGACCATTTCGCGGACCTTGTCGTAGAAGTATCCCTTGGCGCCGGTCAGGTCGCTGATGCGTTCGTCGGCTCGGGCGTCGTAGAGTTCGACGTATTCCTGGGTGTGGTCTTTCCTGCACCGCTGGTACAGGTCGAAAATGGTGGACATGGGCTATCCTTGTTTGACGTCCCGGGCGCGCCATCCCTCGATGACTTCCTGGATGATCGCCTTGATGTCGTAGGTGTACTTCCAATCGGGGTAGTGGCTCTGGAACTTGCGGACGTCGCTGATGTACCAGATGTGGTCGCCGATGCGGTTGTCTTCCTTGTAGGTGTAGTCCATCTTCTTGCCGGTGTACTCCTCGCACATGTGGATGGCTTCCAGCATGGAGCAGTTGGAGTGGCGGCTGCCGCCCACGTTGTAGACCTCGCCGGGGCGCGGGGCCTGGTGGAAGTGCCAGAGCATGTTGACCAGGTCCGAGGAGTGGATGTTGTCGCGGACCTGCTTGCCCTTGTAGCCGAAGATGGAATAGTGGCGGCCGGTCATGCAGCACCGCGCCAGGTAGGACAGGAAGCCGTGCAGCTCGGTGCCGGAGTGGCCGCCGCCGGTCAGGCAGCCGCCGCGGAACACGCCGGTGTTCATGTTGAAGTAGCGCCCGTACTCCTGGACCAGCAGGTCGGCCGCGGCCTTGGACACGCCGAACAGGGAGTGGGTGCAGCGGTCGATGCTCATGGTCTCGTCGATGCCGTGCTCGGCGAACGGATGGGCCGGGTCCAGCTCCCAGCGGGTCTCCTGCTCGACGAGCGGCAGGAAGTTCGGGGTGTCGCCGTAGACCTTGTTGGTGGAGGTGAACAGGAAGGCCGCCTCGGGGCAGTGCTTGCGGGTGGCTTCCAGCAGCACAAGGGTGCCGCCCGCGTTCACGGAGAAGTCGGTGATCGGCTCGCGGGCCGCCCAGTCGTGGGACGGTTGGGCCGCGGTGTGGATCACGGCGCTGATGTCCGTGGAGTACTTGGCGAACAGTTCGTCCACGGCTTTCTCGTCACGGATGTCGATGGAGGCGTGGGTGTAGTTGGCGAAGTCGCTTTCCAGCTTGAGCTGGGACCAGTGGGTGGACGCCTCCTCGCCGAAGAAGTAGGAGCGCATGTTGTTGTCCACGCCGACCACGTCGAATCCCTTGGAAATATAGAAGCGGACCGTCTCCGCGCCGATGAGGCCGCAAGAACCGGTTACGATGACTACAGCCATGTGTCGTTACTCCTCGAAGGTCTGTCGCGCCGCGAAGCCGTTGTCCCGGCCGAAGGAAGGACGCCGCTTGCGGGACGGTGCCCGGCGGCGGGGAGCGATCGTGCGGGGGATGGTGCGCATCCCCGGTCGAGATTGGGCGGGCGTTGACCTTATGTGTTAACCAGTTGTAACCAAAAGAAATTTCAAGAAAATAGCCGTAAATGATGCAAGCAAGTTAATTCACTCATATTCAACGGTTTGGTCAAGGGAAAAAATGGGCGGGGACGGCTCGTCGGCCCGCCGCGCGGGCTGTTTGGCCGCGTCGGGACGGGGCATGGCCGAAAACGGACCCGTTTCGCGCACGGAGGCAGGCTCTTTTTCCCGCTCCTGGTTGACGGGATTTTCACTAGGATATAGTTGTTTCCCATGCCTATCGATACCAAAATCAAATCCATAGATGAACTTGTCGAAATCGTCGCCGACCTGAAGAAGGCGGGGAAGAAGGTCGTGCACTGCCACGGCGTCTTCGACCTGCTGCACATCGGCCATATACGCTATTTCCGCCAGGCTTCCGAATGGGGCGACGTGCTCGTCGTGACCGTGTCCCCGGACCGCTTCGTGGACAAGGGTCCGAACCGGCCGGCCTTCGGAGAGCAGCTCCGCGCCGAGGGCGTGGCTTCGCAGGACGCGGTCGACCTGGTGGCCATCAACGAGTGGCCCACGGCCGAGGAGCTGCTGCGCAGGCTCAGGCCCGACATCTACGTCAAGGGCTCGGACTTCAAGTCCATCGACGCCGATCCCACGGGCAAGCTGCGCCTGGAGGCGGACGTCTGCGAGGAGATCGGGGCAGAGCTTCGGCTGACCCAGGAAATCGTCTTCAGCTCCACCAATCTGATCAACCGGTTCATGTCCTCGTTTTCGGACGACGTGCAGGAGTACCTGGACATGTTCCGCTCCCGGTACTCCATCGCCGACGTGGAGAAGGTCGTGGACCGGCTGGCCTCGCTCAAGGTCGCGGTCATCGGCGACACCATCCTGGACGACTACCAGTACTGCTCGCCCCTAGGGGCCTCCTCCAAGGAACCGGTCATGGCCTTCAGCCACACCGGCGGCGACCTGTTCGCGGGCGGCGTGCTGGCCATCGCCAACCATCTTTCCAACCTGGTGGAGCGGGTGGACATGTTCACCGTGCTCGGCGAGGCGGACACCCAGGAGGAGTTCGTCCGCGAGCGGTTGAACCCCAACGTGGTCCCGCACTTCGCCTACCAGAAGAATGCGCCCACCCTGCGCAAGCGGCGTTACATCGAAGGCTACACCATGGTGAAGCTTTTCGAGATCTACCACATGGACGATACCGGCCTGGATCCGGAGCGGGATGCGGAGCTGCGCGACCGGTTCCGCGGGACGGCCGGAGGGGCCGACGTGGTGGTGGCCGCCGACTTCGGCCACGGGGCCATCAGCCCGGAGACGCGCGAGACCCTGTCCCAGTCCCGGTTCCTGGCCGTGAACACCCAGGCCAACGCGGGCAACCGAGGGTTCCACACCATCTCCGCCTACGGGCGCTGCGACTTCATCAGCCTGGCCGAGCCTGAGCTCCGCCTGGACGCCCGCGACAAGGTCACCGGCGTCATCCCGCTGACCGACGACGTGCGGCAGCGGCTGGGGGCGTCCATGGTTGCGGTCACGCGCGGCAAGAAGGGGTCCTACGTCCTGGCCGATAACGGCGTGGGCGTGCTGGTACCCGCCTTCGCCAGCAAGGTGGTGGACAAGATCGGCTCGGGCGACGCCTTTTTCTCGGTGGCCTCCCTGGTCGCCAGCCTCAAGGACGTCTCCCCGGAGATCGTGGCCTTCCTGGGCAACGTGGCCGGGGCCATCGCCGTGGGCATCGTGGGCAACCAGAAGTCCGTGACCCGGCAGGCGATCATGAAATACGTAACCTCCCTCCTCAAGTAATATGGCGATACGCAAATTCGACAGATCCCGTCTCAAGGTCCTGCCGCTTGCCGGGCGGCAGCACGATCTGAACCTCGGCGTCATGCGGGAACTGGCCCCGGTGGCGGTGGACCAGCCCAGGCTCGAGGCGGTGGCGGAGCGCATCCGCGCGGCCAGGGAGCGAGGGGCCTCGGTCATCCTGATGATGGGCGCACACGTCGTCCGGTCCGGGGTGCAGCGGTTCATCATCGACCTCATGGAGCGCGGCTACATCTCCTGCCTGGCGGGCAACGGGGCCTGCGCCATCCACGACTTCGAGTTCGCCCTCATCGGCCAGACCACGGAGTCCGTGGCCCGCTACATCCGCGACGGACAGTTCGGCCTGTGGCAGGAGACCGGGCGGCTCAACGATATCGTCAACCACGCGGCCAGGGAGGGCCTGGGCGCGGGCGAGGCCATAGGCAAGGCCATCCACGAGGGCTATTTCCCGCACAAGGAGACGAGCCTGTTCGCCGCGGCCCACCGGCTGGGAATTCCGTTCACGGTTCACGTGGGCATCGGCTCGGACATCGTGCACGAGCACCCCAATTGCGACGGCGGGGCCTGGGGCCAGGCGTCCTACACCGATTTCCTCTACTACACCTCGGTGCTGGAGAACATCGAAGGCGGGGTGGTCATGAATTTCGGCTCCGCCATCATGGCCCCGGAGGTCTATCTCAAGGCCCTGGCCATGGTCCGCAACGTGGCCGCCCAGGAGGGGAGGGAGATAAAGCGCTTCACCTCCCTGGTCTGCGACCTGCGCGAACTGCCCGAGAACGTCTCCGAAGAGGCCCCCAAGGGCAGCCCGGACTACTACTTCCGTCCCTGGAAAACCATGCTGGTGCGCACGGTTGACGATGGTGGTGAAAGCTTCTATGTACGGGCATCCCACGCTGAGACCGTCCCTCAGCTCTGGACCTCCGTAACCGAAACCCAGCCGAGTTGACCATGAACTGGTATTCTTCCGTGCAGGTGCTGTCCAAGGTGCTTGAGCAGCTTGCCGTTACCGACGGCGCCGGGACGCTCCTCGATGCGGACGCGGGGTTCGCCCTCTTCCGGGAGTGGATCGAGGAATGCCGAGGCGAGCGGCGGCGCGTCTATTTCGTGGGCAACGGGGCCAGCGCATCCATGGCCAGCCATTTCTCCACTGACCTGGCCAAAAACGCCGACGTCCCCACCGAGGTATTCACCGACTGCTCGCTGATCACCGCGACGGGTAACGACTTCGGCTACGAGCAGACCTTCGCCTACCCCCTGGGCCAGCGCATGGTCCCGGGCGAGGTGCTCATCGCCATCAGCAGCTCAGGCAACTCGCCCAACGTGGTGGCCGCCGTGGCCCGGGCCCGTGAACTCGGCGGGCGATCCGTGACCATCACGGCCATGTCCCAGGACAACCGGATGCGCGCCCTGGGCGACCTGAATTTCTACTTGCCTGCCGACAGTTACGGCATGGCCGAAAGCGGCCATGGGGCCGTGCTGCACCATCTCATCGATCTGTTCACCCAAAGGGGCGCCTAGATGTCCGACAAATATGCCATCGACAGCCACAAGCTGCACTACCATCCCGACCGGGTGGCTGACTGGAAGAAGGGGGAGAACATCTACCCCGTCTACATGGAGATCAGTCCGTCCGGCTCCTGCAACCACCGCTGCACCTTCTGCGCCCTGGACTTCATGGAGTATCAGAAGCGGTTCCTGGACACCGCCGTGCTCAAGGAACGCATGACCGAGATGGCCGGGTTGGGCCTCAAGAGCGTCATGTACGCGGGAGAGGGCGAGCCGTTTCTGCATAAGGATATGGTCGAGATCACCCGGCACGGCAAGCGCGTCGGCATCGACCAGGCCTTCACCACCAACGCCACCTTGATGAAGCCGGAGATCAGCGAGCGCATCCTGGACGTGACCTCCTGGATCAAGGTCAGCTGCAACGCGGGCACCCCGGAGAGCTATTCCCGCATCCACCGCACCAAGGCGGCCCACTTCGGGCAGGTCCTGAAGAACCTGGAGGCCGCTGTGGACATCCGGTCCCGGCACGGCTACGACTGCGCCCTGGGCATGCAGATTCTGCTTCTGCCGGAGACGCGCGTCGAGGTCGTGCATCTGGCCGAAACCGCCCGCGATATCGGCCTGGACTACCTGGTGGTCAAGCCGTACTCCCAGCATCCGAAGTCCAACACCGACGAGTACAAGGACGTGGAGTACACCAACGTGGACGGACTGGCCGAGGAACTCGACGCCGTACGCACCGAGACCTTCCAGCCCATTCTGCGGCTCAACACCATCAAGAAATGGCAGGAAAAGGACCGCCCCTACGAGCGGTGCCTCGGGCTGCCCTTCTGGTCCTACATGGACGCGGGCGGCAACATCTGGGGCTGCTCCATGTTCCTGGGCGACGACCGGTTCAACTACGGCAACATCCACGAGCAGACCTTCAAGGAGATCTGGGAAGGGGAAAAGCGGGCAGAGGCCATGGCCTGGTTCAACGAGTCCTTCGATCCTTCGAGCTGCCGCATCAACTGCCGGATGGACGAGATCAACAGGTACCTGTGGAATCTCGCCAACCCTCCGGCGCACGTGAATTTCATATGAGCAAGACCAACGAGAACGCGCCCGTCCCCGGCCGATCCCTGCTGGAGTCCATGGTCCTGTTGCGCCGTTTCGAGGAAAAGATCATCGAGGTCTACGGCCGACAGGACATGAAGACCCCGGTCCATCTCTACATCGGCCAGGAGGCCATCGCCGCGGGCGTCTGCATCCACCTCCGGCCCGAGGACTACCTGTTCACCACCCACCGCAGCCACGCGCACTGCCTGGCCAAGGGCGCCGACCCCACGACCCTGCTGGCCGAGTTCTACGGCCGGGAGACGGGTTGCTGCAAGGGGATGGGCGGCTCCATGCACCCGGCCTTCCCCGAGCTCGGCATCCTCGGCACCTCGGCCATCGTGGGCGGGGGCATCCCCCACGGCGTGGGTACGGCCCTGGCCTCCAGGCTGCGCCGCGACGGCCGCATCTCCGCCGTGTTCTTCGGTGACGGCGCGAGTGAGGAGGGAACCTTCCACGAGAGCCTGAATTTCGCCGCCCTGCGGCAGCTCCCCGTGCTCTTCGTCTGCGAGAACAACGGCTACGCCACCGTCTCCCCGCTGGCCGCGCGCCAGCCGAATCCGGACGTGGCCGACCGAGCCGAAGGGTACGGCATACGGACCTTCCGGGTGGACGGCAACGACGTGGAAGCGGTCTACCGGGCCGCGGCCGAAGCCGTGGAACACGTGCGCTCCGGGGGTGGCCCGGCCTTCATCGAGGCCAAGACCTACCGCTGGAAGGGCCACGTCGGTCCTGGCGAAGACTGGGAGACCGGCGCCCGCGACCGCGAGGAGCTTGAGCGCTGGAAGCGGCGCTGCCCGGTCGAGTCGTACCGCCGCCTGCTCGAAGAGCGCGGCGAGAACGTGGGATACGAGAAACTGGTCGCCGACACGGACGCCATGCTGGACGCGGCCATGGAAGCGGCCCGGAACGCCCCGTTCCCGTCCGTGGAGCAGATGCGCGGCCTGTTGTTCGCAAAGGGGGGGTGCTAGATGCCCTGGACAGCCGTATGCATCAGCAAGGATGATTCCCTGCGTTTCGAAAAGGACGGGCTCCGCTGCATCTCCTATGTGGAGGCCCTGAACGAAGCCCAGCGGCAGGCCATGGAGGGCGACCCCGAGGTCTTCCTCATCGGCGAGGGCATCGACGACGTGGGCGGGGTCTTCGGGTCCACCAAGGGGTTGAAGGACCGTTTCGGCGAGCGGGTCATGGACATGCCCATCGCGGAGAACGGCCTGACCGGCGTGGTCACGGCTGCCGCCGCCGCGGGCATGAAGCCGGTGCTCGTGCACATGCGGGCGGACTTTCTGCCCATGAGCATGGATCAGCTCACCAACCACGCGGCCAAGTGGCACTATATGTCCGGCGGGCGCGTCTCCATTCCCCTGGTGGTCCGGTCCATCATAGGCCGGGGATGGGGGTCGGCGGCCCAGCACTCCCAGGGCACTCACAACATGTTTCTGTCCACGCCGGGGCTCAAGATCGCGCTCCCGGCCACTCCATACGACGCCAAGGGACTGTTCCTGTCCGCCATGCAGGACCCCAATCCGGTGCTCATCTTCGAGCATCGCTGGCTCTATGGCTCAATCGGCCCGGTGCCGGAGGAGCCCTACGCCGTGCCGCTGGGGCAGGCGGTGGTCCGCCGCCCCGGTTCGGACGTGACCATCGTTGCGGTTTCGCATATGCTGCCCTTTGCCATGCAGGCCGCCGACACCCTGGCGGCCGAGGGCGTCGAGGCCGAGGTCGTGGACCCCAGGACCATCGCGCCCCTGGACATGGAGACCATCTCCGCGTCGGTGGGCAAGACCGGCCGGTTGGTGTTGTGCGACGTTTCCTGCCGCACCGGCGGGTTCGCGGGCGAGGTCGTCTGCCGTTTGGCCGAGGAGAACCCGGCCATGCTCAAGGCGCCGGTCCGGCGGGTCTCCTTCCCGGACCTGCCCACCCGACCCCGCCCCCTCACTCCCGGTCGCGCCCCGGACCTGCCCACCCCGTGCAGCCCGGTGCTGGAGGAGGCGTACTACCCCGGCGCAGAAGACATTGCAGCGGCCGTCAGGGCCGTGATTTCATAGCATCCCAGGAAGGAACAATGAGCGAAAACGATCGAATCGTCCTGGATGGCCACAAGCTGGCCTGGTACAAAGAGCGCGTGGAAGCGTGGCAGCGCGGCGAGCGCATCGCCCCCATTACCATCGACTGCGCCCTGACCCGGAAGTGCGGCTACCGTTGCGTCTACTGCTACGGCCAGTTGCAGGCCAATGACGAGCAGCACATGACACGCGACGTCATCTTCCGCTTCCTCGACGATTGCGCCGAGATCGGCGTCAAGGGCGTGAGCTTCGTCAGCGACGGCGAGTCCACCTGCAGCCCGCACCTCTACGACGCCATCATCCACGGCCACGAGAACGGGTTGAGCATGGCCCTGGGCACCAACGGCTACCTGCTTCAGGACGAACGGCTCATCGACATCCTGCCCCGCCTGACCTACCTGCGCTTCAATATCTCCGCAGGGAGGCGAAGCGGTATGCCGAGATTCACGGCTGCGCCGAGAAGTGCTTCCACAAGGTCTGCGAGACCATGCGCAAGGCCGTTGCCCTGAAGAAGGAGCACGGCTTCGACGTGACCATCGGCACCCAGATGGTCCTCATGCCGGAGTTCAAGGACCAGATCATGCCCTTGAGCGAGCTGGGCCGCGAGCTGGGCGTGGATTACCTGGTCATCAAGCACTGCTCGGACGACGAGGACCACTCTCTGGGCGTGCAGTACGACAAGTACGAGGAACTGACCGACCTGCTCAGGCAGGCCGAGGCCCTGAGCACGGACACTTACATGGTCCGCGCCAAGTGGTCCAAGATCCTGTCCGGCGGCACGCGCAACTACAGCCGCTGCTACGGCCCGCCGTTCATCATCCAGTTTTCGGGCTCCGGCCTGGTCGCGCCCTGCGGCATGCTCTTCAATTCCAAGTACAAGAAGTACCACATCGGGAACATCGCCGAGACTCCGTTCAAGGAGCTGTGGCAGTCCGACCGGTATTGGGAGGTCATGGACCTCATCAGTTCGGAGAAGTTTGACGCCAAGACCATGTGCGGCTCGCTTTGCCTGCAGCACAAGGTCAACGAATACCTTTACGGCATCAAGGAGCTGGGCAACGAGCTGACGGACCCCGCCGGGGAACCGCCCATGCACCTCAGTTTCATCTAGGCTTCCTTGGGCGCGGAGCCGGGGAAACGGGAAGGGGCGACCGCGTGAGCGCTGGGCGCAGGCTGCACGGCGGCCTGCCCCGGACGGGTGCGGCGCCGGTCCGGAACCTCCTGCGGCCGAGCGGCGGTGTCCCGTGGTCCATGGGCATGGACGTCCGCCGCGTAAGACTCGACCTGTCCAAGGCCGCCGGGCCGCAAACGGAGAACCGGTCATGAACGAACGCCATTGCATCCTCTGCGGCCGTCAGGCCTTTTCCCTGAAGGTCGTCAATTCCTACAATATCTCGAAGTGCACGGGGTGTGGCCTGGAATACGCCGACCCTATGCCCACGCAGGCTCAGTTGGCCGCGTTTTACGGCGACTACGCCGATTTCCGGGCGCGAACCGAGGTCACGCGGCGCAATGCCGAACGCAATCTGGACGGTCTGCTGGACAAGGGATACGTCGGCCCGCAGAGCCGCATCCTGGATTTCGGCTGCGGCGGCAACCAGTTCGTCGCCGCCTGCCGGGAGCGGGGCCTGGGCCGGAGTTACGGGTTCGACCGGTACGTGTTCCCGGACGGGGACGATCTGCTGGTTTCGCTCGAGGACGCGGAGCGGGGGGGCTGGGATCTGATCTGCCTGTGGGGCGTGCTGGAGCATCTGGTGGACCCCGTAACCACCCTGCGGGAGTTGCGGGGAATGCTGGCCGAAAACGGACGCATCGTCTGCACGACCGTCTGCACCGAGATGCGGATTCCCTTTCAGTACAAGCCGCCGGAGCACACCCTCTATTTCAGCCGCGCTTCCTTCGGGGAGCTGGCCCGGGCTTCGGGCCTGGAGTTGGTCTGCGTGGAGGACTACTTCATGGAGCAGGACGCGGACGTGTATCTGTCCATCCTGCTGCGGACCATGCCGGACGCGTACAAGGCGCGGGTGAGCCATTCCCTGCCGAAGTTCGTGGAAGTGCCGACCAACGAGGTGGTCGCGGTCTTCGGTCGGTAGCCGGGGATCAATCCAGCCAGTGCGGGGCGTCGCGCAGGAACTGCGTGCCGACCCGGGCCACGTACACCCGTTCCGGGTATCGCCGGCGGTATTTTTCCCAGAACCGCTCCTGCAGCGCCTCGTCCTCCGGGGTCGAACGCCAGGTTCCGTCCAGCCGCTGCTCCATCTCCCGCACCGCGGCCAGGATTTCCTCCGGGCTGTTGTCCAGCACCTGAACGCCCGCCTCCACGATGTCCTTGTAATTGTACATGCCCAGCGCAGGCGTATCCAGGACCTCGGAGAGCGTCAGGAACCGCTCTTCGCGGGTGGACCAGTAGTGCTTGAGGATGGTCAGGTTGCGGCTTCCCCAAGTGGTGATCATCGTCGGGGGGATCATGTTCACCCACAGGGTGGGGCGGCGGAAGCACTGCGCAGCCACCGTATCCGGGCCGGTGGCGCAGGTGATGTAGAAATGGCAGCGTCCGGCCAGGTAGATGTCCATCAGCGGTGTCGTCTTGCCGGAGAAAGGGTAATCAATGAAATTCGGGTCGCTCCAGGCGACCTTTTTTTCGGCCGTCGAGCCCGCCCGGACCACCGTGAACCGTTCGGCCATGTGCTTGAAGGCGGGGATGTAGGTGTCGATGTCGGTGTTGCGGAACTCGTAGTGGGTGTTGTCCTCATGGGGATTGTGTTCCAGGAGGTACTTGTAGTCGCGGCCGAGGACCGGGACGAAGGGACGATCCGGGGCCATGCCGAGCTGTTCCGCCTGCCGTTTGGCCTCAGCCTCCTCGGCCGGGGTGAAGTTGATGTGTTGTTCGGTCTTCTCCATGAAGTTCTCGAAGTCAAAGGTCCCCATCCGTTCTTCCTGGCGGGAGATCACGCCCAGGCCGCCGAGTTTGTGACAGACGTCGAACAGGGGCAGAAAAATCTGGTGGATGGGCAGGACCCGCTTCCACATGTCGAGCAGGGCCGGGTTGCAGGGGATATCGCGGTGGACATAGACTCGGAATTCCCTGGGAAGCCTGTCCATATCAATGAGGCTGCAGAAGAGTTCGGTGTTGGCGCCGAAGTGACCTATGCGGTCCACGCGCAAGGTGTAGATTTTGAACGGGATCGGGGAAACGAGGTTGAACAGGGCGGCCAGCAGGGCGAACGGCAGGTACAGGGGCCAGGTTATGACTCGGAACCATTTGAGCTTGATTCGATAGTGCGGCTGTTTCGTCATCGCTTATGAATCCTGTGTTTCTTCGTTTGCGTGTGTCAGGGTGCTCGCCTTCATGCCTGATGTTGCGAAGACAAGCAATCCCATCAGCGTGGGGGGGATGAAGTTGTAGGCGCGGACCGTCAGGGCGATGGCCAGGGCGTCGGTCTTGGCCATGCCGCTGTAGGCCAGGATGGCCACCATGGCCCCTTCGGTCATGCCGATGCCGCCAGGCAGGCCGGGAATGGTCAGCCCGAGATAGACCGCGCCGTAGATTCCCAGCACCTGCGCCGGGGTCAGGTCCATGCCCATCAGCCAGATGGGGATCAGCCCCAGATAGGCGAAGTTGCAGAACCACAGGAGCACCGTGGATCCGAGCGGCCTGAGCATGGTCCGTCCCTGCATGGCCTGGCGGATGGCGGCCGTGCCCTGGCGGACCGAACGGCGCAGCCGCTCGCTGGGGATTCGGGCCGGCTCCAGTCCCTGGGGCGGGATGCGCCGGGCCATGAGGATGAGCACCGCCCAGCACAGGAGCACGGCCAGGGTCAGGGGCAGGCCGTAGAGTCCCAGGCCGAAGACCACCGCCGCGACCAGCCCGGTCAGGGCCAGGATGTTCACGTCCAGGAACCGCTCCAGAAAGATGATGCCCATGGATTGGGAGAATCCCAGCACCGACTTGCGCTTGAAGTAGACCGCCTTGGCGAACTCGCCCAGCTTGGCGGGCAGGACGTTGTTGACGGCCACGGCCAGCAGGGTGCCGAGCATGCCCAGCGCGGTGGTGATGCGCCCTTCGGACAACTGGCTCAACCGCAGCCCCATGAGCACGTAGATGGGCAGGGTGGTGGCCAGGACCGCCAGCGCCTTGAGCGGGGAGTAGTGCGAAAACGTCTCGGCCAACGAAGGCCAGTCCACATCCGTGAAGAGGTAGAACAGGCAGGCGGCCAGCACGGCCAGTTGCAGCAGGATGAACAGGATTCGCGTTTTCATGGCATGGGTTCCGGCGTTCCGGATGCAGGCATATACCTATGCTTTTCAGCGGTATTTGGCAAATGGCCGGAGCACGAAAAAGGGGGTTGCGACGGCCGCCGCAACCCCCGTGTGATCAGGGATGATCCATCTAGAGGATCTGGCTCAGGAAGAGCTTGGTCCGGTCGTTCTGGGGGTTGGTGAAGAAGTGTTCAGGGGTGCCTACTTCGACGATCTTGCCCTCGTCCATGAAGACCACCTGGTCGGCCACTTCGCGGGCAAAGCCCATCTCGTGGGTGACCACGACCATGGTCATGCCTTCGCGGGCCAGGGTCTTCATGACGTCCAGGACCTCGCCGACCATTTCGGGGTCGAGCGCCGAGGTCGGCTCGTCGAAGAGCATGACCTTGGGGTTCATGGCCAGGGCGCGGGCGATGGCCACGCGCTGCTGCTGGCCGCCGGACAGCTGGCCGGGGTAGTTGTCGGCCTTGGCGTGGATGCCGACCTTGTTGAGCAGGGTCATGGCCGTTTCCGCCGATTCCTTCCTGCCCCGCTTGCGCACCGAGGTCTGGCCCACGGTGACGTTTTCCAGCACGGTCAGGTGCGGGAAGAGGTTGAAGGACTGGAAGACCATGCCCACCTCCATGCGCACCTTGTTGATGTTGGTCTTGGGGTTCAGGACGTCCACGCCGTCGATCATGATGTGGCCCGAGTCGGCCTTCTCCAGCCGGTTCAGGCAGCGCAGGAAGGTGGACTTGCCGGACCCGGACGGGCCGATGACCACGACCACCTCGCCGGGATTGACGTGGTAGGAGACGTCGTGCAGGGCCTGCACCTCGTGGGGGACGAAGAAGGTCTTGTAGATGTGTTGTACGTCGATCATGGCTAGGCCTCCGCAGTCCGCTTTTCAAGGTATTGGACGAACATGGACAGCGTGAAGGTGATGACCAGGTACATCAGGGCGCAGACGAACCACAGTTCGTAGGGCATCAGGCTGGTGGTCACCGCCTCGCGCGTGGCCTTGGTCAGTTCGGGGATGGCGATGACGCCGAGCAGCGAGGAGTCCTTGATCAGGCTGATGAACTGGCCCGCCAGCGGGGGCAGGATGCGCTTGAACGCCTGGGGCAGGATGATCTTGACCATGGCCTTGGACTTGGTCATGCCCAGGGACCGGGCGGCTTCCATCTGGCCCCTGTGGATGGACTGGATGCCCGCTCGGACGATCTCGGCCACATAGGCCCCGGCGAAGATGGCCAGGGACGCGACGCCGAACCACAGCGAGGGAACCTGCGGCAGCCCGGACAGCGCCAGGAGATTGTTGATGATGGTGCCGAGCACGAAGTACCACATGATGATCTGGACCAGCAGCGGGGTGCCCCGGATCAGTTCGATGTAGGTGATGGCGGACCATTTCAGGAATGGGTTCTGCGAAACGCGGGCCAGGCCGGTGAACAGGCCGAGCAGGATGCCGAGGATGATGGAAACGAAACTGACCTCGACGGTGATCAGCAGGCCATGCATGAGCATGCCCATTTTCCCTTCCTGGTACGTCCCGATGGTGTCGCCCATGTACAGGGTGTCGCCCTTGTCGACCAGGATGTTCGATCCGGGGACGGTGTAGAACTCCGAGGTGCCGCCGCCTTCGACGATGACCACGGATTCGCCGCCCTTGTGGGAGATAGAGGCGACTTCGCCTTCGATCTGGGCGGTCACCTTGACGGTGTCGACGTAGTAGAAATATTGGGGAATCCGGTTCCATCGCCAGATGTAATTGGTCTGGGTCGTGGCCCAGTAGAAGCCGAAGCAGACGGCGATGAGCGACACCGCGTACACGGCCTTCCATATGGTATTCTTGTCGACCCCTTTTCGGGGGACGACCTTCTTCGTATCAGTCATTGCTTACTCGATGGGATTGGTGCGCGAAAAAAACCGGGGGCCGCTTTACGCGACCCCCGGATGATCGATCTGTGCCTACTGGATGTCGGCGTACCAGTCGTTGGAGCCGAACCACTTGTTGTAGATACGCTCGTAACGGCCGTCATTGCGGATCTGAACGATGAAGTTGTTCAGCCAGTTCAGGAAGTCCGGATCACCCTTGTTGATGGCCCAGCCCAGGGGCTCGTAGGTGAAGGGCTCGTTCAGGAACTTCATGCCGGCTTCCTTGCCGCGCTGGGCGAAGAAGATGGAGGTCATGGGCAGGTCGTAGACGGTGGCGTCGGCCTTGCCGTTCAGGGTTTCCAGCATGGCCTGGTCTTCCATCTCGAAGGACTTGTAGGTGGCCTTGGGGAAGAGGCGCTTGGCAGCCTGCTCGCCGGTGGTGCCGAGCTTGGAGGTGATGACCACGCCCTCGTTGTTCAGGTCCTTCCAGGTCTGGATCTTGTCCGCGGACTGGGCGGCGATCAGGGCGGTCTGGCCGACGACGATGTACGGGTTGGCGAAGTTGACCTTCAGGTTGCGCTCCTGGTTGATGGTCATGCCGGAGGCGATGAGGTCATACTTGTCGGAGAGCAGGCCGGGGATGATGCCGTCCCAGGCGGTGTTGACGATTTCGAGCTTCACGCCCATGGCCTTGGCCATCTCTGTGACCATGTCCACGTCGAAGCCGACGACGGTGCCTTTCTTGTCGGTCATCTCGAAGGGCATGTAGCCGGCTTCGAGACCCACGCGCAGGGTGCCGCGCTGGACGATCTTTTCCAGGGTGGAAGCCTTCTGCAGTTCCAGGCGGACGTTCACGTCCTGCTTGGGAGCCTCAGCCTGCTGCGCGGGCTGCTGGCTGCAGGCAAAAAGAAAAATCAGGGTGCTAAGAGCAGCAACGAGGGCAATAATCCGTTTCATCCTTTCCTCCAGTGAAACTAGGTTGGTTGGTATCCGCTGTCCTGGTCCCGTCCGGGTAAACGGCCCCAGGGCTTAGGGTTCATTGTATCAGTCGCCCGGATTGAACGATTTTGTTCACAGAGCGACAGTCTTCCTTATCCCCAATGCCTAGAAATTTCAAGGGAGTTCTCATTTGTCCCCGGTTGCCGATTTTCCGGTTGAGGGTGAACGTTTTGCGCGGCTTTCTTTGGAATGCCGAATTTTAGTCGGCTTTTGAGCGGTAAATTTCCATTGACGCAGTGGAGAATTCGGCTTTGGCCGAAAGATTTCCGGCCAAACCCGCGGGAAAAAAATATTATCATTTTTATCGCGCGCACATCCTGGTAAGGTTTCAAGAAAAATCGGCGGGACACCCCCCGCTGCGGAGAAGAACGATGCCGACCGAGAACATATTGCTCGTCGAAGACGACCCCCTGGCGCAGTTGGACATAAAGGCGGCCCTCAAGCGGGCCGGATACGGCATCATGGCCCAGACCTCGACCGGGGAAGAGGCAATCGAGCTTGCGGACAGGCTGCAGCCCGACGTGGTGCTCATGGACGTGCACCTGGAAGGGGAGATGGACGGCCTGGAGGCGGCCAGCGAGATCCGCCGCCGGTTCGACATCCCGATCATCTTTCTGACCGTGGCCGTGGACGACGAGACCCTGCACTGGGCCAAGATTTCCGGTCCGTTCGGCTACCTGGTCAAGCCTGTGGACAACAACGAGCTGCGGTCGGCCATCGAGGTGGGGCTCTACCGGCACCAGATGGAGCGGGAGCTGCGCAAGGCGACCCGCGCGGCCGAGGCGGCCAACCGGGCCAAGACCTCGTTTCTGGCCACGGTGAGCCACGAACTGCGCACCCCCATGAACGGCGTGCTCGGCATGACCGAGCTGCTGCTCATGTCCGACCTGGAGGACCCGTACCGGGAGAGCGTCCAACTGATCAAGGAATCCTCCATGGCCCTGCTGTCGGTGCTCAACCAGATCATCGACTACTCCCGGCTGGAGACCAGCCAGCTTCGGCTGCGGACCATCGATTTCCGCCTGGAGGACATGATCTCAGGGGTTCTGTCCCAGCACCAGCGGGCGGCCAAGGCAAAGGGCGTGACCCTCAAGTACACCCTGGACCCGGCCATTCCCGGCTGGCTGCGCGGGGATTCGGCCAAGCTGCGCCAGGTGCTCGGCAACCTGCTGAGCAACGCCGTGAAGTACACCGTCACCGGGCAGATTCTGGTGGACGTCTCGCCCGCAACCAGCGGTGAAGTGCGCATCGGCCCCGAGGAGGGGCTGGCGGTGCAGATGCTGGTGCAGGACACGGGCATCGGCATTCCCAAGGACAAGCTCCACGAGATCTTCGAGAGCTTCAAGCAGGCCGAGGACCATTTGTGCCACACCACCGGCGGGCTGGGGCTGGGACTGGCCATCGTCAGCCGCATCGTGGCCTTCCTGGAAGGCTCGGTGCGCTGTTCCAGCATCGAGGGGCAGGGCAGCACCTTCTCGGTCATCGTTCCCCTGGAATACAGCCGGTACGAGCAGAAGTCGCCCTCGACCCTGGTCCTGGGCGAGGATTCGCCGCTGAAGGGAATTTCTGTCCTGGTGGCCGAGGACGACCTGGTCAACCAGCGCTACCTGGTGCGGCTGCTCGAAAAGATGGGCTGCAAGACGGTTCTGGTCGAAGACGGTGAACAGGCCGTGGAAACCCTCAAGGAACAGCGGTTCGACCTGGTGCTCATGGACGTGGAGATGCCGCGCATGAACGGGCTGGAGGCCACCCGGCTGATCCGCAGGCCGGAGACCGGCTGTCTCGATCCCAAGGTGCCGGTCGTGGCGCTGACCGCGCGGGCCATGTGGGGCGACGAGCAGCGGTGCATCCACGCGGGGATGGACGATTACGTTTCCAAGCCGGTTGACATTGACACCGTGGCCGCAATCATACAATCAACTCTGGAGAAGGCATAAGTTCAACGATTGCCAAGGCCTTCCACGGAGACCGACTGCAAATGAGCGACATGAAACAACCGACCCCGATGCTCAACGGCGGCATCTACAAGGTCTTTTTGATCATCCTGCTGCTGTTCTCGCTCTATCTGGGATTTGCCCTGGTGGAGCCGTTCATGCACACCATGATCTTCTCCACCGTCCTGGCCGTGCTCTTCACGCCGGTCTTCAACTGGGCGTTGAAACTCGTCGGGGGGCGACGGGCCGTGGCCTCGGCCATGACCGTGGGAATCATCGTCTTCGCGCTGCTCCTGCCCATGACCTTCCTGTTCATGGCTCTGATCAGCCAGGGCGTGGACTCCCTGGTCTCCCTGAACGCCTGGATCGCCCAGGGGGCGTACAAGCCGTTCGTGAGCATGGAGGCCCTGGATCACTATCTGTCCGTGCTCCACGAGCAACTGCCGTTCCTGCGCCTCGACGAGGTGCAGCTCCAGGCCAGCGTGCTCCAGTATTCCCGCGAGTTCGCGCAGTCCATGCTCTCCTTCGGCACCCAGCTGGCCCGCAACGGGGCCAAGATGATCCTGCACTTCCTGCTTATGGTCTTCATCCTGTTCTACTTCCTGCGCGACGGGACCAAGATGGTGGCCTACATCAAGCATCTCTCGCCCCTGCGTCCCAAGCAGGAGGACTACATCATCGACAGCCTCAAGCGGGTGGCGCGCGGCGTGCTCATGGGCTGCCTGCTGGTGGCCGTGCTCCAGGGGTTCGCGGGCGGCATAGGGCTGGCCATAGCCGGCATCCCGGCCTTTTTCTGGGGCGGCATGATGGCCCTTTCCTCGCTCATTCCGGTGCTCGGCACCGGTCTGGTCTGGGCCCCTGCCGTGGGCTACCTGTTCCTCTCCGGCGAGTGGAAGATGGCCCTGTTCCTGGCGCTGTGGTGCGGTATCTTCGTGGTCGGCATCGACACCATCCTGCGACCCATCTTCATGCGCGAGGCCGCGCGGGTCTCGACCTTCTACATCTTCATCGCCATCCTCGGCGGCATCTACTCCTTCGGCATGCTCGGCATCTTTTATGGCCCGCTCATTCTCAGCTTCGTGATGGTCATGCTCCAGATCTACCTGGATGAATACGCCGAGGATCTGGACGACCACGAAGAGGCGTGCTGATGATGCAGCGAACGATCGCCTTTTTGTGCCTGGCCCTCCTGCTGCTCGGTGCGGGTTGCGGCCCGGAGACCCCGCGCCCCCTACCCGTGCCCGAGGAGCCAACCTATGTGCCCGTGGACCGGGACGACGCCGAGGATCTGGCGGCCCTGTTGTCGCCCGGGTCGCAGGGGCTCTGCTCCTGGTCGGACCTGCGGCCCGGCATCGAGCAAAACCTGCGCTACATCCGCACCCGGCCGGGCGACGCGGTCTGCGTCAGGCAGCCGGGGCTGCTCCTGACCTGGAGCCAGCTCGAGGCCTCGGTCTCCGAACTGCTCGCCACCCTGGACGAACTGGACGGCGACCCGGAACTGCTGGCCGAGCGGTTCCAGTGGTTCAAGCTGGAGCCGGGGACCCTGCTGACCGGGTACTACGAGCCGTGGCTGGCCGCCTCGCTGACCCCGGACGAGACCCACAAGTATCCGCTCTACGGCGTTCCCGACGACCTCAAGGTCATCGACCTGGGCCGCTTCCATCCTCGCTGGGCCGGGCAGAAGCTGGTCTACCGGGTGGACGGCGACGGGATCGAGCCGTACCACGACCGCGCGGCCATCGACGGCGCCGGCGCGCTGGACGGGCAGGGCAGCGAGATAGCCTGGGCCGCCGACCCGGTGGACGTGTTCTTTCTCCAGGTCCAGGGCTCGGGCCGGCTGGACCTGCCCGACGGCAGCTACAAGCACATCCTCTACGACGGCAAGAACGGGCTGCAATACGTCTCCATCGGCCGCGTGCTGATCGAGAAGGGGTTCGTGCCCAAGGAGGAGATGTCCATGCAGCGCATCCGCTCCTTCCTGGACGAGAACCCGGACGTGGCCCGGGATATCCTGTTCGCCAACCCCAGCTATGTCTTTTTCCGGCTCTCGGACGAGGGGCCGTTCGGGTCCATCGGCTCCATCCTGACCCCGCGCGTCAGCGTGGCCGTGGACCGGCGCATGATCCCCCTGGGGAGCGTCGTGGCGCTCAAGACGGCGCTCATGGACTATGCCGAAGGGGAGTCCAAGCCGTTCTTCTCCCTGGTCCTGGCCCAGGACACGGGCGGGGCGATCCAGGACACGCGCGTGGACCTGTTCTGCGGCACGGGCGTGGAGGCCGAGACCCTGGCGGGCCATCTCCAGGAGCGCGCCGAGGTCTATATGCCGATCTCCAGGCGGGTCCTGGATTCCCTGCCGAACAATTTGGAATAATAAAGCAATATCGAACCCCGAAAAGGAGGTTTCCGATGCAATACGTGGCGCTGTTTGAAGAGGACAGACGTGGTTTCTCCGTGACTTTCCCGGATTTTCCGGACTGCACGACCTTTGGCGAGGACCTGGACGAGGCCGTGGACAATGCCCACGAAGCCCTGGCCATGTTCGCCGAAGAGCTGATTGAGGCGGGTCAACTCCTGCCCACCCCGACAAACAAGAAGGATTTGCTCGCCCAACCCGAAAACAAGGGGAAAAAGGGCATCAATATCTCGGTTGAAGGGGACGGAAGTGATTTCGAGGAGTTCGAAATGGTCATGCACGTTCATCTTCTGGCCCGAATCGAGAAGTATTGCCGCGAGTATGGGGTTTCACCGGCCGATTTTTTGGCCGCTGCGGCGAGATTGGCGATTAAAACAGATGTTTTTGCCGATTAGGCCTCCCGATTCCACCATTTCGTAGCCCCTTTTCACACATATTCACTTTGGGGTGAGAATTAAATTCTCCTGTCATTTTTGACTATTAGGAGGCCTTGTCGGTTGCCTGAAAGTTGTGATTTACATAATTGTCAAAAGTTATTAATCTGTTGGGGTTGCAGGTTCCCCGGTTTTGTTTTACGTTCCGGTTACGCGATTCGTATGTATTCCTTATACAATGTGACGATGACCAGCTCATTGTAAGTTGCATAAATGTGAAAAGTCTGAGCCGAACAGCCTGCGGCGATCGATCCGAAGATCGGTCCGCAGGCTTTTTTGCCCCTGCCGACCAGCGGAGACTTTTCCATCCCGGCGGCCCGGCCAGCCCGGTCGCCACGGATATGGTCGCCGCCTGCGGGCGGGGCCGCAACGGACCTTTAACCGTGGAGTGAATCGAGACCATGTGCCGTTTATTCGCGCTCACAAGCCGTGACCCCGTGTCGCCCATGCGAGCCATCGACGCCCTCAACGTCATGAAGGAGGGCCACGACGGCTCCGGCGTGGGACTGTTCCTTTCCGGTCTGGGCGGACCGTGGGAGGAGCTCAAGGAGTACCCCATCCTTTCCGGAATCTTTACCGAGGACGGGTTGGTGCAGGTGTTCGACTATATGGCGAAGAAAGGATTCCAATCCAAATTCTCCGTGACCTTCAAGCCCGACATCGAACCGCCTGTCGGTACCCCCAAGCGCGGCACCTACGCCTCCATCGCCTACAAGGTGCCTGACGACTGGAAGGGACTGACGAAGGAACAGGCGGACCGCAACCTGGTCCAGACGCGCCTGAACCTGCGCGCCATGGGCGAGGAGGGCGGGGACATTATGGTCTTCTCCTTCTGGCCCGACACCATCATGATAAAGGAAGTGGGCGACCCGCTGGCCATCGCCGAGTACCTCAAGCTCGACCGCGAGGAGCTCTACGCGCGCCACATCCTGGCCCAGGGGCGGCAGAATACCAACTACGCCATCAACCTCTATGCCTGCCATCCCTTCTTCATCGAGGGCATCTCGACCATGACCAACGGCGAGAACACCGCCTTCGTGCCCATCCGCGAGTACCTCATGTCGCGCGGGGTCACCGGGTACCAGGGCTACCAGTCCGATTCCGAGGTCTTCACCCACATCGCCCACTTTGCCACCCGGAAGCTCGGCCTGGACATCAGCTCCTACAAGCACGTCATCACCCCCATGAACGACGAGGAGATGGCCGACCATCCGGACCGCGAGTTCCTGGTCAGCCTCAAGCGCTCCTGCCGCAAGCTGATCATCGACGGCCCCAACTGCGTCATCGGCTGTCTGCCCGACGGCTCCATGTTCATGGCCCAGGATCGCAAGAAGCTCCGGCCCGGCGTGGTCGGCGGCAACCCCGAGCTCGGCATCTACGGATTCTCCTCCGAGATCTGCGGGCTCAACGCCGCCATCCCCGACCGCGACAGGACCAAGGATTTTCAACCCATGCATCTCGACACGGCGATCGTCGGACCCGATTGCCGGGAGGTTCTCCAATGCTCTCAGAAAGACCCATTACGCCTTCGACACTAAGCCGCAAGGACCTGCCCTGGCAGATCAAGTGGGACATCAACACCTGCACCAAGTGCGGGCGGTGTACCTCGGTCTGCCCGGTCAACGCCATCGAGCTGGGCGTGTTCCGCAAGCGGGACGTGAAGCCGCCCATGGGGCTGTCGGCCAAGCCGACCACGGAATTCTCCACCTTCTACGGCATCCGCCAGCGGACCGACCCGGCCTACGCCTGCATCGGCTGCGCCATGTGCAACATGGTCTGCCCGAACAACGCCATCGAACCGACCCGCCAGTACGACTCCACCACGCTCCAGTTCCAGAACAACCGGGGCGGGCAGCCCCGGACGCGCGGCGGCCGGAGGAACAATTCCGAATCCCTGCTGGACCAGCTCAAGTTCATCCGCATCTCCATGCTCACCGACCCCGCTCTTGACGCGGGCCGCCACGAGTTCGAGATGCGCACCCTGCTGGGCCGCGTGCTCTCGCCCGAGGCCGAGTTGCAGTGTTTCCGCGACAACGGCTGGAAACCGCCGGTCCGCGAAATCTATCCCCTGGTCATCGGCGGCATGTCCTTCGGCGCGCTCTCCCCGAACATGTGGGAAGGCCTCCAGATGGGCGTGGCCTACCTGAACGAGGAGCTGAACATGCCGGTGCGCATGTGCACGGGCGAGGGCGGCTGTCCGCCGCGCCTGCTGCGCTCCCGGTTCCTCAAGTACGTCATTCTCCAGATCGCCTCGGGCTACTTCGGCTGGGATGAGATCATCCACGCCATCCCGGACATGAAGGAAGACCCCTGCGCCATCGAGATCAAGTACGGCCAGGGCGCCAAGCCCGGCGACGGCGGCCTGCTCATGTGGTACAAGGTGAACAAGCTCATCGCCGCCATCCGCGGCGTGCCCAAGGGCGTGTCCCTGCCCAGCCCGCCGACCCATCAGACCAAGTACTCCATCGAGGAGGCCGTGGCCAAGATGATCCAGTCCATGTCCATGGCCTGGGGCTTCCGCGTGCCGGTCTACCCGAAGATATCCGCCTCCTCCACCTCCCTGGCCGTGCTCAACAACCTGGTCCGCAACCCCTATGCGGCGGGCCTGGCCATCGACGGCGAGGACGGCGGCACCGGCGCGGCCTACAACGTTTCCATGAACCACATGGGCCATCCCATCGCCTCCAACCTGCGCGACTGCTACAAGGCGCTCTGCGTGGCCGGAGCCCAGAACGAGATCCCGCTCATCGCTGGCGGCGGCATCGGCAAGCACGGCAATCTGGCCGCCAACGCGGGCGCGCTGATCATGCTCGGCGCATCCATGGTCCAGATAGGCAAGTACGTCATGCAGGCGGGCGCGGGCTGTCTCGGCTCCGAAAAGGACCGCTGCAACGTCTGCAACATCGGCGTCTGCCCCAAGGGCATCACCTCCCAGGACCCGAGGGTCTACCGCCGCCTCGACCCCGAAAAGGTCGCCGAGAGGGTGGTGGACTTCTACCTGAGCTTCGACACGGAACTGCGCAAGGTGTTCGCACCGCTCGGCCGGTCCACGTCCCTGCCCGTCGGCATGTCCGACGCGCTGGGCATCTCGGACAAGGACGCGGCGGACCGGCTGGACATCAAGTACGTCATCTAATCAGAGCTTCAGGACATATCGGAGTACACAATGGCAAAGAAAATACAGCGCATAGACGGACACGAGAACGGTGTCCGCGTGGAGTCCCGCATCCTGGAGGAGCGCATCCAAAGCGCCGTCCGGCAGGGCGGGCGCAGGCTCGAGGTCGACGCCATGGGCCAGCACGGCATCGGCGGCCGCCTCTGGATTTCCAAGGATGAGCCGATCTCCGTGACCATCACCGGCTCCCCGGGCCAGCGCATCGGCTCCAAGGGGTTCCCCGGGACCACCATCGAAGTCCTCGGACCCGCGTCCGACGACGTGGGCTGGCTCAACGCGGGCGCGGAGATCATCGTCCAGGGCAACGCCGCCAACGGCGTGTGCAACGCCATGGCCCAGGGCAAGGTCTTCATCGCGGGCAACATCGGCTCGCGCGGCATGACCATGACCAAGACCAACCCCCGGTTCGACCCGCCCCAGCTCTGGGTGCTCGGTTCCGTGGGCGACTACTTCGCCGAGTTCATGGCCGGGGGCACCGCCGTGGTCTGCGGCGTGGAGGCCCAGAATCCCAAGAACGTCCTCGGCTACCGTCCCTGCGTGGGCATGGTCGGCGGCCGCATCTTCGTGCGCGGCCCCATCGACGGCTTCTCCCAGGCCGACGCCATGATGGAGCCCATCGACGACGAATCCTGGGGTTGGCTGACCGAGAACGTCGAACAGTTCCTCAAGAAAATCAAACGCTCGCGCCTCCTGAAGCGGCTCACCCGCCGCGAGGAGTGGCAGCTCATCCGGGCCAAGACCCCGTTCGAGAAGAAGGGCAAGGTGCGCCGCGCCATGCACGACTTCCGGGTCAACGTCTGGGACGCGGAGCTGGGCCGGGGCGGCATCATCGGCGATTTGACCGATCTCGACCGCTCGCCCATCCCGCTCATCGTGCACGGCGACCTGCGCCGCAAGGTGCCTGTCTGGGAAAACCGCAAGTACATGGCCCCGTGCCAATCCAGCTGTCCCACCGGCATGCCGGTGCAGAAGCGCTGGCAGCTGGTCCGAGACGGGCTGGTGGACGAGGCCGTTGATCTGGCCCTGGCCTACACCCCGTTCCCGGCCACGGTCTGCGGCTATCTCTGCCCGAACCTGTGCATGCAGGGGTGCACCCGCACCACCCAGCAGGGCATGGCCGCCGTGGACATCACCAAGCTCGGCCGCGAGGGACACAAGTCCAAGGCTCCGGCGCTGCCGCCCCTGTCGGGCAAGCGCGTAGCCGTCATCGGCGGCGGCCCGGCGGGCATCTCCGTGGCCTGGCAGATCCGCATGAAGGGGCACGAGGCCGTTGTCTACGACATGGCCAAGACCCTGGGCGGCAAGATCACCTCGGCCATCCCCTACAGCCGCGTACCCAAGGAGGTCGTGGAAAAGGAAGTCGAGCGCGCCGCCAAGGTCATCCCCCACGTCCATCTGCAGCAGCAGCTCAAGGCCAAGGAGTTCGAGGCCCTGCGCGACGAATACGACTTCGTGATCCTGGCCGTGGGCGCGCAGAAACCGCGCGTCATCCCGGTTCCGGGCCATGAGCGCATCTATCCGGCCCTGACCTTCCTCAAGGATGCCAAGGCCGGAACGGCCAAGATCGGCAAGAAGCTGGTCATCATCGGCGCGGGCAACGTGGGCTGCGACGTGGCCACCGTGGCCGCCGGCGTCGGGGCCGAGGAGATCACCCTCATCGACATCCAGGAACCCGCCTCCTTCGGCAAGGAGCGCAAGGAAGCCGAGGCCGTGGGCGCGCGCTTCAAGTGGCCCTGCTTCACCAAGGAAATCACGGACGAGGGCGTTCTGCTGCAATCCGGCGAACTGCTTGAGGCCGACACGGTCATCATGTCCATCGGCGACCAGCCGGACGTGGACTTCCTGCCCGACAACATCGCCCTGGACCGGGGCCACGTGGTCGTCAATGACGACTACCAAACCACGGATTCCAAGGTCTTCGCCATCGGCGACACCGTCCGGCCCGGCCTGCTGACCCACGCCATCGGCCACGGACGCCGCGCAGCGGAGGTCATCGACGACATCTTCAACAACCGCCGCCCGCGAAGCGACACCCGCGAGATGATCGACTATACCCGCATGACGCTCGAATACTTCGACCCGCGCGTCATCGAATTCAGCGACATGAACCAGTGCGGCGCGGAATGTTCCAGCTGCGGCTCCTGCCGCGACTGTTACATCTGCGATACCCTCTGCCCGCAGAACGCCATCAAGCGCAATGAGCTGCCCGACGGCGGCTTCGAGCGCGTGGTCGACCCGGACAAGTGCATCGCCTGCGGCTTCTGCGCCGACTCCTGCCCCTGCGGCATCTGGGACATGAAAAACCCCGCCCCCATGGAATAACCGCCGGCGGAGCAGTCACCAATAAACAAATGGACCGCGAGGCTTGCCTCGCGGTCCTTTTTTTGCGTTTCCTGCGGTCGGAGGACTGCGGCGAGTTGGGCAATGCAAGGCGCGTGCGCACCTTTCCTTTGCTTGTCGCCGGGCGCCTTCGGCCCGGAATATTCCAGGAGATATCGATCCCGAATCACCGGGGAATCTCCAGCATCTGCTGCAACGTCTGTGTTGATCCATTCGTAGTTCGGCATTTCGCTAAAACAGCAATCGAATATTATAAAAATATTCTGTATTGAAAGGTTTTAGGTCGAAAATTTCACTTCGAAAGGAATTCACTATTTATAAATACGCAAAAAGAAAACTTTGTCTATAGAATTTTTCTATGTAAGTTTTGGAGTAGTCGATGGTCGCTATAATTCAAAGGTAGATATGTAATAATCAGTGTCGAAACAGAGTGTACGCTATGAGAATATAATGGATTTCACTCTTGCATTGTGGTCGTTGGGCTAACATTTAATAGAAATTGGATTGATATTAACCATATTACGGAGAGTGATCATGAAATTATTCGAGCGGGTGTCTGTAAAGCTAGGAACGGCATTTTCCTGCACCATAATACTGTCTATAGTGCTGGGTGTTTTTTCTCTGGTGCGTATGTCTGCAATAAATAGCGACTCGACTATAATGAATGACAACTGGATACCGTCGCTCGTTAACATCAACAAGATTAATACGGCGACATCCGATTTTCGCATCGCCGAGTTGCAGCACACTTTGTCAATGACCGAAAAGAGCATGCAGCGGTTTGAACAGGATATGGATGCCCAGTTGGCGCTCATTGCCGAGGCGGAAAAAAAGTACGTGCCGCTCATCTCTTCCGAAACGGAACAAGCGATGTTCGATCGGTTCATGGAAATGTGGAAGCGCTACATGACGTTGCATGCAAAGTTCCTTGATATGTCCCGCAACAACAGGACGGATGAGGCCAAGGCGCTCCTGCGCGGCGAAGGGCAGGAGCTCTTCGACAAGGCCAGCGCCACGCTCGGTGAACTCATCCAGCTGAACAATGAGGGAGCGAACGAACAGAGCGCGATGGGAGACGCCAATTACGAGAGCGCGAAGTTGTGGGTCATCTGCATCCTGTTGTCGGTGGTCGTCATCAGCGTCATCCTGAGCTTGTTCATAGTCCGGAGCCTTCTCAACCAGCTCGGTGAGGAGCCTGCTCGCCTGGCCGACATTGCCGGGAGGATCGCCGGAGGTGACCTTACGGTGAATCTGAACACCGGAAAGAAATCCGTGGGCGTATTCGCGGCCATGCAGCAAATGGTCGAACAACTGCAGGGAGTCGTCGGCAACATCCTGCAGGCGGCCGACAACGTGGCCGCAGGCAGCGTGCAGATCAGCTCTGCCGCCGAGGAGACGAGCCAGGGTGCGACGGAACAGGCGGCGACCGCCGAGGAAGTGTCCTCCAGCATGGAGGAAATGGTCAGCAATATCGAGCAGAACGCCGATAATGCCCACAAGACGGAGGAGATCGCCCGGCAGAGCGCCCAGGATGCGCGCCAGGGCGGGGAAGCCGTTACCCAGACCGTGGGCGCCATGAAGGAGATTGCCGACAAGATCTCCATCATCGAGGAGATAGCGCGTCAGACGAACCTGCTGGCGCTGAACGCGGCCATTGAGGCGGCCCGCGCCGGCGAGCACGGCAAGGGCTTCGCCGTGGTAGCCGCGGAAGTGCGCAAGTTGGCCGAACGCAGCGGAACCGCGGCGTCCGAGATCAGCGAACTCTCGTCAACGAGCGTGCAGATCGCGGAAAACGCGGGGGCGCTGCTCACTTCGCTGGTCCCCAACATCGAAAAGACGGCTGAACTGGTGCAGGAAATCGCCGCCGCCAGCGCCGAGCAGAACAGCGGCGCCGAACAGATTAGCGCCGCGATCGTCCAGCTCGACACCGTGATCCAGCAGAGCGCCTCCGCTTCGGAGGAGATGGCCTCGGCCAGCGAGGAGCTCTCCGCCCAGGCGCAGGAGATGCAAATGACCATGGAGTTCTTCAAGCTGGCCGACACCCGGAATGCGCCCGGCGCGTCCCGCGTGAAGGTGGCCTCCAAGCCTCGCGCCGCCTTGGCTCAGGGGAGATTGCAGAAGCCCGTCAAGAGCGTGGCCCGGTCCGTTGATCTGAATATGAGCGATGACTCGGAATCGGAATTCGAGCGGTTCTAGGGAGCGTCATGTCTGAACAAGCAGTCAAGCAATACCTGACCTTCGGACTGGATGGGGAGGTGTTCGCCCTTGATATAGTCAAGGTGCGGGAGGTGCTGGAGCTCACCGACGTCTCCAAGCTGCCGCTCACTCCCGACCACATGAAGGGGGTCATCAACATTCGCGGCCACGCCATCCCGGTGGTGGACATGCGCAGCAAGCTCGGCATGGACAAGGCCGGTCGGACCGTGGACACCTGCATCATCATCCTGGATGTGCTGTTCGAGAGCGGCGTCCTCACCGTCGGGATCGTGGTCGATTCCGTCCGGGAGGTGATCGACCTGTCCGAGGAGGCCATCGAGCCTCCGCCGCGTCTCGGCAGTTCCGTCGACGCAAGCTATATGGCGGGGCTGGGCTATCAGGGTGACCAGTTCATCATCCTTCTGGACGCGGACTCCATTTTCGCGGACGAGGAGGTCCCGCTCAAGCAGGCGCCGGAAACCAAGGCGGCCTGACCAAGGGCTACAAATGCGAGGAGGGGCTTTTGCCCCTCCTTTTGTATGGGATTCCCACTCGTCTCGGCGGCGCGGGGGCATGCCCTCCCGCCTGCCGTGGAGAGACATCGGGCCTAGGGATACCGGCCCATGTTGCGGTCCTGCTTGAGGCCGTGCTCCACGAGCTTGTCGTAGGCGGCCTGGTCCTGCTTCATGCGGTCCATGACCTGCTTGATCTTGACCTTGATGATGTTCTTGTAGCCGCCGCAGTCCCCGGGGCCGAGGTTTTCGAGGATGTCGTCCAGGCGGTGGGCGGCCTTGGAGGAGATTTCGCCGTGGATCAGCTCATGCTCTTCGAGCTGGCCGTAGAAGTCCTTCCACCAGGTGCGGGTCTCGTAGTCCACGCTGTGCAGGAGCTTGGGATACAGGTAGGTCAGGTCCAGGTGCACGACCACGTCCTTGATCTGGCACTGGTTGCCGCGTTGCAGAATCTTGTAGGTGGTGCGGATGCTGGTCCGGGTGTGCGCCTGGTAGGTATCATCTCCCTTGTTGAGCGGGGAGTTGTGGCGCAGGTCGTTGTAAATCTCGGCCTTGTTGGTCCCCTGCACGGTGTAGTACTCGCTGTGCACGGTGCGCACCACGTCCGCCAGGGCGGGCGCGGTCAGGAGGAGCAGGGCGATGAGGGCGATGGTCAGCTTTCTGGTCATGACGGCAACGGACAGGTTTCGTCCGCACCGCGATCCTCGAATTGCATCTGGTACAGACGGTCGTACAGCGGGCAGGTCTCCAGGAGTTCCTCGTGGCGTCCCGTGGCCACGATCCTGCCCTTTTCCATGACCACTATAACATCCGCAGTGAGAATGGTCGAGAGGCGATGGGCGATGACGATGGAAGTGCGGCCCTGCATGAGATTGTCGAGCGCGGCCTGGACCACGCGTTCCGACTCGGTGTCCAGGGCGCTGGTGGCCTCGTCCAGGATGAGCAGGCAGGGGTTCTTCATGATCGCGCGGGCGATGGTCAGCCGCTGCTTCTGGCCGCCGGAAATCTTGACCCCGCCTTCGCCGACCACGGTGTCGTAGCCGTCGGTCATGGCGGTGATGAACTCGTGGGCATAGGCCCCCTCGGCGGCGGCCCGGATCGCGTCCATGTCGTATTCGTCCTGGGCGTAGGCGATGTTTTCGCTGATGGACACGTTGAACAGGAAGGTGTCCTGGGAGACCAGGCCAAGGTGCAGTCGCAGGCTGTCCAGGGTGTACCGGCTCAGGGGGACGCCGTTGAGTTCCACGGCCCCCTGCTGGGGTTCGTAAAACCTGGGGATGAGGTTGACCAGGGTGGTCTTGCCGGACCCGCTGGGGCCGACCACGGCCACGCGCTGCCCTGCTTCGATGGTCAGGGACACGCCGTCCACCGCCGGTGCCGGGCAGCCGGGATAGGTGAAGTGGATGTCCTTGAACTCCAGGCTGCGCAGCTTCCCGTCGAACACCACGTCGCCGCTCTCCTCGATCTCGATGGTCGGGGCGTCGAGGATGTCGAAGACGCGCTCCGCTCCGGCCAGGCCGCTCTGGATTTCGTTGTTGGAGGCGTTGAGCTTCTTGATCGGCTCGTAGATCTGGACGACCAGCAGGGAGAAGGTGATCAGGTCGCCCGGGGTCATCTCGCCGCTGACGACGCGCATGCCGCCGAACCACATGACAGCTGCGCCCGCGCTCGCTCCGACGATGTCCATGACCCTGGATGAGCCTTCGTTGTAGAGCAGCTTGCGGATGAGGATTCGGGACAGGCTGTCGTTTTCCTTGCTGAACTTGAAATTTTCGCGGATTTCGTTGGCAAAGGCCTTGATGACCTTGATGCCGGAGAAGCTTTCTTCCAGAACCACGTTGATGCCGGACAGCTCGGCCTGGGTCTTGCGGCCGTATTTCCGGATTTTCTTTCCGAAATAGATGAACGGATAGATGGCCAGGGGCATGACCACCAGCGCCCAGAAGGCCAGGTAGGCGTCGATGTAGATGGCGGAGCCCACAAGGGCTATCAGGGTGAAGATCTGCCTGATGAACATCAGCACGCTGGGCAGGCAGACGCGAACGGCGGTGACGTCCGCGGTGATCCGGCTCATGAGCATGCCGATCTCGCTCTCGGCGAAGTAGGGCATGGGGAGCCGGATGATCTTCCTGAACAGCTCGTTGCGGATGTCGCGCAGGACGAGGACGCCGGTGGCGTTCATGGTGTAGACCTGGCCGATCATGAGCACCCCCCTGAGCAGCCACAGGGCCATGAATCCCCAGATGCACAGCTTGAGCATGTCCATGTCCTTGGCGATAAGGACGTCGTCCGTGACGTATTTGCCGATCCAGGCCAGGGCCGGTCCGATGGGGCTGAGGAGCAGCATGGACAGGGCGGCCAGGGCGACCCGCATCTTGTAGGGTTTGAAATAACCGATGCTGCGTTTGAGCAGGTAGCGGTTGCTGAACTGGTGCAGTCTGGGTTGGCGGGCCAAAAGATCTCCTGAACCCCGTGTCGGGGATGATGTTCTTGATGCCCACTCAAATAAGGCCTGAGGGCCACGGAGTAAAGGGTAATGTTCGGACGGACCGGGGATCTGGCGTCCCGCGGTCTTGGAAGGGGGCTCCCATGCGGCAATAGGGAGCCCCCTTCCGGCAGCGGGGGAGGGTAATGGAGGAGACCCCCTAGCTGCTCTGCGGACAGTAGCGGTTCAGCCCCATGAGGCTGGCCGCCCCGGCAATGGTCGTGCCGTAGAAGAGCACGGGTTTGCCGGTGAGGAATTGATCGATGGAGTTGTTGCCGAGCGTGGTCCCGGTGACGAGCAGCAGGTCCGCCCAGTCCATGGCGTCCCGGGTGACTTCCCCGCCCTCGACCAGCACCCCGCGTTTGGTCCGGCCGATGTTGTCCGGGTCCAGGTCCACGAGGCGAACGTCGGTCTTGGCGTTCATGGCCTCGGCCAGGGCGGGCTGGAACCCGATGATGGTCACCTTGCACCTGCCGTGGCGCGCCGCGATCGTTTCGTAGACCTCCTTGGCACACAGGCCGGGGCCCTTGTCGCGACAGTGGACCGTGTTCGAGCACAATCCCAGGGAGCGGCTCACGGCGTTGAGGGTCGAGATGAACACCGACCGGTTGCGGTTGGTGGTCAGGGGCAGGGCGGCCACCTCGTCCAGGGTGCCGGAGAAGTTGCCGTAATGGTCGGTGAAGGCCTGGCCCCGCGCGTCGCGGAAGACCGCCTCCACGAGCTTCTCCTTGCCCTTCTGGATGGGAAAGTCGTCGGCTTCGGGGTCGCCTATGGCCTCCTTGACGCTCAACGGGGCGGCGGTGACGGTGATGCCTTCCTTGAGAATGCCTTCCCTGGTCCAGAGGTCGATGGCTTTGGCGTGCAGGGTTTCCAACAGGGGTTTCATATCTGCTCCTAGACTGCGGCCAGTTTCTTCAGGGCCGCGAAAACGGCCAGCGAGAAGCAGCCGATGACCACGGCCAGGACCATGGCCCGGTCGAACTCGCCGCTGAAGACCGCGTTGTATATTTCCAGTGAAAGGGTGTTGGTCTTGCCGATGATGTTGCCGCCGAGCATGAGCGTCACGCCCACCTCGCCCAGCGACCGCCCGATGGCCAGAAACCAGCCCGCGAGCACGTTGCGCCGGATATTGGGCAGCAGCACCAGCCAGAACGTCTGCCAGTCCGTCTTGCCGAGCACCTGGGATATCTCGGCCAGCTTTTTCACGTCCCCCTTGAGGGCGGCCTCCACCGGCTTGACCATCAGCGGCAGGCCGGACACGAAGGAGGCGATGACCACTCCGGGGAAGTTGAAGATGATGTCCACCGGGGCTATCCGGCCGAGCCAGCCGGTCCGCCCCAGCAGCATGAGCAGGACGAACCCGGTGGCGATGGGCGGGAAAACCAGCGGCAGGGTCACCAGGAAGTCCACCGCCGAACGCAACGGCCCCCGGCCCGAGGTCAGGTAGTAGGCGATGAGCACGCCCAGGACCAAGTGCAGCCCACCGGACACGGCCAGCGCCTTGAGGGTCAGCCGGATCGGATGGAGGGTCGTCGGCTGGGCCAGAATCCCCAGAAAGTCCATATGCTACAGGCCGTTCGCCCTGACGATGGCCTGGGCTTCGTCCGTCTTGAGGAACGCGAGGAATGCTTCGGCCCCGGCCTTGTTCGGGCTGGTGGTCAGGATGCCCGCGATGATGCTGATGGGCGCATAGTCCTTGTCGTCCAGGACCTCGTACCCGCCGAGCTTGTCGGCCACGTTGAGGACGTGGGTCAGGTTCAGGAAGCCCATGTCCACCTCGCCCGTGGCCAGGTAGGAGAAGACCTGGGGCACGGTGGCGACCTCCACCAGGCGGGACTGGATGGCCGGGAGCCTGCCCGTCTGTTCGAGGAACTGGCGCGCCGCGCGGCCGTAAATCGCCTTGCTGGTGTCGGGCATGGCGATGCGTCCGGCCTCGGGGTTGTCCAGGTCCGCGACCTTGGAGAATTTGGACCCCTTGGCAAAGGCCAGGACCAGGCGGCCGCGGCCGAGCTCGGTCTTCACGGTCACGGGCAGGGCTGCCTTCTTGAGCAGGAACTGGGCGTCGCCCAGGACGATGTCCACCTTGCCGCTTTCCTTGGCCAGGGTGGTGACCCTGCCCATGTTGCCGTATATGAGGTCGATCTGCGCGCCGGTCTTCTTCTGGTACGTCTCGTACAGGGCGTTGACCATTTTCTTGTAGCCCGCCCCTGCGGCCAGGACCACGGAGTCCGTGGCCCCGGCCTGGGCCGGAAGAGCGAAGAGCAGAGCGGAAACAAGGGCGAAAATTCGGATCATGCGCATGGAAAATACTCCTTAGGTGCTCCGGGGATAGGAAGGTGTTTCTTGCCCGTTTCGTTCGGGTTGTGTCCCGTTGATTAATTCCCTATGTTCTGTGCTGTTATGTCGCAACCCAGTCACGCGAACGGTTAAATTCGTGATAGTCCGCAGGTGATCAGCCGATGAGAGATATGAAGCCGTCAGGCAAGTTGTGTCCCCGGGAATTCTTCAGCGTATCCGATCAGGTAAGCTACCTCGAACCGGAACAGACGCGGGCCCTGGAGGACGCCTTCCGGAACTGGAAGGACGGCGCCCGGCGCATGGACAGCGTCCGCGCCCGGACCCGGCTCTGGCTCCTGTTCCTGATGGTCCGGCATACCGGTGCGCGGCTGGGGGAGATTCTGGCCCTGGACGACGCCACGGCCTTTGCCCCGGAAGGGCCGTTCGTGCGGCTGGGCCGCGAGGAGCGTCCCCGGGAGGTGCCGCTGCCCGAAGATTTCTTCGCCGAGCTGGCGGCGTTCATGGAGAGCCCCATGGGGTACGGGTTGCGCGGCGAGCTGTTCCGCGTGGACCCCGGCTATTTTCGACGCATCTGCTATGAGCGCGGCAAGGAGTGCGGGTTGTCCAAGGACCTGGTCTGCCCCAAGTCCCTGCGCAACACCCGGGCCGTGGAGATGCTCAGGGGCGGGGTACCCATCACCATCGTCAAGGAGGTTCTGGGCCAGTCCTCCCTGGACCTGACCGCCAACTTCCAGCAGTTCTCCTCCGGCGACGTGCAGTCCATCGTGCGCACCGCCCACGAGGCCATGCGCAAGCGGACCTCCGCGCGCAACTCCTTCGTGGGCCACGTGGTGGAGGTCCAGACCGACGAGGTCATGGCCCAGGTGGTCCTGGAGACCCGCTCCTGCCTTCGCATCAGCGCGGTCATCACCATGGACTCCCTGCGCAACCTCAAGATCGTCGTCGGCAGCCCGGTCATCGCCACGGTCAAGGCCCCGCTGGTCAACGTCCTGCGGCGGGAGGGGCATCTCGAGGGCAGCGCCCGCAACCGGCTGGAGGCCGAAACCCTGCGCGTGACGTCCACCCCGGTCCTGTCCGAGGTCCTGGGACGCCTTCCCGACGGTTCCGACGTCTGCGCCCTGATCTCGGCCCAGAGCGCCGAGGACCTGGACCTCAAGGCGGGCGACCCGGTGGAGTTCTGGTTCAAGGCGTTGTCCGTGGTCCTGAACACGGTTCAGCTCTGAGCTTTCGTCCCCCTCGGCAGCCGCCGGTCGGCGCCAAGTCCTCGGGCGCGGCATTGCCCGAAAAAAAAGCCCTTTCCCCGGACCGGGAAAAGGGCTTTTGCATGTATTTCGGGTGGCCGGATCAGTGTTGCAGGATCTGGCTCAGGAACTGTTTGGTGCGGTCGAAGCGCGGGTTGGAGAAGAACTCCTCCGGGGAATTCTGCTCCACGATCTCGCCGCAATCCATGAAGATGATCCGGTCGGCCACGGTGCGGGCGAAGCCCATCTCGTGGGTCACGCAGACCATGGTCATGTTCTCCTCGGCCAGGGCGACCATGACGTCGAGGACCTCCTTGATCATTTCGGGGTCCAGGGCCGAGGTCGGCTCGTCGAAGAGCAGGATGTTCGGGTTCATGCACAGGGCGCGGGCGATGGCCACGCGCTGCTGCTGGCCGCCCGAGAGCTGGCCGGGGTACTTGCCCGACTGTTCGGCGATGCGCACCCGCTCCAGAAAGTGCATGGCCGTGGCCTCGGCCTCGCGCCGGGGCATCTTGCGCACCCATATGGGGGCCAGGGTCAGGTTCTCCAGCACGGTCATGTGCGGGAACAGGTTGAAGTTCTGGAAGACCATGCCCACCTCGCGGCGGATCTTCTCCAGCCCCTTGAGGTTGCCGGTCAGTTCGGTGCCGTCCACGATGATGGTCCCTTCCTGGTGGCGCTCAAGGCGGTTCATGCAGCGGATGAGCGTGGACTTGCCGGACCCGGACGGGCCGCAGATGACGATGCGTTCGCCCTTGCGTACCTCCAGGTCGATATTCTTGAGGACGTGGAAGTCGCCGTACCACTTGTTCAGCCCTTTCACGTCGATGATGATTTCGTCGGAAGTCATGGAAAGCCTTCTATCTGTTGGTTTGCGGGCCGCGTTTTTCCAGGCTGCGGCCATAGCGGCTCATGCCGAAGCAGATGCACCAGTAGACCACGGCGCAGAACACGTATCCCTCGACGTCGTGGCCCAGCCAGTGCTGGTCCTGGGATGCGGCCTTGGCCATGCCGAGGAAGTCGAGCAACCCCACGATGATCACCAGGGAGGTGTCCTTGAACAGGGCGATGCACCGCCCGATCAAAGCCGGGAGCACGTAGCGCAGGGCCTGGGGCAGGACCACGAACAGGGTGATCATCCACTTGGACAGGCCCAGCGCCTTGGCCGCGTCGAGCTGGCCGCTCGGCACGGCCTGGAGCCCGCCGCGCACCACCTCGGCGATGTACGCGGACGAGAACAGGATGATGCCCACCTGGACCCTGAGCAGGTTGTTGATCTGGAGGTTCACGGGCAGGAACAGGGGCATCATCACCGAGGCCATGAACAGGATGGTGATCAGCGGCACGCCGCGCACCAGCTCGATGAAGCCGATGCACACGGAGCTGATGCCGACCATCCTGGACTGCCGTCCGAGGGCGAGCAGGATGCCGAAGGGCACCGAGAAGATGATGCCCACGGCGGCCAGGCCCAGGGAGAGCATCAGCCCGCCCCACATGGACTGGTCCACCTCGGCCAAACCGAGGCCGCCGCCGATCAGCCACAGAATCGCCACCAGCACCACCGGCCAGACCCCGGCCAGGAACCGCTTTTTGCAGCGTCCGCTGACCGTGGCCGCGATCACGCCCGCGAACAGGATGGCCGCCGCCAGGGGCCGCCAGGCCAGGTCCTGCGGATAGGTGCCGATGAGCATGACCCGCGCCTTGTCCGCGATGAATGCCCAGCACGCGCCGGAGTTGGTGCACATCTCCGGGCCGCCGGACCACACGGCGTGGATCAGCGCCCAGTTCACCAGGGGCGGGACGACCCGGGCCAGCAGAAGCAGGGCCAGCACCGTGAGCGCGGAGTTGAACCAGCCGGAAAAGAGATTGGTCCGCAACCAGAGGATCACGCCCTTGGCCGCCGTCGGAGGCGGGCAGCAGGGGCAGGGGACGAAGGTCTTGAGTTGTTCGCTCATCGTTCCACCAGCTGCACCTTTGCGTTGAACCAGTTCATGACCAGGGACACGACCAGGTTGATGGTCAGGTAGACCGCCATCCACATGCCGATGACCTCGATGGCCTGGTCGTTCTGGCCGATGATGGTCCCGCCGATGGAGACCATGTCGGGATAGCCGATGGCCACGGCCAGCGAGCTGTTCTTGACCAGGCTGGTGTAGTCGTTGGTGGTGGCCGGGATGCACACGCGCAGGGTCTGGGGCAGGATCACCTTGCGCATGATCGGGCCGGGCCGAAGCCCCAGGGCCTTGGCCGCGTCGAGCTGGCCCTTGTCCACGGACTGGATGCCGCTTCGCACGTTCTCGCCGATGAAGGCGGCGGTGTACAGGACCAGGCCGATGAGCAGGGCCGTGAACTCCGGGCGCAGGACCATGCCGCCCTTGAAGTTGAACCCCTTGAGCACCGGCACGTCGAATTCGAGGGGGCGGCCGAGAATGTAATAGGCGGCCAGGGGCAGCCCGAGGATCAGCCCCAGGGATATCCACCCCGAAGGCAGGCCGCGTCCGGTCTCGTCGCGCATCCGCTTGGACTTGCGCACCAGGAACACCGAGGCCGCGAGGGCGGCGCCCAGGGTAAGGAGCACCCAGCCGAAGCCGTCCTGGAAGAGCGGGCGGGGGACGAACACGCCCCGGTTGTTGATGAAGATGTCGCCGAAGGGGACCACGCTCAGGCGCGGCGCGGGCAGGAAGGCCAGCAGGGTGGAGTAGCAGAAAAACAGGGTCAGCAGCAGGGGGATGTTCCTGAGCACCTCCACGTACACGGCGGCAAGCTTGGCCACCAGCCAGTTGCTCGACACGCGGGCCACGCCCACCAGCACGCCGAGCACGGTGGCCAGCATGATGGACAGCGCGGACACGAACAGGGTGTTCAGGATGCCGATGAAAAAGGCCCGTCCGTAGGTGTCGGCGGGGGAATAGGGCAGGAGGCTGTCGTTGATGGGCAGCCCGCCCTCCACGGTCAGGAACCGGAAGCCGGACGCGATGTTCCGCGCCTCCAGGTTGGCCTGGGTGTTGTGGAAGAGTTGCAGGGCCACGTAGAGGATGGCCCCGACCACCAGGGTCTGGGTCAGCAGCGCGGGCAACTGTTCTTTCAGCTTGGAAGTGTTCAAGACGATCGGCTTTGCTTGGAGGTGAACGAAGGTCCGCACCGGCCGGAAGTTCCGGCCGGTGCGGCGTTTCGGGCTGTGAAGCTGCTTTGCCTAGCGGATGGGCATGGCGTAGATCAGGCCGCCCTTGGTCCACAGGTTGTTGTGGCCCCTGGGGATCTTCAGCGCGCTCTTGGGGCCGAAGTTGCGGTCGTACATCTCGCCGTAGTTGCCCACGGCCTGGATGGCGCGGACCAGCCAGTCGTTGTCCAGGCCGAGGAAGGAGCCGACGTCGCCGGAGGCGCCCAGCATGCGCTGGACCACCGGGTCGGTGGACTTGGCCTTCACTTCCAGGACGTTGGCCTGGGTGATGCCCTTTTCCTCGGCTTCGATGAGGCCGAAGAGAATCCAGGTCACCAGGTCCTTCCACTGCTGGTCGCCGTGGCGGACGAAGGGAGACAGGGGCTCCTTGGAAAAGACTTCGGGCAGGATGATGTGCTCGTCCGGGTCGGCCGCGCCCGCGCGCAGGGAGGCCAGCTGGCTGACGTCGGTGGTGAAGGCGTCGGCGCGACCGGCGACATAGGCGTTGAAGGCCTCCTTCTTGGACTCGAAGACCACGGTCTCCAGCTTGATGTTGTTGGCCCGGGCGAAGTCGGCCACGTTCAGCTCGGAGGTGGTGCCGGAGACAACGGCCACGGAGGCGCCGTTCAGGTCGGTGGCCTTGTCCACGCCGAGGCTCTTCTTCACCATCAAACCCTGGCCGTCATAGAACAGGACCACGGTGAAATCCACGCCCTGCTTGCAGTCGCGCTTCATGGTCCAGGTGGTGCCGCGGGACAGGTCCACCTGGCCGGAGGACACGGCCACGATCTTCTGCTTGGAAGCCAGCGGCACGAACTTGACGGCCTCGGGGTTCTTCAGCACGGCGGCGGCCACGGCGCGGCCCATGTCCGCGTCGAAACCGGCCCAACGGCCGTTGGAATCAGGGGCGGAAAAGCCCGCCACGCCTTCGCTGACGCCCAGCACGAGCTCGCCGCTCTTCTGTACTTTCTCCAGGGTGCCGGCCAGGGCTCCGGTGGCCACCATGGCGGTCAGGGCCAAAGCCAAAAACAGTTTTCCGATGAGTTTCATCCTCTCTCTCCTTGATGGGGCGACCGCTATTGCACGGCCAAGATAATGTTACGGTAGAGTTACAGTTGTGTTACAGACATGGAGCTGACTGTCAATGAAAGGGGGGAACTAATCGACCGGGAAGGGGAGAGGGGGGCGCGCGGAAAGCGTCCTCGTTGCGCTGGCTGATTACTTAATCTCGACAGGGTGTTGCGCAAAGAACGCAAGCCCGCTCAGCCGACCGGGGCCACCGTGTTCGCGGCCTGGCCTGCGAGGGGATCGGACAGGACGGGGGAGACCTGGGGACACCGGGTGGTCGGGGGAGCGTCCGGTTCATCGATCCCTGCGGGTTCAGGGCGTCGGGCAACCCGTCATGCGGCGGCCATGCAGCGGTCTTCCCTGGGCGGGAGACCGGCCGGGGCGAAGGTCTCGTCGATGCGGTGGGCCACCCGGTCGAGCAGGTGACGGTCGTGGCTGATGGCCAGGATGCCCACGTTCCGCTTCTCGGCCCAGCCGAGGACCGCGTCCCAGACCAGGGCCTGGGTGTTGGGGTCGAGCATGGCGGTCATCTCGTCGGCGATGAGGTAGCGGGTCTGCGGGGCCATGATCCGGGCCAGGGCCAACCGCTGGAGTTCGCCTCCCGAAAGTTCGTGGGGATAGCGGTTCAGCCAGGCGGGTTCGACGTTCAGCGCCTTCAGGGTGCAGAGGTCGGGTCGCCAGCCTTCGTTCAGACTGTCGCCGAGCTTCCAGCGCGGGTTCATGGTCAGTTCCGGATGCTGGAAAATGAGCTGCACCGGACAGAAGGCGTCCTTGGGCAGGGGCGCGCCGTCGCAGGTCACGGTTCCCTGCTGCGGCGTCAGGTGCCCGGCCAGGATCTTGGCCAGGGTGGACTTGCCGCGTCCGCTGGGGCCGGGCAACCCGACCACTTCGCCGGGGCGGACGTCGAAGTCCAGCCCCCGGATGATCCAATCCGTGGTCTCATAGCGGAAAAAGAGCTTGTCGCATTTAAGCATGGCAGCACCTCACCTGGTTTGCCCCCACCGGGCGCAGGGGTTGCGGCAGGCCGCATTCCTCGGTCCTGGCCGCGCACCGGTCGGCGTAGATGCACCCCCCGACCATCCGGTCCTCCATGGGCTGGTTCCCGGCGACATAGCGGAAATCCTGCTGCGGGAGGGCGTTCCACAGGGCGCGGGTGTACGGGTGGAGGAGCCCGCCTCCGGACGTGAAGGCCAGGGCCGGAGTGAGCTCCACCGTTGTTCCGGCATAGATGACCGCCACCCGGTCCGCGATGGTCACGGCGGCGTCGATGTCGTGGGTGATGAGCATGATCCCCTTGCCCGCGTCGGCCAGCTCCCGGAGGTGGGTCAGGGACTGCCGGGCCACGGTCGGGTCCAGCCCGGTGGTCGGCTCGTCGGCGATGAGCAGCTCGGCGTCGCCCGCCGTGGCCGTGGCCGTGAGCACGCGCCGGGCCATGCCCCCGGACACCTGGAACGGGTACATGGATTTGACCCTGCTCTCCAGCCGGTAGCGGTCGAAGGCGTGGTCGGTGCGTCTGGCCGCGTCCCGGCAGCATTGGCCGCTCAGGCGCGACGCCCGGTATACCTGGCTGCCCACCCTGGACAGCGGGTTCAGGTAGGCCACGGATTGCGGGATGAGCGCGATCCGCTTGCCGCGCAACCGGGCCACGGTGCGCTGGGTCACGGGCTCGCCGTCGAACAGGATTTCTCCGCTGGAGCGGGCATTGCCCGGCAGCAGGCCGAGGATGGCGTGGGCCAGCAGGCTCTTGCCCGAGCCGCTGGAGCCGACCACGGCCAGAATCTCCCCCGATTCGATGGTCAGCGACAGGTCCCGCACCGGGTGCAGGGTCCTCCGTTGCCATCCCTTGCCGTAGCGGGAAAATTCGATGGACAGGTTGCGAACGGACAGCATGGTTACTCCTGGCTGGTTTTGGGATCGGTGATGACGCGCAGGCTGTTGCCCAGGACGTCGAACAGCTTGACCGTGACCAGCAGGGACAGGCCGGGCAGAATGGCCAGCCACCAGTAGCCGGTCGAGATGTGGCGCATGGACTCGGACAGCAGGATGCCTATGGACGGGTTGTGCGGCGACAGCCCGAAGCCGAGGAAGGTCAGCCCGGCCGCGTGCAGGATGGCGTGCGGAAAGAGCAGGATCAGGCCGATGGTGAACTGGGGGATGATGTGCGGGAGCATGTGCTTGCGCGCAATCCACCAGGGCGAACGGCCGAGACGGCGCGAAACCATGACGAACTCCGCCTGCTTGAGTTGCAGGATTTCCGCCCGGATGATGCGCGCCAGCCGGGTCCAGTGGGACACGGCCACGGCGATGATCACCCCGGTGGCCCCGCCGCCGCAGGCGAACGAGACCAGGATGAGCAGGACCAGGTGCGGGGTGGCCATGACCAGGTCCACGAGGGTGGTGACCACGGCGTCGGTCCGCCTGCCCATGGTCGCGGACAGGGTGCCGAGCACCACGGAGACCACCGAGCTGACCGTGGCCGCCAGCAGCCCGATGCCGAGGCTGCGGGTCAGCCCCTTGACCGTGCGCACGAGCATGTCGCGGCCCAGCCAGTCCGTGCCGAAGGGGTATTCCAGGCAGGGCGGCAGCTTCTTGTGCAGGAAATCCGTGGTCAGCCCGGCATCGTCCATGAGCCGCGAGGTGGCGACCAGCACGGTGAAATAGGCCAGGCAGAGCCCGATGACCCAGGCGGCGCGGCCTCGGCCGTCCATGAGCCGCATCCGCGCGGCCAGGAAGTACAGCCGGTCGGCCGGGGAGCGGGTGTCCTTGGTGAGGGTCGTCATCTCGCCTCCTCCGCGCCGATGCGGATGCGCGGGTCGAGCACCCCGTACAGGATGTCGGCGATGAGGTTGCCGGAAAAGACGAACACGGCGCTGAACAGGGTGATGCCGAGCAGCAGGGGGACGTCGCCCCGGATGCCCGCCTCCACCGTGGCCTGTCCCAGCCCGGGATAGGAGAAGACCTGTTCGGCCAGGACCGATCCGCCGAAGAGCTCGCCCAGGGAGGCGAACTGGAGGGTCACCGCGGGCAGGGCCACGTTGCGCACCGCATGCCGCCAGGCCACGCCCGCCCGTGTCTCGCCCTGGGCCAGGGCGAACAGGGCGTATTCGCTGTTCATGGCGTCAATGGTCTTTTCGCGGGTGTGCAGGGCGATCTGGGCCACGCCGATGACGGACAGGGTGGCGGCGGGCAGGACCAGGTGGTGCAGCCGCTGCCACAGGGTGGCGTCGTCCGGGGAGATGCCCGGCGGGGTGGCGCAGCAGATGGGCGTCCAGCCCAGGGACACGGAAAACACGGCCAGCAGGACCAGCCCCATCCAGAAGGACGGGGTCGAGGCGAGGGTGTAGCTGTAGAGCCGGATGGCCCGATCGGCCAGGGAGTTGCGGTTGGTGCCCGCCACCACGCCGAGGACGAAGCCGAACACCCCGGACAGCAGCCAGGCCGAGGCCATGAGCCAGAGGGAGGTCACGAACCGCTTGCCGATGACCGTGGTCACCGGTTCGTTGAAGATCATGGATTGCCCCAGGTCGCCCCGGAGCACGTTGCCCGCCCAGATGAAGAACCGTTCGGGCGCGGGCCGGTCCAGTCCCCAGCGCTCGATGATGCGCTGTTCCTGCTCGATGCTGATCTGCATGCGATCGATGCCGATGTAGGCGGAAACGGGGTCCACCGGGGACAGGGAGACCAGGGTGAAGGCCAGGACCGAGACCAGCGACAGGATCAGCGTCAGCCGTCCGAGCTTTCCCAGGCAGAAGGAAGGGGTGATTATGTGCATGTCACATCCGGGTCCCGGCGGCGCGAGGAGGTGTAGCCGCGCCGCCGGGAGGCAAGGGTTAGTCTTTCCAGGTCCACTTCTGGATGTTGGCGGTGATGGGCCAGCCGTGACCGTGGGGTTCCACCTGCGAAACGCCCACGTCGAGGTGCTCGCTGATGAAATAGGTGTGCTCGAGGTTGACCATCCACACCCAGGGGGCATCGCCGTGGGCGTTGGAGCCGGTCTTGCCGTCCCACTGGGCTTTCTTCCAGAGGTCCAGGGAGGCTTCGTAGCTGTCGGCGGAGACGGCGCCGTCCAGGTATTCGTCGACCTTGGCGTTGGCGTAGTAGCCGGGGTTGTTCCAGCCGTCGCCCGCGTGGTGGCTCGAATAGAGCTGGTAGACCTCGATGGGGTCGTGCGCGCCCCAGCCGAAGACGACCACGTCGGAGTGCATGCGGTGCTTGATCTCGTCCCAGCCGCGCTTGCCCTCGACGATGGCGTGGATGCCCACGGGCTTGAGCATGTCGGCCACGGCCAGGGCCAGGTATTGGCGGATGGCCCGGTCGGCGGGGTAAAGGACGGTGATTTCGGCCTTGACGCCGTTCTTCTCGACGATGCCGTCGTTGTCGGTGTCCTTCCAGCCCGCGTCGGCCAGGAGCTTGCGCGCCGCGTCCGGGTCGCCGTCCTTGAATTTGTTTTCGGGGTTATCCCAGGGCAGGCCGTCGCACGGGCCGTATGCCGGGCTGCCGAATCCTTCGAGCACGCCCTGGACCAGTACCTTCCGGTCAATGGCCACGTTGATCGCCTTGCGGATGGCGAGGTCCGAGGTGACGTTGTTGCCGATGGGCGCGCCCTTGTCGGTCTTCCGGCCGGTGTTCGGCACGAAGGGCATCAGCAGGCCCCGGTTGTCCACGCTCTGCACCGAATGCATGACCATGCCGGGCACGGTCTGCATGGCCAGGGCCTGCGGAACAACGACGACGTCCACCTGGCCCGCCTTGGCCGCGGCAAAGGAGGTGTCCTCGTCGGTGAACAGGAAGACCAGCCGCTTGAAGTACGGCTTGTCGCCGAAATAGTTCGGATTGATCTCGGCGATCATCTGCTGCCCTTCGTGCCATTCCACCATCCTGTAGGGGCCGGAACCAACGGGCTTTCTGGCGTAGCCGGGACCGTGCAGGGCCTTGGGCACGATGCCCAGGCTGATGAGCCGGTTGATGAAGGTCGTGTCGCGTTTCTTGAGGGTGATGCGGACGGCGTTGCCGGAGATGGCCTCGGCCTTGTCCATGTTGATCAGGTCGACCTTGCCGCCCGATGCCGCGGCGGTGTTGAAGGTATAGGCCACGTCTTCGGCGGTCAGCTGGGAACCGTCGGAAAATTTCGCGTCCTCGCGGATGGTCACATCCCAGGTCAGGCCGTCGGCGGACAGCTCGGCGGCAGTGGCCAGCTCATTGACGATGTTCAGGTTCTCGTCCCGCCTGAGCAAGGTGGACTGGAACAGGGGGTTGCCGTAGCGGCCCCAGCCCAGGGTCGGGTCGTAGCCGTCGTCGGGTTCGCCCTTGATGGCCAGGGTGAGCGTGTCCTTGGCCAGAGCCGGGGTCGCGGCCAGGGTCGCCAGGACCAGCAGACCCGCCAGCGCGGCGAGCAGGAATCTTCCTGCGCGGAAGTTGCGGAAAGCGTGCATGTACTCCTCACTTTGAATACTGGATTGAAAAACGATCGCGCTGGATAACATGAATTTAAAAAACGTGTCAACAATAGCCTACGATGTTTAAATTAATCAAACTGTGCATCTCGTACTGTCTCCAGAGGCGGATACATGCGGGCTTTTCTTGAGGAGAGCCGGTGTGATCACCCTTGTTACGGTGGCCGTTGCCGCAAACGAACCGGCATATCGTGCCAACGGCGCGACATGGGCGGCGAGGGCGTATGCCTTCGCATATACGGGATAATTATTCTTGCGGGGTTTGCTTGGGAGAGGGGATGGGCTATGTTTGCAGACAGAGGGAAGGCCACAGGTAACCCACAGGAGAACACATATGTGCAAGAACTGCGGTTGCAATCTCGGCAAGGACCGGGTCGCGCATCAGCACGCCCACGGGGACAAGGCCAAGCACGACCACGAGCATGAGCACCAACACACCCATGTGCACGAGCACACGCACGAGGACGGCACCACCCATTCGCACGAACATTCCCATGTTCACAGCCATTCCCACAGCCACGGCCACGAACACGGCGCGGACGGCGAACACCTGCACGAGCACGGTTCCCACAGCCATGATGCGGACCATGCCCATGACGGCGGCGACGACCACGGCCACAGCCACGGCTAGACCGGAAGCCCGGGCGGCGCAGGGCACGATGCCCCCGCGCCGCCTTATCTCCTGAGCGAGACCCCCGTCAGCCGACCCCGTCATTCCCCGCGCCCGGCGCCTGCCGCAATCCCCTTTTCCCGGCGGATAAAGCCGCCAAGAAAAAAGGCCTCCCTTGGGAGGCCTCGTCATTCCTGGTACCCGGGGCGGGATTTGAACCCGCACGCTCCGAAGAGCAAGGGATTTTAAGTCCCTGGTGTCTACCAATTCCACCACCCGGGCTTGGGGTGTGTTTCAGTATCGCGCAAAGCGGCGGGGAGTCAACGGTTTTGGGTGGTTGGGTGAAAGCGAGGTCAGGCGGCGGCGCGGTCGGAAGGCGGCGCGGTCGGGGACGGCGCGGTTGGGGGCCGGACCGCGGAATCCCTGGCCGAATCGCCGGGCCGTGTGTGGCCTGGGTACGGGGCCTGGGTGCGGGGCCGGTGTGTGTGGCGGGGGATTGGATTGGGAATGCCGTGCGAGCGGGCCGCTTTATTGTTGGGCGGGGTTGGAGTATCGTCGGCGCATCCGGCCGATGGGCCGGTGTCCAACGGGGGCCGGGGGTGGCCCCGATTCCTTTGGGAGGAGCATGGCAGCGGAAGACAATGGGAAAATGGGGTTGTGGGGCGCCGTGGCCATCGGCGTGGGCGGCATGGTCGGCGGCGGCATCTTCGCGGTGCTGGGGCTGAGCGTGCAGCTGGCCAAGGGCGGCACGCCCCTGGCGTTCGCCTTTGCCGGGCTGGTGGCGTTGATTACGGCCTCGTCCTACGCGCGGCTTTCGGTGCGCTATGCCGGGCCGGGCGGCACCGTGGTCTTCCTGGACCGGGTCTTCGGCAAGTCCATGCACGTGGGCGCGCTCAACGTGCTGCTCTGGTTCTCCTACGTGATCATGCTCTCGCTCTACGCCCACGCCTTCGGGTCCTACGGGGCGGTCTTCTTCCCGGACCAGGGCGGCTGGCTGGTGCGCCACGGCCTGATCACCCTGGCCATCGTCCTGCCCGCCGTGCTGAACATGGCGTCCGCCAAGGTGGTGGGCAAGGCCGAGACCTACGTGGTGGTGGTCAAGATCGCCATTCTGCTCTTCTTTCTGGGGGTGGGCTGGAAGGGCGTCGAGCCTGCGCGGCTGGCCCCGGATACCTGGGTGCCGCTGCTTCCGCTGGTGGCGGGCGGGATGATCATCTTCGTGGCCTACGAAGGGTTCGAGCTGATCGCCAATACCGGCGGCGACATCCGCGACCCGGCGCGCAACCTGCCGCTCGCCTTTTTCATATCCGTGGGATTCGTGGTCCTGCTGTACGTGGCCATCGCCGTGGTCGTGGTCGGCAACCTGGAGCTGACCGCCATCGCCGACGCCCGCGACTACGCCCTGGCCGAGGCCGCCAAGCCGTTCCTGGGCCAGGCCGGATTCACGCTCATCGCCGTGGCCGCGCTGCTCTCCACCTTCAGCGCCATCAACGCCACCCTCTACGGCTCGTCCAGGCTCTGCTACACCATCGCCAAGGAGGGGGAGCTGCCCGCCGAGCTGGAGCGGCAGATGTGGGGCCAACCCCTGGAAGGGCTGCTGGTGACCACGGCCCTCGCCCTGATCCTGGCCAATGCGGCGGACCTGACGGCCATCTCCACCCTGGGCAGCGCGGGCTTCCTGTCCGTGTTCGCCGTGGTCAACGCGGCCAACGTCAAGGACAAGGGGAGCACCGCGCTGGACCGGGCCGTATCCCTGGCGGGCGTGGCGGCCTGCGTGGCGGCCTTCGGGGCCATGGTCTGGCAGAGCGTGAGCGACAATCCTTCGTCCGCCTGGGTCCTGGCCGCGCTGTACGGCGGGGCAGGCGTGCTGGAGGTCTTCTACCGGACCATCGGCACCAAGGGGCCGCGCAAGAGCCTGCGCAACTGCAAGACTAGGCGAACAATTTGAGATAGTTGCGGTACAGCCTGGGGCTGACGCGCGAATACTGGTCGAAGTCGGAGATCAGCTCCAGCCCCGGAATGACCGCCCGGACCACCGGGATGCTCAGGTCCCTGCGGGTCAGGTCCACGTAGGCGGGGCGGTATCCGTTGGCCGTGAGCGTCTTCTCCAGGACCATCAGGTCGCCCTCGGCGCTGCCGGTGGAGAAGTCGGGCAGGTCCTCCAGCCTGCGCACGGCCAGCCCTTCGGGGGCCGGACCGCTCTTGGGGCCGGGGTAGGGATAGGCGGTTTCGGTCATGGCCGAGACCAGCGCGGAGGGGCCGGAGAGCGAGCAGCCGCCGCCCTTGTTCACGTCGCCGTGATGTCCCAGGACAACGGACTTGTAGCACGGCACGCCCAGCTCGGTGGTCATGTCCATGAACCAGACGTCGATGCCGTCCTCGCGGTAGTTCTCCAGCAGCTTGCCGATCTCCGGGTCGTCGGTCTCCACCTTGAAGCAGCGGTCGGGATGGTGGAGCATGGTCGCGTCCGAGTCGCGCTCGATGACCTCGGTCAGGGCGGCCACCTTGGCTTCGGCCAGGGTGTTGCCCGAGGCCAGGCCGGTGGAACCCAGCGCGCTGAACAGGGACTGCTCGTCCAGGTTGCAGAACAGGAAGATGAATTGGGCCGGCACCAGGATCGGCTCATTGTCCGGGCCGTGGCCTTCGATCCAGTGGAGCTTCTGGCCCGCGTAGGGGACTTCCAGCCGGATATCGGCGGGGTTCACCGCGGGCAGGTCCAGTTCGTCGTAGGCGGCGAAGATCAGCGGGTATTCGCGGGCGTAGCCGAGCACGCCCTTGGGTCCGAAGCTGGCATAGGACGAGAACCGTTCGGCCATCTCCATGGAATAGGAGGCGTCGGCGCGCTCTCGCGACAGGCCGCGTCCGTAGCAGGTCTGGATGCCCTCCAGGGAATTGGACAGGGAGCCGTTGACCGTGCGCACCTTGACCATCCAGTTGCGCAGTCGAGACACGGGCGACAGGGACGCCTTGTGCTCCATGGCCGGGCCGAGGAAGGCGTCGGCCTTGCCCAGGGCGTCCAGGGCGCGGGCCGAGGTCTCGGCCAGGGGGACGCGCGGCTTGGGCGGCGGAAGCTGGTCCTTGAGGGCGGCCAGCCCGTCGGCGGCGGTGAACGGTTCGGGCGCGGAAAGCTCCTCGGGCGCAAAGGGCGGCTCGGGCGCGTCTTTCGGCGCCGGCAGCGGGGCCAGGGTGAAAATGTTGCGCCCGAAGACGGCGGTCCACTTGCGGTGCAGGGGCTGGTCCGCGAGGGCGCGGGAGCGGATGTGGATGGCCGGGGTGTAGTCCAGGAAATCCTCGGGGTCGATGCCCTCGAACAGGGGCAGGAGCTGGGCCTGGCGCTGATGGCAGATGCACGCCTCGTACATGACGGCGGTCAGGACCGGGTCGGACTTGCCCTTGTCCTTCATGACTTCCTTGATGAGCTTTTCCAGCTTGCGGGTGCGGAACTCCTTGAACCCCTGGAGCACGAACTCGTGCATGTAGTCGTCAAAGGGGTGTGCCCGGAGGTGGGCGGTCATCTCGTTGAAGCTCAGGTTCACGTCCGGCAGGGCGGCGAACATGCCCACGCCGAAGTCCGTATTGGTCATCTGCAGTTTGTAGCGCATGGTTGTCCTTTGGTTTCCCTCTTCATTTTTCGTCCGATACCCCGTACGGAATAGGGGGCACCGGGACCCGGCGTCACGCTATGGCATTACAGGCCCGAAGACAAGGTTCGCGGACAGGGGAGTGCGCATGAAGGATGATCAAAGGAAGAACGCCGTTCCCTGGACGATGCTGCTCAAGTTCGGGGCGGCCTTCGGCCTGCTCGGCCTGCTCTCCCTGGTCCTGGAGCATTGGGGCGACCGGTACATGTCCCGGCTGTCCGCCTTTGTGGCGGCCCAGGGCAGCCTGGCCCCGCTGCTGTTCATCGGCCTGAACGCGCTGTTGACCATGCTCCTCGTGCCCCAGGTGCTGTTCACGGTGGCCGCGGGCGCGCTCTTCGGCTGGAAGCTGGGCACGGCCTATGCGTCCGTGGGCATGACCATCGGCGCGGTGGGGGCGTTCCTGCTGGCGCGCTACGGCGTGCGGGACCGCCTCCGGGCGCGGTTCGCGGACCATCCCGTGTACCGCCGCATGCTCGGGCTGAGCCGCGTCCACCCCCTGCACCTCATCTCCCTGAGCCGGGTCATCCCGGTGCTGCCCTTTCCCGTGACCAGCTACCTGCTCGGCATCACCGAGGTCCGCTCCCTGCCGTACGCGCTGCTCTCCTGGGCGTGCATGCTCCCGGAAACGGTCTTTCTCGCCTCGGGCGGACATCTGCTGATCTCGGGGCTGCACGGGCGCGCCTCGGTGGAGGCCGCCGTTGCGCTGGGCGCGGCGGGAGTGGCGGTGGCCCTGGTCGTCCACCGGATTCGGAAGCGATTGTTCGCGGAGGAGGCTCCGCCTACGGAGTGACGATCCGGGCCAGGTCCAGGACCTGGGGCAGCAGGGCGCGGCCCATGGCCTCCACGCCCGCCGCATTGGGATGCAGCCCGTCCATGAGGGTCAGGGAGGGATCGCCCTGGTAGGGGGCGAGGATGTCCGGGAACAGGGGCACGCCGTACCGCTTGGCCAGGGTCGGGAAGATCGCTTCGAACCGTTCCCGGTAGACCGAGTCCGGGTTCATCCCCGCGTTGACCCCCACCAGCAGGACCGGGATGTCCCCGGTCTTGAACCGCTCGATGAGGATGCGCAGGTGCGCCTCCACCACCTCCACCGGCTCGTCCAGGAAGCAGTCGTTGGCCCCGAACTCCAGGACCACGGCCTGCGGCTCCTCGGCCAGCACCGAGCCGAGCCGCTGCACCCCGTCGCCGGCCGTGTCGCCGGAAACGCCGTGATTCAGGCAGACCACGTCCAACCCCTCGTCGCGCAGCCGCCGCTCCAGCACGGCGGGCAGCGCCTCGTCCGGGGAGAGGCCGTACCCTTCGGTCAGGCTGTCGCCGAAGCAGGCTATGCGCAGGGGGGCGGCCACGGCGCTACCCGTTGATCCAGAGCTTGACCCTGGCCGCTTCCTCGGCCCAGTCCTTGCTCATGCGCAGGTTCAGGAACTGGGTATAGACCACGTCGAACATCTCCAGGCAGCGCTCTACGAGGAAGATCTTCTCCAGGAATTTGGCGTCCGGGTCGTCGCCCTCGTCGTCCTTGGTATTGATTTTCGGGGTTTTCAGCCCGGACAGGCCGAAGTCGGCGGCGTTCACCGTGACCAGCCAGTTGTCCTGGTCCATGGCGAAGAGCAGCTGCGCCTTGCTGACCTTCTTGCCGGTGGACAGCCCGGTCTTGGCCTCGGACATCTCTCCGGCGGGGCTGGAGACCGTGGCCGTGGCCTTGGTTTCCCCCTCGCCGCCCTGGACCGAGAGCTTCTGCTCCATCTGCAGGGTGAAGGTCCGGTTGTCCTCAAGCTTGAACAGGACGGTGTCCTGGTCGGTCTTGTACCAGAGCCAGGTCAGGAAATCCTGGCCCAGCAGGGTGTTTTCGCGTTCTACGAGTGACAGGTCCATGGGGCGCTCCTTAGACGAAGATGGTCGGGTCGAGGTTTTCCAGCCTGGGCGCGGCCTCTTCGCCGAGGATGTCCATGGCCATGAAGAACGGGGTCAGCGGTTCGAGGTGCAGGTCGAAGGTCAGGGTGAAGTAGTCCTCGAACAGGGCGCGGACCTTGGCGTTGGTGGTCGCCAGGGTGACCCGGTTGGCGGTCGGGTTCCAGATGATGTCGAACACCGCCGGGATGGGCAGGGAGCGGGCGCGGAGCTTGAGAGTGACCTGCTCCTTGATCTCGCGCTTGCGGTCGCGGGAGATGAAGTTCTTGCCCTGCTCCTTGTTGTACTCCATCTCCTTGTTCAAGGCGATGGTGTTGTGCTTCTTGAGCACCGAAGGGGCGATGCGCCGGGTGTCGAGCCGCAGGGAGAAGACGAAGTAGTCGGCCTTCTCCGGGGGCGACACGGCCCAGTTCATGTCCAGCATGTCGTCCATGTTGGTCCAGCCGAAGGACCGCTCGTCGGCGGTGCCGTCGATGTCCACCATGCAGAACTGCTTCAGCTTTTCCGGCACCTGCTGGAGCAGGTCGCGGGGCACTTCCTCTATTATGCGATAACGTGTCAGCCCGAGGCTGGCGGAGAGTATGCTCAATTCGAGTCTCCTGTGGATGTTCGGTTCACGGACCTCATGAGGTAAAATCTATCGGCCGCCATGTAAAGCGGATTTACCGTCGGGGCCGTCCGGGACGAAATGGGTTCCGCCCTTGTTTTCACCTCGGTTGACGGCTATGCTTGCCGAAAAAACGGAGCAGGCCATGCCGGATCAAACTGTGCTGGAACTCATCGAATATCTGGAAAAAGTCAATGCCGAGGTGAAGCGGATCGAGGCCGAGGGCGAGGCCGCGCTGGCCTCCTCGGGCCAGGACGCCTTCCGGGCCAAGCTGGAGGAGAAGGCCAAGCTGCTCGCCGGTCTGGCCGAGAACTCCTGGGAGCTGGTGGAGCGGGTGGAGGGCGAGCTCGGCGACGAGATCGCCCAGCGCATGGAGCGTTTCTCCATGAGCGCGTCCACGGCCCTGCGCATCGGCAGCGTGTTCTTCATGACCGCGCTGCTCTACCCCGAGGACCACAAGCCCGGCGATCCCAACGACCTCGAAGCCTACATCGGCGAACTGCGCGGGGCCTAGTCCGGCAGCTTGAAGTCCTGGTCCTTTCGGGCCGTCTTGCGTTCGGCCTGCTGCTTTTGCCCCAGCAGGACGATGCGGCTGATGGCGTCTTCCTGGGCGCGGTCCAGGTCGATGAAGGCACAGCCCACCACGCCCTGTTCGTGGCGCATGACCTTGCAGGTCACGCCTTCGACTTCCCTGTTGCCGTCGAGGAGGATGTCCATCTGAATCTTGGCCCCGCCCTTGACGCGCGGCTTGAGGAAACGGAACCCGAGACCGGTGGCGCTGATGTCCGCCGCCTCCAGGGTCTTGTTCAGGCGGGGAATGAAGACCGTGAGATTGTCCACCTGGACGCGGATGGCGTTGCGCTTGCTGGCGCCGTCGGTCTTGATGGAGATGCTGAACCCCAGGGCGGATTCGTCCACCGGGGCGGAGGTGAACCGGCCCGCCTTCTTGCGCCCCTTGGGCTTGCATTGCATGTCCACGGACAACTCGCCGTCGGGGCATTTGCCGACGGCGGCACGGGCCGGTTTCTTTGCCGGGCGTTTTTTCGGGGAGCGGGAAAAGAGACTGCCGAGCTTGTCCAGGATACCCATGTGTCACCGTCGCAAATAGGTTGAGCTTCCGTTTGCGGACAATACTATGGGAAACCGGGGTGCCTGACAAGGGACCGGGATCACGGGACATGATTCGCGCGTCTAATTGCGCATGGGGGTTGACAGAAGACCGGTTTCAGGGGCAATAAGGTACATCTTTTCAAGCTTCAAAAGGGTGATCGAGGAGGAATAACATGATTGGCGAACTGCTTTCCGGAATGGCGCACAGCTCGGGTCCCGGCTTTGTCGGCGTATCCCTGATTTTCATCTATCTCGCATGGATCATCACCATCGGTATTCTCCGTGTGCGTGAAGCCATGAACGAGGACCATCACTAGGCATTAAAAAACGCGGCCCTCGGGACCGCGTTTTTCATTCCGATGAAAAAGCCGCCGCCCTTCGGGGACGGCGGCTTTTATTTTCCCTAGTACATGCCCTGTTCTTCCTTGGAGACTTCCAGGAGATACCGGCCGTAGTCGTTGTTGCTCATTTCGGTGGCCAGCCTTTCCAGGCTGTCGCGGTCGATGTAGCCCATGCGGTAGGCGATCTCCTCCGGGCTGGAAATGACGTATCCCTGCCGCGCCTGGACCGCGCGCACGAAGCTGGCCGCGCCGTGCAGGGATTCGTGGGTGCCCATGTCGAGCCAGGCGAAGCCCCGGCCCAGGGTCTGGACCTCCAGCTCGCCCCGTTCGAGATACAGCTTGTTGATGTCCGTGATCTCCAACTCCCCGCGCGGGGAGGGCTTCAGGGACTTGGCCATGGAGATGACCTCGTTGTCGTAGAAATACAGTCCGGTAACCGCGTACTTGGACTTGGGCTTGGCCGGTTTCTCCTCGATGGACAGCGCCTTGAAGTTCTTGTCGAACTCCACCACGCCGTAGCGTTCCGGGTCCTTGACCAGGTAGGCGAAGACGATGCTGCCCTTTTCCAGGGAGCCCGCGGACTTGAGCAGGGAGCCCAGCCCGTGGCCGTGGTAGATGTTGTCGCCCAGGACGAGGCAGACCTTGTCGTCGCCGATGAAATCCTCGCCGATGATGAACGCCTGGGCGAGGCCCTCGGGGCGGGGCTGTTCGCGGTAGGCCAGGTTCAGGCCGAGCTGCGAGCCGTCGCCAAGGAGCTTCTTGAAATTGGGCAGGTCGTGGGGCGTGGAAATGATCAGGATGTCCCGGATGCCAGCCAGCATGAGGGTGGACAGGGGGTAGTAGATCATCGGTTTGTCGTAGACCGGCAGGAGTTGCTTGCTGACCACGCGGGTCAGGGGGTGGAGCCGGGTGCCGGACCCGCCGGCCAGGATTATGCCTTTCATATGCGCCTCGGTAGCTTTGATTTACTTCGATTTCGAGTTAGTATACATCCCGATTACAGGCCACCCCATACTATAGGGCCGGGATAAATGCAAAAACAACAGGCCCGGCGCAAGCGGCCAAAGTGAGACAGATGTATCCCTATTTTCAATATTCCGGCGGCATCCTGCCCGCGCTCCTTTTTCTGGTGGCGCTGTTCTTCCTGTTCATCTTCCTGCCGGTGTCCATGGTGGCCGAGGCGTTCTCCAAGCTGGGGCTGACCCCGGCCCAGGGCGTGCTCATGTTCATCGCCATTCTGGTGGGCCGGATGGTCAACATTCCGTTTCACACCAGCGAGCGGCTGGTGGTCGTGCCCAAACCCCGGTCCGTGAGCTTCGGGATGGACGAGGCCGGTCGCCCGGTGCGCATCCAGGAGGACGGCGCGGGCGAGCTGAAGAAGCAGGTCTTCGCCGTCAATGTCGGCGGCTTCCTCATGCCGCTGCTCCTGAGCCTGACCTTCATCGTCCGCCAGCACATGATCTTCCAGGCCGACGGGGTGTATCCCTGGATCGGCTTCGTCCTGGTCATGGTGGCGGGGGGCTGCTACGCCATGTCCAGGCCCGACCCGTTCACCGGTCTGCGCATCCCCCTGGTGCTGCCCGCGCTGATCACCTTTCTGTGCGTCTATTTCTTCGTTCCGCTCGAATACCGCCCCGTGGCCGCCTACGTGGCCGGAACCATGGGGGCCGTGCTCGGCGGCAACATCGTCCCGCTCCTCACCCCGCGCTTCCGCAACCGGGTGGGGACGCCCATGGTCTCCATCGGCGGCCCCGGCACCTTTGGCGGCGTGTTCGTGGCGGGCATCCTCTCGGTCCTGCTGGCCTAACCAACGGAGCACCCATGTCCTGTACCATTCTGAACCTGACGATCAAGGACCCCGTCCCCAGGGGCGGCCTGGTCCACCTCTGCTCGGCCACGGACAACCCGATTCCGGGCACGGTGGTCATGGACCTCTTTCGGCCCCGGCTGCGCGTGGGCGACCGCCTGAACGGAGCGGGCGGGACATTCGTGGTCCGTTCCTGCTCCTGGCTGGGCCAGGGCGCGGACAATGCGTCCCGGCCCCTGTACCTGCTGGAGGCCCCGGAAGGGATGGAGCCGGGGAGCGGACCCTTCGAGGTCTCGCGGACCGGCTTCGCCCTGGCCTGGATCACTTTGAGCGACAAAGGATCGCGGGGAGAGCGGGTGGACGAATCCGGCCCCCTGGTGGGCGAAATGGTGGCCGGAAAGCTCGATCTCTGCTACGAGCAGGGATATGTCATACCGGACGAGACCGGAGAGCTGAAGGGGCTGCTCACGGATCTGGCCCTGAACCAGGGGTTCGACCTCATCCTGACCACCGGCGGCACCGGGGTGGCCCCAAGGGACATCACTCCCGAGGCGACCCTGGCCGTGATCGAGAAGAGGCTGCCCGGATTCGAGCGGGCCATGACCGCGGCCAGCCTGTCCAAGACCCCGCACGGGGCCATTTCCCGGGCCGTGGCCGGGACCCTGGGCGGAGCGGTGATCGTCAACATGCCCGGCAGTCCCAAGGCCGTGGCCGAGTGCCTGGAACCGCTTCTGCCCACGTTCAGGCACACCCTGGAGAAACTCCAGGGAGACCCGTCGGACTGCGCGGCGCTGCGGGGGCTGTGACCGCATTAGGGCTTGCGAGGTCGAGAGAGAGTTGGTAGAAGGTCAAATTGTTGATTGTTGATGATGCAACTTAGCGCACAAATTTCAAGCAGGAACCACTATATGCACCGCAAACGGTATTTGTTTTTGGCTCTGATTCTCACGGTCGTTTTGGCCGGTGCCGGGATTGCCTCTGCCCAGGACGCCGCTCCGGCCCAAGGCCCGGATGGAGCGCAGACCGCCCAGCCCGCTCCGGCGATGGACCAGCAGGCGGAACAGCCCGCGCCGATCCTGACGCAGCCCGCGCCCGCGCCCGTTGCCGACGACGGGGGCATCTCCGGTCCCTTCGACCTGGAGCGGTGCGTGACCCGCGCCCTGAATGCCAACCCGTCCATGACCGGCATCCGGGCCCAGCTGCAGGGCGCTCAGTTCGGCGAGAATTCCGCCCTCGGAAAGTTCGGACCCGCCCTGAAAGGCACCTACGGGTACACCTACTACGACCGCAAGTATACCTCCAGCAACGAGCACAGCGACTGGGTCGGCTCCCTGAACCTGACCCAGCCCGTGTTCACCGGTTTCAACCTTTTGGCCGGCTGGCAGAAGTCCAAGCTGAACAAGGAGTCCACCGAGGCCCAGCTGACCAACGTCGAGCTGACCCTGGTCGAGAGCGTGCAGTCCAACTTCCTGTCGCTGCTCAAGGCCCGCATGGACGTCAAGAGCGCCGAGGATTCCGTGGCCCGCCTGGAATCCCAGCTCAAGGTGACCACCGCCTTCTACGACGTGGGACTGCGGCCCAAGGCCGAGGTCCTGGACGCCGAGGTCGACCTGGCCACCGCCAAGCAGGAACTGCTCCGGGCGCGCAACAACGTCTCCACCCAGGAGGCCCAGCTCAACACCCTGCTGAACATTCCCATCGAGGCCGAAGTCGAGTACGTGGGCGAGCTGAAGTATATTCCCTTCGATCTGTCCCTCAGGGATTGCCTGACCCGCGCCTACGCCAACCGTCCCGACCTGCTCATCGGCCAGAAGTCCGTGGACATGGCCCAGAAGGACGTGACCATGGCCGAGAGCAGTTTCTATCCGCAGGTGGACGCCACCTGGGACTACGTCAACCGCGGTGACGATCCCGGCCTGAACGGCGGCGGGGCCTACTCCGAACGGGCCAGCGAATACTGGACTGCCGGCGTCGGCGCATCCATGGACATCTTCCAGTGGGGTTCCGACTACTACAACTCCAGGCAGTTCGCCCAGGTGGTCAAGCAGATGGAAGCCGAACTGGAGAACACCCGGCTCAACGCCGGATTCGAGGTCAAGCGTTCCCTGCTGAACATCCAGGAAGCCGCCGACCGCATCTCCGTGGCCCAGAAGTCCGTGGTTGCGGCCGAAGAGGCCTACCGCATGGCCGTGGCCCGCTATCAGGCCCAGGTGGGCACCAACACCGACGTGTTGAACGCCCAGGAGCGGTTGACCTTTGCCGAGGCTCAGCTGTCCCAGGCCTTGGCCGACTACGGCACCGCCGTGTCCGCCCTGTACGTGGCCATGGGCGAGAAGAACCTCGGTCTCAAAGAGATCAAGTAAGAACATGGTCTTCGGCCGCAAACGCACCTGGGAGGCCAGGGGAATGGAGTGCGCCTCCTGCGGGCTCGACCTGACCGCCTACCGGGGATGCCGCGAGGTGACGCTCCGTTGTCCCGCCTGTGGGAAGGATTATGATCTCAAGGAGTTCTCGGACCAGATGGACGAGGATTTCGAGGAGGAAATGGGCTTTGTCCCCATGGACAGAATCTGATTCCCGACACACCGACCGCACGAAACGCGCGGCCATCGCAACCGCGTTGGCCGCCGTTTTTCTTTTCGTCCTGGCCTTGGCGGGGGCGGCGTTCGCCGGTTCTCTGTGGGACCCGCTGGTGGACCGGCTGGCCGCCGACGGCTTCGATCGGCGCAAGACCGCCTACCTCTTTTCCAGCCCGGACCTCGAGTTCTCCCCGGAGATCATGGCCCGGAAGATGAACGTCCTGCTCAACACCCGCCTGTCCACGCGCGAGCCCGGCCCGCCGCCGGAGCCGGAGGTCATGGACCGCTACCTCAATCCGCTGCTCATCGCCGGGGCCTACGCCTTCTATCGCGAGCACCGCGCGGACTTCGTCGTCATCCACGAGGAATACGGGGTGCCGGGGGAAGTGCTCACCGCCCTCATGCTCCTGGAGACGCGGCTGGGCATGACCACAGGGGACTACAACGCGTTCACCATCCTGGCCTCCATGGCCCTGGCCCGCGATTTCTCGCTCATCGAGGACCGCATCGAGCGGACCGACATCAAGGCCGAGACAAGGGCGTGGCTGGTCCGTCGCACCGAGGAGAAGGGGGACTGGGCGTACGAGGAGCTGAAGGCGCTGATCCGCTACGCCAGAGGCAACAATCAGGACCCGCTGTCCATCCCCAGTTCGGTCTACGGGGCCATCGGGCTATGCCAATTCATGCCCACCAGCGTCGGGCACTACGGCCGCGACGGATCGGGCGACGGGCGCATCGATCTGTTCGAGACCCGCGACGCCCTGCACAGCATGGCCAACTACGTGGCCAGCCACGGCTGGAAGGATTCGCTGACCTGGGAGCAGAAGCTCAGGGTCATCTACCGCTACAACCACTCCGAGAGCTACGCCATGACGGTCCTGGCCGTGGCCGAAAAGATCGCCAAGACCAGGGAGCTCTTCGGGGGCTGACCGGGCTTAGGCGCCGTCGAGCAAGCTCTGGTAGAGATTCAGGGTCCGCTTGAGGAATTCGTCGAGGGTCAGCTGGGACATGGTCCGCTTCTGGGCGGCCAGGGTCTCCTCGCGCTTGTCCGGGCGGGCGGCCAGGGTGACGGCGCGCGCCAGTCCGTCCACGTCGCCCGGCTTGACCAGCAGGTCGGGAAAGGCGAGGTCCGGCATGACGCCCACGTCGGTGGAGACCAGGGGGCGCTCGGCGGCCATGATCTCCAGGGCGGAGCGGGCGATGGCCTCGGACCACAGGGAGGCGACCACGCCCACGTCCAGGGCGGACACGCAGGCGGCCACGTCGTCGCGCTTGCCGCTGATGCGGGTGATGTCCGCAATTCCCGCCTCGTCGATATGGGCCTTGATCTGGTCGCTGGTCATGGCCGTGTCGAAGCCGATCAGGAAGAGCCGGATGTTGGCGATCCCTTCGGCGCGCAGTTTGGCCACGGCGCGAATGGTCTCCTGGTGGCCCTTGACCCGGTCGAACCGGCCCAGCAACCCGACCACCAGGTCGTCCGGACCGAAGCCGAACTCCCGGCGCACCCGGTCGCGCCCGGTCTGGTCGAAGCGGAACCTCTCGGTGTCCACGCCGCCGTGTATGAGCCACAGCCCGTTGGGTGGGGTGCGCATCTTGTGCAGGAAATAATCGGCCATGCGCCGGTTGGTGACCACCACGGCGTCGGCCACGCCCGCGTGGAGCCAGCGGTTCAGGGCGTCGGAGCGGGGCGGGCGCTGGTCGCCGCGGGTGCGGACCAGCTTGTAGCGGAAGCCGAACAGCTTGAGCAGCCCCCAGAGGAAGAACCCTTCGCCCCGGTGGCAGTTGACGATGTCCGGGCGGTGCGTGCGCAGGAGTTGTATGATATGCTTGGCCGCGCCCGCGAAGCGCACGGGGTTGGTGGTGTTCAGGTCCACGGAAACGGTCCGCAGCCCCGCCTGTACGGCGGCGGCCTCGGACAGGGTTCCGGCCTGGGTCAGCACCAGGACCTCGTGGCCCGCGTCGGCCAGGAGCTTGCTCAAGGTGATGGCGTACCACGCCGTCGCGTTGAACCAGCGGACATTGATGACTTGGAATATTTTCATTGATTGCGCCTGGGTGGACTGTTGGGTACACAACATGACAGGTAGCGACACCGAACGCAAGGTTTTACCGGACTGTTGAAAAACGGCGATCTGCTTCGTTAAGTGAATTGTAGGCGAGTCTTCGAGCCGTACAAGATCTTATGACGTTGTTATGCGGCAAAAAGTTCAAACTCTCGCCTACAGGAACTGCCTTTCAATCTTGAATTTTTTTGCGCCTCGCATCTCGCCATTTTTGAACAGCCCGGATTCAAGATTATTTAAAGCTACTGGGGATATACATGAAAAACAGTCTTGTATCCATCATATTGCCGACTTTCAACCGGGCGGAATTCCTGCCTCGCGCGCTGGACTCGGTCCTGGCCCAGAGCTACGGCAACTGGGAGTGCCTCGTCATCGACGACGGCTCCACCGACGGCACGGACGCGGTCCTGGCCCGGTACACCGATCCGCGCATCACGAGCTTCCGCCAGGAGAACCAGGGGGTGTCCGGGGCGCGCAACGCGGGCATCGCCCGGTGCCGGGGCGACGTCATGGCGTTGCTCGATTCCGACGACGAATGGATGGAGCGCAAGCTGGAGGCCCAGCTCGGCTACATGGCGGACAAGGGATTCGAGATATCCCAGACCGAAGAGATTTGGGTCCGCAACGGCAAGCGGGTCAACCAGCCCGCCCGGTATGCCCGGCCCGAGGGTTGGTTCTTTGATGCCTCCCTGGAGATGTGCCTGATCAGCCCGTCGTGCACCATGTTCACCCGGCGCGCCTGGGAGGTCATGGGACCCTTCGACACGGCCATGCCGTCCTGCGAGGACTACGACATGTGGCTGCGCGCCTGCCTTCACTTCCCGGTGGGGCTGGTCCGGGAGCCGCTGACGGTCAAGCACGGCGGCAGGGCGGACCAGTTGTCCGTGTGCGTTCCCTGCGCCGACCTGCACCGCATACGGGCTTTGGTAAAAATCCTGCAAAGCCGAAAACTTGACGACGGGCAGCGCGAGTCGGCCCTGGACGCCCTGCGACGCAAGGTGGAGATATATATGCAAGGGTGCGAAAAGAGAGACAAAAAGGAAGAGGCAGACCGCGTTTGGACCCTGTTTTGCATGGTCCGCGACGGGAAAGAAATTCCCTTGAATACGTTGTCTTAGCGCATGCCGGGCGGTTGTTTTGCCCGCATGGTTTTCCATTTGCAATCAGACGCTGTCCGGGCGTAAGGTGAGCATGTGCCGATCCTAGCCAAACTCTTGGATAATCTCCCCGAAATCAGCCAGTCCAGGCTGGTGGCCTCCGGTTTCGGCGTCTGGCTGGCCTGGAGGGGCGACCTGAACAACACGGTCACCAACACCCTGCAGGAGTACGGCGCGCTGTGCGTGGCCAAGGACACGGATCAGGGACTCTGGTACTGCAACACCACCGAGGTTTTCCGGGCCATCGCCCGGCTCCAGGTCTGGGCCCGCGTGAACCCCATGCCCGTGTTCTGTCAGATCGTGCCCCTGACCTTCCTGGTGGGGTACGACCTGTCGCATTCGGTGTCGCTCTCCGTGGAGCTGGACCGGCAGAAGGTTGCCTCTCCGACCGCCTTCGAGGTGGTGGTTCACCCCAAGCTCAAGGACGAGGTCCACACCGTCCACGGCCTGACCACGGAATCCGCCGGGCCCATGGAGGGGCTGGCCAACGTGGAGTGGCTGCGGCTGGTGGCGGACCAGGGACTGGACTATGAATCCACCCGCCGCTGGTACTTCATCATCAAGCCGCTGGGAAAGATGTCCGACAAGGAGAGCATCCTCGGCTGGCGCGATTTTTCCGCGGACATCATCGAGGTGCTCCAGCGGCTCGGGCTGAAATACATTTCCGACATCAAGGAAGGGGCGATCCTCCTGCCCCTGGACAATTTCCGGCTCCTGTGGACCTTCTGCACCGAGATGATGAACCTCATCCGGCGCAACAAGGAGGCTGCGGACAAGAAGTACTGGCCCGTGGTCATGGTGGCCACCCCCCAGGCCAACCTGCCGTTTTCCTCGGACCTGCCCCGCAAGGTCGGCCTGGACTGGAACCGGATGACCCCGGATTTCCCGCACGTACGGTTCATGGACGGCTTCCTGCTTAACCCCTGGTTCCGCATGAACGAGGCCCGCTTCGGCACCAGTCAGATCAACCTCGATTCCTGGTGCACCCTGGCCCTGCGCGACGGCGAGGAGGGCATGGACTACGGCACCCTTCAGGTGCCCATGCCCAACGCCCTGGCCGGAGCGGAAGGCGCCGTCGAGTGCTTCTACTGCGGCCTGAAGAACCATCCGCCCTCCCAATGCCCGTCCAAGCGGCTGTCCGCGCCCCAGCCCCAGATCTGGCATCTGCTGGCCAAGACCAACCTGGACGATTTGGCCTCGGGCTTCGCGGGGCTTGATTCCGAAATCAGCGAAGGCAATTTCCGGGCCGACATCCAGCGGGTCATGGAGGAGCGCAAGGACGCCAAGAGCCTCACGGCCCGCGCGGTCTTCGAGATCAACGCTTCGGTTCAGCTGCGGACCCTGAAGCTGGTCTGGCGCAGCCGGAACAAGGAATGGGACGATGGCTTCAAGCAACTGGCCCCCCAGGAGGGCGAATACATCTGGGAGGCACTGGAAGCCCTGGAACAAGGGCAGATGGAGGATGCCGAGCGGCTGCTCAAGGAGGCGCAGGCCAAATATCCCAGGAGTTACCAGCCGCAGTCCCTGTGGGGTTACTGGTATCTGGAGCAGGGCGACCTGAGCCAGGCCATGTTCCATTGGCAGGAGGCGGAGCGCATGAGCTACACCCCCTGCAACAGGCGACCATGGCCATGCTCCAGGCGCGGCTCATGGAAGTGGAGGGCAACCTCAAGGACGCCGTGAACACCTACAAGCGGGTCAACACCGTTGCGCCCACCTGGGTGCAGCCGGTCTACCGGCAGGCGGTGTGCATGGTCAAGATGGGCTTCACCGGCCAAGCCATGGACATCCTCTTCGATCTCATCTCCCGCGACCCGAACATCTTCAACCGCATCCTGTTGGACCCGGAACTGGAGCGGGGCCGGGTGCAGCTCATGGGCGCGCTGTGGGAGAAATGGAACCAGGCCGAGACCACCGCCGAGGATATCCGCGAGGAGGTCAACTCCCTGACCGAGGACATCGCCAAGCGGTTCGACGAGGGGCATCCCTATTTCGAGACCGCCAACGAAGAGCTGGACCGGCTCAAGAACTTGAGCCTGACGAGCAACTACGTGGCCTACCAGCAGATGCTCAAGGGCACGGAGCGGTTCCAGACCGCGCTCAGCGCCGAGGTCAAGCGCGAGGTCAAGCGCATCAACGCCAACATCGAATATCTTTCCGACCGGTTGCGCGAAATCCAGCGGGAGGCCGCCTGGTTCCCGTTTCCCCGGCTGCTCCTGGAGTTCAACCGGGAGTTCAACTTCTGCGTGGACAAGATCAACTGGATCAGGACCCAGCACCTCAATGATGCGGACAACTTCCGCAAGTCGCTGAAATTCGTGGACGAGATCGAGGAGCACATCCACAGCCTCCAGGGCCGCCTCGTGACCCTGCGGATCGTCCGGGATTCCACGCTGTTCACCCTCATGCTCGGCCGCAATTTCATCTGGCTGGAGCTGGTCGGCCTGGGGCTGCTTCTGGTGGGACTGCCCGCGCTGATCTATTTCACCAAGGACATCCAGGGCAACTACATCCTGGACATGATCAAGGACGCCAATCAGCGCTGGGAGATATCCAAGGGGCTGGTCATCATCCTGAGCATCCTCTGTCTGGCCGTGGCTTCGGTCAAGAGCGCCCTGTCCTTCGACCGCCGCAAGCGCGAGCTTTTCGAGCAGATCGACGATGAAATCCGCAAGGCTTCCCGGCGGCGTTGATCCGACCCTTCCCAACAATCCCCCATCCGGGTTATGCTCCGTTTCGATAACCGGAATCGAAGCGGAGGAAACATGCACAAGCTGGTACTGATCCGACACGGACAGAGTGAATGGAACCTGGAGAACCGGTTCACCGGCTGGACCGACGTGGACCTGACCGAGCAGGGCGTCCGAGAGGCCCTGGACGGCGCCAAACTCCTCAAGGAGGCGGGGCTGACCTTTGACGTTGCCTACACCTCTGTGCTCAAGCGGGCCGTCCGCACCCTGTGGCGCGTGCTGGACGAGATGGACCTTATGTGGCTGCCCGTGCACCGCACCTGGCGGCTGAACGAGCGGCACTACGGCGCGCTTCAGGGGCTGAACAAGGCCGAGACCGCCAAGAAATACGGCGACGACCAGGTCTTTGTCTGGCGGCGCAGCTTCGACACCCCGCCGCCCGGGCTGGACCCAGGCGACGAGCGGTTTCCCGGCCGCGACCGGCGTTACGCCGATCTCGCCCCGGACGAGCTGCCGCGCTGCGAGAGCCTCAAGACCACCATCGAGCGGACCATGCCCTACTGGTTCGAGACCATCGCCCCCCAGGTACAGGCCGGGCGGCGGGTGCTCATCGTGGCCCACGGCAACTCCCTGCGCGGGCTGGTCAAGTACCTGGATTCCATGTCCGACGAGGCGATCACCACCCTGAACATCCCCACCGGGCTGCCGCTGGTCTACGAGCTGAACCACGACCTGACCCCCGTGCGCCATTACTACCTGGGCGATCAGGAGGCCGCGGCCAAGGCCGCCGAAGCGGTTGCCAACCAGGCCAAGGGAGGGTAACTCTACCCCGGCATGGACGGGAACGGATTCACCACACAACTCCTCGCCTGGTACGACGCGGGCAAACGGGACCTGCCCTGGCGGCGGGACCCCGATCCCTACGCCGTCTGGGTTTCCGAGATCATGGCCCAGCAGACCCAGATCGACCGGGTGGTGGAGTACCACAACCGCTGGATGGCCCGCTTCCCGGACATCCGCTCCCTGGCAGAGGCCGGGGAGGAGGACGTGCTCAACCTCTGGGAGGGGCTCGGCTACTACACCCGCGCCCGCAACCTGCACCGCGCCGCCGCCCTGGTCATGGACGAGTTCGGCGGCGATTTCCCCGCCGACTACGCGGACATCCGCGCCCTGCCGGGCGTGGGCGACTACACCGCCGGGGCCGTGGCCTCCATCGCCTTCGGATTGCCCGAGCCCGCCGTGGACGCCAACGTGCTGCGGGTCTTCGCCCGGCTCCTGGACGTGGCCGCACCGGTGCGCTCCAGGGAGGGGCGCGCGGTCATCGAGCAGGCCGTCCGCGAACTGATCCCCGAGGACCGGCCCGGCGACTTCAACCAGGCAATCATGGAGCTGGGCGCGCTGGTCTGCCGCAAGAACCCGGACTGCGCCGGCTGCCCCGTGCGCGACCATTGCGCGGCCCTGGCCCGGGGCACCGTGGCCGAGCGGCCCGTGCTGCCCGCGCCCAAGGAGGTCATCCGCATCGACATGGCCACCGGGGTGCTGCTCCACGAGGGCAGGGTGCTCATCCAGAAGCGCAAGCCGGACGACGTCTGGCCCGGTCTGTGGGAGTTCCCGGGCGGGTGCATCGAGCAGGGCGAGACCCCGGAGCTGGCCCTGGCCCGCGAATACATGGAAGAGGTGGAGCTGCGCGTGCGCCCGGTGGAGAAGATCACCGTGGTCCGCTACAGCTATACCCGCTACCGGGTGACCATGCACTGCTTCCTGTGCGCCTTTGACGGCGATCCCGCGCCCCCGGTCTTCAACGAGGCCGTGGAGGGCGGGTTCGTGCCTCCGGCGCGCCTCGACGGCTACGCCTTCCCCTCGGGCCACCGACGGCTGGCCGAGACCATGCGCGCCGACGTCCGCTTCGCCCATCTGTTCGATTCCTGATTTTTACACCATTCCAATCGGTTGCGCCGTTCGGCACAGCCCTTGCTTTTCCACCGTCGGGACCCTCTTTCGGGCCAATTTTTTGACGTTCAAAGGCAGGAGTGGAACATGTCCATTGGGAAGATCGGCGGATACGAGTTCATGCGGGCGGCGCGGCCCGCCACCGGCGACTCCGTGTCCGAGCAGAAACGGCTGGCGCACATCAAGGCGGCCTACGACAACCAGATGCGCATGACGCAGCACCTTTTCGGCGAGGCCGACCAGGGTGGGCACGGAGAGGACAATGCGTCCTCGTTCGACGTGTCCATGATCAACGACAACATGATGATGGAGGCGCTGTCCGTGATCTCGCGGATCATGCGCGAGGAGGCGGCGGTCCGCACCCCGTCCGCGCCCGCCGCCGGGGCCGCCCCGGTGCGGCAGGCCGGTCTGCCGGGCAACGGAAGGCGCATTCCCGGCGAGCTGTCCGCCCGGTTCGAGTCGGGAGACGCCGGGGTCGGGGCCATCGGCTGGGACCGCGTGGGCGGCACCTCCTACGGCAAATACCAGATCGCCTCCAGGACCGGGACCATGGACGAATTTCTGTCCTATCTCGACGGGCACAGGCCGGATTGGGCGGACCGGCTGCGCGCGGCGGGACCGGCGGATACCGGGGAGAAGGGCGGGGCCATGCCCGTGGAGTGGAAGGCCATCGCCGCCGAGGACCCCGTCGGGTTCGAGAAGGCCCAGCACGACTTCATCGCTTCCAACACCTACGATCCGGCCAGGGAGATGATCCTGCGCCGTACCGGGCTCGATTTCGACAACGCGCCGCCGGTCCTTCGCGAGGTCCTCTGGTCCACCTCGGTCCAGCACGGCCCCACGGGCGCGGCCAACATCTTCAACAAGGTCATCGACCGGTTCGTGGGCCACGGCCGCGACGAAGACTTCAACGCCATGCTCATCAAGGGCGTGTACGAGACGCGCAAGGATCAGTTCGGGGCCTCCACCGCGCGGGTGCGCCGGAGCGTCGCCAACCGCATGGACGAGGAGAAGAGCCTGGCCCTGAACATGCTCGAAAAGATGTCGGTCAACCGGATGGTCTAGGGGAGATTTCCGGGACGGAAAAAAAGGGAGCGCGGTTTGCCGCGCTCCCTTTTTTTACCAGTCGAGCAGCCGTTTCTGGCCCTGGAGCCGCCTGATCCAGCCCACCTCCTGGGTCACCTCGCAGACGCCGAGGTAGGTCCCGTCGTCCCCGTAGACCGGAAAATAGCGAATGAGGATGGTCTCTTCGCCCATATCGATCCAGAATTCCGCCTTGTCGTGGGTCCCCGCCTTGAACCCCTCGACGATCTTCTCCACCGTGTCCACGGACTTCTGCGGGTGGCATTTCTGCACCTTGCGCCCGACCACGGACCGGGTCCGGGCGAATATCTTGGGCTTGTCCAGCTTGTTGAAGTAGGCGACCGTGTCCTCGGCGTCCACGAAGGTGACCTCGAAGGGCAGGGTCTCCAGGATGCCGTGCAGCTGGTCCGGGGTGAGGTTTTCCACCAGCCGCGTGCGCATCTTTCCGACGCTCTCCATCTCCTCGATCATGGCCAGGAAATTTTCCTTGGCCCGGTTCCCGTAGGCGGCGAGGTCAATGGCGTTGAAGGCGTCCACCAGTCCGGCCCCTTCGTCCGGGGAGAGCACCTGGCGGCCCATGGCGTAGAGCACGTCGTTCTCCTTCCAGATGTGTTCCGCCCGGATGCGCAGATAGTCCATCCCCTCCCGGCAAAAGTTGTCCCTCTCCTCCGGAGAGAGGGTGTCGAGGCCGGGGACGGCGAGCATCATCCGGGCCAGGAGCTCGCGCTCGGCCTCGTGCTCGCGGAGCATGACCCCCAGGGGGCCGCCCTCCACCGGGATGCCCTTTTGGTGCATCAGCGGGAAGAGATGGTCCTCCTCCTTGCGGTTGTGGACCTTGTCCCCGAACTCCAGCAGGAAATCCAGTGCGCGGGTCAGCTGCGTCGGGTCGTGCCGTCCCTGTTCCAGGGCGTCGAGGTTCTGCTTCAGAACGGCCATGGCGCGTTCGATGAGCTCATGCTCGTGGACCAGGTAGGTGTCCCATTTTTCGAATTGTGCGGTCTCCATCTTAGCCTGCCTCGCTTGATCGTGTCCTGCGCGGCTGCCGCTCAGGGGCGGCGGGCGTGCCGATACGGCGGTTCCCGCGCAGGGGGGAGCCGCCATTCTCGGACTTTGCCTCGCCTCGGGGACGGTGTCCAGTCTTCAAGGATTATAAATCGACGGGGCGGGCCAGGGAGGTCTCCAGGCCGGGGTCCAGGTCCACGCGCAGGGTGCCTTCCTTGCGGTCCACGGCCACCTGGCCGAGGTTGAATCCCTTGACCTTGCGCACGTCCTTGACCAGGGCGTACATGACGTCCGCCTTACCGTCGTCCTTGCGGTAGCTCTTCAGTCCGCAGAGCACGGCGGCCTGGACCAGGCTCTGCTCCGGGACCGCCTGGCCGGGGTGGTCGCGCTTGAGGATGACGTGGGAGCTGGGGCCGTCCTCCACGTGGAACCAGTAGTCGAAGGGCGAGGCGGCCTTGCTCAGGATGTCGTGGTTGGCCTTCTTGTTCTTGCCCCGGATGACGGTGAACCCGTCCGTGGTGCGGAACAGGCTGACGGCCAGCCCCCGGAACCGCTTGGGCAGGGCGGCGGGGCCTTCGGAGCCGTCGGCTGCCTTGCCGGGCGCGGGCTGCGGGGTCAGGCTGCCTTCGTCGATGCGGGCGAGCTGCTCGAGCAGCTCGGCGCGGCGGCGGGCCACGTGGGGGAACCCGCGCTGCGCCTTGGACGCCAGCTTGAAATAGCGCTCCATGTTTTCGGTGGGCGAGAGGTGCGGATTCAGCGGTACGGTCATGGGGCCGTGCTCGGGGTGGGCCACGTCCACGGACTCCAGCCCCTCGGCGTCCTTGAACCGGTACAGCTCGGCCTGCAACGCCTCGGCCCGGACCTGTTCGTCGAGCAGCGCGCTCAGCCGCCCCTCCTCCTCGTCCAGCCGGGCCAGGTTGCGCTTCACCTTCTTGCGCAGCCGCTTGAGCTGGAGGGTCTGTCCCTTGTCCTCCTCCATTTCCAGCATGGGGAACAGGTCGCGTTCGCCGTAGGCCGTGGCCGCCTCCAGGGCGGACTCGAAGGTCTCGGCGTCCCTGGTCGCGGGCCAGGCCAGGGGCGCGGCCCATCCGTCGCCCTGGCGGGCCAGGTGGAAGGTCTCGGACGAACCGGTGGCCACGTTGAAATACAGCGCGTGGGCCTGGTCCTCGGGCAGCGCGGCCAGGGCCTGGCGCAGGGGCGGGGAGATGTGCGGGTATTCGCGCCAGATGTCCGGGTCGCCCAGGACGTCCTCCAGGGCGGGCCAGTCCGGCGCGTCGCCGAACCCGGCGGGCAATTCGTCCTCAAGGGACATCCCGCTGCGGCAGTCGAAAAGCAGGAAAGTCTTGCCGTCCGGGTCGGTGCGCGGGGAGAGGTGCAGGGCCAGGCGCAGGGAGGGCCAGTCGGCCACCGCGCCCAGTATCTTGCGGTTTCTCAGCCGCTTGCGGAACCACATGGCCATGGCCGGGGCGGTCTGCGGGTTGACCGGCTTGGTGTTGGACAGAAATAAATGGCCCGCCGGTCGGGCGGGCCTGAATATCAGATGCAGGGGGTGGCCCGGGTTCTGGATGTCGAGCACCCATACGCCGGGGGCCGGGCCGAATACCTTGTCGATCCGGCGGCCAGTAAGAGCGGGCGCAAGTCCGGCGCAGAGGAAGCGGAAAAAGTTGGCTTCCATGGCCGGTATGCGCAGAGAGGACGGCGGCTAGTCGCCGCGAACGGCCTCGTCTTCTTCCTGTTTGCTCTTGCAGTTGATGCAGAGCGTGGTCATGGGCCGGGCCTTGAGGCGCGGGATGGAGATGTCGTCGCCGCATTCCTGGCAGAGGCCGAACTCGCCGTCGTCGATGCGGTTGATGGCCTTCTGAATCTTCTTGATCAGCTTGCGTTCGCGGTCGCGCAGCCGCAGGGTGAACGCGCGGTCGCTCTCGGCCGTGGCCCGGTCAGCGGGATCGGCGTAGACTTCGCCCGACTCGGTCATGTCCTCAATGGTAGCCTCGCTCTTCTTGAGGATGTCGTCGAGCATGCCGTTAAGGGTTTCCTTGAAGTACTTCAGATCATTCGCTTCCATTATGAACCTCCCCTCTAGGAGTGGGCAGTCTGTTGAGGAGTCGCGGGTGTAACCCCTTTTTTAACGAATTAAAGCGCGTTGGTATACCAAAAAGGGTCTAAAAGTAAAGTCTTTCCATTAGGCCAAAAATTCCAGGGAGTTCATGTGTTCCCGATTCTCAAAAAAATTTAAAATACGCTTGACACCCAAAGGGGTCGCGGGTAAACAGTGGTTCGCTTTTGAGGGCGGGAATAACTCAGTGGTAGAGTGCAACCTTGCCAAGGTTGAAGTCGCGGGTTCAAATCCCGTTTCCCGCTCCAAAACGATGGCGACATAGCCAAGTGGTAAGGCAGAGGTCTGCAAAACCTCCATTCTCCGGTTCAAATCCGGATGTCGCCTCCACTCGGCGGGAATAACTCAGTGGTAGAGTGCAACCTTGCCAAGGTTGAAGTCGCGGGTTCAAATCCCGTTTCCCGCTCCAGGAGAACATGGCCGGTCTCGACGAGACCGGCTTTTTTAGGGCACAACCGCCGCATACGGGCGGGAATAACTCAGTGGTAGAGTGCAACCTTGCCAAGGTTGAAGTCGCGGGTTCAAATCCCGTTTCCCGCTCCAAGAGAACAAGGCCGGTCCCACGGGACCGGCTTTTTCTTTGTCCCCAGTTCTGCGGGTGTGTTTCTCCAACCTTCCGTAATGATTTTACTTCCAAAAAAGTGAAACTTTTTGGCGACAATCCGGCGCGCCCGGTATGGTCCCTGCACTGGTGATCGGGACGGCAACAATTTCCCGAAGCGAAACCCGTCCAGGACACCATGAGCAAGATAACCATTCCATACGAATCCGCCGGGAGGCGCGGCGCAGCGAGTCTGCTGACCGGTTCCCCCCTGGCCTCGGCGACCATCCAGGCCCGCAACTTCACGGCCATGGTCCATCCCCCGGCGCAGGCCATCGCCCCGGATTTCTATACCCGCGACTCCCTGGCCGCCGACGTGGAGCGGCTCTGCGATCCCGCCGAGCCGGTCAGCGACGCCCGGTTGCTCAATGTGGCGGTGAAGTACTTTTTTGCCTACGTGTTCGACGGCGCACACAACGACTCCGTGCCCTACGGCGAGCTGGCCGAGCTGTATGAGCGGTTCTCGCGCCACCAGTCCATGAACGAGCCGAATGACGACATCGAGACCATGAACCGGCTGCGCATGTGGTCCCCGGTGCTGCGCGTGCTGGCGGACGCCCCCCGGGCGGCCCACGTCATGCGCTCGGTCATCTGCCGCGAGAGCGCACCCCTGGCCGGGCAGCCGTTCATCGGCGTGGACATCGGAGCCGGAACCGGCGTCATGCTCCTGGCGCTCCAGATCCTGGCCCGCCGCTGCGGCTCTTCGGACGTCCAGACCCTGGGCTACCAGTTCGACCTGGTCTCCGGGGAGCGGACCCACGATATGGTCCACGCCCTGGGTGCGGGCAGCGTCATGCTCGCGGACCCGTCCCGCGCGAACGCCTTCAACCTCCTGCGGGGCCGGGAGATCGGCTTCGTGGCCAACGAGGTCCTTGCAGGGGTGCAGCAGTCCCTGACCGCGGGCAACTGCTTCCATAAATACAGGGCGTTTTTCTCGGCCGTGGGGGAGAGCGTGGAGCAGGCGATCTTTTTCCCGGAAGGGTTGATCGCCCACAGCGCGGCCAGCCGCGCCTCGGTGATCCTGGCCCGCGAGAACGGGTTCCAGCCCCCGGCGGAATACCTGGACGAGCAGTTCATCCCCAGGGGCTGATCCTGGAGGGCAAGGTCCTGCCCATGCACAGGCTCGGCGGGGATTTCTATCGCTACCTGACGTAGCCGGGATGCCTCCGGCGGCCAGGGCGCTGCCCTGGACCCGCTCAAGAACCTCTTGAAAGAGGTTCTTGAGAATCTCCAGAACTTTTTGGTGCCGCTTCGCGGGCCGTGCGTCAGCATGGTCCGCTATTTTTTGTTTATAGGTTGTATTTAACTTTTCTCCGCATCGAAGCACTTAATCCCGCGTCCGCGCCCCGCGCAGCGGCGGCAAAAATGTTCAGGAGGGAAGAGGGGGCCGGGGAAGTCGGCTCCATCAGCCCCACAGGGCGATGATGGCGGCTCCGGCGGTCATGATGGCGGTGCCGAGCAGCCGGTAGCGGATGCCGGTTTCCTTGAAGAGCAGCCAGCCGTACAGCACGGAAAGCAACCCTGCAGTCCGCTTGATGGTGATCATGTAGGCCGCCGCCGTCAGGTTCATGGCAAGGTTGTGGCAGGCGGCCTCGGCAAAGACGATCAGCCCGGCAACGAGACCGAGCAGCGGCCTGCGGGTGAGATTCTTGAGGGATGCCTTGCCCGTCAGGATCAGGATGAGGGTCAGCACAAGGCCGTACAGGGAAAAGATGACCAGGGCCGCGAACAGGGGCGAGGATTCGAGGATGATGACCTTGCCGCCCACCGAGGTCAGCCCGAACAGCACGGCGACCGCGAGCATGATGGCCGAGCCGGGTTCGTGCCAGACGGCTCTTATGGGGCCGAGCAAGCCGTATTTGGCCGAATCGAGATTGAGCACGTAGCCGCCCGCGACCACCAGGAGCATGCCCGTCACGCCGAGCGCGGAGAGGTGCTCGTCCAGGATGAGCCCGCCGGTCAGCAGCACGAAGACCGGGGTGAAGCTCAGGAAGGGCAGGGTCAGCGACAGGGGCGACAGGCGGATGGCCCGGTAATAGAGTATGATGGCGACCATGAGCAGCGGGAGGACCCAGGCCAGGTGCGGCAGGAACCCCGGTCCGATGGGCGGAATGTCGATGACCGGCAGGGCGGCGAGGAAGAACGGCAGCCCGTAGAAATAGGGGATGAGGCTCATCTCCCAGGCGGAGAGGTCCGAGAAGAACCGTTTGATGAACGCGGAGTTGGAGGCCATGAAAAAGGCGGCCCCCACGGACAGCAGGAACCAGGTCACTGGGTGCGGCCGCCGGAATCGGCGCGCGAGCTCACCCCGCCCTCGAAGGACCACGCCGTGATCCGCCCCTCGGGGTCGAGGCGCGCGGTCAGGGTGAAGGGCAGGGGGTGGCCGGAGTAGAACCGCGCGAGCACCGGGTTGGTGGAGGTGAAGCGCAGGTCGTGGAAGACCAGGGTCCGTCCGTCGCCGTCCGTCCTTTCGCTGTAATAGGGCCACTTGGAGAACCAGGCGTAGGTGGCGAACATGGAGACCTGCCGGCCCAGCTCGTCCAGGTACGCCTTGTCCGCGCGCCGGACGCGCAGCGGGGCGGCCGGGCCGTCGTCGCCGAACAGGTCGATGGTGTCCAGCAGGTAGTCCGGCCCGTCGGTGACCACCACCTTCCAGTAGCGCGGCGACAGGGCGTCCGGGGTGACGTGGACCTTGTCGTGGGCCACCCCCTTGCGGATCAGCTCCTCGGCGTACAGCTCCTGGAGCAGCGCCCCGCCCGCCATGTTGGCCAGGGGGTAGGCGAAATACCAGAGCATGCCGATCACGGCGATCAGGTGCCTGCGCCGCTTCGCGATCAGGGCCGCGCCGATGAGGGCGAGGGCGGTCAAGGTGAACAGCGGGTCGATGATGAACGCCCCGTCCAGGGCGAAACGGTGGTTGGAGAAGGGGGCCAGCAGCTGGGTCCCGTAGGTCGTGATCAGGTCGAGCCAGACGTGGGTCAGGGCCAGGACGTAGAACAGGGCGGCGCTCTTGAGATACGGCGTGCGCCGCGAGACGAGCTTGTATATCCCGGCCAGGACCAGGGCCAGGACCAGCGCGCCGAAAAACGAGGTGGAGACGCCCCGGTGATAGAGGAGATCGAACTCGGGGTCGGAGCCGCCGAAAAAGATGTCCGCGTCCGGCATCCATGAGGCGAAGACCGCGAAGGGCAGGAGATAACGCGCTTCGGGGAACCACTTCCGCGCGGCCAGCCCGCCCATGAGGCCGGAGGAGAGGTGCGTGACCGGATCCATGCGAGGGGTATACCTTGCGGCGGATATATTGTAAAAAACAAACTTGCGGTTTGCCGGTGCCGCAGGTAAAGACCGGGAAAATTGCAGGAAAGGAGCCAGACGCGTCATGCAGAAACCGTCCGTCGGCGTCGCCCTCGAAGGGCTGCCCTATATCGTCATCGCAGCGTTCACCACGCTGATTTTCGCCATCATCGGCTGCTGGCCCGTGGCCGTCATCGGCCTGGCCGCAACCGCCTTCATCGGCCATTTCTTCCGCGACCCCGAGCGGGTCGGCCCGGAGGACGCCGATGCCGTGTGCTCCCCCGCGGACGGCAAGGTCATCAAGGTCTCCCGCGAGCCGGACCCGGTCTCGGGCGAGATGCGCCAGGTGATCGCCATCTTCATGAACGTCTTCAACGTCCACGTGAACCGCATGCCGGTCAGCGGCAAGGTCGAGCTGATCCGCTACATTCCCGGCAAGTTCTTTAACGCCTCCTTCGACAAGGCGAGCAAGGACAACGAGCGCAACGTGGTGGTCGTCACCGGCAAGGGCAACCAGCGGTTCACCATGGTCCAGATCGCCGGGCTCATCGCCAGGCGCATCGTCTGCTGGGCCGAACCGGCCGACAAACTCAAGCGCGGCGAGCGGTTTGGTTTGATCAAGTTCGGTTCAAGAGTTGACCTTTACATGCCGGATGGCTATGTACCACTTGTCAGCGTCGGCCAGAAGGTCGTCGCGGGCGAGACCTCCCTGGCGGAAAAACGGACCGCCTGATACGGGAAATAGTTTTTAATAGGTTTAAATGGTTAAGGAAAAATGCCGCGCCATAAAAGTGTCTACCTTCTGCCGAACCTGCTGACCACGGCCAGCTTGTTTGTCGGCTTTCTGGGACTGACCTGGGCCATCCAGGGGGATTACGCCTCCTGCGCCCTGTGCATCCTGGCGAGCTGCGTGTTCGACGGACTGGACGGCAAGGTGGCGCGCATCACCAACACGCAGAGCGAATTCGGCGTCCAGCTCGACTCCCTGGCCGACCTGGTCGCCTTCGGCGTGGTTCCCGCCATGATGACCTACCTGTGGCTCCTGAACGACTTCGGTCGGCTCGGCCTGATGGCCGCCTTCCTGTTCATGGCCTGCGGCGCGCTCCGGCTCGCCCGGTTCAACGTTCAGGCCGCCACCACCTCCAAGAAGCATTTCGTGGGGCTGCCCATTCCCGCGGCGGCCTGCACCCTGGCGACCCTGGTGCTCTTCACCGAGTACGTGCCGCAGGAGTACATGCACTCCGTGGTTTCCGTGGGCACGTTGGTCCTCGTCTACGTGCTGTCCTTCTTCATGGTCAGCACCGTCCGCTTCTACTCCTTCAAAGAAATCAGCGCGTTCAAGGCCCATCCCTTCAGCTGGATGGTGACCGCGATCCTGCTCTTTTCGCTCATTGCCTCGCGCCCCAAGGTGCTCGGCTTCCTTTTCTTCCTGGGCTACCTCGTGTCCGGGCCTCTCTACACCCTTTTCCTACTATCCCGTACCAACAAGCGACTACTACGGGACAGCTCCAAGGAAGAGCTAGGCTAGCTCTCACCATCCCATATTAGTACGTCGTACTGACCCCTGATCGCCACGCTCCCCGTGCGGGTTTTGCGTTTGGCGGTTGCATACCCTTTGGCAAACATTTAGAACAGACACCCCGCAGAGGGTGAACCATCGGAGGATACCATGGACAGAGTGTACGTATTCGATACCACCTTGCGTGACGGCGAACAGTCCCCCGGCGCGACCATGAACCTGGATGAGAAGATCCGTATGGCCCGTCAGCTGGAGACCCTGGGCGTGGACATCATCGAGGCCGGCTTCCCCATCGCCAGCCAGGGCGATTTCGAGGCCGTCCAGGCCATTGCCGCCGCAGTGGAGAAACCGCAGATCGCCGGGCTGTGCCGCGCCGTTGTCGGCGACATCGACCGCTGCTGGGAGGCCATCAAGGACGCCCGGCACCCGCGCATCCACACCTTCCTCGCCACCAGCGAAATCCACATGAAGCACAAGCTGGGCAAGACCGCCGACGAGGTCATCGCGATGATCGAGAAGGCCGTTTCCCACGCCCGCCAGTACACCGACAACGTGGAGTTCTCCGCCGAGGACGCCTCCCGCTCGGACTGGGATTTCCTGGTCAAGGTCGCCGAGACCGCCATCGACGCCGGGGCCTGCGTGGTCAACATCCCGGATACCGTGGGCTACACCCAGCCCTTCGAGTATTACGAGTTGATCAAGTATCTCAAGGACAACGTGCGCAACATCGACAAGGCGATCATCTCCGTGCACTGCCACAACGACCTCGGCTCGGCCGTGGCCAACTCCCTGGCCGCCGTCCGGGCGGGTGCGCGACAGGTGGAGTGCACCGTGCTCGGCATCGGCGAGCGCGCGGGCAACGCGGCCCTGGAGGATTTGGTCATGGCGCTGAACACCCGCAAGGAGCTGTACGACGTCGAGACCGGCATCAACACCGAGCAGATCTTCCCGTCCTGCCGTCGCCTGTCGCAGATCATCGGCATGCCCATCCCGCCCAACAAGGCGATCGTCGGGGCCAACGCCTTTGCCCACGAATCCGGCGTGCACCAGGACGGCGTGCTCAAGAACCGGTTGACCTACGAGATCATGACCCCGGCCTCCATCGGGCGGACCTCCAACGACATCGTCATCGGCAAGCACTCCGGCTCCCACGCCGTGCGCAAGAAGGCCGAGGAGCTGGGCTATTCCTTGGACGAAGACCAGGTGAAGGTGCTCTTCAAGGCCGTCAAGGACTTGGCCGACAAGAAGGAGCAGGTCTTTGACGAGGACGTCGAAGCGCTCATCCTGGAGTCCGTGTACCGCCGCAAGGACCGCTTCCGGCTGATCGACATGTCCGTGTTTTCCGGCACGGGCGACGTCCCGCCGCACGCGGCCACGGTCATGGAGTTCGGCGCCGAAGGGGACGCCGAAACCCGCCGTACCAGCAATTTCGGCGAAGGTTCCATTGACGCCGTGTTCCAGTCCATCTACTCATTGGTGGGCGTCTCCCCGAAACTCGAATTCTATTCGGTCAACGCCGTGACCGAAGGTTCCGACGCCCTGGCCGGTGTCGCCGTGCGCATCGCGCACGACGGCGTCAAGGCCGTGGGGCGCGCCAACGACGGCGACGTGGTCAAGGCGAGCGCCCTGGCCATGATCAACGCGCTCAACCGCTTGGAAAAAGCCAAAGAGGAGAAATAGCCGATGGGCCAGACCTTAGCTGAAAAAATCCTGCAGAAACACACGGACCAGGAAGTCTCCGGGGCCGGACAGATCGTCCAGTGCCGCGTGGACATGGTGCTCGCCAACGACATCACCGCACCCCTGGCCATCAAGTCCTTCAAGGCCATGGGCGCCAAAAAGGTCTTCGACAAGGACAAGGTGTCGTTGGTCTGCGACCACTTCACCCCGAACAAGGACATCGATTCCGCCGAGCAGGTCAAGGTGGTCCGCGACTTTGCCGAGGAAATGGGCGTGACCCATTACTACGAGTGCGGCGAGGTCGGCGTGGAGCATGCCCTGTTGCCCGAGAAGGGCATCGTCGGCCCCGGCGACATCGTGGTCGGCGCGGACTCCCACACCTGCACCTACGGCGGGCTGGGCGCCTTCGCCACCGGCATGGGCTCCACCGACATCGGCGCGGCCATGGCGCTCGGCGAGACCTGGTTCAAGGTCCCGCCGACCATCCGCGTGAACCTGACCGGCACCCCGAAGAAATACGTCGGGGCCAAGGACTTCGTGCTCAACCAGATCGGCCGCCTCGGCGTGTCCGGCGCGCTGTACAAGGCGCTGGAGTACGGCGGCGACGCCGTGGACAACATGTCCCTGGAAGGGCGCATGACCATCGCCAACATGGCCATCGAGGCGGGCGGCAAGGTCGGCCTGTTCCCGGTGGACGCCAAGACGTTGGACTACGCCAAGAGCGCCGGGTTCTCCGGCGGCGAGATCATGACCGCCGACGCGGACGCCGTGTACGAGCGGGTGCTCGACATCGACGTCACCGACATGGACCCGCAGGTGGCCTGCCCGCACCTGCCCGACAACGTCAAGCCCGTGGACGAGACCGCCGGCCTGAAGATCCATCAGGCCGTCATCGGCTCCTGCACCAACGGGCGCATCGAGGACATGCGCCTGGCCGCCGAAATCCTCAAGGGCCGCAAGGTCGATCCCAAGGTCCGGTGCATCATCCTGCCCGCCACCCCGGCCATCTGGAAGGCGTGCATGAGGGAAGGGCTCATGGAGATATTCATGGATGCAGGCTGTATCGTGGGTCCGCCCACCTGCGGCCCCTGTCTGGGCGGCCACATGGGCATCCTGGCGGGCGGCGAACGCGCCATCGCCACCACCAACCGGAACTTCAAGGGCCGCATGGGTTCGCTCGAATCCGAGGTCTTCCTGTCCAACCCCGCCGTTGCCGCCGCCTCCGCCGTGGCAGGCGAGATCATCAACCCGGCCAAGCTCTAGGAGGGTGCAGCAATGAAAGTGACCGGAACCGCCCACAAGGTGGGCGACCACATAGATACCGACGCCATCATCCCGGCCCGCTTCCTGGTGACCACCGACGCCAAGGTGCTCGGCGAGAACTGCATGGAAGGCCTGGAGGCCGGATGGGTCAAGCGCGTCAAGGAAAACGACGTCATGGTCGGCGGCGTGAACTTCGGCTGCGGCTCCTCCCGCGAGCACGCGCCCATCTCCATCCTGGGCGCGGGCATCCCCGTGGTCCTGGCCCACAGCTTCGCGCGTATCTTCTACCGCAACGGCTTCAACATGGGGCTGGTGCTGCTGGAGATCGGCGACGACATCGACAAGTTCAGCGATACCGACCAGATCGAGGTGGATACCGCCACCGGCACCATCAGGAACCTGACCACCGGCGCGACCGTCCAGGCCGCCCCGGTCCCCCCGTTCATGCAGGAAATCCTCAACGCGGGCGGACTCGTCGAATACGCCAAGAAGAAATTGGCCTAGGCAGGCCTCCGGCGGCCGGGGGAAGGGGAAGGGAAACCCTTTGAAAAGGGTTGTCCCTTCCCCTTCCCCCGGACTCCCATCCCCATCCTTTCCCAAACTTTTTGGGTCGCTTCGCGAAGGAGTCGAGCGGGAGGTCAGGCTGCCGGGCAATACTTTGGTCGAGAACGAATATTTTTTGAAAACGGCATTGATGCCGCGCCCGCACGGACTCGCCGAAGGCGCGACAAGAAGTTTTGGAGAGTCCAGAGAACCTTTATCAAAAGGTTCTCTGGTCCCGCCGAAGGCGACCGCCGGTAGGCCCGCCGGAGGCATCCACACAACAGGAGAGAACGATGAAGATTTGCGTATTGCCCGGTGACGGTATCGGGACCGAGATTGTGACCCAGGCCCTGCGGGTTCTGGACAAGGTGGGCGAGAAGTACGGCCGTACTTTCGAGACCACCGAGGCGCTCATCGGCGGCTGCGCCATCGACGCCGAGGGCGTGCCGCTGCCCGCCGAGACCGTGGCCAGGTGCAAGGACGCCGACGCCGTGCTGCTCGGAGCGGTGGGCGGCCCCAAGTGGGACGTCATCGACCCGGCCATCCGCCCGGAAAAGGGGCTGCTCGGCATCCGCAAGGAGCTGGGGCTGTTCGCCAACCTGCGCCCGGCCCGGCTCTTCAAGGAGTTGGCCGAAGCGTGCTATCTGCGCCCGGACATCGTGGCCCGCGGTCTGGACGTCATGGTCGTGCGCGAGCTGACCGGCGGCATCTATTTCGGCGAGCCGCGTTTTGACGGCGAAAAGGACGGCGAGCGGTTCGGCTTCAACACCATGACCTACTACGAGCACGAGATCCGGCGCATCGCCAAGGTGGCCTTCGAGGCCGCCCGGAAGCGTTCGGGCCGCGTCTGCTCCGTGGACAAGGCCAACGTCCTCGACGTATCCCGCGTGTGGCGCGAGATCGTCATCGACGAGCACAAGAATTATCCGGACGTGGAGCTGTCCCACATGTACGTGGACAACGCGGCCATGCAGCTGGTGCGCGACCCGTCCCAGTTCGACGTCCTGGTGACCGGCAACCTGTTCGGCGACATCCTGTCCGATGAGGCCGCGGCCATCACCGGGTCCATCGGCATGCTGCCGTCCGCGTCGCTGGGCGCGGGCAATCCCGGCCTGTTCGAGCCGATCCACGGCTCGGCCCCGGACATCGCGGGCAAGGACCTGGCCAACCCGCTGGCCACCATCCTGTCCGTGTCCATGATGCTGCGCCACGCCTTCGACATGGGCGAGGAGGCGGACTGCATCGAGAACGCGGTGGTCAAGACCCTGGAGCAGGGCTACCGGACCGGCGACATCCGCCAGGAAGGGTGCAAGCTCGTGGGCTGCGTGGCCATGGCCGAGGCCGTGCTGGCCAACATGTAGTTTCGGGAGAAACGAGATCAAGGGCCGCGTCGCTTGCGATGCGGCCTTTTTTTGCGCCTACCGCGGCTTGGTCGCACTCGACTTGGCCGCTCTCTGGGCCTGCTGGCTGGTTTCCAGGTCGATGAACCCCAGGGTCATGCACACGCCGAGGTAGTCCATCTTGAGGATTTCCATCTTTTGCAGGGCGCGCTGGTTCTGGTCCGGGGTGATCTTCTTCTGGTTCAGGAGGTAGCGGCTGTAACTGGCGCTTTCGTCCGTGTCACCAGCCTCCAGGTCCTGTATGGAGATGTCGGGCAGGGGGATGTTCATGGACCGCAGGGAGGCCAGGAGGGTCTCCTTGTCCGCAATCTCCCGCTGCAATTCGCGCCGCTGCGCGACCAGGGATTCGTGCTTGGAGGTCAGCTCGTGCTGCTCGTTTTGCAGCGCGTTCAGGGTCTCGTACCGATGCTTGGAGATCATCCGGAAGACGATGAAGAAGATGGCCAGGGCGAAGCCGAATATGACGCTGATGGAAGTCATGGTTGCAGACGCTGTTCCAGGATGTCTATTTCATCATCCAGCTTCTCGAGCTGTGCCTTCAGTTCTGTGACCTGTTCCTCGTAGACCGCGTTCTTGGCCGCGAGGCGGTTGGCGAGGCTGCGCACCTCGTTGCGCTTGTGCCGGATCTGGTCGGAGCAGTTGTGGTGATGGACCACGATGATGGCCAGCAGAACGAATCCGAGCATGGCGAGGAGGAGATATAGGGTACTGACTTCCAACATGCAGTGTGGCCTTCCTGTTTCCGGGAACATCGCGCGAACCCGCGTAATACGTTGATCCCCGGTGGCTTGCAAGCCGATTTTCCCTGTTGCGTCAAAGAGTTGCGGAGAATTCGGCCAGACGCTCCATCTTGCGGCCCGCCGGCAGCTTCTTGATCGCCAGTTCCAGCTTCAGGGCCGTGCTCTTGTCCGCCACCTCGGTGGAGGCGGCCAGGGTCACGGGCAGCCGCGCGCGGGTATACTTGGAACCCTTGCCCGCATTGTGGGCCGCGACCCTCCGTTCCAGGTCGTTGGTGATGCCGCAGTACAGGCTGCGGTCGGCGCAGCGGAGCAGGTAGACGTGCCAGGTTCCCATGAAAGGGAGACTACCCGTTTGCGGGCGCGCGGTCAAAACTGTTGCCAATCGGCTCCACCCATTATATCTCCATTCGCAAACGAAAAGGTCCAGTATTTTTCATGTCCAGAATCACCGTACAAAGTCTCGAGAAATCCTACGGCGGGGAACCCATCTTTGCCGACGTCGCCTTTGAGGTCACGCCGGGCATGCGCCTTGCCCTGACCGGTCCCAACGGCTGCGGCAAGTCCACGCTGCTCAAGGTCCTGGCCGGCGAGATCGAGCCCGACGGCGGCCAGGTCACGCTGACCAAGGGGGCGCAGGTCGGGTACGTGGCCCAGGAGATGACCGGGGAAATCCTGGAGCAGCAGCTCCTGGCCTGGGTCCTGTCCGCGCTGCCGTCCTGGAACGAGTTCTGGCGGCAGTGGGAAAAGGCCGTGGCCGACGAGGACATGGCGCGCATCGAACAGCTGTCCCACCGCCAGGCCGAGTTCGAGCGGCTCTACGGCTACAACCCGGACCACAAGGCGCGGGCCATCCTGACTGGACTCGGCTTTGCCGAGGAGACCCTGCTCAAGCGCATCGGCGACCTGTCCGGCGGCTGGCGCGAGCGGGCCAAGCTCGCCCGCGTGCTCCTGCAGGGCGCGGACGTGCTGCTCCTCGACGAGCCCACCAACCACCTCGACCTGGAGGCCGTGGAGTGGCTGGAGGACTATCTGCTCAACTTTCGGGGCGCGCTCGCCTTCGTGGTTCACGACCGCATCTTCCTGAATCGCGTCGGCACTCACGTTCTGTTCCTGGGCGGCTCCAAGCCGGTGCTGCGCAAGGGGTCCTTCGACGAATTCCTGGAATGGGACGCCGAGAACCGGGAGCAGCGGCAGAAGGAACTGGACAAGCTGTCCGCGCGCATCGACCACGAGTACAAGTACATCAACAAATTTCGCGTCAAGGCGCGCAAGGCGGCCCAGGCCCAGTCCAAGCTCAAGCGGGTGGAGAAGCTGGAGCAGGAGCTGAGCCAGATCAAGGAGGTCCAGGCCACGCACCATCGGGGCCGGAACCTCAGCTTCCGGCTGCCCGAGCCCAAGCGGGGCGACAAGGTCGCGGTCTCTGTGGTCGATCTCGAATTTCACTACCAGGGTGGCGAAGCGGTCTGGCCCGCCCTGAATTTCCAGCTCTTCCGGGGCAAGAAGGTGGCCGTGGTCGCCCCCAACGGCGCGGGCAAGTCCACGCTGCTCAAGCTGATCACCGGCGCGCTGGCCCCGTCCGGCGGCCACGTCAAGGTCGGCCCCGGCACCGACATGGGCTATTTCAGCCAGCACCAGCACGAGATCCTGAACCTGGACAACTCCGTCATCGGCGAGATCCGGCGGCTGTCCAGCCCCGGCCTGACCGAGGAGCAGGTCATGAGCGTGCTCGGCCTGTTCCTGCTGGGCGAGCCGTTCTTCGAGCGCAAGGTCAAGGGACTGTCCGGCGGCGAGAAGTCGCGGCTGCTCCTGGCCACGCTCTTCCTGGCCCGGGCCAACCTGCTGATCCTCGACGAACCGACCAACCACCTGGACATCGAGACCCGCGAAGGGCTGATCCGCGCCCTCCAGGACTATGAAGGCACGTTGCTCTTCGTGGCCCACGACCGCTACCTGCTCAACGAGGTGGCCGAGGAGGTCTGGTCCCTGGACGAGAACGGGCTGACCCAGTACGTGGGCGGGTTCGAGGAGTTCCACGCCCGCCAGAAGCAGGAGGAGGCGTGCCGCAACAACCAGGCCGCCTGCGATCCCGAGGAAAGCCTCGAAAAGCGCAGGATGACCAAGGAGGAGAAGCGCCGCCAGGCCGAGGAGCGCAATCGCCTCTACCGCGAGCTCAAGCCGCTGAAGAAGAAGTACGACAAGCTGGAGGCGGACCTGGAAAAGGTCCTGGACGAGCAGGCCGCCCTGGAAGAGAAGATGAACGATCCCGCCACCTACGAGAAGCCGGAGGAAGCCCTCAAGTTGAACGCGGCCTACAAGGAGGCCTCGGAGTGGGCCGACTCGCTCATGGAGCGCATGGCCGTGCTCGAAGAGCAGATGGAAACCATCACCGGCGGCCGGGAGGACCTGTGACCAAGCCCCTCCTGGAGGTGGTCGCTGGCATCGTCTGGCGCGGCGGCGAGTACCTGGCCGTGCAGCGTCCCGAAGGCGCGCGCATGGCGGGCTGGTGGGAGTTTCCGGGCGGCAAGATCGAGCCGGGCGAAAGCCGTGAGGCGGCTCTGGTTCGCGAGTTCCGCGAGGAGCTGGACGTCACCCCGCTTACGTTCGAGTACTGGCGCGATCTGGTCCACGAGTACGACGAGTTCGTCGTGCGCCTGCATTTCTTCCATATCCGCAGCTATTCCGGCGAATTGAAGGGGGTAGAGGGGCAAAGCATGGTCTGGGTCGATCCAAACGGCCCGGTTTCCCTCGATTTCCTGCCCGCCGACATCGCCATTGTCGAAGCCCTGCATTCATGATCCCGATGGCGTCCCGCCGTTGTTTGCGACCATTTCCCCATTGAAGGTTGAGCAAAGAAGGAGTATGTAACTTCACTTGCCCGCTTTGGGCCGACCCAGCATCGATCGTTGAAGGAGTAAGCTTTGCGCGTTTGTGATTTGATCCAAAGGAAGTCCCCGTTCCTCTCCCTGGAGTTCTTTCCGCCCAAGGAAAGAGAAGCCTGGCCCGCATTTTTCGCGGTCGTGGACAAGCTCAAGGTCCTTGATCCCCTGTTCGCGTCCGTGACCTATGGCGCGGGCGGCGGCACCCAGGACAACACCCTGGAGATCGCCACCCGAATGAAACGGGACCACGGCATAGAGCCCGTCACCCATCTGACCAGCGTCGGCGCTTCCGCCGAAAAGCTGGACGCCTTCCTGGACTCCCTGCGCGCCGCCGATATCCAGAACGTTCTGGCCCTGCGCGGCGATCCGCCCCGGGGCGTGGCGGATTTCGACTTCAACGCCCAGGAGTTCAAGCACGCCTCGGACGTCATCGAGCACATCACCGCCAGATATCCCGAGATGTGCGTTGGCGGCGCGGCCTATCCCGAGCCCCATTGCGAGTCTCCGTCCATCAAGTCCGACCTGGACATGGTCCTTCTCAAGGTGAAGAAGGGCGCGCAGTTCCTCGTGACCCAGCTGTTTTTCGACAACCGGCTCTATTTCGACTATGTGGACCGGCTCAAGGCCATGGGCTCCGACGTGCCGGTCATCCCCGGCATCCTGCCCATCATGAGCCTGAAGTCCGCCAAGTTCACCCTGAGCCTGTGTGGCGCGGCCATCCCGGGCAAGTTCCTGAGCGCTTTGGAAAAAGCGTATGAGGAGGGCGGTGACGATGCCGTGTACGCACTCGGCATCGACTACGCGACCAAACAGGCGCAGCAGCTCATCGACGGAGGCGCTCCGGGCGTGCATCTCTACACGCTCAACCGCGCCGAGGCTGTTCTGGAAATCGGAAAGAATCTCAATATATAGATTTTGGGGGTATGAATATGAGCAAGAATTTCGTCGTCGCCGTGTGCGGCGCAACGGGCGCGGTGGGTCAGGAAATGCTGAAGGTCCTGGAGCAGAGGAATTTCCCCTGCAGCGAGATCATCCCGCTGGCCTCGGCGCGCAGCGCGGGCAAGAAAGTGTCCTGCCAGGGGCAGGAGCTGACCGTCCGTGAGCTGACCAAGGATTCCTTCAAGGGCGTGGACATCGCCCTGTTCTCCGCCGGCGGCGCCATCAGCAAGGAGTTCGCTCCCATCGCCGCCGCCTCCGGCTGCGTGGTGGTGGACAACTCCGCCGCCTGGCGCATGGATGACGAGTGCCCCCTGGTGGTCCCCGAAGTGAACCCCCACGACCTCGATTGGCACAAGGGCATCATCGCCAACCCCAACTGCTCCACCATCCAGATGATGGTCGCGCTCAAGCCCATCCACGACGAGGCCAGAATCAAGCGCGTGGTCGTCTCCACTTACCAGGCCGTGTCTGGCACCGGACAGAAGGCCATCGAGGAGCTGGAGAACCAGGTGCGCCGCCTCATGTCCGGCCAGCCCGTGGTGGCCGACGTGTACGCCCACCAGATCGCCTTCAACTGTCTGCCGCACATCGACGTCTTCCAGCCCAACGGCTACACCAAGGAAGAGATGAAGATGGTCAACGAGACGACCAAGATCATGGGCGACCCGACCATCAAGGTCACCGCCACCTGCGTGCGCGTGCCGGTCTTCTACGGCCACTCCGAGTCCGTGAACATCGAGACCGAGCAGAAGCTTTCCGCCGACGACGTGCGTTCGCTCCTGGCCAAGGCCCCCGGCATCATCATCGAGGACTACCCGGAGAAGCTCGCCTATCCCATGCCGATCAACGCCGCGGGCGAGGACGCCACCTACGTGGGCCGCATCCGCGAGGACGAGACCATCGACAACGGCATCAACATGTGGATCGTCTCCGACAACATCCGCAAGGGCGCCGCCCTGAACACCGTCCAGATCGCCGAAGTCCTCATCGAGCGCGACCTGGTTCGCGTTCCCTAAGGAGAGCATCGTGGCCAAGGTAGCGGATTCCAAGACGTATCTCGAAGCGATGCTGGCCGTCGAGCGGCCCGGCGCGCACGAGATCCAGGCCTTTTACGAGCACCGCGTGGGCATGATCTGCACCGACCCGCAGCTCATGGTCATGCCCTGGGACGACCATCTGGTCCACCGGGGAGACGGCATCTTCGAAACCATGAAGTTCGTGGGCCGGAAACTGTACCAGCTGGAACCGCACATGGCCCGCATGCAGCGGTCCTGCGAGGCCATCTACATGACCCCGCCGTGTTCCTGGGACGAGATCCGGGAGCTGATCCTCGACGTGGCCCGCGCGGGCGGCCGCGAGAACGGCATGGTCCGCGTGCTCATCGGGCGCGGCCCCGGCGGGTTCGGCATCTATCCGTCCGAATGCCCGGAGGCCAGCCTCTACGTTGTCTCCTACGACCTGCACCCCAAGGCCGAGTCGGTCTACGAAAAGGGCGTCACCGCCTTCAAGACCTCCATCCCGGCCAAGCAGTCGTACCTGGCGACCATCAAGTCCATCGACTACCTGCCCAACGTGCTCATGAAGCACGAGGCCGAGGAAAAGGGCTACGACTTCCCGTTCTGCTTCGACGCCAACGGGTTCCTGGCCGAAGGCGCCACCGAGAACGTCTGCATCGTGGACGAGGCGGGCCGCCTGGTCATCCCGGAGTTCACCAACGCCCTGGCCGGGACCACCCTCCTGCGGGCCGTGGACCTGGTCAAGAATGAGATGCCAATCATCTTCCGCAGCATCAGCGAAGAGGAAATCCTCCTGGCGCGTGAAGTGATCATCGTGGGAACCACCGGCGACGCCATCCCCGTGGTCCGCTTCAACGGCAAACCCATCCACAACGTCAAGCCCGGACCGGTCGCCAAACGCATCCGGGAACTCCTCAAGCAAGACCTCATCGACACCGGCATCCAGCTGTAGTCGTCGAGTCATAGTCATTAAAAGGGGCCGCGCTGAAGCGCGGCCCCTTTCTTGTTATGCCTCCGGCGGCCAGAGGGAAAACTTTTGGAAAAGTTTTCCCTCTGGACTCCCTTTCAAAACTGTTTGTGTGCCTTCGGCAAGTCCGTGCGGGCGCGGGTTTTCGTGCTGGATTGGTCTTGGAATAGCGCCGTGAAGCAGTACGTCTTTTTTTGGGGCTGACATAGATCTCTCTCCGTATTAGGGGAAACCATGAGGATAAAGAGATCACGTTTGTCTGGGCGTATTTCAGGCCGCCTCATTGAGCATTTTGTTGCTGGCACACCAGCTCGGACAGCCTGTGAATTGGTCGGGGTAAACCGCAACACTGCTATCAGTTTTTATCATAGATTACGGAATATTATAGCAGAGCAAATGCCCTCAATGGATATGTTTTCCGGTGAGGTTGAAGTAGATGAGAGCTATTTTGGAGGCTATAGACGTGGTATTCGCGGACGGGGTGCTGCGGGTAAAGTGGCAGTATTTGGCATTCTTAAACGTAACGGAAGGGTTTACGCGCAGATTCTACCCGACACTAAATCGAAGACCTTAAAGGAGATCATCGACTCCCAGGTACATCCCGATAGTGTTGTGTACACGGATGGGTTGTCGTCCTACAATGTCCTCGATGTGTCTGAATTTAAACACTATCGAATCAATCACCTTAAGAAGTATGTCGATGGCCACAACCTCATCAACGGGATTGAGAATTTTTGGAACCAAGCCAAGCGCCATTTGAGGAAATACAATGGCATTCCTCGAAAGCATTTTTGGCTGTATTTGAAAGAGTGCGAATTCAGGTTCAATTACGGCTCTCCAAAAGAGCAGTTATCTACCCTGAAGGAATGGATAAAGAGGCATAACGCGGCATAGTTATCTATGTCAGCCCCCTTTTTTTAGCCCTCGGCCTTCGCGTAGCGACGAAAAAAAGTTTGGGAAAAGGAGGGGATGGGGGTCCGGGGGAAGGGGAGGAAAAACCCTTTACAAAGGGTTTTTCCTCCCCTTCCCCCGGCCGCCGGAGGCGCTCAGGGCCGTGAGTGGAGAACGGCGCGGTCGAATTGGCGGATGGCTTCCTCGGCCAGGGCGTCGGTGCCCATGACGCGCATGGCGTGGTCGTGGAGCATGCGGGTGACGTCCATGGGGCCGGGGATGGTCATGAAGCCGTAGGCCTCGGCCCAGCCGTCGCCGCGCAGGTAGGACAGCGCCCAGCGCACGGTATGCTCGTGGAAGAATCCCTGGTTGTTGATGACGATGATCGCCTTGCACCGCCCGTCCTCGGCCCGTTCCTTGAAGGAGACCTTGTGGTGCTCGCAGGAGGAGAGGGGGTAGGCCACGTGGTGGAAGATTCCCCCGGCGTAGGCGGCCTGTACCCAGAGGTCCCAGTCGCGGTAGAAGGTGTTGTCGCGGAAACCGTCGGTCCGCTGGAAGAGTTCGCGCCGGATCATGGCGGCGGGGCCGAGGAATCCCCTGGCCTGGAGCAGCCCCTCGCGGAAGGCGGGCAGCTGGATCATGGCCGGAGTGGCGGACCGGTTGTCGCGCGGGGCCAGCCGGATGTAGTCCGCGTACATGACGTCCGTGTCGGGATGATCTTCGAAGACCGTGTCGGCGGTGGTCAGGTACTTGGGGTCCAGCCGGTGGTCGGGCCGCAGGAAGACGAGCATGTCGCCCTCGGCCTCGGCCGCGGCCAGGTTGCGCGCCCGCGAGACCGTGGCCGAGCCGTCCAGGACCAGGAGGCGGATGGCGTCGATGCCGGTGATGGCCTGCCAGATGGCGGGGTCGGAAGGGGGATGGCCGCCGTTGCCCGCAATGATCATCTCCACCCGGTCGAGGCCGGTGGACTGCCTGGACACGGACTGCAGCAGGCGCGGCAGGCCGGGGTGGGTCTCCAGGTCGGAAACGATGATTGATACGGTATGCTTACGCATGGTCGCCCTTCCGTGGGATTGCGCGTTTCTCCGGGTGGGGGGCGGTACGATCCGTGTACACATCTCACCTCACTCGTGCCCTTTGTATCGACTGATAGATCGAGAACTTTAGGGAGTTGATGGGAAAAGCGAAAAATACTCGGATTGACCATCTTGTCCCGACCGGCTTGCGCGGTGGGCGGGGTTGACGTATGTAGTTAAAAGCGTGAGAGAATGTGGCGGCCTGACCGTCGTTTTTCGGCCAACCCGTGCACCTCTTTGAAACCGGTGGTACTACGTGGCGATATTCAAGTGTGATTCCTGCGGTTACGAGCGCTCCGTGCCGGACTCCCTGGTCGGCAAAAAGGCCAAATGTCCGGGCTGCGGCCATGGCGTATCCATAGGCGGCGATGCACCCCCGGAACCGGTTGAAGAACCGGCCGGAGAACCCGCCATGATGGCGGAACCGGAGGTCGAGCCTGCGGGCGACGGCGTGCCGCTGGGGGCCTACGACCTGGATTCCGGCGACCTGGGCGTCGGCCTGGAGGTCCCGGATGACGTCATCTGCGGGGCGTGCGGCCACGTCCAGGAGCCCGGCCACGGCGAGAAGTGCTCCCGCTGCGGCGCACCTCTTGAGAGCGTGGAGTCCATCCCCGAGATCGACGAAAGCGAGATCGACGTCAGCGACCTGGCCGAGCAGGACGCGCCCCATGTGTGGGATGCGGAGTTCGTCCCGGAAGACGACGGCGACACGTCCATCGAAGGAGAGCGCGATCCGGACCGCTGGCGGCTCCTGCGCGGCGGCCTGACGTTCAATCTCTACGGCGGCGTGGTTTCCGGCCTGCTGGCACTGTTCTTTATTTACGCCCTGTCCCTGCTGGCCTCGTCCCAGGGCGGGATGCACGAATTTCTGCCCTACATACTCGGCACCGCGTTGTCCGGGGTCATCGTGGGGTCCATCCTGTATACGTTCCTGTCGCGGATTCCCTTTGGCCTGGCCGGGCCGGAGACGGTCCTGACCGTCGTGCTCTTCCTGTTCATGGGCAGCATGTACAGGTACATGGGCGAGACTTTCGCCGTGGAGCTGATTCTGCCGACCATCCTGGCGGGCATCGCGACCTCGGCCTTCCTGACCGGGTTGATCCTGCTCGTCCTGGGGCGGTTCCGTCTCGGCGAGTATGTGCGCTACGTCCCGTTGCAGATCATCGGCGGGGTCATCGGCGGCGTGGGCGTGTTCGTGCTGCTGGGGGCCTTCGACTGGATGGGCGACCTGCGGCTGGACTGGAGCAACGTCTACACCCTGGGGCTGTCCCTGTTCACCAATTTCCGGCCCGCCGGGTCCCTGCACGTCATCGGGCCGTCGGTGATCTTCGGGCTGGTCCTGTTCCTGGCCTTGTGGCGGACCCGCAATTCGCTCTTCTTGTTGGTCATGATCCTGGTCGCCGCCGGAGCGGGCAACGGTGCGGGCGTCTGGGGGACCGGCGAGGCGGTCCGCAGCCTGGCCGCGCCCGTTCCCTTCCCCGACGGCCGACTGATGGTCCACCTGGTGGAGGTCCTGAACTCGCCGCTGTTGTTCAGCAACATTCAGTGGGCGGTTATCAAGGCCAACGGGCTGTATATCGGCGGTCTGGCCATGCTCGCGGTGTTCACGGTCATGTACCGCGTCACCCGGCTGGAACTGGTCCGCGGCCGCGAGTCCGACCTGAACCGTGAATATTCCGCCCTGGGGCTGACCAACATGGTCGTCGGCCTGTGCGGCGGCATGCCCGTTTCCCTGTCCTACGGGCGCAGCGCGGGCAATTACGCCTCCGGCGGCAGGGGACCGTTGTCCGGCATCGTTGCCGGGCTCGTCTGCGGCGCGGGATTGTTCTACGCCGACGCCCTCCTGCCCATGATCCCCCGGTTCGTGCCCGAGGGGCTGCTCGTCTACGCGGGCCTGGACCTGCTGCGCAACTGGGTCTTCCGCACCCGGTCGGGCTTCACCAGCCGGTCCGAGATCTGGATGCTCCGGCTGACGTTCCTGGCCACCATCGTCCTGGGGCTGCTCGAAGGGCTCGGGTTCAGCGTCGTCCTGGCGCTGATGATCACCGTGGCCCGCGCCAGCCGCGCCGGGACGGTGCGCAACGTGCTGTCCGGCTCGCATCACACCAGCAACGTGGACCGTGCCTCGTCCCAGAGCCGGACCCTCAAGGAGTACGGGGATCACATCCACATCCTGCGCATCCAGGGATTCGTCTTTCTCGGTTCCATGGAGCGGCTGCTCAAGGACATCCGCGCGCGGCTGGAGGACACCAACCGGCTGTCCGTGGAATACCTCGTTCTCGATTTCCGGCTGGCCAGCGGATTCGCCTCGGCCTCGTCCATCGGTTTCGTCAAGCTGCGCAAGCTGGCCGAGGACTACGACCTGGACGTGGTCATCACCAGCGCCCCGCTGGAGCTAGAGGAGCACTTGCAGGAAATCGGCTACGTGGGCGAGGAGGACGGGCTGTTCAAGGTCTTCTTCAACCTCGATTACGCCCTGGAGTGGTGTGAAAACAGGGTGCTTGAGGAGGAGGGCATGCTGACGCTGAAGCGCCAGTCCCTGCCCGACCTGCTGGCCCCGATCTTTCCGGAGCCGAAGTACATACCGGCGCTGATGAAGGTTCTCAGGCGCGAGGTGGTCGCGCCCGGTGAACCGGTCTTCCGCCAGGGCGACCGTTCGGATTCCATGTTCTTCGTTGAGTCCGGCAGGCTGGACGTGGAGCTCGAGCTGGAGGACGGCAGGATGATGCGGCTCAAGAAGGTCGGCCCCGGCGCGGTCTTCGGCGAGATGGGCATCTACACCCTCGCGCCCAGGTCCGCGACCATCAGGGCTGCCGAGAAGTGCGTGGTCTACCGCATGACCCTGGAGAAGCTCGACGCCATAGAGGCGCGCGCCCCGAGGTTGGTCACGGCCATCAACCGGTTCCTCATCAACCTGCTTTCAGAGAGACTGGCGGACTCCAATGCGCGGGTCCGCGACCTGATGCTCTAGTTCAGGAACCCAGGCCCAGGTCTTCCAGAACGTACTGCTTGAGGGCATCTTCCCAGCGGCGCGGGGTCACGCCCGTGGTCCGCGTGAACTTGGACAGGTCCAGCACGGAGTAGGGCGGGCGCACGGCCTTGGTCGGGTAGGCGGAGGAAGGCACCGGCTTGACGAAGCAGTTTTTGCCCGACAGGTTCACGGCCATGTTGGCCAGCCCGTGCCAGGAGGTCTCCCCGGAGTTGGCCAGGTGGTATATCCCGGTGGCCTTCTTTTCCAGGAGGCGGACGGTGTTTTCCGCGATGTCCGGGGTGTAGGAGGGCGACCCCATCTGGTCGTTGACCACGGTCAGGGTGGGGTGCGCGTCGGCCAGTCCCAATATCTTCTTCACGAAATTCGTCCGATCCGGGCCGAAGAGCCAGGAGATGCGGATGATCAGCGTCTTGTCGTAACCCAGCTTGAGCAGGCCGCGTTCGCCGTCCGCCTTGCTGACGCCGTACACGGACATGGCGTTGGGCTCGTCGTACTCGCTGTAGGGGGTCGTTTTCTGGCCGTTGAACACGAAGTCGGTGCTGTAGTGGACAAAGGGGATGGAGCGGCGCGCCGCCATGGTCGCCAGCAGGGGCGGGGCCGTGGCGTTGAGGGCGAAGGCCTTGTCCGGCTCGTCCTCGGCCAGGTCCACCTGGGTGTAGGCCGCCGTGTTGATCAGCGTGTCCGGGTCGTGGCGGTCGAGCCACTGCTCCACGGACATGGGGTCGAGGATGTCGCAGTCCTCCCTGGACAGGGGGAACGGCGTGGCTCCGGCCCGTTCGAGCACCCGGGTCAGGGCCTGCCCGAGCAATCCGTTTTTGCCGCCGAGCACGGCGATGCGCTGACCGGAGAGGCTCATTTGGAGCGCTCCTCGTACCAGGTGTCCATGAAATTGCGGTATTCGCCGCTCTGCACCTGTTCGAGCCAGGTTCCGTTGGCCTCGTACCAGGCCACGGTGCGGGCCAGACCTTCGCTGAAGTTCAGGGTCGGCGCGAAGCCGAGTTCCTTCCGGGCCAGGGAGAAGTCCATGGCGTACCGCTTGTCGTGGCCCGGCCTGTCCTTGACGTAGGTGATCAGGGATTCCGGCCTGTCCAGGATGGAGAGCAGGGTGCGGACCACGAAAATGTTGGTTTCCTCGGCGTTGCCGCCGAAGTTGTAGACGCTTCCCTCGCGTCCCTTGGTCAGGGTCAGCTCCACGCCCCGACAGTGGTCGTCCACATATATCCAGTCGCGGACGTTCAGCCCGTCGCCGTAGACCGGCAACGATTTTCCGGCCTTGGCGTTGAGGTACATGAGCGGGATGAGCTTTTCCGGGAACTGGTAGGGGCCGTAGTTGTTGGAGCAGCGGGTGACCAGCACCGGGAAGCCGTAGGTCTCGAAATAGGCGCGCGCCAGGAGGTCGGCCCCGGCCTTGCTGGCGGAGTAGGGGCTGTTGGGCGCCAGCGGCGTGGTCTCGGTGAACTTCCCGGACGGGCCGAGGGTGCCGTAGACCTCGTCGGTGGAGACGTGCACGAACCGACCGATCTTCCGCTGCCGGGCGCATTCCATGAGGTTCTGCGCGCCGTTCACGTTGGTGACCACGAAGGGGGACGGGTCGTTGATGGAGCGGTCCACGTGGGATTCCGCCGCAAAGTTGACCACGGCGTCGATCCTGCCGCCGTCCAGCAGGTCCATGACCAGGTCGCGGTCGCAGATGTCGCCGTGGACGAACTGGTAGCGCGGCTCGTTCTCTTCGAGGTCGAGGAGGTTCAGCCGGTTGCCCGCATAGGTGAGTTTGTCCAGGTTAACGATGGACCAGTCAGGGTGGCTCTTGAGCATGAGCCTGACGAAATTGGTGCCGATGAAGCCGCAGCCGCCGGTGACGAGTACTTTCATTGTTTTGTGTCTACGTATCGTTGATAGGGTTGTGTTCGATTGATGCCGGGAATTCTAACGGCGGAGTACAGAAAATTCAAGAAACTTAATCTTCCGGGATGAGGCCTGTCCGGCGCAGCCCCTCGAAGAGCAGGATGCCCGCCGCAGTGGACAGGTTCAGGCTGCGCACCTCGCCCCAGATGGGGATGCGGACCATGGGGTGGCCCTCCATCAGCTCCATGGGCAGGCCGCGCGTCTCCGGGCCCAGGACGATGGCGTCGTCCGGGCGGAATTCGAACCGGTGGTGTCCGGTCTTGGCCTTGGTGGTGGCCATGACCAGCCGGGGCGGGCGCACGGTTTCGAGGAAGTGGTCGAAATCCGGGTGCACGGTGACGTCCACGTGCGGCCAGTAGTCCAGCCCGGCGCGTTTGAGGTGCTTGTCGTCCACCGAGAAGCCCAGCGGCTCGATGAGGTGCAGCGGGGTGCGCGTGGCGGCGCACAGCCGGGCGATGTTGCCGGTGTTGGGCGGGATCTCCGGTTCGAACAGGACCAGGCGCACGGCTAGACGTCCAGCTTGATGGTCGCCTTGCCCGGCGAATACCCCTTGAGGGTGCGGATCATCTCGCGGATGGCGGCGGAGATGATGTCCTCCACGAACGGCTTCATGCCCACCACCGCGCCGTCGATGTCCACCTGGATGGAGTTGTGCATGGCCAGGCAGGCGCGGGGCGTGACCTTTCCGGCCACGATCTCGGCGGCCAGGGTCCGGCAGTCCGGGCGGCCGCAGGTCTCGCAGTCCATGCCGGGCAGGAAGAATCCCTTCGCCAGCACCGTGTCGGCCAGCTGCTCAACGTCGTCGAAGGCCGGGACGCCGTCCACGGTTCCGCCCCAGGTGGCCACGGCCAGCTCCGGGTGGAGCCAGTCGATGCCGTCGGACTGGTCGCCGCCCAGACAGAGGACGCGGGGCAGGAACCCGAGCTCCTTGCCGCCCTCCACGATGAGCACGTCGCCCGTCAGCAGCGGGAGCAGGTCGGGCAGGAACCGCTTCTTCGTCCATTGGACGAATGCCTCCTTGGGGCCGAACCCGGCCACGGTGTCGCAGACCTTGGCGTAGTCGGTGGTGTCGGTGTCGGTCCAATCGAGGTCGTGGTGGCTGAACTTGGCCGCGGACACGGTTAGGCCCCGCGCCTTGAGGGTGCGGGCCAGTTCCAGGCCGAGGGTGGTCTTGCCGGATTTCTTGGGGCCGATGATGGAGATGGCCTTCATATGTTCCTCCGGGGTCAGGCGGTCCGCACTATGCGGCCGTTTTCGAGGTGGTGGATGTGGTCGGTAACCGCTTCGAGCCAAGCCATGTCGTGGCTGGCCACCACCAGGCTCGCGCCGTACTCGTCGCGGGCGGACAGGGCGGCGTCGTGGATCAGCCCGGCGCTCTTTGAGTCCAGGCTGGCCGTGGGCTCGTCCATGAGCAGGAGCTTGGGCTTCAGCGCCAGCCGTGCGGCCAGGGCCACGCGTTGCACTTCGCCGCCGGACAGCTCGAACCATTGCCGCTTGGCGAAGGCGGCGGGGTCCAGGCCGACGATCTCCAGGGCGCGGTTGACCTTGGCCGGGATGTCGTTTTTTCCCCGGATGCGCAATCCGTAGGCCACGTTGGCGTAGACCGTGCGCTTGAGCAGGTACGGCTCCTGGACCAGCAGGGTGACCTGTCGGTTGACGGCGGACCGGGCCTGGGTGGGAATGCCGAGAAACTTGACGGTTCCGTGCGCGGGAGACTCCAGGAAGGCGAGCAGCCGGAGCAGGGTGGACTTGCCGGAGCCGTTGGGACCGGCCAGGCCGATGATGGCCCCGGACTGGAATTCGAGGTTGTCGATTTCGAGCACGGTGCGGTCCGAGTAGCGCTGGCGGATGTTCTCGAGGGCGATGAGGGGCGTGCTCATTTCACGGCCTTCCTTTTGAGACCGGCGGCCCCGATGTTCACCAGCAGGGCCACGGTCAGCAGGACCATGCCCAGAGCGATGCCCAGGGCGAACTCGCCCTTGCCGGTTTCGAGCGCGATGGCCGTGGTGATGGTCCGGGTATGCCACTTGATGTTGCCGCCGACCAGCATGGAGATGCCGACCTCGGACACGATGCGGCCGTAGGCGGCCATGGCCGCGAGCATGATGGAGAAGCGGGCCTCCAGCACCGTGGCCCACATCATCTGGGTGGCGTTGGCCCCCAGGGTGAGCAGGGTCATGGGCAGGCGGGAGTCCAAACCCTCCACGGCATTGGCGGTCATGGCGATGATGATCGGCAGGCCGAGCAGGGTCTGGCCGATGGCCATGCCCGGTATGGTGAACAGCAGCCCGGTCCCGCCCAACGGGCCGTGCCGGGTCAGGAAGGCGTAGACCACCAGGCCGATGACCACGGTGGGGAAGGAAAGCAGGGTGTCCACGATGGTGCGGACGACCTTCTTGCCGGGAAATTTGTTGTAGCCGAGCAGGAAGCCGAGCGGCACGCCGATGATCAGGCTGCACGCCATGGAAAGGGTGGAGGCGTAGACGGTGGTCCAGATGGCGGAATAGGTTTCCGGGTTTCCGGAAAAGAGCAGGGCGAAGCCCTGAAGGAATCCTTGGAGCAGATATTCCATGAATGTCTCGTACAAAAGGGGGAGGGAACAGGTTCCCTCCCCCAGATGGTCAAAGTTGGCTGATTACTTCGCGTTGGGGGTGAACAGCGGCTTGCCGAGGAGCTTGAAGTCGCCGATGGCGGCCTGGACTTCGGGGGAGGCCATCCAGTTGATGAACTTGGTGGCCAGCTCGTACTTGGCGTCCTTGCACTTCTCGGGGTTCACGGCCAGGGCGCTGTACTGGTTGAAGAGGACCTTGTCGCCCTCGACCAGGACCACCAGCGGCGGGTTGCCGCCCTTGGTGTCGGCGTACTTGATGTAGGTGCCGCGGTCGGTCATGGTGTAGCCGTTCTTCTCGTTGGCGATGTTGATGGTCGGGAGCATGCCCTGACCGGTCTGGATGTACCAGGCGTCCTTCTCGGGAACCGGCATGCCGGCGGCCTTCCACAGGGAGAGCTCCTTCTTGTGGGTGCCGGAATTGTCGCCGCGGCTGGCGAAGACGGCCTGCTTCTGGCCGATGGTCTTCAGCGCTTCGGCCACGTTCATGCCCTTGACGCCCGCCGGGTCGGCGGCCGGGCCGATGATGACGAAGTCGTTGTACATCAGCTCTTTGCGGTCGATGAGCACGCCCTTGTCCACGTAGGCCTTTTCAGAGGCGGGAGCGTGGACCAGGACAACGTCCACGTCGCAGTTCTCGGCCATGGCCAGGGCCTTGCCGGTGCCTACGGCGATGAACTTGATTTCGATGCCGGTGTCTTTCAGAAATTTGGGAACGATCAGTTCGTCCAGCAGGCCGGTGTTGGCGGTGCTGGTGGTGGTGGCCATCATCAGCGTCTCGGAGGCCATGGCGGGAATTGCCAGGGACAGGACGAGAATCGCGGAAAGGGCGATGAGCAGTATACGTTTCATTTTTTCCCTCCATAAAAGGATGAACGGTTGTGTCCGGGGTTCCTCTTCCCCTGGACGGTTGTATGAACTATCCGCAGTAATGCCGAATGTCTACTGTGTATCGTCGCGGTAGAACTCCCCCGCTTTCCTGACGTCCAGGCCGAGCAGTTCCCCGGCGCGTTTGGTGGCGTAGTCCTCCACGTCCAGGTAGAACTGAAGGAATTCCTCCATGACTTCCTTGCCGTAGGGCGAGAGGTTGAACCGCTGTCCCTTGCCCTTGGTCTTTTCCACCAGGGGCTTGCCGATTCGTTCCTCGGCGTTCTTCAATTTGCCCCAGGCGCGTCGGTAGGACATGCCCAGTGCTTCGGCCGCCTTGCGCAGGGAGCCGAGTTTCTCCACCTGCTGGAGCAGCAGGGTGCTGCCGATGCCGATGTAGGTCTGGTCTTCCTGATCGAGCCAGACGCGGAGACGCAACGTGGTTTCGGGTTTAGCTGTCATTGTCAATTCCTTGCGTGTTCGCGGGGCGAAACCCTGGTTTCGTAATTCAATAGTAATACTGGATAATCATATTAGGCGGGATTGGAGAATTAAGTCAATTAAAACATAAAGGGTTCGACTTTGACACCACGCTAGAGCGTGACGGTGTCAAAACTCATGGCCTTGAGGTCGGCCACGAGGAGCTTGCCCGCCAGGGAGGGGGAACCGGTCAGGACGGCCGCTGTCTGAGCGGCCATGAGGGAGGCGATGCAGTTTACGGCGGGCGCGGGACAGCCGAGCTGTTCCTCGGCGCCGTCCTGCGTGCCCATGAAGTCAGCGGGGCCGGGCTGGCCGGGCAGGACCACGGCGACGTAGCCGGTCCAGCCCGCCAGCGCGCCGGTGACCAACGGTACGGAGGCCTCGGCCGCCGCCCGCTGAAGATGGCCGCGCATGGACAGGCCGCCCAGGGCGTCCACCGCCACTGCGCAGCCGTCGAGGAAGTCGGGCAGGTTGTCCGGAGAGAGAAATTCGGAAACGTCCTCGAACTCGGCGGAGGGATTGATCTCTCCCCACCGGATGCGGGCCGCGCGGGTCTTGTCCCGGCCCACGGACCCCATGGTGGCCAGAGATTGGCGGTTGAGGTTCGTCTCCTCGAAGGAGTCGCCGTCAGCCGCGCGGATGGAGCCTATGCCCAGGCGCAGGAATTGCTCGAACAGGGCGCCGCCCAGTCCGCCCAACCCCACCAGGGCCACGCGGGCATCGAGCAGCCGTGCCTGGTCCGCGAGGGAGAGGGCCAGGCCGTTGCGCAGGTAGCGTGCCGGGGCCACACCCAGCTTCAGGGCCGCGGACTCCACGGCATGGCCGGGCAGGGAGTGTTCCCGCGCGAGCAGGTGGATTGGGCCGGTGTCGAGAACGGGGCCGGTCCCGCCCCACGGCAGGGGCCGGTCCTCGGCCAGTTCGCGGATGCGCGCCTTGAGTTCGCCCATGACGGCTAGCCCCCGCCCACGGGCGGAAAGAGGCCGACCCTGTCGCCGTCCTTGACTTCGCTGTCCGGGGCGGAGCGCAGGGCGTTGACGAACATGAGCGTGACCTCCTTCTCCGGGATGCCGAGCTTCCGGATCAGGGAGGCGACGGTCTCGCCCGGTTCAACGGGGTAGTCGGCCGCGTTTTCCGGGAGGAATTTCGCCAGAGTGGCAAAGCATTTGATTTCTATACCCATGAAATGAACCTAGTCATTTGGCTTGGTGCGGTCAACGCATAAAAAAGGGGCCGGATCGAAATCCGGCCCCCGTCATTGCGATTTGCGGAGGGCTAGACCTTGGCGCCCTGCAGCTCGTTCTCGTCGTAATCCCAGACCACGTTGTGGGGCGGCAGGGGATCGGTCTCGAAGAAGCGGGGCAGCTTGTCGTCCACCTTGGAGAAGCCTGCGCGCTCGTTGAACTCCTGCTCGTCCTTCATGGCGCCGGCGCCCAGGGCGACCAGGTCGTCCACGGAGAAGGAATTGCCGGTCCAGGACTGGACCAGGTCGGCCATGGTCTGGACGCCGTTTTCGGAATCCAGGACCGCGAAGGCGACGAACAGGCAGAAGCCCATGGAGTCGATGGCGGCGGTGGCGACCTGCAGGTTCTTGGACAGCTCGACGTTGCCTTCCTTCTTGTGGCCGTCGACGGTGCCGCCCACGCCCAGGATGTTGGCGGTGACGCCGTAACCGGCGGTGTGGTCCGCGCCCATGGCGGTGGTGGCGTAGGTCACGCCGACGCCCTTGACCGCGCGCGGGTCGTAGGCGGGCATGGACTGGCCCTTGACGGTGGGCAGCCGTTCCACGCCGAACGCGCCGCCGGCGAAGTCCACGCCGTTGCCGATGATCATGCCCAGCGGATCGCTGGTGCCGACCTTGTTGAGCAGCTCGATGGCGGCCTTGCCGTCACCCCAGGGGATGATGCCGCCGTCCATGGCCACCGCGATGGTGTTGCCGATCTCGATGGTGTCCATGCCCTTCTCGTCGCAGATGCGGTCGAGGGTGGCGATGTCATCGATGTCCTTGATCAGGGCATTGGCGCCGAAGGCCCAGACGGTCTCGTACTCGAAGCCGGAGGTGACGTAGTCGCCGTTGGCGTTGTTGTACTGCTGGGAGCACTGGATGATGCAGCCGGTGTGGCAGCCTTCGGTGGTCTTGCCGCCGCGGGCGGTGATGACCTCGGCGATCTTTTCGCCGGAGATGTCGGCGGCGTGCTCGCACTGGCCGTAGCGGAAGTTCTTGGTGGGCAGCGCGCCGGCCTCGTTGACCACGTTGACCAGCACGGAGGTGCCGAAGCCGGGCAACCCTTCGGCGGTGACCGGGTGACCCTTGAGGATGGAGACCCAGGTGGTGCGGGCTTCCTTGAAGGCGTCGGCATCGACCGCGCCGACCTTCTCATTGACCTCGGGGTCGAGGACGATGGCCTTGATCTTCTTGGAACCCAGGACCGCGCCGGTGCCGCCGCGACCGGCGGAGCGGGCGGGGCGCTTGTACGGATCGGTGAACTGGATGGTGGCGGTCTTGCGCACGGTTTCGCCGGCGGGGCCGATCATGGCCGCGCACAGCTTGTCGCCGTACTGGGCCAGCAGCTTCTCGTGGCCGGGATAGGTGTCCAGGCCCACGATGTCGGAGGCGTCGCGAAATTCGACCTTGCCGTCGGTGATGAACAGGGTGGAGAAAGGCGCGCCTTCCTCGGGCTTGTCCTCCAGGATGATCGCCTTGAGGCCCATCTTGGGCATCTTGTGGGCGAACAGGCCGCCGGAGTTGGACTCTTTGATGCCGCCGGTCAGCGGGGACTTGGTGCCCACGGACACGCGGCCGGAGTTGGCGGCGGTGGAGCCGCCGAGCAGGCCGGTGGCGATGACCAGCTTGTTCTCGGCGGAAAGCGGGTGGCAGGTGGCGGGAACTTCCTTGTTGATGACGCGGGAGGTAAGGGCGCGACCGCCGAGCTTGGCGTATTCACCGGCATCTTCGAAGGAATATTCCTTGGTGCGACAGTTGATTCTGAGAATTTGAGGCATTGGATTACCCTCTGCTTTTGAAATTGAGCGTTTCTCTTGACGCATTGTCGATTAACGAACTAACAAGTTTTAACGCATCTGAAAATAAAATGTCAAAAAAAACAATATATTATGTTCACACTGGCATAATGTTCAATAAACGTACAATGCATTCGGAAGGCGAATAATGGGAAAACAGAGCAATACCGGTCCCCTGCTTATAACGATGATTGAAACAGCTGTTTCCGGCTGGAATTATTTTCTCCAGAAAGGGTTCTTTCTGGAGGGAGTGTCGGGCATGTCCGTACGCATGTTTCTGCGAGAGGCGGTCGGTTTCGAGGACCGGTACATAGACGAGACGGTGCGAACGGTTTTCCTGAACAACAGCCCGGTGGACGATATCGACGCGACCTACATCAAGGACGGGGACCGCATGGCCCTGGGCAGCGCCATGCCGGGACTGGTGGGCATCGTCATGGGACGCGACAATTTCTACAAGAGTTTTCGCAGCGGCATCGCCGTCAAGGAGGCGACTCGGGCCGACTCCTCTCCCGCGCTGCTGTCGGTGAAGGTCTTCGCCACCCTGGCCGTGGAGAGCGGAAGGGCGATCCTGGAGCGGGGCATCGTGGCCGACCCCGCCTTGCTGGCCTCGTTCCTGAGCGACAAACGGGACCTGATCCGCGAGGCGGACGGCGAGGATGCGGACACCTTCATCGGGCGATTGGAAGGCATGACCGAGAAGGTCGCCTTCAGAGTGATCTTCGGCTGATCCTGTGGATTTTTTGCGTCTTGTCGGCGGCTCCTTCGGGGGCCGCTTTTTTTTGTCCGGGCAGCTGGGCGCCGGCCCTGGTTTTGTCCCGGCATCGGACCATGCTCCGGACAGCGGCGACCTGGCCGTCGCAGGCACCGTGTTCGCCGACTCCCTGGGCAACATGTGAAAATGGGCGTAGGGTGGTTTCGACCCGTCGGATTCGAACAAGGAGGAACCGCATGATCACCGTCATGGAAAAGTCCACCCCGGGCATGCTGGCCGTGCACGCCACAGGCAAGCTCACGGATGACGACTACCAGGATATCTGGATTCCCGCCCTGGAAGCGGTCATTGAGCGCAACGGCAAGGCCAGGGCGCTGCTCTACATGGACGCGGACTTCAAGGGATGGGAGCTGAAGGCCTTGTGGCAGGACGCCAAGTTCGGCCTGCGCCACCGCAAGGACTTTTCGAAGCTCGCCGTGGTCGGCGGCCCGGACTGGGCGCGCTGGGGCGTGAAGCTCGGGGAGCTGCTCATGGATTGCGAGGTCAGGCTCTACGAGCCGGAGCGGCTCGACGAGGCCATGTCCTGGGCCACGGCCCCTTGACGATAAAGGCCCCGGAAGCGCTGTCGCTTCCGGGGCCTCGTCGTGTTCGGCGGGCTAGCGCACCTTGAATTTCAGGATGCCCCCGCTGCGGTTGTCCACCAGATGGACCGAGCAGGCGATGCACGGGTCAAAGGAGTGGATGGTCCGCAATATCTCCACGGGCCGGGCCGGGTCCGGGCAGGGGCAGTTGATGAGCGACTGCTCGGCCGGGCTGAGCTTGTCTTTCTCGCAGCGCGGGCCGAGGTTCCAGGTGGAGGGTACCACCAACTGGAAGTTCTCGATCATTCCGCCCTTGATCCTGATCCAGTGGGACAGGCCGCCGCGCGTGACGCAGCAGGTGCCCACGCCCTTGCCCGCGTCCACCATCTTCCAGGGCTTGTAGATGTCCGTGTCGCCCTTGACGATGCGCTTCTCAGTGTCGTCGATCCAGCCGCCCATGCGCCGGATGAGCATGGTGGTCTCCACCACGCGGCAGATGGTCCGACCCATGGTCGAGAAGAGCTGTTCGGGTTTCATTCCCGCACCCTTGAAGTAGTCGTCCAGAATGGTCCTGGTCTCCTTCTCCTTGGCCGCGTAGGCGATGGCCCGCCGGGCCAGGGGGCCGGTCTCCATGGGTTCGCCCTTGTAGCGCGGGGCCTTGGACCAGGAGTACTTCTCCTTGTCGTCGTAGCTGGTGTAGTTCGGCTCGGTCACGCCGTCGTACGGCTTGAGCACCTGGTCGCCCTTGTACCAGCTGCGGGCCACGTGCTCGTCGATGAGGTTCATGTCGAGCTTGTCGTGCTTGCCCAGGTCGTTGCCCCAGAGCACGCCGGAGCTGAAGTACGGGTCCTTGCCGCTGACCGGGTCGTGGAAGTCGGCGAAGTCGAAGAAGTTGGACGTCTTGCCGTAGGCCAGGGCTTCGGGGAATCGCTTGGTCATGAGCCGGATGTCCGGCATCATGGCGTTCTCCACGAACTCCCTGGTCTTGACCTGGATGGCCCTGAAGTGGTCGATGATCTCCGGCTTGAGGCTCTGGTAGCAGGTCACGCCGCCCACGACCATGGACTGGGCATGGGGGTTCTTGCCCGCGAACAGGGCCATGGCCCGGCCCAGCTCAAGCTGGATGCGCAGCCCTTCCAGGTAGTGGGCCGCCATGATCAGGTTTTCCTCCGGGGTCATGCGGTAGGCCTCGTTCCCGCCCAGGAAATAGGCGTTCTCCAACCAGCCGAGCTGTCCGCTGGCCACGAAGTCCTTGAGCTTCTTCTGGACGATGAACAGGTCCGCCGGATCGTCGCCGCGCGCGCTGGTCTGGCCCACGAGCTTGGCGGCCTTGATCGGGTCGGCGGTTGTGGCGGCGGCCATGTCGATCCAGTCCAGCCCGTGCAGGTGATAGAAATGCACGAGATGGTCGTGGACGATGAGCGCCGACAGGATCAGGTGGCGGATGAGCTGCGCCAGGGGCGGGACCTTGAGTCCCAGGGCGTCCTCGATGGCCCTGATGCTGGTCAGGGCGTGGGTGTTGGTGCACACGCCGCAGGCGCGTTGGGTGAAGAGCGGGGCGTCCTCGGGCGGCCTGCCCTTGAGGATCGGCTCCAACCCCCGGAAGAGCTGGGTGCTGACCCAGGCGTTCTTGACCTTGTCGTTTTCCAGTTCGACCTCGATTTTGAGGTGTCCCTCTATTCGCGTCACCGGGTCGACTATCAACCGCTTGCCGGTGTTGGTGGCTGTGGTCTGGCTCATGCGGAAATACCTCCTTCCAGATGGCGCGGGTTAGCTTTTGGGTCCGTCTTCGATGGGATGGAAGAACGGCGAGTAGTCGTCCCAGAAGTTGGGTTCGCTGCATCCGATGCACGGCGCGCCCGCCTGGACGGGCCAGTTGACCTGGTTGAACAGGGCGGTGGGACAGTTGTTGTAGGTGTACGGTCCCTTGCAGCCGAGCTGGTACAGGCACCAACCCTTCTTGGCCTCCGGGCTGTCGAAGCTCATGGCGAACTCGCCCCGGTTGAAGTGCTCCTGGCGCGGGCAATGGGAGTGCACGGTGTCGCCGTAGAACAGCTTGGGACGGTTCCAGTTGTCGAGCTTGGGCATGCCCTTGGTCAGCAGGTGGACCACGGTGCCGACGAAGTTCATGGGGTTGGGCGGGCAGCCCGCGATGTTGATGGCATTCACCCCGACGGCGGCCAGGGCGTCGTTGACTCCCTTGGCCCCGGACAGGTTGGGCTTGGCCGCCTGCACGCCGCCGAAGCTGGCGCACGACCCCATGGCGATGGTCGCCACGGCCTTGGAGGCCACGCGGGCGCACAGCTGGAACATGGTCTCGCCGCCCACCTTGCCGTATTCACCGCCGTGGTAGGTGGGGATGCCGCCCTCGATGACGCAGACGTATCCCTCGGGATTGCGCATGGCCTTTTCGAGCGCGCCGTGGGCCGCTTCTCCGGCGGCGGCCATGACCGTCTCGCAGTAGTCGAGCGAGATGGTGCTCATGATGATCTCGTCGAAATAGGGTTCGTAGGCCCGGAGCAACCCCTCGGTACAGCCGGTGCACTCGGCGCAGTGCAGATAGATGACCGAGGGCCGCTTCTTGGTGGTCAGGGCCTCGGCGATCTGTGGCGCAAAGGCCGGGCCCATTCCGATGAACGTGGCCATGAGACCGCAGAATTTCATGAATTCCCGTCGGCTGGGCTGCTTCCCGCCCGCCAGCATCTTCAGTGAGTCGAATCTGTTCCCGTTAGGCATGGGTTCCTCCTTCGGCTAGCTGGGCTTGTGGCAGGCCGTGGTGCAGCCAACCGGGTTCTTGCCGCCTTCGGTGCGCATCCTAGTGTGGCAGCCGAGACAGCTGGGCGGGCCGTCCGAATGCCAGGCCCGATAGAAGCCGTTGGCGTCGGCCGGGTCGTCGCTGGAGTGGCATTGGCGACAGCCCACGAACTTCCCCAGCGTCTTGTCCGTTTCCTTGTGGTGGCACCCGTTGCAGGGAACCCGGATGGCGTGAAAGCCATGGGGGAAGTCGACGGCGGTCACCCAGGAATTCAGCTTTTGGTTGTTCTTCGGCCGTTCCAGTTTCACCTTGTCCGGCACCTCGTAGGCCAGGGCAACTCCGACCAGGGCTACAGCGAGGGCTGCCGCTGCCGCCGTAAGCAAAATCTTGCGAAACATGACCCCTCCGTTTTCAAGAGATTTCCTGATTCTTGCCAGGATACCCGGATAAAACGTCTTGTAAATATCAGAATGCGATTCTCGGAGAGATTATAACAGTCGCGCGGACGGGGAGAAAACGGGAACGCGGGGAGAGGGGAACAGGTGCGGACAGGCAAAAAAAAGAATGTCAGGTCCGTTAGAACCTGACATTCCCTGTCATGCGGTGGTGGGCGATACGGGATTTGAACCTGTGACTTCCACCGTGTGAAGATGGCACTCTGACCAGCTGAGTTAATCGCCCACTTTGGTCTTCCTTGAGGGGATCGCCTCAAGGGAGAAAATGATATCCGCAACCTTTTCGCTTTGCAACTCTTTTTTACTGGTTTTTTACGCAGTCCCCGCCGAGGCACTCCTGGCCGTCCGCCAGGTCCCGGTTGTAGCAGGTCAGGCCGCAGCGCAGGCAGCGGCAGGTCTCGTGCTTGGTCTGCTGTTCGCTGAGCGCGCCCTCGATCTCGTCAAAGGTGCAGGAGCGCTCGTCGCAGTCCACCAGGTGGGGCATGACGGAGCGTTCGCGGTACCCGACGTCGGGCACGTTGGTGAACATGGTGTAGGGGAGCAGGTCCCGCTGGGTCCGGTCCTCCACGTGCGGGCCTTCGCCGTTCAGGTACTGGTGGATGGACCGGGCCGCCTTGCGTCCCTCGCCCAGGGCGGTGATGACCAGGGCCGGGCCGGTGTGCATGTCGCCGCCGGTGAAGACGTGCGGCAGGGCGGTCTGGAGGGTGTCGGGATCGGCCGCCAGGGTGCGCCAGCGGGTCTCCTCCAGCGGGCAGACGCCGTCCTCGTAAAGGCAGGACAGCTCCGGCTTCTGGCCGATGGCCGTGAACACGGTGTCCACTTCGAGCAGGGTTTCGGAGCCCTGTATGGGCACCGGCCTGCGGCGGCCGGAGTCGTCCGGTTCGCCCAGCTCCATCTTGATGTATTCCATATGGGTGACGCGCCCGGCCTCGTCCTTGACGATCCGGGTGGGCGCGGCCAGGAACAGGTATTTGACCCCTTCCTCCTCGGCCCCGATGATCTCCTCGATGTTGGCGGGCATCTCGTCCTTGGTCCGGCGGTACATGAGGGTCACGTCCGCGCCGAGGCGGAGGCTGGTCCGGGCCGCGTCGATGGCGGTGTTGCCGCCGCCCACGACCACGACCTTGCGGCCCACGCCGGGGTCCATCCCCAGGCCGACCTTGGTCAGGAATTCGGTGCCGGTGGATACGCCCTCGGCGTCCTCGTTCTCGATGCGCAGATTGAGGTTCATCCACGCGCCGATGCCGAGAAATACGGCCTCGAACCCTTCCTCGTGCAGCGAGTTGAGGGAGAAGTCCTTGCCGAAGAACTGCTCGTAGCGCACGTCGATGCCGAGGTCGAGGATGCCCTGGATCTCCCAGTCGAGGACCTTCTTGGGCAGTCGGTATTCGGGGATGCCGTAGCGCAGCTGGCCGCCGAGCTTGGGCATGGATTCGAAGATGGTCGGGCTGTGGCCCAGCCGGCGCAGGAAGAAGGCGGCGGAAAGCCCGGCGGGACCGCCGCCGACCACGGCCACCTTGCGGCCGGTGTCCGGGGCGCATGGGATGGGCAGCCGGGTCCCGGAGTTCATCTCCCAGTCCGCGGCGAACCGCTTGATCATGTTGATGCCCACCGGCTCGTCCACGTGGCCTCGGCGGCACACGCCCTCGCACGGGTGCGGGCAGACGCGGCCGATGGACAGCGGCATGGGAATGCGTTCGCGGATGGTCTCCAGCGCTCCGGCGTAGTCGCCGCGCGAGACCTGCTCGATGTACCGGGGAATGTTGATCTGGCCGGGGCAGCGCTGGCGGCAGGGGGCCAGGCAGTCGGTCTCCAGGTTGAGGTGCGTGATGCGCGCGGACATGCCCCAGATGGTGATCACGCCGCGCGGACAGACCTGTTCGCAGCCGCCGCAGGCGGTGCACAGGTTGGGGTCCACCACGGGATAGCCGTCGGGTCCCATCTCGATGGCCCCGAACTGGCAGGCGGTGACGCAGGTGCCGAAGCCGAGACATCCCTCGGGGCACATCTTGGAGCCGGAGTAGAGCATGTGCTGGGCGCGGCAGTCCCTGACCCCTGAGTACTCGTAGATTTCCTCGGCGCGGGTGCCGCCGGTGCAGTCCACAAAGGCTATCTGCTTCTCCATGGACGAAAATTCCAGCCCCATGATGGCGGCCACCTTCTCGGCCACGGCGTCGCCGCCGATGACGCAGACCGTGGCCCCGGCCTTGCCGTCCACCACGCCCTGGGCCGCGCCAGCGCAGCCGGGAAAGCCGCAGCCGCCGCAGTTGGCTCCTGCCAGCACGCTCTCCACCTGGGCGATGCGCGGGTCCTCATAGACGTAGAGTACCTTGGAGGCCACGGCCAGGATGACGGCGGACGTAAACCCGATGCCGAGAAGGATGAGTACGGAAGCGGTGATCATATCCAAAGACTCCTAGGATGCCATGCCCTTGAAGGCGAAAAAGGCCAGGGACATGAGTCCGGCCATGATCAGGCCCAGCGGCGTGCCCTTCATGGCCATGGGGACCCGCGCCAGGTCGAGGCGCTCGCGGATGCCCGCCAGGAGCACCAGGGCGAGCAGGAAGCCCGCGCCCGAGGCCAGGGAAAATATCAGGGTTTCAAGCAGCCCGTATTCCTCGCGCTGGCAGATGATGGCGATGCCGAGCACCGCGCAGTTGGTGGTGATCAGCGGCAGGAAGATGCCCAGCGACTTGTACAGCGGGGGAATCGCCTTTTTCAGGAACATCTCCACGAACTGCACCAGGGCGGCGATGACCAGGATGAAGGCGATGGTCTGGAGGTAGCCGAGGTCGTTGGGCGAGAGCAGGAATTTCTGCACGCACCAGGTGATGACCGCGGCCATGGCGGCCACGAAGACCACGGCCAGCCCCATGCCGATGGCCACGCCCGAGTTCTTGGACGTGCCGATGAACGGGCAGTTGCCCAGGTACTGCGCCAACACGATGTTGTTGACGAAGATGGCGGCGATGACGAGGACGAAGTAATCCATGGAGCCTCCCTACATTCCCGGCTTCTGCGCGCACATGCCGCAGGTCTTGCAGTCGTGGACCGGGCCTTCGATGGCCTCCAGTCCCCTGGTCTTGCGCTGCCAGTTGGTCAGGGCGTTCATGCCCGCCAGGAGCACGCCCAGGCAGACGAACGCGCCCGGGGCCTCGACCATGAAGCCGAACGGTTTGTACCAGTCGCCCATGACCTGCATGCCGAACCAGGTGCCGTACCCGAACAGCTCGCGCAGGGAGCCGAGGAAGGTCAGCGAGATGGTGAAGCCCAAGCCCATGCCCAGCCCGTCCGCCACGGAGAGCAGGATCGGGTTCTTGGAGGCGAACGCCTCGGCGCGGCCCAGGATGATGCAGTTGACCACGATGAGCGGCACGAAGATGCCGAGCTGGAGGTAGAGCGGGTAGGCGTAGGCCTGCATGAGCAGCTCCACGCAGACCACGAGCGAGGCGGCGACCACGATGAAGCAGGCGATGCGCACCTTGGACGGGATGACCTTGCGCAGCAGCGAGACCAGCAGGTTGGACAGAGCCAGGACGAAGATGACCGCCAACCCCATGCCGAAGCCGTTGTAGGCGGTCTTGGTCACGGCCAGGGTCGGGCAAAGCCCGAGGACCAGCTTGAACGGCGGCAGGTCGTGCCACAGACCCTTCGAGAATTCCTTCCACAATGTGCTCATGACGATTTCCCTAGGACGCCCACGTGGAGCGGATCCTGTCCTTGATCTGGTTGAAAATCCGAACCGCCTCGTTGACCGCGGCGACGCTGCCCGTGGAGGAGATGGTCGCGCCGGAGATGGCGGTGATGTCGCCGCCGTTCTTCTTCAGGGCGATGGATTTGGTGTCGTGGCCCCGGAACTGGTCGCGGTACTCCGGTTCCACCAGCCGCATGCCCAGGCCGGGCGTCTCCTTGAGGGTGGTGGTGCCGATGCCGACCAGCTTGGTGCCTTCGGTGTTGAAGCCGACCATGATGCCGACCTGGCCGCCGTACCCCTTGCCGAAGGTCTCCAGCGCCACGCCGGTCAGCTTGCCGCCCTTCATGACCGGGAACACGGTCACCGGCCCGTCGGGCAGGTCGAAGGTCTTGCGGTCCTTGACCGGGTTGTTGTCGTAGTCGGAGAAGATCTGTTGCAGGGCCGGTCCCTGGACATAGGTCAGGACCTGCTCCTCGACCCGCGCGGACGTGGCCTGGCGCACGGTGGCCAGGGTCAGCCCGGACAGGCCGCAGATCAGCGACAGGACAAGGACCATCTTGATCATTTCTTTCATTTACGCGCCCTCCGTTCCGCTGAAGGAATAGGGGCCGCCGAAGGGCTTGGGCCGGATGCGGTCGAGCAGCGGGGTGAACAGGTTGGCCAGGAGGATGGCGAAGGGCACGCCGTCCGGGTAGATGCCGTACACCCGGATGACGATGACCATGGCTCCGGCCATCAGCCCGAAGAGCAGCGACGGGATGAGGCCGATGGGCGAGGACGCCGGGTCCGTGGCCAGGAAGAAGGCCCCGAAGACCGCGCCGCCCGCCAGAAGGTGGAACAGCGGCGAGGCGTAGACCGTGGGGTCCATGAGTTGGTAGATCAGGGCCGTGAGCAGCACGCCCGCGATGAACCCGGCCGGGATTTCCCAGGAGATGCGGCGGCGGAGCAGCAGGTATGCGCCGCCCACCAGGAGCGCCGCCACCTGGACTTCGCCCAGGCCGCCCAGCTGGTTGCCCAGGAGCAGGTCCGTGGGGCTGACCGAGGTCGCGGCGTCCATGCCGAAGTATTTGAGTTGTTGCAGGGGGGCGGGCAGCCGGGACATGAGCATGGTCGCGTTGGTGTCCATGTCGGACGCCCAGGAGATGCGGCACAGGGCCCAGCCCACCAGGGGCGAGCAGAGCGGGTTGCCGCCCAGGCCGCCGAAGATCATCTTGCCGAGCGCGATGGACGCGGCCGCGCCGATGGCCACCAGCCACCAGGGGGCCGAGGCGGGCAGCAGAAAGGCGAAGAGCAGGCCGGTGAGCAGCGCGCTCAGGTCGTCCACGGACTGCTCGCGCTTCATGATCCGGTTGAGCAGGAATTCGGCGCTCACGGCCACGGCGCAGGACAGGGCCATGACCCGCAGCGCGCCAGCGCCGAAGACCACCACGGCCATGAGCGCGGCGGGCAGGAGCGCGATGAGGTTGTCGAGCATGTGCCTCTGGATGGACCGGCCGCAATGGACGTGCGGCGGGACGGCCACGGTCAGGATGGGATTGAGCGGCTTCAGCATGACGGGCCTCCGGTCTGCGCCTCGAGTTCTTCCGCGTCGGGCCCGGCCGGAGGCCTGGCCCCGGCGAGCAGGGCCAGTTCGTACTTGGCCAGCCGGATGTAGTGCAGCAGGGGCCTCCCGGCGGTGCACCAGTAGCCGCACAGCCCGCACTCGATGCAGGAATGGATGTGGTATGCCTCGGCGCGCGTGAACTGCTTGAATTCGGCGCAGCGGCTGATCATGCCGGGCATGATCCGGGCGGGACAGTGGCGCTCGCACTGGCCGCAACCCAGGCAGAAGTTGTCGGTGGCCTGGAGGCTCGCCTCCGGGCGGAGGATGGTCAGCCCGGTGGTCTCCTTGTCCACGCCCTGCTCAAGGTTCACGGCGGCCATGCCGCGCAGGGGGCCGCCCAGGATGACGCGGTCGCCCGGCTGGACCGTGGCCCCGGCCTCGGCGGCGAGGAAGCCGACCGGCGTCCCTATGCGGACCAGGTGGTTCTGGCCGCCGATGGTCATGACCGTTTCGGTCAGGGGCCGCCCGGTCTCCATGACCCGGCCGATGAAATAGAGGTCCTTGACGGACAGGATGGTGGCGTTGTCCGGTCTGAGGCCCGGCAGGACCTCATCGCGGGTCACCGCCTTGATCACCAGCGGGTCCAGCCCGTTGGGATAGACGGGCGGCACGTGGACCACGGTGCAGTTGGCAAAGGCATTGGCCCGGTTGCCCTTGGCCGCCACCAGGAACATTTTGGTCGGCTCCACGATCTTCTGGGCCGTGTCCAGTCCCAGCTCCAGGGTCTTGCGATAGTCCCGCAGGAGCGGTTCGAACACGGTGATGCCCGGCTCGGGCGGCACGCCGTTGACGATCAGGGTGGCGGCCCGGTAGAGCGCGGTCACGTCCACGCCCATGGCCTTGAGCCAGCGGCGCAGGGGCTCGCCGCTCTCGGCGCACGGGGTCTGCGGTTCCGCATTGCCCCGGCCGTCGGCCTCGATGATCATGGTGTACGGTTCCACCGCGCGGATGGTCCCGGCAAGGGGGGCGTGCATGTCGCCCTTGTCCGGTGAATTGGCCACGGCCACCTTGGTCCCTGACAGCACCTGGTCGCCCACGGACAGGATCGGGGTCATGCCGGACAGGGGGATGCGCAGCTCTTCGGGACGGGACCCCGTCATCAGGGGGCCTGTCTCCCCGGATTGCAGGCTGAAGTTGTAAGTGGTCATCTGATTCGGTCCCTTATTGCATGTGGCATTGGTCGCAGGCGTCGTCGGCGAACGGACCGGAGCCGTTTTTCTCGTGGCAGCCCCGGCACTGACCGTGGAAGGCGGCCATGGAGGGCGGCACCAACTGGTCGGTGGGCACGGTGTGGCAGGCTCCGCAGGGCCGGTATTCGTCGTCCCGGGCCGGGGCGGGGTTGCGCACGTGGCAGTTGGCGCATCCCTTCAGCCCGTCGTCGTAGAAGTCCTGGTGGCAGTCGGCGCACCGGGCGTGAGCCGCGTCGCGCAGCCGGGGGACGGAGTTGGAGCCGTCCATATGGCAGTTGGAGCAGGCCTGCGGCTTGGCCTCGATGTCGGTGTCGTGGTGGCAGGCCTGGCAGTCCCCGCCGGTCAGGTCGCCCATGTGGTCGTCGTGGGAAAAGTTGTCGATGGTCGCCCCGGCGTGGTGGCAGGAGCCGCATTGGGTTTCGGGGAGCGCGGTCTGGTGGTTGACGGCGAAGGCCGCGTCGAATTTCGCGGCGTGGCAGTCGGTGCAGGCGGGCGGATTGGCGTCGTCGCCCGAAGTGTGGTGACAGTCGGCGCATTGGCCGCCCATGTCGTTGATGTGGTCGGCATGGTTCAGGATGACCTTGCCGCCCTTGTTTTCCAGGAGCACGCGCACGGGCGGCCCGCCGGACCCGGCGGGGGCGAGATAGCCGCCCAAGGCGACGAGAAAGAGGATTCCTGTCACGATGGCAATGGGGAGATACCGTTTCTGCAATGTACCGACCTCTGATTTGGAGCGTAATACAAACTTGTAGCTGAAAATATGGCGGCAAGTCCATACCCTATTGAACTATGAGCGCGCGTTGGCGGTCGTCCGGCAAAGCCGGGTTTGCTCCGAATTTATTTCCGGACAAACAGGGCGAACGCGAACATCAGGCAGAACAGGGCCGTGCCGGTCCACCAAAGGAACAGGGAAAGTTCCGTGGTCATCAGCACATAGGTGGCCTTGGCCGCCAGGTCCAGGGGCAGGGTGGAACCGATATCGAGGAGATCCAGCCCGAAGAGCCTGCCCAGGGCGGTCATCAGGGTGATCGGCGGCCAGGAACCGGTGACGGCCCAGGACACCCCCTGGAAGGCCAGCGTCATCAGGCATCCTCCCCAGGCGAGAATTCCGAGTGATTTGAGCATCCGGGGAATATATATAATTGCGGTGTGGAACGCTATGGATTATTTGACCTTAAGGGGGAGAGCGCATGGACATCAACGTCGGAGACCGTATCATCCTCGAAGTGTCGACCTTCGGCGACCGTTTTCTCGGCCTGGTGGCGGACCTGAAGCCCGACGGCAGGCTGCTGGTCTTCGCGGACATGCCGCGCCCGGTGCTGGAGCGGCTTCGGATCGACACCTTCGCCCTGGTGCGTTACGCCCTAGACGGCAGGCTGCTCGGCTTCAACACCCGCGTGCTCAACCTGGCCGACTCCCACGGCAGGCTCCTGGAACTGGCCGCCCCGTCCGCCTCCTTCGACGCGGAGGAGCGCAGCGAACCGCGCTGTACCTGCTCCTTTCCCGCCTTTCTGATCCACGGCGACACGGCTCTGCGCGGCGTGGTCGAGGATATGTCCGCCAGCTGCACCCGCATCCGCTATCTGGACCAGGGGCCGGAGGAGTTTCCCGAGGAGCAGGGAAAGCAGGTGCGGTTGACCTTCCATCCCTTCGACATGAACTCCACCGGTTATTCCGTGGGGTGCCGGGTGCTCAAGTCCTTCATGAAGGAGGGCGTTCGGTACGTGGTGCTGAAGTTCAACAACGACGAACCGGATGCCCGCGAGCGGATATCCGGTTTCATCGAGGCCCAGGTCTGTTGTTCCATCCCCAGGGTATAGTCCTTCTTATCTAAGCCGTTTCGAGCTTCTTGGCGTAGCCTGCGGCTTCGATGCCCGCCACGCAGCCCTCGCCCACGGCCTTGGCCATCTGGAGGGGCGGGCCGCAGATGTCGCCCGCGGCGTAGACGCCGGGGACGTTGGTGCGCTGCTTCTTGTCGGCGTCGATGTACTTCATGTTCTCGTCCAGACGCACGCCGAGCATGGCGGTCAGCTCCAGCACGCCCTTGGCGCCCAGCTCGATGAACACGCCGCTCACGGCTTGAGTCGAGCCGTCGTCCAGAAGCACGGACTGAACCGCGTTTTCCCCCTGGATCTCCTTGATGGTCACCCCTTCGTGCAGGACCACGCCGGTTTCGACGAGCTGCTGGCGGAGCTTTTCGTTGACGTCCAGCTCCCCGCAGTAGAGGTGCACCTGGCTCGCGAAATTGGTCAGGGCCACGGCCCCGCCCGCCGCCGCGCTGCGGCAGCCTGCCACGGCCACGACCTCGCCCTTGTAGAAGCCCGCGTCGCAATCCACGCAGTAGCTCACGCCCTTGCCGAGCAGTTCCTTTTCGCCGGGCACGTTGAGCTTGTTGCGGCTGGACCCGGTGGCCAGGATAATGGTCTTGGACTTGATCTCGTCGCCGGATTCGAGCTTCAGGGAGAAGAGCGGTCCGTCCGGCTCGATGGCCAGCACGTCCTCGTCACGGAATTCAGCGCCGAAGCTCTCGGCCTGCTTGCGACCGGTCTTGAGGACCTCTTCGCCGGAGATCTTGATCTGGCAGCAGTAGTTCTCCACATGGGCCCAGTACAGGCTGGAGTTGTCCATGCGCCCGAGCATCAGGGTCCGGGCCTTTTTGCGCGAGGCGTGAATGGCGGCCTGCAATCCGCCGGGGCCGGAGCCGAGGATGACGACGTCATAGAGTGTATCGGGCATGGTGATCTCCTGTGGTCGGTTAGAATGCGTCACAGGACATGATAAGCATTATCGTCTGGATGTAAAGGCGGATCAGCGGAATGGGATGGTCAGCATGTTGAGCAGCCCGCCGTATTGCGGATCGCGGAAGATGTTCAGGCCGATGCGCATGCGGTCGTGGCCCAGGTCGGGCTGGTCCTTGTAGGTCCCGAAGAGCCGGTCCCAGAAGGGCACCGTGAACCCGAAGTTGCGGTTGGCCTCGCGCATGTCGGTGGAGTGGTGGACCCGGTGCATGTCCGGAGTGACCAGGAACAGCCGGAGCTTGCGGTCCGCATCGAGCGGCAGGCGCAGGTTGGCGTGGTTGAACAGGGCGCAGCCGTTGAGCAGGACCTCGAACAGGATCACCGCGCCGGGGGCGGGCCGAGGAGGAACACGGCGGCCAGCTTCAGGAACAGGGACAGGACGATCTCGATGGGGTGGAAGCGGACCCCGGTGGAGGCGTCGATGTCCAGGTCCGCGTGGTGCATGCGGTGCACGCGCCACAGGGGGCGGTAGTGGTGAAAGGCCACGTGCTGCCCGTAGATGAGCAGGTCCAGGGCGGCCAGGGAGACGAGCCAGGCGATGGCCGGCGGCGTCGGGACGAGGTTCAGCAGGCCGATGTGGTTGGCCGCGCAGTAGGCGGCCAGGGCCGCCGGGACCAGGGGCGCGGCGAGTCGGGCCAGCCCGGCGGACAGGAAGGAGACCGACAGGTTGGCGAACCAGCGGCGCGCCTTGCCCGAAGACAGGGGACGGCGCGGCAGCAAGGTCTCGGCCACGCCCATGACCACGAGCACGGCCAGGAACGAGCCGAGGCGGAGCAGGAGTTCGGGATTCACGGGTGCGCGCTCACTAGGGGCCGAGGTCCTTGGCGGACCGCTTGGCGCCTTCCGGGAGGACCCGGGGTTTGGCCGCATCGCCCTTGGTCGGGACCCAGGGCTTGCCGTGGATGCGCTGGTAGAGCTTGTGGGCCTCGGCAAAGTCCGGGTTCATCCGCAGGGCCGCCTCGACCTTGGCCGAGGCCGGTTCCAGCTTGCCCATGAAATAGAGCGCCTTGGCCATGTTGAAGTGGATGTTCTCGTCCTCCGGGGTGAGCTCCAGGGCCTGGGCGTAGGCGTGGATCGCGCCGGGGTAGTCGCCCTGCTTGCGCAGCTTGACCCCCAGGGAGTTGAAGGGGTTGGGGGTGTCCGCATCGAACTTGAGGATCTCGATGAACAGCGCACGGGTCTCCTCCAGACGGTCGAACTGGGCGTGCACGTCCGCGGCTCTTTTCATGTACTCCTTGAAGGATTCCAGGTCGCCGCGTTCCCTGTATGCCTCGGCAAGCCCCTTGTACGCCTCGGCGAACAGGTCGTTGATCTTGACCGCCTTCTTGAAGGAGACGATGGCCTTGCCGTACTTGCCCTCGGCCATGTAGCGGCAGCCCATGTCGTAGTACTTCTGGGCCTCGTCCTGTTCGGAGATCAGCTCCTCGAAGGCTTCGATGGCGTCGTCGAAATCGCCGCGCGCGACCATGTCCTGGGCTTCCCGCAGCTCCATCTCCTCGATCTCCGGATAGCTGTCCAACTGGTTGGCGAGGATCAAATATTTTTCGAAGGTGTCCAGGGAGTAGGGGCGCAGGATGTAGCCGATGCAGCCCGCCGCGATGGAGTCCAGGACGTGGTCCTTGCGGTTCTCCAGGGTGACCATGATGATCGGCATGGGCCTGCCGCTCATGTTCTGGTTGACGATCTGGGTGAACTTGACGCCCGTCATGTCGGACAGGCTGGAGTCGCAGAAGATGAGATCCGCCCCGTGCTCCGCGATGTGGTCCACGGCGGCCGCGCCCGAGGTGAAGATGCGCACGTCCTTGGGGCCGAAGGTTTTGATGGTCGCCAGGTCCCGCTTGGCGTGCACCTCCACGTCCGTCAGGATGAGGATGGACTGGTAGAGGCCGAACGCCTTGCTGTTCCGTTTCTGCGGCATGGTGGTTCCCCTGCTTTTCCGCCAGGGTATCACTATACTTCCAGAGAAAGTTTATGGCAAGAGGGCGTGTTCAGGGCCGTTGCAGGTGGGCCATGACCTTGGTCCGCAAGCGGTCTATGCCCGCGTCTTCCGGCAGCAGGCCGAACGCCTTGTCCACCAGCCCGCGCGAGAGCAGAAGCCGCTCCGTGGCCCGGTAGGACAGGGAGAAGACCCAGCCGACGATGAGCAGGACGAAGTCGTTGGCGTAGCGCAGGGACGCGTAGTCGCAGGTCATCCCGGAGCTGACGGTTTCCAGCACGGCGGGGGTGAACCTGGCCGGGTCCTCCTTGAGCTTGTGGATGACCACCCGGTTGGGATTGTGGGGCTGGCTCAGGTGGTCGAGGATGACGTGGAAGATGTCCGCCTTGTCCGCATCGCGGGTGACCTGTACCAAGGTGGCCAGGGGGTCCCGCAGGGCGGGGTTGACCTCCTTGGCGTTGTGCAGCCCCACTGCGGCGCGGATCAGACGCAGCTCGCGCGGGGTGAAATCGTCCCCCAGGTCCAGGCGGCGCAGGGTCAGCACGCCCATCCGCCCGTGATTCACCGAGTCGGCGTCGCGGTAGGTCCCCCAGCGGTCGAACTGCGGGAATCGGCCGATGTCGTGGTACAGTGCGGCCATGGTCGCCAGGTCGGCGGTGCGGCCCGTAATGCCTTCCTCGCGGAGGATATGCACCCCGTTGTCCAGGACCCGCATGGAGTGCTCCAGCTTGAGCCGGATGTGGTAGTCGTGGTCTTCGTCGTCCCGGAGGTGGCCCTCGGCGAATTCGCGGACCAGCCGCAGGTGTTCGTGCAGGCGCATCGTCAGTCCTTGAGGCTCTTCATGCGGGTCTTGTACTCCAGCTCGGAGATCTCGCCCTTGGCGAAAAGCTCCTCCACTTCGGCCCGTTCCCGTTCGGTCTGAATGCGGGCCTCCTCCTCCAGCTCCTTGTCGCGGAGCGGGCCGCCGGGGCCGAAGAGCAGCCGCAGGAAGAGCAGGATGGCGCCGATGATCAGGGAGACGAACAGCAGCCGCGCCACGGCGGGCAGGATGTGTTCGCCGTAGCCGGAATTGAACGGCCAGGCGCGCCACTGGGGACTGTCCATGAAGTCGAAAAAGCTGCCGAGGAGCTGGGGAATATCCGAAAAAAGCATGTCTGGGTCCTCCGGGGACGTCTGCGTTGCCGTGGGCCTGTTCCTACTTCCCATCGGCGCGGAGGGCAAGCCCTGCGAGGGAAAAGACGCGGCAATTGAACGGGTCTTTATAATTTCACCGGGGTCGGTCCGCAAGCCGTTGTTTTTATCCTCGGCTTGTTGTAATTCGAAATTTGGAGGGTTGATGCGTATCCTTATAGTAGAAGACGAGTTCACCAGCCGCAAGCTCCTGACGGCGCTCCTGTCCGATTTCGGCAGGTGCGACACGGCGTCGGACGGCGTGGAATGCGTGGACGCCTTCCGGAAGGCCATCGAGGAGAATGATCCCTACGACCTGGTCTGCATGGACATCATGATGCCCAACAAGGACGGCCACCAGGCCCTCAAGGATATCCGCACCATGGAGCAGGAGGCGGGCGTTTCCGCCGTGGACGAGGCCAAGGTGATCATGATCACCGCGCTCAACGACCCCAAGACCGTGGTCCGGGCGTACTACAAGGGCGGCGCGGCCGCCTATCTGCCCAAGCCCATCGAGGTGGAGAGCCTGTACGCCATTCTCCGCAATCTGGCGCTCATCGATTGATTGCCTGTCTTGCGACTTTGTTTTACGAAGCATCCATGCACAACGTCATCACCAGATCGACCGGCCTTGCCGGGCGCGTGTCGCGTTGCCTCGCGTCCGCGTCCCTGATTCTGCTCACGGCCACTCCGGCCCTGGCCCAGGAAGGGGCGCCGAGCCGCTCCGGCAGCGTGCTCAACATCCTGCTGCTGGGCGTGGTCGCCTATTTCCTGGTCCGCGCCTACCGGCGCAGGTCGGGCCACGGCAACGACCGGCAGGACCGACCCAAGCGGCCTGACATCCAGCCCCGCGACCTGCGCGGCACCGGCGGCGACGCGCCGCCTCCCGACACTCCGGCGCAGAAACCCGTGGACCGTCACGAGGCGGCCCGCCGGACCTGGGACATGCTCAGCTCCCAGCCCGCCGATCCCGACCGGTCCGCCGACCGTCCGCAGCCCACCACCCCCACCGGACCCCCGTCCGCGCGGGCGGACGGCTTCGACGAGACGGAGTTCCTGGAGGGCGCGAAGCTCTTTTTCTCGCGTTACCAGCAGTCCGTGGGCGAGGAGGAGTTTCGGGACATCCGCGATTTCATGTCCGACGAGGTCTACGCCGAGGCCGTGGCGGGCCACCGCGAGCGCGCAGAGGTCATGCTGGTCACCGCCAGGCTCATGGAGCTGAAGCAGGAGAACGGCCAGACCGTGGCTTCGGTCTACTATGACGCGCAGCTCCGGGTGGGCGATGGCGGGCGGCCCGACAATCTGCGGACCGTCTGGGACTTCGCCCGCGACGACTCCGTGCCCGACGGGCTGTGGGTCCTGGAAAAAATCAACTCGATAGATCAATAAAAAGCGGTCTCCCTGGGAGGCCTGCCGTTTCCGGAGGGAAGAATGGCGGATACCGTATTCAACCTGGATCAGCCTATGGGTACGCTCATCGACATTGCCGTGCGCGAGTTCGGCGAGGTCGGTTTCGAGACCGTGACCATCGGCGAGCATTCCCTGGAGGTGCTCCAGGTGAAGCAGATGCAGAAATACCTGGACAAGCTCGTGGACCGCACCCGGTCGGGCAAGAAGATCTCCCTGCCCCTGTGGGCCAAGGTCTGGCCCTCCTGCCTGATCCTCGGCTACACCCTGACCCGTTTCCCGTTCACCCCGGGCTGCTCCGTCCTGGAAGTGGGCGCGGGCTGCGCCGTGAACGGCATGGTCATGGCCCGGCTCGGCCTGGATGTGACCGTCACCGACGTCGATCCCCACGCGCTGCTCTTCAGCCGGATCAACGTCCTCAAGAACGGGCTGGACGGCAAGATGGCCGTGCGCCGCGCCGACTTCACCAGGGACAACCTGGACAGCCGTTTCGACTACATCATCGGCTGCGAGGTGCTCTACGAGGAGGCCGTGTACGAACCGCTGGTGGACTTCCTGGACGCCCACTTGGCGCAGACCCCGACCGCCGAGATCCTCATGGCCATGGACAAGAAGCGGCTGGGCCGGAAGTTCTTCGACAAGGCGGGCGACAGCTACGCCATGATGAAGTCCGTGGCCAACTACAAGGACAAGGAGACGGGCGAAGAGAACGTCATCAACCTGTTCCGCATGAAGAGGAAGGGCGCGTGATGGAACTCAAGAGCTGTCTCAAGACCTTCACCACCGACCTGGACAAGGCGTGCAGCCCGGTGGATACCGTGAAGCGGGTCAAGGCGATCCTCGACGAGAAGTGCGCGGGCGTGCTGGCCAAGACCGACCGCGTGGACACCGGCAGGCTGGGCATCCCCGTGTTCGTCAGCATCTGCGGCCCCGAGGCCCGCGAGATCATGCCCACCCGCAAGCAGATGGGCAAGGGCGCGTCCCCGGAGCAGGCCGAGGCGTCCGCCCTCATGGAGTTGGTGGAGCGGTTCTCCTACTTCAGCTTCTGGGGCGACCCGGACAATTTCACCGAGCTGACTTGGTCCGAGGCGCAGGCCAAATGGCCCGGACAGGTCATGGACATCGGCCAGGTGATCCGTTCCGTGAGCGAGGACATCGATCCGGACAAGGCGGTCCGGCTCATGGACCTGATCCGCTGGCGGTTCCACCCGGCGCTCAACGTGTGTACCGGCGAGCGGGAGTACGTGCCCCTTGACTGGTTCAAGAAGCTCAACGAATTCAACGGCTCTTCCGCGGGCAACACCTTCGAGGAGTCCATTGCCCAGGGTGCGTGCGAATTGGTGGAGCGGCACGTCTGCGCGGTCATCGACCGCACCCGGCAGACCACCCCGACCATCGACCCGGCCACCTGCACCGACCCGGTCCTCAAGCGGCTGCTCGACTGTTTCGAGCAAAACGGCGTCAGCCTGATCCTCAAGGACTTCTCTTTGGGCTATCCGGTGCCCACCGTGGCGGCCGTGGCCTGGGACCGCAAGACCTTCCCCGCCCTGAGTGAGATCGTCTTCACCGCGGGCACGGCGGCGTCGCCGGTCAAGGCGGCCATCCGGGCCGTGACCGAGGTGGCGCAGCTGGCCGGAGACTTCGAGACCAGCCGGGTCTACGAGGCGTCAGGCCTGCCCAAGTTCACCGAGCTCTCCCAACTGGACTGGCTCAAGGAGGGCGAGACCGTGGCCCTCGACTCCCTGCCTTCGGTGGAGGACGCGGACATCTACAACGAGCTCATGGGGCTGGCCGGAGGGCTGGCGGAGAAGGGCGATACCCTGTACGCCGTGGATACCCGGCACCCCGACCTGATGGTCACCGCCAACTACAACTTCGTGCCCGGCTTCGACTTCCGCGAGCGCACGCCCAACCGGTCCATCGGGTTGTTCGTGGGCCGCATCCTGGCCGAGGACGCGGACTTCGACGAGGCCCTGGAGGGGCTGGACGTGATCGAGGATGTCTATCCCGGCGCGTACTTCCTGCCGTTCTTCCGGGGGCTGCTCGCCCTGCGCATGGGCGACCTGCCGTACGCCGCCGACCGGTTCGAGGAATCCGTGCCGCTCCAGCCCGCCGACCCCGAGCGCGCCCTGGCCGTGTTCTACCAGGCCTATGCCCTGACCCAGATGGAGGAGTGGGAGGACGCCGAGACGCTGCTCGGCGAGGCCGTCGCCCTGGACGACGAATGCCGCGAATTCTTCAACCTGCGCGGGGTTTCCCGGTTCAAGCAGGGGAATTTCGAGGCCGCCGCCGAGGACTTCCAGGCGTCCCTGAACATCGACAGCGGCTCGCCCCATGACCTGGCCAATCTCGGCCTGTGCCACAAGAACATGGGGAACGACGAGGTCGCGATGGATTACCTCCAGGCGGCCCTGGATATGGACCCGGCCCTGGACTACGCTCGTGAAAGTTTGAACGAACTCATGGAATCCTAGTTCGTTAGGATGGATTTACGGGCGGTGTTTTTTCGTTTTGAAATGAGTCTAGTGCTTGACAAGGTTTTGCAGGGGACGTAATGTCCCTCCACGGTTTTGAGCCGATCATTGTTATTGCTATCTAAGCAGCGGATCGCTGTTTATACGGATAAGGTCGCTCCGGGCTTGGTTCGGGGCTACAGCAAGACAAACATCCACTTAGGAGGATACAATGGCTGTTGTTGAATTCCAGGGCTCTTCTTTCGAAGTTGACGAAGACGGCTTCCTGCAGAAATTTGAGGATTGGACCCCGGTTTGGGTCGAGTACGTCAAGGAATCCGAAGGTATCAAGGAGATCTCCGAAGATCACCAGAAGGTCATCGACTTCCTGCAGGACTACTACAAGAAGAACGGCATCGCCCCGATGGTCCGCATCCTCTCCAAGGTCACCGGCTTCAAGCTGAAGCAGATCTACGAACTGTTCCCGTCCGGACCCGGCAAGGGCGCCTGTAAGATGGCCGGCCTGCCCAAGCCCACCGGCTGCGTCTAGTTCTCGACCGAACTCGACTGTCAAAGGCGGGAGCTTCGGCCCCCGCCTTTTTTGCTGCCCCGACAGCGGCTTTCGGCGGGCGGCGGGAATCCCTGTGCCGGCCCGGAAAAAGCCTAAAATTTCCCTTGCCAAGCAGTGTGGCAGTGCGTATAAGACCGAGTTCCACGCAAAAATAATGACAGGAGAAAGTCATGAAAAACGATATTCATCCCAAGACTTACAAGGCCAAAGTTCGTTGCCACTGCGGTTACGAGGCCGAGCTGCTGACCACCAAGGGTGAGGAGTTCGAAGTGGAAATCTGCGCCAACTGCCATCCCTTCTACACCGGCAAGCAGCGCTTCGTTGACACCGCTGGCCGCATCGACCGTTTCCGCAAGAAGTACGGCGATCTGAGCACCCTGGCTGCAAAGTCCAAGTAGCTGCTTTTTTCGGCGAAAGCCGAGACCATATGCCTTCGTCGGGTCGTACGCCCTGCGGAGGCATATTGTTTTATTCGGCGGACTTTACAATCGGTTCGGGAGTTCTTAATTTCACTTGTTGTGAAATGAGCAATTCGACCGATTCAGGGTTTTCATCACCGGAGGGTAACTGCTTGAATTTGCGAGGACTCTTGACCTTGGCTGCGCCCCAGGCCGTGGGCGGGCAGGCTGTGATCGAAGGCGTCATGATGCGCGCCAAGGACCATCTCGCCATCGCCATCCGCAAGGCGGACGGACAGATCGTCACCGACGTCCGCCCGTGGTTCACATTGGTCAAGCATCCCTTGCTCAAGAAACCCTTCCTGCGCGGATTCCCGGTGCTCATGGAAACCATGGTCAACGGGATCAAGGCCCTGAACTATTCCGCGGTCCAGGCCGCCGACGACACCGACGAAGAGGGCGGCGAACTGACCACCTGGCACCTGGTCCTGACCATGGTGCTGGCGCTGGGCGCCGCGCTCGGCCTGTTCGTTGTCCTGCCGCACTTCCTGTCCGTGGGCATGGAGATGCTCGGCCTGGGCGGCGACGTGGACTCCTTGAGCTTCCACGCCTGGGACGGGCTGATCAAGATGATCGTCTTCGTCGGCTACATCCTGGCCATTTCCTATATCCCGGACATCCGCCGGGTTTTCCAGTACCACGGGGCCGAGCACAAGGTCATCTGGACCTGGGAGGAGGGCAGGGAGCTTTCCCCGGCCTCCAGCCGGTTCTTCAGCCGCCTCCACCCGCGCTGCGGGACCGCCTTCCTGCTATTCGTGCTGGCGGTCTCCATCATGCTGTACGCGGTGCTGGTCCCCTGGCTGCTGACCTTCTATTCGCCCGAAAATTTCATCGTCAAGCACCTGTACATCGTCGGCATGAAGCTCTTTCTCATGATTCCGGTCAGCTGCGTGGCCTACGAGATGATCAAGTTCGCCGGAAAGTACAGCAAGAACGGGTTGTGCAAGCTGATGTGCTGGCCCGGGCTGATGATGCAGATGCTGACCACCAAGGAACCAGACGACAGCCAGCTTGAGGTGGCCATCGCCGCCCTGCGCTGCGCGGTTAACGCCGAGGAGTGCCGATAATGTTTGGCAAGCTAGAAGAGATTGAGGAAAAATACGTCGAGCTGGAGCAGGAGCTGGCCGAGCCCGACATTTTCAACGACCAGGAGCGGTACAAGAAGGTCTCCAAGGCGCACGCCGATCTCGGCGACGTCGTCGAGGTCTTCCGCCGCTACAAGCAGCTCTCCAAGGACCTTGAGGACAACCGCGAGATGATGGCCGATTCGGACGCCGACATCCGCGAGATGGCCAAGGCCGAGATCGAGGAGATCGAGGAGCAGTTGCCCGCCCTGGAGGAAGAACTCAAGCTCCTGCTGCTGCCCAAGGACCCCATGGACGAGAAGAACATCATTCTCGAAATCCGGGCCGGCACCGGCGGCGACGAGGCCGCCCTGTTCGCGGCGGACGTCTACCGCATGTACTGCCGCTACGCCGAAATCAACCACTGGAAGGTCGAGGAGATGAGCTCCAACCCCACCGGTTCCGGCGGCTACAAGGAAGTCATCGCCTCCATCGCGGGCGACAAGGTCTACAGCAAGCTGAAATACGAGTCCGGCACCCATCGGGTGCAGCGCGTCCCGGCCACCGAATCCCAGGGCCGCATCCACACTTCGGCCATCACCGTGGCCATCATGCCCGAGGCCGAAGAGGTGGACGTGGACATCCGGCCCGAGGACCTGCGCGTGGACGTGTTCCGCTCTTCCGGTCCCGGCGGCCAGTCGGTCAACACCACGGACTCGGCCATCCGCGTGACCCATATTCCCTCCGGGCTGATCGTCATCTGCCAGGACGAGAAATCGCAGCACAAGAACAAGGCCAAGGCCCTCAAGGTCCTGCGCTCCCGCCTGCTCCAGATCGAACAGGACAAGGCCAAGGCCGAGGAAGAGGCCGCCCGCCGCAGCCAGGTCGGCTCCGGCGACCGGTCCGAGCGCATCCGCACCTACAACTATCCCCAGGGCCGCGTGTCCGACCACCGCATCAACCTGACCCTGCACAAGCTCCCCCAGATCATGGAGGGCGAGCTGCAGGAGCTCACCGACGCCCTGGTCAGCCATTTCCAGGCCGAGGCGCTGAAGCGGCAGGGCGATTAACGGTTCGCCGGAATACCCCGTGTCTCCCACCATCAGGGAAGTCATTCAAGAAAGCGAGTCCCGCCTCTCCGGCGTGGACTCGCCTCGTTTGAGCGCCGAACTGCTCTTGGCCCACGCCCTCGGCTGCCCGCGCCTGACCCTGACGCTTGACCGCGACAGGGCGCTTTCCGATCACGAGCTGGCCTCGGTCGAAGCGCTGATCCGCCGCCGGGAAGGGGGCGAACCCGTGGCCTACATCCTCGGCACCAGGGAGTTCTACGGGTTGGACTTCCTCGTCACCCCCGCAGTGCTCATCCCCAGGCCCGAGACCGAACACATCGTGGAAGAGGTCGAGAAGGCCTTCGACAAGCGAGCCGAATTCCGCTTCGCGGACCTGGGTACCGGGTCCGGCATCCTGGCCGTGACCATCGCCACGCTCTTCCCCGGGGCGAGCGGGGTGGCCGTGGACATCAGCGCCGAGGCGCTGGCCGTGGCCGAAGAAAACGCCAAGGCCCACGGCGTGGCCGACCGCATCGATTTCCAACGGCTCGATTTCACGAGAGAAACGGTTGAGGGAGAGTTCGACCTTATCGTTTCCAACCCGCCCTATGTGACGCAAAGGGAGTTCGAGGAGGCAAGCCGCGAGGTCACGGCCTTCGAGCCGACGGGCGCGCTGGTCAGCGGCGAGGACGGGCTGGATCACGTCCGGGCCATGCTCCCCGGAATCGTCACCTCGCTGAAACACGGCGGCCGGCTGCTCATGGAAATCGGTTTCGGGCAAGGGGATGCAATCGTGAGAATCATTACCAATAATTATTCGATATTTGATGAAGTTACGGTCCTCAAGGACCTGGCGGGATTGGACCGCGTGGTGTCTACGAAAAGATTATAATCTCAGAAATGCAACACCTCACCCCGTTTCGTTGTTGTAAAAATACAAAGATTTGCGGGAATACAACAACGGTCGGGATGGCGTTTTGTTCGGATTAATCAATGGTTTCGCATAGATATAAGTCTACTTGCCTGTGGCATTATTCTTGCTATTTTGTGACTGGTTAATCAACCGGAGGAATAATGTCTCAGACAACTATACATAGATCAGTACGTTGCACCGGAATCGGGCTCCACAGCGGAAGGCAGGTGGACATGGTCCTGCGTCCGGCCGCCGAGGACACCGGGATCCTGTTCTCCCTACGCAACGGTTCAGGTTCCACTTTTCTGACTCCCGCCCCGTCCCTGGTCGTGGAGACCAGCCTGGCCACGGTGCTGGGCGACGGCCGCGAGACCCTGGCCACCGTCGAACATCTGCTCGCCGCCATAAACGGCATGGGCATCGACAACATCCACATCGAGGTTTCCGGCAAGGAGCTGCCCATCATGGACGGCAGCGCCGCCTCTTTCGTCTACCTGCTCAAGCAGGCGGGCATCCGCAAGCTGAACAAGTCCCGCAAGGTCCTGGCCATCAAGAAGGCCGTCGAATTCGAGCAGGACGGCAAGTACATCAAGGCGACCCCCTACGACGGGCTGCGCCTGGACTACACCATCAATTTCGCGCATCCGCTCATCGGCCGCCAGCAGATGGTCCTGGAGATCACCCCCGAGAATTTCGCCCAGCATCTCGCCAAGGCGCGGACGTTCGGTTTCCTCAAGGAAGTCGATTACCTGCATGCCAACGGCCTGGCCCTTGGCGGGTCCCTGGACAATGCGGTGGTCCTGGACGAGTACAACATCCTGAACGCCGAAGGCCTCCGCTTCCAGGACGAGTTCGTGCGCCACAAGATGCTGGACTTTGTCGGCGACATGGCCATCTTCGGATCGCGCCTGCAGGGGCATTTCGAGGTCTTCGCCTCCGGTCACGCCCTGAACAACGCCTTCCTGCGCCACCTAGACGAAAACCGCGACCTGTATCTTGAAGAGAAGGTCGGGGAGTCCGCGGTTGTCGAGGAATCCCTCGGAACCGAGCGGCTGCGTCCGGTCAGCGCCGTGGCCTAGTTGGTCATCCCTGAGGACTGAAAAAGCCCGCCAATCGGCGGGCTTTTTTTTGGCATATTTCCCTTTTCAGAAGCCGAACGGTGCGCAGCTATGGAAAAGGCACCGCAGGCGCGGAAGAGGGAGGCGAGAGCGCCGTGGGCCGCGAAGCGGCTTTCAACGTCCGACTTTCTTTTTCCAGGAGATGAATGACTGGTTCCTGTTTGGTTGTTGCCGCGCTCAAAATCTTGTTGGGCGGAGGCTGAGAGCGCCTAGCTCTGGAACAATGCCTCGGCCACGATGCCGCCGTGGCTGGTGCGCGGGAGCCGCCCCACGCCGAGATGATTGATGGCCACGGGCCCGCCGTGGGCGCGGCTGGCGAGGTAGCGGGCCAGGGGGGTGGATTGTTCGGGATGCTGGAGCAGCACCTTGCAGGTCAGGTCGTTGTTGCGGGTCAGGAACTGGACCCGGACCAGCCCCATGCGGGCGTGGTCGTACTCCACCAGGGTCTCGGTCAGACCTTCGGCCGCGCCGCCGCCTCGGATGAGCGTGGCCTGGCGCCGTCCGTCCGGGGCGAGCCACGGTTGGTAGAGAAGGCGTCCCTTGCCCGCGCCGTCCAGGGTCTTGCCGATGGTCCGTGCGCAGGCCGCCGCGTCCAGATAGGCGGTGCGAAGTGCGTGGGACCCGGCCAGCAGCTTGAGGAAGAGAGCCAGGGGGAGCGGTTTGCCCGACAGGTCCGCCTCGGACAGGGCGGGCCGGAACCGGTTCTCGAACAGGGTCCGCGCGGCGTCGAAGTCGCCCATGAGAGAGAGCCCGTCACCCTTTCCGCCTCCGGTCCAGGGCAGCTCCTTGAGCACGATCTGCGGGGTCAGTTTCTGGACGAGAAAGAAGAGCCGCGACCCTTCCGGGTGGGCGCTTTCAAGCTGGGCCAGGAGGCGGTCGCCGTCGATGTCCACCCAGGCCATGGCGTCGGGGAGATTCTTGAGCAGCAGCCCCCGGACCTTCTGGCCGACGCGGTGCTTCCTGCGAAAGTTATCGGAGCGGCTGCCCCCGTTGCCGAAGGAGCCGTTGCCCGTGCCCGAACCGGAGATGCGCATGGCGGCTCCCCGATCAGGCCTGATCGATGATCAGCTCGACCTCGTCCAGGCCCAGGCCGGTGGACTTGGCCAGCTGTACCGCCGACTTGCCGGAGCGGTATCCCTGGATGATGATTTCACGCATGAATTGCGGCGACTTGCAGTACTCGTTGGCGAGCTTGACCAGGTGTTGCAGCTCGGCGGCCTTGCGCTCCAGCTGGCTGTTGAGGGCCACCAGCTCCTGCTGGCGCTGCTCGAAGGTGGCCACCAGTTCGTTCTCCAGCTGGGTATTGAACTGCAGCCGCTTGAGGAACTCCTGCTGGCTGGCCTGGAGGCCGGAGAGCAGGGTCTCGGACTTTCGCAGCCGGAGGAAGAAAAGGATGACAACAACGAGCAGGACGACTTCGCTGACGGTGAAGAGGATGATGAGCAGGTCGGACATAGGGGCGTCCCTTTGGGCTAAATCTTGACGTTGACGATGTTACCGGACCAGGGGGAGCCGCTGGAGGCCCCGGTGTCCGGGGAATCCTCTTCCTGGGGTTCCTTTTCCCTGCGCTGCGAGGAAGCTTCCTGTTGTTCGTTGTTGTGGCCGTCCCGGTCGACGGGGGCGGTGGCTTCCTTCTTGTTGACCTGCTGGACCATGCCCTCGCGCCTGCGCAACTGCTCCTGGATGAGCGGCCCGAACAACAGCTTGTGCACCTCGGGCTTGGCCTTTTCCGCATGGGCGATCTTCTGCACGAAGGGCAGCTGGGAGATGAGGACCGGAAGGTCCAGCGGAGTCGAGCTCATGGCTTACCTCACAAGATATTGTTCGAACAGCAGGGTGTCGAACTGACCAAACCCCATGTACTGGTTGATGATCGCCAACAACTCCTTCTTGAGTTTGTCGCTGTTCTCCTTATCGGTCAAAAACTGCAAATCCTTATTCTTGAGATAATAGAACAGGGCGTTGCGGATGGTGTAGACATCCTGCTTGAACTGCCGGGCCAGCCCGTCGTCCTCGGTGGAAACGAGAATGCTGACCTCCAGGAAGCGGACGACGCCTTCGCTGTCGCGCTGCTCGATGAAGAAGGGATCGAGCTTGATGACGATGGACGGCGTCTCCTCCACTGCCGGCGGAGCCTCTTCCTCGGGCACGGTCTCTTCCACGGGCGGTGGAGGCGGCGCAGGGGGCGCTTCGGGTTCGCGCAGGAGCAGGATGACGATGACGACGAGGAGAATGAGAATGACGCCCAGGGAGATGAGGACGACCTTGTTGCGCAGGAGGGCGGCCAGTCCCGGCTTGGATTCCCTGGGCTCCTCCTTGAGCAGGGAAGTCTCGACCTCGACCTCCTCGATCTCTTCCTCTTCGTCCTCGTCCTCCAGGAACGGGGCGTCGTCGAGATCGAGGTCGACCTTCTGCGTGGCCCTGCTTGCCTCGGCGTCGTCCAACTGAGCCTTCCGCTGCTCGGAGGCAGGGGCGGTCACCTCTTCGGAATCATCCGGGACAAGCAAGACCATGGTATACGCCTAGTGGGCGCTTAAGCGAAGATTTTGTCGATCTTCTGGCCCAGTGTTTCAGGGGTGAACGGCTTGACGATGTAGTTGGACACCTTGGCCTGGACAGCCTCGATGATGTTTTCCTGCTGGGCCTCGGCGGTGACCATCAGGAAGGGGATGTCCGCGTACTCCTCGCTGGCGCGCACCTTGCGCAGCAGCTCGATGCCGGACATGGTGGGCATGTTCCAGTCAGAGACGATGAAATCGATGTTGTCCTTGTTGAGGACTTCCCACGCGGTCGAACCGTCATCGGCCTCGACGATATTGTTGAACCCCAGCTGGCGCAGGATGTTCTTGATGATTTTACGCATGGTGGAGAAGTCGTCCACAACCAGGACGCGCATGTTGGTGTCATAAGCCATCGAAGGTCTCCTTTCCGTGGATACTACTCGTTTTCGTAACGAGCTCTGAACGTTTTTCTCAATTTATTCAAGGCTTGTGAGTGCAGTTGTGAGACTCGGCCCTCGGTTATGTCCATAACCTCGGCGGTCTCCTTCATGTTCAACTCCTCACCATAATACAGAGATATGACCAATTTTTCTCTCGGCGTCAATTCTTCAATGAGATTGGCTACTTTGTCAACAATCTCCTGAAAGGCGGCGGACTGGAACGGTTCGTTGTCGGTCATCTTCTTCTGACCGATGAGATTGTCCTGGAACGAGTCGAGGCTCAGGCAGACCTGGTTGTTGAGCGCCTCCAGCCCTTGCTGGACCTCGCGGTCCGTCATGCCCGTGCGCTCGCAGAGCTGCTCGGGGGTGGCCGGAGAGCCCGTCTCGTGCTCGATCTGGCGCATGGAGTCCTCCAGCACCTTGACCTTCTGTCTCAGCCCCCGCGAGAACCAGTCCATGCGCCGCAACTCGTCAAGCATGGCCCCCTTGATGCGGTTCTCCGAGTAGGTGTCGAACTTGATCCCCAGGTCCGGGTTGAACTTGCCGAGGGCATCCAGAAGGCCGAGGCTGCCCGCGCTGATGAGCTCGTTGAGCTCAACGCTTTGGGGCAGCTTCGCTTTGAGCCGCAGGGCCAGAATCCGGATTTTGGGCGCGTAGAAGCGAACGATGTTTTCCCGGTCCCGCGGCGAAAAATCGTCCCAATGCTTGACGCCCTGCTCCAGCTCAAGCCACGGATCGTTCCCGGAAGAGGAGTTTCTTCCAGAAGAATTTAATATTGCCATCGGTGTTGGGGGTTACCTGCCAGGTCTTGATTTTCTGAGCCGCCTGCCGGACAGCGGAACTGGCCGGCGTTTTGGGAAATTTGTGACAGAACGGGGTCTGGGCGATGACCGAATTGCGGACGTTCTGGTCGTAGGGCACGAACCCGACCAGGTCGAGCGAGATACCGTCCAGGAAGTGGTCGCAGGCGTTGAGCAGCTTGAGGTAGACTTCGCGGGCCGATTTGTTGTCCTTGACCATGTTCACCAGCACGCGGAACCGCTCCACGCCGTGGTGCAGCTTGAGCACCTTGATCAGCGCGTAGGCGTCGGTCAGGGAGGTCGGCTCCGGGGTGATCACCAACAGCCGTTCCTGCACGGCCAGGTTGAAGTAGAGCACGTTGTCGTTGATGCCCGCGCCCGTGTCCACAATCAGGTAGTCCACGTTGTCCTCGAGGGAATCCATGGCGTCCAGCAGGTCGAGCTTCTGGCCCCGGTCCAGGTTGACCATGTCGCTGACCCCGGAGGAGGCCGGGAGGATCTTGAACCCGTAGGGGGTGTCGAAGAGGATCTTGTCCAGGGTCATGTCCTCGTGGAACAGGTGGAAGAGATTGTATTGCGGGTTCAGGCCGAGGATGACGTCCACGTTGGCCAGGCCGAGGTCTGCGTCGAGCAGGACCACGTTCTTGCCCGCGGCGCTCAGGGAATAGGCCAGGTTGACCGACATGTTGGTCTTGCCGACGCCGCCCTTGCCGGAGGTGACGGAGAGGACCAGGGGGAGTTTCGAACTCATGGCGTATGCGTTCTCCTTAAGGTTGAATGTCGCCGTTGGGCAGGGTGCGCATGAACAGCAGCCGCCAGACCATTTCTTCCGACGCGGGCAGGATGCTGTTTTTCAGGCCGGGCCCGTAGGAAAGGGCGGATACCGGCAGACCGCTTGCGAACGCCATGTTCAATATTGCCCCGAATGTACAGGCTTCATCGAGTTTCGTCCAGATAACGCTTGCTAGTTGCTCACTTTTGTATTTGTCCACGAACCGTTCGAACTGGCCCCGGCTGTAATAGGGGTTCAGGACCAGGTGCACGGACAGGTCCCGGCACTCGTTCAGCCCGTACAGGCAGGACCACTCTTCCAGGTTGGTGGCTCCGGACAGGCCGGGCAGGTCGATGAGGACCATGTCGAACTGCTTGGATTCCTGGTGCAGCAGGGCGAAGTCGTCGCGGGTGATGATCTCGCGGAAGGCCAGCCCGCCGAGTTCGGCATAGTGCTTGAGCACCAGGCGGCCTTTGCCGCGTCCGCCGTCGGCCGTGGCCAGGCACAGCCGGGTGCGCGGCCGCTCCTTCTTGATGCGCAGGGCCAGCCGGATGAGGCTGGAGGTCTTGCCCGCGCCGCCGGGGCCGGCAAAGGCGTGAAACTTGTTGGCCCAGGAGCCGACCTTGAACGGGGTCGCCTTGAGCAGTGGGTCCAGGGCGGTCATCACCGCGCAGTCCGGGGTCTCGCGCAGGGTGCAGTAGATGTGGGTCAGGACGCGCTCGTCCACTTCCTCGCGCTCCAGGTATTCCAAGGCGATCTTCTGCTTGGGCGAGAGCCGGGAGGGGTCCATCTGGGGCTTCATCAGGGCCATGATCTGGCCCTTGATCTGGCTCCATTCCCGCTGCCAGCCCACCGAGTCCTGGAGGGCGGCGTCCATCACGCCGTCTCGGGTGTTGCGGCGCGGGCGGGCGGGCTCGCCTTCCACGGCGGCCACTATCTCGCAGCACTTGCACCCGTTTTCGGTGACGGTCTTGTTGGACAGGATCACGGCCTCGTCGCCGAGTTCGGATTTGACCTTGGCAAAGGCGGCCGTGGAGGTGGCGGCCCGGAACGTCTTCATTCTCATAATCTGATCCTACATTTCAACGGTTGCGGCCGACTGAATTTTGACGTCCGCCGGAATCTCGGCCTGCGAGATGACCGGCAGGGTCGGGATGAAGCGGTTGAGCAGTTGTGCGAGCTGCGCCCTGATCTGGGGGATGACCAGCAGGATGGGCTGGCCGTCCGCCACCATGGCGTCTTCGGTGGAGCGGTTGATGGCCTGGATGAGCCGTTGGGCCACGCCCGGCTCCAGCGCCAGATAGCCGCCCTGTTCCGCCGGGCGGATGGCCGAGGCCAGAATCTCGTCCACCTGCGGGCTCAGAGTGATGATCGGCAGGGTGCCGTCGTCGCCCACGTAGGACTTGACGATGGTCCGGCCCATGCGGGCGCGGACGTATTCCGTGAGCTGGCCGGGGTCCTGGGTGACCGGGCCGTAGTCGGCCAGGGTCTCGACGATGGTCAGCAGGTCGCGGATGGACACGTTTTCCTGGACCAGAGCCTGGAGCACCTTCTGTACGCCGCCGATGCTGAGCACGCCGGGGACCAGCGACTCCACGGCCTTGGGCGCGCGCTTGGACAGGTTGTTGAGCAGCTCCTGGGTCTCCTGGCGGCCGAGGAATTCGTGCAGGTTGCGGCGGAAGACCTCGGTGAGGTGGGTGGCGATGACCGTGGACGGATCGACCACGGTGTAGCCGGAGAGCATGGCCTCCTCCTTCTGCGCCTCGGGAATCCAGACGGCGGGAAGGTTGAAGGCGGGCTCCACGGTTTCCACGCCGTCGATGCGGTGCTTGGCGTCGCCCGGGTCCATGGCCAGGTAGTGGTCGATGAGCAGCTCGGCGCTGGCCACCGGGTTGCCCTTGATGAGCACGCGGTATTCGCCCGGCTTGAGCTGAAGGTTGTCCCGCAGGTGCAGGGAGGGCACGACCACGCCCATGTCCAGGGCGAACTGGCGCCGGATGGACCGGATGCGGGAGAGCAGATTGCCGCTCTGCTCCTCGTCCACCAGCGGGATCAGGCCGTAGCCGACCTCCAGCTCCAGCTGGTCCAGGGGCAGCAGGGCCTGGACCTCCTCCGGGGTGTCCAGGGTGGACGCCTGCTTCTGGTCCTTCTCCTCCACGTCCACGGCGAAGCTCTTCTGCTGCTTGGCCGAGAGGCGGGCGACGGTGTAGACGATGACCGCCAGGGTCAGGAACGGAATGGTCGGCATGCCGGGGACGACGCCGAAAATCACCAGAATGCCGGAGACGAGCTTCAGCGCCCTGTGGTGGTAGGAGAGCTGGCCGATGAATTCCTCGCCCATCTTGGCCTCGGCGGCCGCGCGGGAAACGATGATGCCTGCGGAGGTGGAGATGATCAGGGACGGGATGGTGGCCACCAGGCCGTCACCGATGGTCAGCAGGGTGTAGGTCTGGGCCGCGTCCATCCACTGCATGTCCTTTTGGATCACGCCGATGAGGAACCCGCCGATGATGTTGATGGCGGTGATCATCAGGCCCGCCTTGACGTCTCCCGAAACGAACTTGCCCGCACCGTCCATGGCACCGTAGAAGTCCGCTTCGCGGCGCAGGTCCTCGCGTTTCTTGGTGGCCGTTTCCTCGTCGATGAGTCCCGCGTTGAGGTCCGCCTCAATGGCCATCTGCTTGCCCGGCATGGCGTCCAGGGTGAAGCGGGCCGCGACCTCGGCGATACGCGTGGTACCGGTGACGATGACTGTCTTGTTCAGGATGAACAGGATCATGAAGATGACGATGCCGATGACGTAGTTGCCGCCGACAACGAACTCTCCGAAACTCTGGATGACCGACCCCGCGGCCGAGGTGCCCTCGTCGCCGTGCAGCAGGATTGCCCTGGTGGTGGCCACGTTCAGGGCCAGCCGGAGCAGGGTGGTGACCAGCAGCAGGGAGGGAAAGATGGAGAACTCCAAGGGAGAGATCATGAACATGGAGGTGACCAGGATGACCAGCCCCAGGGAGATGGAGACCGAGAGCATGAAGTCGATGAACGGGGTCGGCAGGGGAATGAGCATGACGAAGAGGATGACCACCACGCCGCCTGCGAGGAGGATGTCGCCCTGCTTGGCGAACTTTCCGTAGTCTATGTTGGAAATGGCGGATTTGGCGCTGGGATTGGCCATGTTTTTGACACCTCTCGGACGTTTGAACGTTGTTTGCCGGAGGTGCAGTCTGGCCTTTCTAACCTACTGCCGCCGCTTGAATTTTTCCAGCTTCGCCAGAATCGCGGCCACTGCCTGAAACAGTTCCTCCGGGATGGTCTCCCCGATCTCCACCTGTTTATACAAAGCCTGTGCCAAGGGTTTGTTTTCTTCGATGGGGATGGCGTTTTCCCTCGCAACCTCTTTGATTCGTTCGGCAACGCGGTTCACTCCCTTGGCCAGGACCAGAGGGGCGGGAGCCTTCAGCGGATCATACTGGAGGGCGACGGCGTAGTGGGTCGGGTTGGTGATGACCACGTCCGCCTTGGGGATGTCCTGGAACATGCGCGAGGCCATCATCTCCATCATCTTGCGCCGCTGCTGTTGCTTGACTTTGGGATCACCCTCGGCCTGCTTCCGCTCGTCCTTGATCTCGTCCTTGGTCATCTTGAGCTTCTCTTCGTAGTTCCACCGTTCGTACACGAGGTCGGCAACGGCTATGAGGAGCATCGGGACGAGGGCGTAACAGACCATCTTGTAGCCCATGGAGAGCATGTAAGCGATGATCCCCTCGACGTTGGAGTGGAACAGGGGGAGGAGGTTCGGCATCTCCTGCTTGAGAACGATGTAGGGCGCGATGCCCACGGCGAAGGCCTGAAGCATCGACTTGGCCAGCTTGATGAACGCCTCAGGGCTGATCATGAGTTTCTTGATGCCGCGCGTGATGTTCAGGAGCTTGCCGAACTTGGGTTTCATGGGCTTGGTGGTCCACAGGGAGCCCACCTGGATGCGCAGGGAAATGTAGGCCACAAAGGCGATGACCAGCATGAACGGCAGGACCAGGATGGCGATCTTCGTCAAGCCCCAGGTGAACAGGGTGTAGGCCACGGGCTTGTCCACGTTGAAGTTGATGGCCTCGAGGAAGGTCCAGCGGTAGATCTCGGTGAATTGATCGTAATAGAAGCCGATCATGATCCGCATGAAGATGATGCCGCTCAGCAGGACCATCACCTTGGTGATCTCCTGCCCCTTGGCGACATTGCCTTGATCGCGCTGTTTCTTGCGCTGTTTCGAGGTGGCTTTTTCTGTCCTACTCGGATCTTCCTGGCCGATCATCTGGAACCCCGCCTAGGGTGTGTGCGCCATGCCGAAGGACATCACGTTGCGGTACAGGGCGTCCAGCCCGCCCAGGAAGTCGCCCACGTACTGGGCCATGATGCTGAAGATGAAGCCCAGGAAGAAGAAGCCCACGGTGATCTTGATGGGGAAGCCGAGGACGAGCACGTGCATCTGCGGGGCCGCCCTCGAGATCAGCGCAATGGCCAGGTCAACAAGGAAGAGCGCGGCCATAACCGGCGCGGCGATCTTGATGGCCAGGGTGAACATGATGTTGGAAAATCTGAAGATGTTCGTCGCGATTTCCGGGCTGATCAACAGCGAGCCGGGCGGAACGTATTCAAAGCTCATGCCCATGGCCTTGATCAGGTACAGGTGCCCGTTGAGGACCAGGAAGGTCAGCATGGTGCACATGTACAGGAAGTGGGCCGAGACCGCATTGGATGTCCCGGTGATGGGATCGACCACGTTGACCATGGCGAACCCCATCTGAAAACCGATGATCTGGCCGCCCAGCTGGACCGCGGCGAACAGAAAATTGACGAGCATGCCGAGGATCATTCCGAGGATCATCTCGCCGATGAACATGATCACGATGTTCCAGCCCGTGGGCATCATCGAGCCGGGGAAGGAAAGCTGCGGCCAGACCGCCATGGACAGGACCAATACCAGGGCCGCCTTGACCGGATTGGGGATGGACTGGCCCCCGAAGAACGGCAGCAGGAAGAGCACGATGCTGATGCGGAACAGCGTCAGGAAGTAGCTGAGCAAATCGCCCGGATTGAAGCCGAAGAGTTCCATTACCTGCTCATTGCAAAACCCGAACCATCGGGTTCGAAGGGGTGTTTCTCAAAAGACAGGCCCTTTTGGAAAATCCGGTTCCAAAAGGGCCTGAGGAAATCACGAACGCGCGTCCGGTCTAGTTGAGGATGTACCGTTTGGGATTCACCGGAACGCCGTTGAGGCGCACTTCGTAGTGGAGATGGGGGCCGGTGGAGCGGCCGGTGTTGCCGACGTAGCCGATCAGTTCGCCGCGGGTGACCACCTGGCCGTTCTGGATGGCGATGCGGTGTAGGTGGGCGAAGCGGGTGGACAGGCTGGCGTTGTGCTTCAGCCGGATGGACAGGCCGTAGGAGCCGTCGCGGCCGGAGTAGGTCACGGTGCCGCGCGCCGGGGCGTAGATCGGGGTGCCCCTGGGGGCGGAGATGTCGATGCCCTTGTGAAACTCGCGCTTGCCGGTGAAAGGCGAGGTGCGCCAGGCGAAGCCGGAGGTCACCCAGCCGGAGGTCGGCCAGATGGACGGGGTGGCTTCGAGGATGTTCTTGTTGGAGCGCAGGGTGTGCATGATCTCCTGCTGGCGGACTTCCTCCAGCCGCGCCTCGACGTTCAGCTGGCGCAGGAATTCGTGCATCTTGCGCGCCAGGAGCTCCTGGCGGTAGAGGGGCAGGTATCCCTTGGAGAAATTCTCGTTGGCGGGACCGCCCTTGGGGGCAGCGGCCTGGCTGCCGTCCTGGTCGAGGTTGATCATGACCCGGAGCTTGGAGTCGAAGTCCCTGATGCGGGTCAGGTTGTTCTGCAGCGAGGTGATCTTCTGGGAGAGGGACAGGAGCTGGGTTTTCTGCTCCTGAACGGTCTTCTCGGCGATGTTCAGCCCCTGCTCCAGGCGGGAGTGCTCGACGTACTTGTTCCAAAGAATGGCGTTCCCTGTCGCCATGGCTACAGTCATGACCAACAGGGATACGATAACCCAGCCCCGGAGCTGGAATTTTTTGCAAGAACCTTGTTTGTCTTTAAAGACAACTATATGATATTTTCGGAAAAGCATTACCTTTCCAGCATGTTACAAATTATTTTGGCAGCCTTTTATGAGCTTTGAGTACTTTTAGTCTAGACTTTTTTACTTGTCAAGTCAACTTGTTGGCGGGTTATGGCGTTGAAGATGTTGTTTTTTATCCGTTTGTCCGTGCGCCACATGGAGCGCAGCCATTCGTGAATTTCGTCGCGCTTGGTGAACCCGTTGGAGGGGCAGACGTTTTCCCATACGGGCAGCTCCCACTGCTGGGCCGCCTTGATGACGGTTTTCTTGTCCAGGAGCATGGTCGGGCGGATGACGTTGAGGTTGCCGCCGAAGAACGGCTCGTTGGCCGAGAGGCCGTCCGCGCGGCCGTTCTGAACCACGTTCATGAAGAAGGTGACCACGTTGTCGTCGGCGTTGTGGCCGAAGGCGAGGTGGGTCAGGTTGTAGTCCCGGCACAACTCGAAGAGCCGCTTGCGGCGCTGCATGGCGCACCAGAAGCACGGGGAATTCTTGCGGTTCTCCTCGGTGTGGGCGCGCGGGCCATAGTCCGTCAGCTCGATGTGCGCGGACACGCCGTGCCCGGCGCACCAGTCCACCAGCGGGCGGTGCGAGGCCGGGTCGAAGCCGGGGTTGACGTGCAGGGCCATGAGCTCGACCTTGAACGGCATGATCGCCTGGCGGATGGTCAGGACCTTGAGCATCAGGAAGCTGTCCACGCCGCCGGAGATGGCCATGCCGATGCGCGCGCCGTCCGAGACCATGCCGGTCCGCTGCATGAGCTTGCCGGTGGCGGTGACGCATTTTTTTTGCGCAAAGGTGAGTTTGCCCCATGAGGCCATCTGTCTTTCTCCCGTTTGTTTTGGTATTGAAGCCGGAGCCGGTCAGGCAGATAGTGTATTCCTGCTTGACTTGCAAGCCCTCATGGGGCAGCTTTACAAGCTTTCGCGCATAAGCCGAAAGGGCTTTGTCGCGACCGAAACCAGGTCCCCCCCGGAGGATGCCTGTCTTGAGACGGATACTGCTCTTCGCCGCCATCGTCGTCCTGGCCGTCGCCGCCGGGGGCGCGTACTGGTACAGGACCGTGCTGATGGAGCAAGCAGCCGCGTCCCGTTGGCTTGCACATTCCCTGGACCAGGTCAAGTCCGTCCACGTGCAGGGCGGGGACGAGTCCTACAACCTGGTCCGCCGGGGGCGGCAATGGGAGATCCTGTTGGCCGGGGCCTCCTGGAATCTCGCGGCCCGTGCGGTCAAGGTGAAGGTCAAGGATTTGCTGGCCGGCCTGGCCGAATCGACCCCGCTCCTGTCCTTTGACGGGGCCGGGGGCGACGGGCTGAAGGCGTACGGACTGGATCAGCCGGGGCTGACGATCATCCTCCAGTTCAAGGATGAGGAGGTGCCCCTGACGGTCCGGCTGGCCAAGGGGGAATCCGGCAGGACCTACGGCTGGAACTCCGAGAGCCCGGACCGGGTCTTCGAGTTCGAGGGCAGCGTGTTCGACCGGTTCGCGCATCCCTCCGCCTATTTCCTTGATACCAGGGTTTTTTCTTTCGAGGAGGAAAAGGTGGATAGGGTCCAGTTGACGCAGCCGTTCGGCTCCAGCTGGTTCGTGGAGCAGACGGGACAGGGATTTGTCTTCACTCTGCCCGGCTACCTCAAGGGCAAGAGCGCGTCCAGTTCGGAGATCAAGCTCTATATCCATACCCTGGCTCTGCTCCGGGCTGGCAAGCTGGTGCTTGAGCCGGTGGTTCCGGAAAGGGGCATGGCGGCCCTGACCATAAAGGTCTGGACCAAGGGGGCCAATGACCCCGGGCAGGTGGAGTTTTTCACTATCGAAGGCGATGTGAAGCACTACCTGGGACGTTCCACCTGGCTGACCGTGCCGTTCCTGCTCGACGCGGAGAGCGTCAGCCAGCTGGTGAAGAGCGCCTTCGACGTCCAGGGGAGAAACATCTTCACCCTGGACATCAGCCAGATTTCGGCTCTGGTCATCGAACACGGCGGACGCCGTTATGTGATCGAGCGCGACAATCCGGGCTGGAAGGTCGTGGGCGGGGAAAAAGCCGTCCCCGGCATTGACATGGCGCTCTGGAGATTTACAGAGTTACAGTTCGAGGCGCTGCCGCTCAACAACCTGGCCGCCACCGCTGTGAAACTCATGGACTGCCGCCTGCTGGACGGCGACGGAAAGCCGCTCAAGGAAGTGACCTTCTACGCGGACCCGAAGCTTCCTCAGGGGCAGTGCTGGATGAAGAACGGCGACGGCATGTATTATCCCGTCTCCGCCCGGCTGCTCAAGGACCTGCAGGGCATGTTTCCCGCAGGCTCGGCAAACAAGGAATAACGGCGCTCTACACGACGCCTCTTTTAAGGAGAATAGCATGGCACGGATCACCGTTGAAGATTGTCTGGAGAAAGTGAGCAACCGCTTCCTGATCACCCAGATGGGCATCAAGCGCGTCAAGCAGTACCGCGAAGGGTACGAGCCGCTGATCGACACCAAGAACAAGGAAGTGGTCAACGCCCTGCGCGAGATCGCGGCGGGCAAGGTCGTCCCGGATACCTCCATTGACCTCGATATCGAGAATTCCACCAACGAGGATGCCTAAGTAGCCGGTTATGTCCAAACGCGATTACTACGAAATCCTCGAGGTCGAGCGAACGGCCTCCAAGGACGAGATCAAGACAGCCTACCGCAAGTTGGCCTTCAAGTTCCATCCGGATCGCAATCAGGACGACCCAGACGCCGAGGCCAAGTTCAAGGAGGCCGCCGAGGCCTACGAGGTGCTCGGCAACGAGGAGAAGCGGCGGACCTACGACCGGTTCGGCCATGAAGGCATGAACGGCAACGGGTTTAACGGCTTCTCCAGCAACGAGGACATCTTCGGGGCGTTCAGCGACATCTTCGGAGAGGTCTTCGGCTTCGCCTCCGGCGGACGCGGGGCCAATCGCCCCCGGGCCGGTTCCGACCTGCGCTACAACCTGGAGATTTCCTTCCGCGAGGCCGCCAAGGGCACCGAAGTCGGGATCAAGATCCCGGTGGAGGAATCCTGCGAGTCCTGCGGCGGGTCCGGTGCGGCCCCCGGGTCCTCGCCCCAGATCTGCCCCCAGTGCGGCGGCAGCGGGGCCGTCCAGCAGTCCCAGGGCTTTTTCCGCATTTCCGTGACCTGTCCCCAGTGCCGGGGCGCGGGCCAGATGATCACCGACCCCTGCGACGAATGCATGGGGCGCGGCTCGGTCATCAGGGACAAGGACCTCAACGTCCGCATCCCGGCGGGCGTGGACAACAACTCCCGGCTGCGGCTGCGCGGCGAGGGCGAGGCGGGCTTCAACGGCGGGCCTCCGGGCGACCTCTACGTGGTCATCCGCGTGACCCCGGACGAGACCTTCGAGCGCCAGGGCCAGAACCTGATCCTGTCCCGCGAGATATCCATGATCGAGGCTTCCCTGGGCCATAGGCTGGAGGTCCCGACCCTGGACGATCCCGTGAACCTGGACATCCCGGCCGGCACCCAGTCCGGCGAGGTCTTCCGGCTACGCGGGCTGGGGCTGCCCCACCTGGGCTCCGCTCACAACGGCGACCTGCTGGTGGAGGTCCGGGTCAAGACCCCGACCCACCTGAACAGCCGCCAGGAGGAGCTGCTCCGCGAGTTCGCCGAGATCGAGAAGAGCAAGCTCTCCAACCGGGCCAAGGGATTCTTCAAGAAGGCCAAGAAAAAAGTGATGGGAGAATAGGGCATGGCAGACGGCTTCTCGCATATGGATGATGACGGCAATGCTCGAATGGTGGACGTTTCCGCCAAGAACGACAGCCAGCGCACGGCCATTGTCCGGTGCACGGTCCGGCTTGCGCCGGAGACCCTGCGGCTGCTCAAGGAAGACGCGCTGCCCAAGGGCGACGTGCTGACCACGGCCAAGATCGCGGGCATTCAGGCCGCCAAACGGACCGCCGACCTCATCCCCATGTGCCACCCGCTGCCCATCAGCTACGTGGACGTCCGTTTCACCGTGCTCGACGAGGCCTCGGCCATTGATTTGGAGTGCGAGGTCCGGACCACCTACAAGACCGGCGTGGAGATGGAGGCCCTGGTGGGCTGCCAGATCGCGGCGGCCACCATCTACGACATGTGCAAGGCGGTCCAGAAGGACGTCGTCATCGACGGCGCGCGGCTCGTCTTCAAGTCGGGCGGGAAGTCCGGCACGTTCCGCGCCGAGTAGGGCGCGGCTTACGATAGCGGCGCATCTGCACTTTTTTTCCAGGGGGTTTTCGTCCTCACGTAGGTTTACTACGCTGCGGCGAAAGCCCCCTGAAAGAAAAATGCACAGCTGCATCACTCTCGAAAGCCAATACCGAGTCGTCCAGATATTGAGATGGTCGCTGCCGGGTGTTTGGGAAACCCGAATCGCTCCATTGAGATAAATAATGAAAAAGCCCCGACGGAACTCCGTCGGGGCTTCTTCCTGTGGTGCCGGTCTGCCGAGAAATGGTCAGCTGCTAGGCGCAAAAAAAATCCAGAGCCGAAGCGTATTGGACATACCCGAGGCTCTGGATTTTTAGCAGCAACGACGCAGATGGCCGTTTATCGGCAGACCGGCTACCAGACCATGCGGGTCTGGACGCCGTGTTCGGACATGTATTTCTTGATTTCGGGGATGGTGTATTCGCCGTAGTGGACGATGGAGGCGATGAGGGCGGCGGTGGCCTTGCCCTCGGTCACGGCCTCGACCATGTGCTGGGGGTTGCCCGCGCCGCCGGAGGCGATGACCGGAATGGTTACGGCTTCGGCCACCAGCCGGGTGAGCTCCAGGTCGTACCCGTTCTTCACGCCGTCGGCGTCGATGGAGTTCAGGCAGATCTCGCCCGCGCCCAGCGCCTCGCCGGTCTTGGCCCATTCGATGGCGTCCATGCCCATGTATTTGCGGCCGCCGTGGATGACGATCTCGTAGCCCGATGGGATGTCCTCGGTTACGGGGACGCGCTTGACGTCCATGCCGAGCACCACGCACTGGGAGCCGAACCGGGCCGCGCCCTCGCTGATGATGTCCGGGTTCTTGACCGCGCCGGAGTTGACCGAGACCTTTTCCGCGCCCGCCACGAGCACGTCGCGCATGTCGTCCACGGTGTTGATGCCCCCGCCCACGGAGAACGGGATGAAAATCTGCGAGGCGACCTTTTCGACCACGTCGAGGAAGATGCCGCGCGCCTCGTGGGAGGCGGTGATGTCGTAGAAGACGATCTCATCCGCGCCTTCCTCGTAATATCTCCTGGCGGATTCGACGGGATCGCCGATGTCCACGTTGCCCTCGAACTTGATGCCCTTGGTCAGGCGACCGTTGCGCACGTCCAGGCAGGGAATGACGCGTTTACTGAGCATCCTGGGCCTCCAAACAGTAGTTGTAGAAGTTGCGGAGCATCTTCAGGCCGGGGCGGCCGCTCTTCTCCGGGTGGAACTGGACGGCCCACAACCCCCTGCGGCCATGCACCGAGCAGAAGTCGATGCCGTACCGGGTGGTGCCGATGATGAACTCCTCCTGGGGAGCGGGGTAGTAGCTGTGGACGAAGTAGAAGTCCGCGTCCGGATCGATGCCTTCGAAGAGCTCGCACTCCTTGATCAGTTCGATCTGGTTCCAGCCCATGTGCGGGACGCGGATCTGGATGTCCTCGTAGTCCACCCAGGAGGGGTTGAACAGACGGCATTCGCCGGGGATCACTTCCAGGGCCTTGGTGTCGTTCTCCTCGGAATAGTCCAGGAGAATCTGGCAACCCACGCAGATGCCGAGAACCGGCTTCTTCCGCGCGATCAGCTCTTTGATGACCTCGTCCAGGCCGCCGGATTCCAGTTCTTCCATGGCCTGTCCCGCAGCGCCGACGCCCGGAAAGATGATTCCTGCGGCCGCGTTCAGTTTTTCGGGATCATTGGTAATTTCGTTGGGGATGCCAAGGTGTTCGAGCGCCCTGTGGACGCTGGTCTGGTTCCCAGCCTTGTAGTCGAAGATGACGAGCATCGTAGCCTCCGCTTAAATGTCGGTATGCTACAGCGACTAGTAAAAATAGCCGGGGAAAACAAGGGTTTTTTCTGTCCGCCAAAAATGTATGCCAGGATTGGCAAACGCGGGCGGCGGGTTGCCGGAGCACCCTATCTGGTGAGGATGCGCAGGAGCAGGTCGCCCTTGAGCGGACCGAGCTTGCGGCCCAGTCCCTTGAGCCGGATGGGACGGCCGACCACGAAGTCCTGGGGCAGGGTGACCTCGATGGTCTTCGGTCCCTTGCCGAACGGGTGGTCCACGCTGATCCGCACCTTGCGCCCCGGCATGAGCTGGCTGGCCGGGTAGTAGACGGTCTGCTCGAAATCCATCTGTCCCTTGATCCAACCCTTGATCCCCTTGGAGAAGTCGAGGTTCAGGGTGCGCTCGCCCCAGTGGAGTTGAAGGCTGCGCTTCTTGAGTTCGAGCGGCCCCGTATAGCCGGGCTGCTGCTGGCGGATCTGGGAGTAGATGTCCTCGAAGACCTTCTTGGCAAAGGGATCGTTGAGGATGGTCCGCAGGACCTCTTCCTCGCGATAGTAGTATTTCTGGTTCTTGGCCCGGGCCGAGCGTTCCTGTTCCGGTCGAGGCGGGGCCTTGCGCTGTTGCTTCCGGTACGCCTTGGCCCCCTGGTCCGCCGTGGCCCTGGGGCCTTGGTCGGGCTTGGGCGTCCCCTCCTTGCGCGGCTGGGCCTGGCCCGTCTCGAAGAGCTTCTTGGCGGTGACGTAGGCCTCGTTGACCGTGCGGAACCTGATGGCTGCGCCGGCCTCGGGATTGAGGTCCGGGTGGTATTTGAAGGCCAGCTTGCGGAAGGCGGTCTTCACTTCCTCCAGGGTCGCTCCGGGGGCGAGCTGAAGCTCCTTGAGGCATTCCTGGAGGTTCATGGGTGGGCGCGTCCTTTATTCTTCAGAGATCAGTGCGTTGGGCGAAGTGTCGGGATCATAGCGCAAAAGGTCGTTGGTGTGCAAATACTCGCGTCCCTGGCGGACGAACTCGGCGTGTCCGGCCTCTGGGTTCACGCCGGGACAGTATTCCTGGATCATCTCCCAGCTGGTCTCGTCGACCAGGTTGCCCCGGAAGTACGGCCAGGCGCGGCAGATGTCCGGCCTGCCCGGGTGCACGGAGCAGCCTTCGCGGTAAAAGACGCAGTAGTCGTCCTCGCCCGCGTTCAGGTGCAGCTTGCCGCCGCGCTGATGGCAGTAGCGGGAGATCAGCTCCTCTTCGGTCACGGACAGGTGGGCGGCCAGCCTCCGGCGGTCCTTGCCGGTCATGACGATGCCGCCTTCGCCCTGGCAGCAGTGGCCGCACATGCGGCATTCGAACGCTTCGATCATCGGGATATCCCCATGGCCTGGAATTCGACCTTGGTGCAGCGGTCCTCGACCACGGTTATGGGACTTCTGGCGAGGATCTGCCTGGCTTCGGGGCTGGTGATGCCGGACTGCATCCAGAAGACCCTGGGCAGCGGGTTCATGTCCAGGACCTCGTAGGCGTGGTCCGCGCAGAACTGGGGCGCGCGGAAGATGTCCACCAGGTCCACCGGCACGGGAATGTCGGCCAGAGTGGGGTAGGTGGTCAGCCCCCAGACGTCGCTGCGCTTGGGGTGGACCGGGATGACCTCGAAGCCCATGTCGATGAGCGCGCGGCCCACCATGTCCACGGGTCGTCCCGGCTTGTCCACAGCCCCGACCACGGCGATGGTCTTGACCTCGCGCAGCAGGGGGGCTAGCTCTTTCATGTCGATCAACATCGTTCGATACCTCGCTGTAGGGAGAAGGTTCTTGTACAGCAAACCCTCCCGATTGCCTAGTCGATATATCCCCGAAGGAGTTTTCATGTTCGAAGCCATCGCCCGCATTCCCGAAGCAGAACTCGCCCGGCGGCAGGACGCCGTCCGTACCCATCTGGCCGACGTGGCCCCCGGCGCCGGAGGTCTCCTCGTCTTTTCCCGGCTGAATATCTACTACCTGACAGGAACCTACGGCCAGGGGGTGCTCTGGCTGCCGCTTACGGGCGAGCCGGTGCTGCTCATCCGCAAGGGCGTCAACCGGGCCAGGCTGGAAGCGGGCGGCTGCACCGTCCTGCCGTACAAGTCGTATTCGGAGCTGCCGGGGTTGTGCGCCGACGCGGGCAGTCCGTTCACCCGGACCCTGGCCGCGGTCATGTCCGGCCTGACCTGGCAGCTGGGGCTGATGCTGGCGAACAAGCTCAAGAATTACGAGATCGTGTCCGGCGACCACGCCGTGGCCCTGGCCAAGATGGTCAAGTCCGAATACGAGTTGGAGATCCTGCGCCGCTGCGGCGCGAAGCACCACCTCTGCCTGTACGACCTGCTGCCGAAAAAGATGCGCCCCGGCATGACCGAGCGGGAGATCGCCCACCTCGCCTGGGAGACGTTCTTCTCCGAGGGACACATGGGCATTCTACGCATGCAGGCCCACGGCGAGGAGGCGTTCCTGGGCCATGTGTCAGCCGGTGACTCCGGGAATTATCCCAGCGGGTTCAACGGCCCCCTGGGGTTGCGCGGCGAACATCCGGCCTCGGCCCTGATGGGCAACGCGAACAAGATATGGGAACCGGGCGAGCCGCTCATGCTCGACATCGGCTTCCAGCTGGAGGGCTACCACACGGACAAGACCCAGGCCTATTTTGCGGGCAGCGTCGACTCCATCCCGGACGAGGTCCGGAAGGCGCACGACTTCTGCATGGAGCTCCAGGACTGGATGTGCGCCGCGGCCAAACCCGGCGTGACCCCGGAGGAGCTGTACCTGTACTGCCTGGACCAGGCGGAGCGGCGCGGATTTGCCGAGGGGTTCATGGGGTTGGACGAGAACCAGGTCCCCTTCGTGGGCCACGGCATCGGCCTGACCATCGACGAGTTTCCGCCCGTGGCCAAGGGCTTTTCCCTGCCGCTTCAGCAGGGCATGGTCCTGGCCCTGGAGCCCAAGCAGTCCATCCGGGGCGTGGCCATGGTCGGCGTGGAGAACACCTTCGAGATCACGGCCGACGGGTGCCGGTGCATCTCCGGCGATCGGTACGACATGATCCCCGTGGAGTAGGATTATAACGAGGTTGTAATGGGGCCGAGGGCAGGATACGGTCGTAATCCACTCTCAATTTAAAAGGATTTTGATAAGGAATACGACAGGATGACATATTCACAGATATTCACCGTAAAGGACGGCTACCTGCTGTGCATCACCGACGGCGAAGTTTTGGATTCCGAGTCGTTCATACGCTGGGGGCTGGCGCTCGTGGCCAAGGCCCAGGAGACCCGCGCGTCCAAGGTGCTGGTGGATAACCGGACCTTCAAGCTTCGGTTGACTCCCCTTGATGTCATCACCTTTGCCGACCACATGGAGAAAATCGGCGGGAACAGGCTCGGTCTTCGGCTGGCGGTAATCTCCTGCGTCCAGAACCTCGACGTGAGCCGCCTGGTGGAGACCGCCCTGGTCAACCGTTCGGCCAGCTACAAGAGTTTCCTCAACCAGAAGGAAGCCCAGGAATGGCTCCTGGGCCAGCCCCGGAACTGATGCAAGAAAAAGGCTCCCTGAAGGGAGCCTTTTTCATTGGCTGGCGCCGGGTTTCCATTCGCAGGCCGCCTATTCGTAGGCCGCCTCGAAGATGGCGATGACGTCCTCCATGGACATGCTCACCGGGGTGATGTCGAAGAGCGCGCCCATGGTGGTCAGGGCGTTTTCGGCCAGCATCGGTATTTCCTCGCGGGTCACGCCGTAGTCCGAGAGTTTCTCGTCGGCCAGTCCGATGTCGGTGATCAGCTTGTCCAGGGCGTCCAGGAAGGCCACGCCGCTCACTTCCTCGTCCAGGGACTCCTCCAGGGTGTCGCCCATGGCCAGGGCCAGGTCGCCGAGGCGCTCCTCGCCGTTGGCGGCCAGGAAGCCGAAGTACGCCTTGGAGAGCAGCACCAGGCCCGCGCCGTGGGGCAGGTCCGGGTGGAAGGCGGACAGGGCGTGCTCCATGGAATGTTGCGAGATGCACGAGGAATAGGACTCGCACAGCCCGGCGGCGGTGCACGCCCAGGCCATGATGGTCCGTGCCTCCAGGTTGTCGCCCTCGGCCACTGCCTGGGGCAGGGTGTGGGCGATGAGATGGACCGCCTCCAGGGCGAGCATGTCGCTGGCGGGCTGGCGGCAGGTGGCCAGGTACGCCTCGGTGGCGTGGAAGAAGGCGTCCATGCCGGTGTAGGCGGTCTGCTTGGGCGGCACCGAGCGCATCAGCTCCGGGTCCACGATGGACAGGGCCGGGAAGGTGGCGTCGTTGCCCCAGCCGATCTTTTCGAAGGAATCGGTGCCGGATTTGGTGATCACGGTCCAGGGGTCGGCCTCGGTGCCGGTGCCGGCCGTGGTCGGGATGGCCACGATGGGCAGGGCGTCGTTTTCGGGCTCCTGGCCGCCGCCGGAACCGGACTGCATGTAGTCCCAGTATTTGCCTTTGTTCGCGGCCATGGTGGCGATGGCCTTGGCCGAGTCGATGGTGGACCCGCCGCCCAGGCCGACCACGAAGTCCACGCCCTTGTCCCGGCAGATGGCCGCCGCCTCGTCCACGGCGTCGGATTCCGGGTTGGGCTTGATCTTGTCGAAGACGATGGTCTGGACGTCCTGCTTGGAGAGCAGGGACTGGACGCGGGAGAGGTAGCCCTGGCGGACCATGACCCCGGACTCGCCGATGACGATCATGGCCTTTCCGCCCCGGGGCAGGTACGGGGTGTCGCCGAGTTGGTCCAGGGTGCCGGGGCCGAAGATGATCCGGGTTGGCATATAATATTGGAAGTTGAGCACGGTCATTCTCCTTGTTTGTTTTCGTATGGTTAGAGCGAGCCGAGCAGCCGTTCGAGCTGGTCGGCCGTGTACAGGTCGCGAATGACTACCGGAGCATTGCGGTTGTCGGCCCGGAAGACCGCCGCAGTGGGCAGGCTGCGGCTGCCCAGCGCCGCAAGGAACGCCTCGGCTTCGGGGTCGCGTTCGGTCATGTCCACCTTGACGAAGCGGATGCCGTAGCGCTCCTTCCAGGCGGTCACGTTGTCCCGGGTCATGACCGTGGCCTCCAGCACCTTGCAGGTGGGACACCAGTCGGCGGTGAACTCCACCAGGAAATTGCCTTTGCCCAGCTCCGCGTTGAGGGCCACCGGATCAAACGGTTCCCAAGGGTCCGATTCCACCGGGGCCGGAGTGGTCCAGTACACGGACATGGCCAGGAGGACAAGTATGGTCGTGCGCAGGATGAGCTGCGTGGTCTGCTTTGCGGTCCGCGTCCTGACCCAAAGCCAGCCGCCGAACAGGATGACCCACAGTGGCGCGAGAAGGCGTGCGCTCTGGCCGCCCAGGGCGATGCCTACGAGGTAGAAGGCGGTGGCGAGCAGGAAGAAGGCGATGCCCTTCTCCACGTATTCGATCCACGGCCCGGACCGGGGCAGGAAGCGGGACAGGCCGGGGTTGGCGATGAGCAGCAGGTAGGGCGCGGACATGCCGAGACCGATGGAGATGAAGACCGTGGTGATGACCAGCGGTCCCTGGATGAGCGACCAGCCGAGCACGCCGCCCAGGAACGGGCCGCTGCAAGGGGTGGCCAGCAGGGTGGTCAGCATGCCGGTGAAGAACGCCTGCTTGCGGGGATTCGCGTGTCCGGCACCGAACTTGAGGTCGATGACCGGCAGGTGGAACAGGCCGAACAGGCTGAGGGCCAATGCGCCCATGACGCCGGCCACGGTCATGACCAGCCAGCGGTTCTGGAACAGCGCGCCCCAGGCCGAACCGGTCCAGCCCAGTACCGCGGCCAGGATCAGGAAGAAGGTCAGAACGCCGAGCACGAAGAAGACGTTGTGTTCGCGGAACGCCCGGATCGGATCGCTGCCGCCCTTCGCGCCCGTGCCGAGCAGGGCCGTGAGCTTCAGGCTGACCACCGGCAGCACGCATGGCATGATGTTCAGGATCAGCCCGGCCAGCAGCCCCATGAGCACGGCCGAGAGCAGCCCGCCGACCTCCAGGCCGGGCTGGAAGTAGACCGGGTCGAACCGCCAGTCCACGATGGCCCGCTCCGCCTCGTCGGCGGCGTCGGCGGCCAGGGTCTGGATGGTCTCCGTGTTCTGGGCCATCTGGCGGAACTCCGCCCACCACGGCTGGGACGGCGCCTGGGGCAGGGTGGCGCGGTCGAGCCCGTCCTCGCCGTAGGTCAGCTCCACCCGCGCCGGGACGCATTTGGTGGGGTGGCACAGGAGCAGGTCCAGCTTCATGGCCACCGGGAAAGCCGGGCGTACGGTATCCGGGACCACCACGAAGAGGGTCGTCCCGTTCGTGTAGGCGGCCACGAGAATCGTGGGATCGTAGGTGTCCGGTTTTTCCTTGCCCTTGGGGTAGAGCACCTTGAGGGTGGTCCCGTTTGCGGCCGTGGCCGTGAGCCGCGTGGGCTTGCCCGTTTCGCCGGGAATGTTGGAGTAGGCGTACCAGCCCTCTTCGATGTTCAGGGTCAAAGCCAGGATGACCGCGCCGGGAAAATCCGCCCCGAAGGTGCGCGGTTCCAGCGAGTACGCCTGGACGGCCGTGGTCATGGCCAGGGAAGACGGCTGAATCTGGGCCTTGCCGGGCGATGCGGAGAGGAGCAGGGCGATGGTGAGAAACAGGCTGAAAAGTGGCTTGGTTAGGGACATTTCGATCCTATGTGAAAAAAGTGAAAATTTGTGGTTGACTTTTCCGGGTCCGACTTATAGTTATCTCTCCGTCGTGACGAACAAAGGCGCGACCGAGTGGGTCACTAGCTCAATTGGCAGAGCAGCGGACTCTTAATCCGGAGGTTCAAGGTTCGATTCCTTGGTGACCCACCACTCGAAAAACACACCCCGTCAGAAATGGCGGGGTTTTTCTTTTCCGGGAGGCGGCTGGTGCGTGCGGTCGGGGTCATCGGGGCCTCTTCGGGTTGCAGGTTGCGGACGATGCCACGGCGCGGACGGCGCGCACAGGGCGAAAGTCAAACTACATGGTAATGGTTCCCGGCACAACTTCAATGCACAGGTTCTTGCCTCGAAAGTGAACCGGCGGGGGGCGAAGTATCCGCTCCGCAACGCGCCGGCATCATGACCCCTGTATTTCTATCCCATGCCCGGTCCGGGCTTGCGATTATTATCCTGCTTCCTGGGACGGTCACGGGAACTCCTCCCTTCGCACGGGCCGCGGTCCTGGACGCCCCTGGAGAAGCGGCAGCGCCCCGATCAACGAAAAAACGGGGGCGGCCCTGATCAGGCCCGCCCCCGCCAGGGTTGCGTCGGGAAGGGGATCAGCGTCCGTTTTCGCGCATGGCCCGGACCAGGGACTGCGCGGCCTCTCTGGGAGAGGGCGCGGAGCAGATGGCCGAGACCACGGCGACGCCCGCCACGCCGGAGCGGGCGACCTCCGGGACGTTGTCCGGCTGGACCCCCCCGATGGCCACCAGGGGCAGGGCGGAGTAACGCACGGCGCGGGCAAGCCCCTCGGCCCCCCAGGGGGAACCGTGGACGTCCTTCTTGGTCTGCGTGGGGAAGGCCGGGCCGATGCCCAGGTAGTCCACGGGCTCGGACTGGGCGGCATCAAGCTCCGCCTCGGTTTCCACGGACAGCCCCACGATGGCGTCCGGCCCCATGAGGCGGCGGACGTCGGCGGGAGGCATGTCGGACTGGCCCACGTGCACGCCCTCGACCCCGGCGGCCAGGGCCACGTCCACGCGGTCGTTGATGATCAGCGGGATGTTCAGCGGCCTGAGCACGGTATGCAGACGGCGGGCGAGGGCCACGAATTCGCCGGTGTCCGCATGCTTCTCGCGCAGCTGGACCATGGTGCAGCCGCCGCCTGCGGCTTCGGCCACCACGTCTTCGAGGGAGCGGCCCAGGCAGAGGTCCCGGTCGGTGACCAGATAGACGAGCAGGTCCTGGGGCTGCATCATTCCACCACCTTGAGCCGGTCGAGGACGGTCGCCTCGTCCAGGAGATAGAGCGCGTCCAGCAGGTGCATCTGGAGCGAGCCGGGGCCGGGCGAGCGCTCGGCGGCCATCTCGCCCGCGATGTTCATGGCGGCGGCGGTGGAGACGGCGGCCTGGAAGAAGTCCTTGCGCACCGCGGCGAAGGCTCCGGCCAGGGCGGTGCAAGTGCAGCCCAGCCCGGTGACGCGGGGCATCATGGAGGAGCCGCCCGCCAGGCGGGCCTCACGGCTCCCGCCGACCACCAGGTCGGTCTCGCCGCTGACCAGCACCGCGCAGCCGTATGTATCGCTCAGCATCCGGGCCGCGTTCCCGGCCTCGTCCACGCCCATGGAGGTGTCCACGCCCTTGGCCTGGCCGTCCTCGCCCGCCACGGCCATGATCTCGGAGGCGTTGCCCCGGAGGATGGCGGGGCGGTATTGGGCCAGGAACTCGCGCGCCAGGTCGGTGCGCAGCTCGTTGACCCCGGCGGCCACCGGGTCCAGGACGATGGGCAGGCCCATTTCATTGGCCAGGGCCATGGCGACGTGCATGCCCTCCACGTAGTCCGGGGCCAGGGTGCCGAGATTGACCACCAGCGCCCCGGAAAGCCGGACCAGGCCGGGCAGGTCTTCGACCACGTGGCTCATGGCCGGGGACGCGCCCAGGGCGAGGAGCGCGTTGGCCGTGTTGTTGGTGACCACGTAGTTGGTGATGTTAACCACGAGCGGCGCTTTATCGCGCACCGCCCGGATGTCTTCCCATACGGCTCCGGCAAGGGTTTCGCGTGCGCTCATTTGAGGCGCTCCTCGACGCTCCTGACCTTGGAGGACATGCGACCGTCCTTGCCGCTGCGGGAATCAACGGCCAGGGTCAGGTAGACCCGGTCGCAGTCCGCTCGCATGGCGTCGTGGCATTGCCTGATGACGTCCAGAACCTCTTCGATCTCGCCCTCGATCACGGTGCCCATGGGGCCGAGTTGATGGTCCAGGCCGGACGCCTCGACGATGCGCAGGGACCGGGCCACGTAGGGGGCCAGCGACCCGTCGTCGGGCCGTTCCAGGGGAAAAAGGCTGAAGGTGGCTACACAGCTCATGTGTTCCTCCCGTATTCGGATTAAAGTGAACAAACCCGCCCGCAAGCAACGGGCGACCCCCATACGATCAACCCATTCCCAACCGACGTCAACTTCCCATTTCCCTTCCTCGCCATTCCATCCCGGCACGGACCCGAGCCAAGCGAGCGACAAAAGGTTCTGGAGGGGGAGACCAGAGGCATCTTCAAAAAAAGGCCGGGACATCCGTCCCGGCCTTTTAATGATTGAATCAGGCGACCTTACTTTTTGCAGTCGGGGTCGGCCATGTGCTTGAGGGTCTCGTAGCGGCGGTTGAAGTCCTGCTCGATCTTGGCCCGGTAGTCCTTGGAGAACTCGGGGTAGAACCGTTCCAGCATGGCGTAGCGGTTCTCGCCGGAGAGGAACTCCTGCAGGGTGCCGTCCGGGGCCTTGGATTCGAGGAGGAACGGGTTCTCACCGTTCTCGGCCAGCTGCGGGTTGTAGCGGTACAGCGGCCAGTAGCCGGAGTCCACGGCCAGCTTCTGTTCCATCTGGGTCTTGCCCATGCCCTTCTTGATGCCCTGGTTGATGCACGGGGCGTAGGCGATGATCAGGGACGGGCCGGGGTAGGCCTCGGCCTCCTTGACCGCCTTGAGGAACTGCTGCTTGTTGGCGCCCATGGCCACAGAGGCCACGTAGACGTAACCGTAGGTCATGGCCATGCGGCCGAGGTCCTTCTTGTTGGTGGTCTTTCCGGCCGCCGCGAACTTGGCGATGGAGCCGAGCGGAGTGGCCTTGGAGGACTGGCCGCCGGTGTTGGAATACACCTCGGTGTCCAGGACCAGGACGTTGACGTCCTTGCCGGAAGCCAGGACATGGTCCAGGCCGCCGTAGCCGATGTCGTAGGCCCAGCCGTCGCCGCCGAAGATCCAGATGGACTGCTTGGTGAACAGGTCGGCCATGTCCAGGATTTCCTTGAGCGCCTTCTTGCGCGTGCCCTTCAGGGCCTTTTTCAGGGCTTCGCCCGCAGCCTTGGACTCCTCGGGATCGTGCATCACCTTGGGCCACTTGTTGAGCTTGGTCTTGAGCGCGCCGGTCTCGGCCTTGGCGGCCTCCTTGCAGAGCTCGGCCAGGTGGTTCCGGCGCTGGTCGGTGGCCATCTCGATGCCGTAGCCGAACTCGGCGGCGTCTTCGAACAGGGAGTTGCCCCAGGCCGGGCCGTGGCCTTGTCCGTCCACGCAGTAGGGCGCGGTGGGCGCGGATGCGCCCCAGATGGAGGAGCAGCCGGTGGCGTTGGCGATGACCATGCGCTCACCGAAGAGCTGGGTGATGACCTTGACGTAGGGAGTCTCGCCGCAACCCGCGCAGGCCCCGGAGAATTCCATGAGGGACTTGCGGAACTGGGAGCCCTTGACCGTGTCGCGGCCGAAGGCGTCCTTGTAGGTGACGGTGTCGGAGAACTCGAAGTTGGGGACCTGCACCGGGGTCTGGGTGGCGATGGGCTTCATGACCAGCGCCTTTTCCTTGGCCGGGCAGATGTCGGCACAGTTGCCGCAGCCCAGGCAGTCCAGGGAGTTGACCTGGAGCCGGAAGTGCATTCCCTTGATGTCCTTGCCCACGGCGTCGATGGTCTCATAGGTGGCCGGGGCCTTTTTCATCTCCTCGTCGGTGGCCAGCACGGCGCGCAGGGCGGAGTGCGGGCAGACGAAGGAGCACTGGTTGCACTGAATGCAGTTTTCCTTGATCCACTCGGGGACCAGGATGGCCACGCCGCGCTTCTCGAACTTGGAGGTGGCCGACGGCATGGTCCCGTCGTGGGAGAAGGCGGAGACGGGCAGGGAGTCGCCCTTTTGGGCCAGCACCGGGCGCATGACGTTCTTGACGTAGTCGGGCTCGCGGCGGGCCGGAACCTTGTCGTCCTTGAGGGTCTTCCAGGACGCGGGCACCGGGATTTCCACGATGGCGGAGGTGGCGTTGTCGACGGCGGCGTTGTTCATGTTGACGATCTTGTCGCCCTTTTTGCCGTAGGCGGCCTTGATGCCGTCCTTGAGCAGGTCCACGGCCTTCTTGAACGGGATGACGTCGGCCAGCTTGAAGAAGGCGGTCTGCATGACCATGTTGATGCGTCCGCCGAGCCCGACCTCGCCCGCGATCTTGACCGCGTCCACGGTGTAGAACTTGAGGTTCTTCTGGGCGATGGTCCGGCGCATGGCGGCGGGCAGCTGCTTGTCCATCTCGTCGGCGGTCCAGGCACAGTTGAGCACGAAGGTGCCGCCGTCCTTGATCCCTTCAAGCACGTCGTACTGGGTCACGTAGCTCGGATTGTGGCAGGCCACGTAGTCCGCGTTCTGGACCAGGTAGGTGGACTGGATCGGTTTCTTGCCGAAGCGCAGGTGGGAGATGGTGATGCCGCCGGATTTCTTGGAATCGTAGGCGAAGTAGCCCTGGGCGTAGAGGTTGGTGTTGTCGCCGATGATCTTGATGGCCTGCTTGTTCGCGCCCACGGTGCCGTCGGAGCCCAGTCCCCAGAACTTGCACTGGACCGTGCCTTCGGGGGTGGTGTCCACGCAGTCGCAGTCGAACAGGGAGGACATGGTCACGTCGTCGGTGATGCCCACGGTGAAGCCGTGGCGCGGACGGGACAGGGAGTTGTAGACCGACTCGACCTGGGCCGGGGTGAAGTCCTTGGACCCCAGGCCGTAGCGGCCGCCGACGATGACCGGGGCGTCCTTCTTGCCCGCATAGGCGGCGCAGACGTCCATGTACAGGGGATCGCCCAGGGCGCCCGGCTCCTTGGTGCGGTCGAGCACGGCGATCTTCTTCACGGTCTTGGGCATCACGGAGAGCATGTGCTTGACCGAGAACGGGCGGAACAGGCGGACCTTGATCAGGCCGACCTTCTTGCCGTTCGCGTTCAGGTAGTTGACGGTCTCCTCGATGGTCTCGCAGCCGGAGCCCATGGCGATGATCACGCGGTCGGCCTTGGGATGGCCCACGTAGTCGAAGAGCTTGTAGCGGCGGCCGGTGATCTTGCCGACCTTTTTCATGGCCTCGGTGACCATGTCCGGGATGGCTTCATAATAGGTGTTGGTCGCCTCGCGGCCCTGGAAATAGATGTCCGGGTTCTGGGCGGTGCCGCGAATGTTCGGGTGCTCGGGGTTCATGGCCCGCTTGCGGAACTCGGCCACCTTGTCCATGTTCAGCAGCGGTTTCATGTCCTCGTAGTCGATGACCGCGATCTTTTGGATTTCGTGGGAGGTGCGGAAGCCGTCGAAGATGGAGATGAACGGGACGCTGGACTCCACGGCGGCCAGGTGGGCCACCAGGGAGAGGTCCATGACCTCCTGGACGGAATTGGAGAAGAGCATGGCGAAACCGGTCTGGCGGCAGGCCATGACGTCCTGGTGGTCGCCGAAGATGGACAGGGCGTGGGCGGCGATGGCCCGGGCCGAGACATGGAAGACGCCGGGGAGCAGCTCGCCGGAGATCTTGTACATGTTCGGGATCATCAGCAGGAGGCCCTGGGAGGCGGTGAAGGTGGTGGTCAGCGCGCCCCCGGCCAGGGAGCCGTGTACCGCGCCCGCCGCGCCCGCTTCGGACTGCATCTGGCGGATCTGGACCGTCTGGCCGAAAATGTTTTTGCGTCCATGGGCCGCCCATTCGTCGGCGATTTCGCCCATGGGGGTGGACGGAGTGATGGGATAGATGGCGGCCGTCTCGCTCATGGCATAGGCCACGTGAGCGGCGGCGGTGTTGCCGTCCATTGTTTTCATGGTCTTCTTGGGCATGTGCTTCTCCACGTTGTTTTATTTGGACCTGATATGGACCTTTACTCGGGTCTCGAAGTCCTGATTTCCCCATGCCGAGTGCGGCGGGGGGCGTCCGCCGGGAGCGGACGGTACTCTATTTTTCTCACCGTTTATCCTTTCGGGGTCAAGCCCTTTGCCCTCCGTTCCCCGATCATTCAGCGCCATTCACCGAAATTCTCCGCCCGCAGGAATCGGTGAACGGTTTTGTGAAGTAATTCACAGCATTGTTCTCCGGCGTCGGGAAGAGGGCAGGAAAAAGGCCCCGGGAGGGGCCTTTGTTTCCGATATTGTGCGGTTAAACGGTCTTGAAACCGGCGCGGCTCCAGGCGATGTAGCCGCCCGCCAGGCTGCGGACGTTCCAGTAACCGTGCTTCTGCAGGTAGGAGGCCGCGATGTTGGCCCGGTAGCCCGCCGCGCAGTAGAGCAGGTGGTTCTTGTCCTCGTCCAGGTCGAACTTGCCGTCCAGGATGTCGATGAGCGGGATGTGCCTGGCGCCGGGGATCTTGCCCCCTTCCCACTCGCCGGGGGTGCGCACGTCGATCAGGCTGATCTCCTTGCCTTCGTCCATGGCGTTTTGCAACGCCTGGGCCGAGTCGATGGCCAGGGAATCCACCGGGCGACCGCTGTACACCCAGGACTGGATGCCGCCGGACAGGTAGCCATGAATGTTGTCGTAGCCGATGCGGTGCAGCTCGGTGCGCATGCGCTCGTAGTCGTCGCGGGAGTCGACCACCAGCAGGATGTCGGCGTCCGGCTCCACGGTCATGCCCACCCAGTTGGCCAGGCTCGGCTCGAAGCCGATGTTCAGGGAACCGGGGATGTGGTAGCCCGCGAAGGCCGCCGCGTCGCGCACGTCGATGACCACCGCGCCGTCCTGCATCTTCTCCTCGAACCGGAACGGGTTCATGGCCAGGTCCAGTGGGCAGCGCTCCAGGAGCGGCGCGCCGCCCGCGTTGGTGGCGATGATGTGGGTGAAGGACTTGGGCCGGGCCGGGAAGTTCTGGCTCATGGCCAGGTGGAACTTCTCGAAGCTGTCGAAGCCGAGCATGGGGTTGTGCCGCCGCTCGAACCCGAGGGTGGAGCTGGGCTTGGAGGACATGCCGCGCCCGCACAGGGAGCCCGCGCCGTGGGCCGGGAAGACCTCAAGGCTGTCGGGGAACTTGGCGAACTTGACGTACAGGGTGTTCCAGAGGTTCTGGACCTGCTCGTTGAGCTTGGCCCCGCCCACCAGGTCGGGCCGCCCGATGTCGTTCACGAACAGCACGTCGCCGGTCAGGAGCATCCACGGCTCATCCCCGCGCGTGGTGTCGGTGACCAGCAGGGACAGGGCGTCCGGGGTGTGGCCGGGGGTGTGCAGGACCTCCAGCTTGGCGTTGCCCACCTCCAGCACCCGGCCCTCCTTGAGGGGGGTGAAGTCGTAGCTCACCGGCGAGGTCTCGTAGACCATGATGTCGCAACCGGTCTGGGATTTCAGTTCCTGCGCCCCGGACACGTGGTCCGCGTGGACGTGGGTGTCTATGACGTGGACGATCTTCATGCCCTCGTCGCGGGAGATGTCCAGGTAGTCCTGCACGTCGCGCTTGGGATCAACCACGACCATCTCGCCGGCGGCGGGGCAGCCGATGACGTAGGAGAAGCAACCGAGTCCGGGTGTAGTTATCTGCTTGAAATACATAGACGCTCCTTGTGGTGTTCTCTTCTTGCTAGAGGCAGGATAAGCACAAAAGGAGGACGATGCAACATATGAGCAGTTATTTCAGTTCGTCCGCCTTCTCCTGGAAACGCACGGCCAGGTCGTCGAGGATGTCGGCCGCGGCGGCGAAGGTCTTGAGCTTTTCCTCGGGCTGGTCCAGCACCCGCCGGTAGGCCCACTGGGAGAGGTAGAAGACCTCGCTCCCGCCGCAGGACTGGCAGACCTGGCGGAGCTGGCTGACGATCTCGGCCCGGGTCCGCTCGCGGAGCAGGATCGCCTGCTTGAGCCGGTCGCTGGCCTCGGCGGTGTTCTTCTCCTCGGCAATGGCCTGCTGCAGCTGGCCGTTGGCGCGCTCCACGGCCTTGGCCGCGCGGCGGTATTTTCCCGCCGCCTCGATGATCGACGGGTCGTCGGCAAAGGCCCGGAAGAGGTCCGCCGTGCGCTCGATGCGCCGTGCGTTGAGGCGCAGCATGACCGCGATCTCCTCGTTGGTCAGGGTGCGCAGCTCCTTTTCGTTGCCGACCACGTATTCGCGCTCGGTGGAGGCGGCGGTGTCCACCAGGTGAACCAGGAAGGCCGGGGCGTACAGCTCGTACAGGGTCTTGAGCATGCCCGGGGTGAAGGCATAGTCGTAGATTGCCTTGCGGGATGCGCGGATGTCGTCGCCGGACACCGCAAAGCCCTCAAGCTCGCGGCCGTAGTACTTGTTCAGGGCCACGGCCGAGGCCAGGGAATCGGGCTTGCCGTTGGCCCCGCGCGGCTGGAACCGCTGCAACAGGAAGTCGGACAGGGACTCCACGAAGGTGAACCTGACCATCCTGTCCTCGGTGATCTCGATGGTCTCGGTGTCCTGCTCCGGGGCCGGCGGCGGGGGCGGCGGGGTGACGTCCTCGGGCTGGGCCGTTGCCGGGGCGTAGTCCGGCTTGGCTTCCTGTCCCTTGTCCACCCAGTCCGGGGCCTTGGCCGGCTCCTCGGCGGGCTGGGTGATCTCGGAGCGGACTTCCTGGGACTGGTCGTCGCCTCGGTTGAGCATCAGGAATGCACCGGCGGCGAGCACCACGGCGCTGGCTATCAGGATGAGGGCGGTCCTCTTCTCTTTCATGATCGTTTCTCCCGGTGAAATAGGGGGTTATCCTTCCTGTTTCCAGGCGTATTCGTTGTCCTTGTCGGCGGAGGCGCAAGTCAGTTCGATGTCGCGCAGCCGCGCCCAGTAGGTGGTTCCCTTGACGGCCTGGTCGCACATCTGGCGGACGTGCGAGTAGTATTCGAGCTGGGATACCATCCTGTCCAGCTCCAGGCTACCTTGGGCGCCCGCTTTGAGCAATGCATCTTTCAACTCATGATACTGATCGTCAAGTTCGTGCATCAGCTTGCCCAAGGAGGGGAACTCCGGGGCGCAGGGCGTGTGGGCCACGTCGAGGATGGTGCGCACGTCGCGCCGGAACTGCCGGGCGGACTCCCCGGACATGCCGGGCAGGTTGTGGTCCGTGTCCGCGTGCTGCTGATGGACTTCGGCGATGATGTTCAGGGTTTTGCGGTAGTATTGGACCACGCGCAGGGCGGCTGGCATCTGGACCGCCGCCGGATCGGCCAGGTCGGATCGCTGGAGCTTGACGCAATAGGCGCGGATGGCCGCGACCAGGGTTTCGATGGCCATCCTGTCCTTGAGGAAATCCGGATGGCGGAAGCGGGAGGCCAGGGCCTTCCGGCAGGTGTCCCGGACCATTTCGCCCAGCCTGCCCAGCTCCATGAACAGCGCGTCCATGGCCAGGGACGGGGTGGCCAGCAGGTTGTTGTCCAGGTACCGGGGCTTGCCCATCTCGGCCAGTTCGCGTCCTATGTGCCGGTCGAGGAAGGCGGTCAGCCGGTGGGTGAAGGGCAGGAACAGGAGCACGCCCAGGATGTTGAAGACGGTGTGGAACAGGGCCAGGGTGGTGGCCGTGTCGTAGTCCGGGCTCAGGGAGGCGAGGAGGTTCACGCCCTTGAGCAGCAGGGGGATGGTCAGCAGGGCGACCAGCCCGGTGCCGAGGTTGAAGATGATGTGCGCCGCGGCCACCTTCTTGGCGTTGTAGGTGGCCCCGATGACCGAGAACAGGGCCGTGGAGGTGGTGCCGATGTTGGTCCCGATGGTCGCGGCGGCCGCGCTCTCCAGGGTGACGATGCCGGACATGGCGGCGGTCAGGACCAGGGCCATGGCCGCGCTGGAGCTCTGCATGAGCAGGGTCAGGATCGCGCCCACGGCCACGAACAGCAGCACGCCCGGCACGCCTCCGATGTTGTAGGCCGCCAGGTCCACGACCCGGTCCAATCCCTGGAAGGTGGACTGGAGCGTCTCGATGCCCAGGAAGAAGATGCCGAAGCCGGTCAGGGCGTCGCCCAGGTGCTTGCGCCGGGTCTCGCCGCCGGTCAGCCGGAGGATGGCGCCCAGCCCGACCATGGGCAGGGCCAGGGCCTTGACGTTCACGCTCACGCCCACGGCGGCCACGATCCAGCTGGTCACCGTGGTCCCGATGTTGGAGCCGAAGATGACGCCCACGGACTGGGGCAGGGTCATCAGCCCCGCGTTGACGAAGCCGATGACGGCCACGGTGATGGCGCTGGAGGACTGCACCAGGGCGGTGATCATGAACCCCGAGAACAATCCCCTGAGCGGGGTCCGGGTCCATTTGCCCAGGATGGTGCGCAGGGCGTTGCCCGCCGCGTTGCGCAGCCCCTTGGTCATCAGGCGCATGCCGAGAAGGAAAAGGCCCAGGCCTCCGAACAGCCCGGCGATGAGGAAAAAGGTGGTCACGGTCGGTTGTCTCCTGGCAACATATGGATATTGCACTCATAGTTGCCAGGAGGGACAAAGTAAACAGGTTTCGGAAAGTGGCCGCCCGGCCCGAGCCTCCCGAAGGCGGGCCGGGCCGGGCGGCCGGGGATGGGTGCCTGTTTATTGGTTCAGGGCCGCCTTCATGAACGGCACGTACTTCATGTCCGTTCCCTGGATGTGGTTCACCAGCCAATCCTTGAGGAAGTAGAAGAGGTCGCGGCTCATTGCGGTTTGGCCTGTTTCGAATTTATCAATGAAGTCGAATGCCTGTCGCATGAGGTCGTCGTGGACGGCCAGGTGTTCCTCGATCTCCGGATACCCGTACCGTTCGAACAGGTCTTTTTCCTGGTTGAAGTGGAAGGTGGTGTAGCTCCTGAGGTCGCTCAGGATGGGGCCGAGCACGCCTTTGCCCTTGCCTTGCTGCATGGCGCTGTTCAGGAGATTGATGATCCTGATCAGCTCCTTGTGCTGGTCGTCGATGAGCTTGATGCCCGTGGCGATGGCGTCGCTCCAGACTATGAGCGGCTTGGACTTGCTCAGGTCGATGTCCACGGGTTCCGTGTTGCGCGGCAAAGGAACTGCGCGTGGTTTGGGTGCGGCCGGTTTCGGGGCTGCGGATACCGGTAGTTCCGGTTCGGGCAGCTGTTGCGGCGCGGCCTTTATGACCTTGGTGGACGGTTTGCAGACCGAACCGCTGCCGCCGGTATTGAAGAAGGTAAGCTCCTGGCGGAGGCTGGCCGCCTCTTCCGAAAGCTGTTCAATGGTCCCGGAGAGTTCGCGGGCCATGCTCGCCGTTTGCTGGATGCCGTGGTCCAGGTCGCGCACGGCGGTGCCGACCATCTCGGTTTCGCGGTGCTGTTCCGAGCTGGCCGCGTTGATCTCCTCGATCATGCCCGCGGTCTTCTCGATGTCCGGGACCAGCATCTGGAGCAGCTCCCCGGCCTTGTTGGAGATGTCGAGCGTGTTGGCGGACAGCTCGCTGATCTCCTTGGCCGCCATGCCGCTTCGTTCCGCCAGCTTGCGCACCTCGGACGCCACCACGGCGAATCCCTTGCCGTGCTCGCCCGCCCGCGCGGCCTCGATGGCGGCGTTCAGGGCCAGGAGGTTGGTCTGCCGGGCGATCTCCTCGATGACCGTGATCTTGCCCGCGATGGTGGTGATGGCCTCCAGGGCGGTGCTCACGGAATGCCCGCTCTGACGGGCGTCCTCGGCGGCCTTGATGGCCAGGTGGTGGGTCTCCATGGAGTTCCTGGCGGTGTCGGCGATCTTGGTGCGCATGGATTCCATGAGCCCGGAGATGTCGCTCACCGATCCGGCCTGCCGGGTGGCGCCCTCGGCCAGGGTGGCGGCCATGTCGTTCATGTCCTCGCTCCGTTCGGCCATGTTCTCGGTGGACGCCTTGGCCTGGCTGACCACATCCTTGAGCTTGTCCTCCATGGTGGTCAGGGTTCTGGCCACGATGCCGATCTCGTCGTTCTGGTCGTTGAAGCACACCTGGGTCAGGTCGCCCTGGCAGATGCTGTCCATGGCCTCGCTGAAATTGGACAGGGGAATGACGATCTTTCGCTGGATGGCCAGGAAGCTGATAAGCGTGGTCAGGAGCATGATGCCGATGCCGATGAGCTGGGAGATGAGCAGCCCGTCGACCCGCGCCTCGGATTCCTCCTGCATCATGGTCACGGCCTCGTTCATGTTGACCAGCACGGCCAGATTCTTCTTGTTGAAGTCGGGCTCCAGCTCCTGGCGTTCGAGGATGGCGTTCACCGAGGCGGTGTATTCATCCCACAGCTGCTCGACCTTGAGCAACTGCTCGCGGACCGCGTCCGAGGGCATGGGCAGTTCCTTGGCGGGGCCGTCCGGGTCGGCGGTGACCGGGGCCGAACCGGAGTTGGTCAGGGCGTCTAGGGTCTGTTTGAAGAGCCTGGAGGTGGACTGGACCTGCCCCTTCACTGCGGCCACGTCCCGACCGGCCTGGGCCCCGTCAAGAAAGAGCAGCGCCTCCTTGGCCACTTTCTGGCTGAGCATGCGCTGGCGGCCCGCAAGGTTGATCACCAATCCGTCGAACTCCTGCGCGGAGGTGATCACCAGCGTGGCCACGAACATGGCCATGCCGATGCACAAAAGCAATCCGATCGAGGAGTACAGTTTTAGCCGAAGACTCATCAAAACCTCCCGGATGAACAGTGGTGCTTCCGTTCGATATCGAACAGGCTGTTTGACGTATAGAAGAAGACGTTAACACGAACGGAGCATTTCGGAAGATTATAATTTTTGGAACGAGGGAAATGACACGGCGGGGAAGGGGGCGCAGGACAACGAAAAAGCCCTTGCGATTTCTCGCAAGGGCTTGATTCTCTTTGGCTCCCCAGCACGGACTTGAACCGCGAACCTAGTGATTAACAGTCACCCGCTCTGCCGATTGAGCTACTGGGGAACATTTTTCCGTCGAAGCGAGAGAGTGTTTAAACAAATCGTTTCGGGGGGTCAAGCAAAAAAAGTGGACTTTGTCATGAAAAAGCAAATAAGGTTTCTCCGGGGGCTAAAGAGTCCATTTTCTTGACGGGAAGAGCTATTTGGCTTACGGAATCAACGTCTCTCGCATTTTTCTAGACTTAGAGAGGCACAGGGAAAAACAAATTGGGACAAGACACTAAAAATACGCAAAAAATCAAGCTTGCTACCAAGTCGCCGCATGCGGCCCGGTTCATGCCCATGCTCGAGGCCCTCCAGGCCAAGGACGAACTCAACTCCGTCATCAAGACACGCGTCGAAAAGGCGTGCCTGCTCCTGGACAACGAAATCGACCTGTACCCCAACACCTTTAGGCGGGATACGGAAATCAAAACCATCTGGGACCAGTACGACGGGACCGACGGCGAAGCCCTGGAAAAAATCGACCTGGAATTGACCATTGCCGGGCGCGTGGTCTCCTACCGCTCCTTCGGCAAGGTCACCTTCTTCCATATCCAGGATCGCAGCGGCTCCATCCAGGTTTACGCCGCCCGCGACGAGCTCGGCACCGAAGAATACCAGCTCTTCAAGAAGACCGACATCGGCGACATCGTCGGCGTCAGCGGTTCCCTGTTCCGGACCAAGACCGGCGAGCTGACCCTCAAGACCAAACATTTTCAGCTGGTCACCAAGTCCATGCGTCCGCTTCCCGAGAAGTACCACGGGCTGAAGGACGTCGAGACCCGTTACCGCCAGCGGTACGTGGACCTCATCGTCACCCCCGGACCAAGGAGATCTTCGAGGCCCGCACCGCGATCATCCGCGAGCTGCGGAACATCCTCGACGAGAAGGGGTTCATGGAGGTGGAGACGCCGATGATGCAGGCCATCCCCGGCGGCGCCACGGCCAAGCCCTTCGAGACCCACCACAACGCCCTGGACATGAAGCTCTACATGCGCATTGCGCCGGAGCTGTATCTCAAGCGCCTCCTGGTGGGCGGGTTCGAGAAGGTCTACGAGATCAACCGCAACTTCCGCAACGAGGGCATCTCCGTCCGGCACAACCCCGAGTTCACCATGCTCGAGTTCTACTGGGCCTACGCCACCTTCGAGGACCTCATGGACCTCACCGAGGAGATGGTCTCGCGCATCGCCGAGAAGGTCACCGGTTCCGCCGTGGTTCCGTACCAGGGCGAGATGATCGACCTGTCCGTCGGCGCCTGGACCCGCATGCCCTTCCACGAGTCCCTGGAGAAGATCGGCGGAGTCTCCGCCGATGTCTACATGGACTATGACAAGTGTGCGGCCATGGTTCGGGAGAAGGGCGAGAAGGTCATCAAGGACGAGAAGCTCGGCAAGCTGCAGGCCAAGCTCTTCGACCTGCTGGTCGAGCCCAAGCTGATCCAGCCTCACTTCATCTACCATTATCCCACGGATATCTCTCCGCTGTCCCGTCGCAACGACGACAACCCCGACATCACCGACCGCTTCGAGCTGTTCATGACCGGCCGCGAGATGGCCAACGCCTTCTCCGAACTGAACGATCCCGTGGACCAGCGGGGCCGATTCGAGGTTCAGGTCCAGGAGAAGGAGGCCGGCGACGAAGAGGCGCACTTCATGGATGAGGACTACGTCCGCGCACTGGAATACGGCATGCCCCCGGCAGCCGGACAGGGCATCGGCATCGACCGGCTGGTCATGCTGCTCACGGACTCCGCCTCCATCCGCGAGGTCATTCTCTTCCCGCTGCTCAGGCCGGAGGCCGGGTAGGTTGTATGCGGTTTGAGACGTTCATCGCCACCCGCTACCTGTTTGCCCTGCGCAAGCAGTCGTTCATCTCCGTCATATCGCTCTTCGCGATCTGCGGAGTGGCCATCGGGGTAGGCGCCCTGATTGTGGTCATCGGCGTGATGAACGGTTTTTCCACCGACCTGCGCGACAAGATCCTGGGCGTCAACGCCCATATCCTGGTGACGTCGTTGCGCGGCGGCATCAGCGACTACAAAGAGCTGGCCGACGAAGCGATGAAGGTTCCGGGCGTCATAGGTGTGACGCCCTTCGTCTATTCCGAGGTCATGCTTTCCACCCGCACGGGCGTGAAGGGCGTGGTCCTGCGGGGCATCGACCCCGACACCTCGGGTTCGGTCCTGTCCCTTTCCAAGGACATGGTCAGCGGCGACATCGAGCGGCTCAAGGCGTCGGACGACTTTCCCGGGATCATCATCGGTTCCGAGCTGGCCAAGCGGCTGGGGCTGACCGAAGGGTCCTTCGTGAATCTCCTGTCTCCGTCCGGGCAGTCCAGCGCTGCCGGGTTCACGCCCAAGGTCCGCCGCTTCGTGGTGGCGGGCATCTTCCGTACCGGCATGTTCGAATACGACTCGTCGCTCGGCTACGTCAGCATCCCGGCGGCCCGCCAATTGCTCGGCTTCAAGGGCGACCTGGTTTCCGGACTGGAGATCAGCGTCAACGACGTCTACAACGTCAAGCAGATCTCCAGCGACCTGCGTGACGCCATCTCCTCCTTCACGGTCTACGTCCGCAATTGGCAAGAGATGAACGCCAACCTGTTCGCCGCCCTGGAGCTGGAAAAGTCCGCCATGTTCATCATCCTGGCCATGATCGTCCTGGTCGGCTCCTTCAGCATCGTCACCACTCTGGTCATGCTGGTCATCCAGAAGACCAAGGATATCGCGGTGCTGATGTCGCTCGGTGCGGACAAGGGGAGCATCCGGAACATCTTCATGCTCCAGGGGACCTTCATCGGCCTGGCCGGCACCGTGTTCGGCTTCCTGATCGGCGTTCCGGTCAGCCTGCTGCTGAAGAAATACCAGTTCATCAAGCTGCCGAGCAACGTCTACCCAGTGGACTACCTGCCCGTCCGGCTGGAGGCCGTGGATCTTTTCGCCATCGGTGCGGCCGCGTTTCTCCTGTGTTTCGTGGCGACCATTTATCCCGCGCGCAGGGCCGCGGCCCTCAGTCCGTCGGAGGCCTTGCGTTATGAGTAATGAGGCGATATACCGACTGATTGACGTCGGCAAGGAGTTCGACGGACCGTCCGAAGTGGTCCGCGTGCTCCGTCGGGTCGATCTGGACATCCCCCGCGGCGAGTCGCTGGCCATCCTGGGCGCGTCGGGATCGGGGAAGACCACGCTGCTGCACATGTTGGGTACGCTGGACACCGTGACCAGCGGCAAGATATTTTTGAATGGTGTCGATCTCGGCACCTTGGGAGACAGGGCAAGGGCGGAATTGCGCAACCGGGAAATCGGGTTCGTCTTCCAGTTCCACCACCTGTTGCCGGAGTTCTCCACGCTGGAGAACGTGGCGATGCCCGCCTTCATAGCCGGGAAGGGGCGTTCCGAGGGGATGCGCCTTGCAAGGGAAGCGCTCGACATGGTTGGACTTTCGCACAGGCTCGAACACAAGGTGACCACGCTTTCGGGCGGGGAACGCCAGCGGGCGGCCATTGCCAGGGCCATCCTGCTGCGGCCCAAGGTCCTGCTCGCGGACGAGCCGACCGGCAACCTTGATGAAGAGAACGGTGCCATGATAGGCAGACTGTTAGCCACTCTTAATAATGAATTGGGTATGACCTTTGTGGTCGTTACACATAATCCGGAGCTCGCAGGAATGATGCATCGGCGCCTCGAATTGCGTTCAGGAGAACTCTATGCTCAGTAATCTCGTTCGCAGGATTGCGATTGGGGTGGTTGCTCTCGTCGTGCTGTCGGCCGCGGGAGCGGCGCACGCCGCACAGACCCTGACCCAGAACGTTTCCGTTGCGGTGCTGCCCTTCGAGGTCAACGCCGGCAACGACCTGGGCTACCTCAAGGACAGTCTTCCCGAACTGCTTTCCGACCGGCTGGGCGAAGCGGGCTTCAAGGTCGTGGATCCGGCCGAGGTCAAGCGCCTGGTGGACGAGAAGGGCTATGATCGTTTCGATCCCGCCAAGGCCCGCGAGCTGGGCCTCCTGGCCGGAGCCGAATTCGCCGTGTACGGCACCCTGAACCAGATCGGCGAGAGCCTGACCCTGGACGCCCGGCTGATAGACACCTACGCCACCGACCCCGGCAAGAAGATGTCGGTTTCCAAGGACGGGCTGATCAACCTGCTCCCGGCCGTGGACGCGCTGGTCGACCGCATGCGCATGGACCTCCTCAGGCTCGACATCGTGGCCGAGGTGGACGTGGATGGGACCAAGGTCCTGGACAAGGAAGTGGTCCTGATGCGCATGACCCTGCAGAAGGGCGACATGCTGACCGCCAAGAGCGTCAATACCGCCCTTAAAAACGTATATGATCTCGGATATTTCGACGACGTCACCGTCAAAGTGGAAGACGTCGAGGACGGCAAGAAGGTGACCTTCGTGGTCAAGGAGAAGCCGCGGATCCAGGCGCTCGGCGTGCGCGGAGCGCACGAGATAGACGCCGAGGACATCCTCGAGGCCGTCTCCACCAAGAAGGGCAGCGTCGTCAACCCCAAGGTCCTGTCCGACGACATCCGGGTGATCCGCGAGATGTACCGCAAGGAAGGGTACTACAAGGCCCAGGTCACCCACGAGATCGAGGACGCCGGCACCGGCATAGCCCGGTTGACCTACGTCATCGACGAAGGACCGCAGCTGTACATCGAACACGTCATCATCGACGGCGCCAAGCAGGTTGATCCGGACGACATCAAGGACGTCCTGGCCCTGAAGGAGCGCGGCATGTTCTCCTGGATCAACGATTCCGGCGTGCTCAAGGAGGAGCTCCTGGAGCGCGACGCCGCAGCCATCATGGCCTATTATCAGTCCAAGGGATTCCTGACCGCCCGGGTCGGACAGCCCGAGGTGGACATCAAGGACGACGGCATCGACGTCATCTACAAGGTGTTCGAAGGCGACCGCTACAAGATGGGCACGACCTCCTTCAAGGGCGACCTCATCGAGGATCCGTCCAAGCTGCTGGAAGTGACCGACATCGATCGGCTCAAGGAAGAGGACGAGTACTTCGACCGCCTGATCCTGCGGAGCGACGTGGCCGCCCTGACGGCCTATTACAATAATTACGGCTATGCCTACGCCGACGTGGGCGTGCAGCTCGAAGACAATCCCGAGACCAAGATCGTCGACGTCGTCTACACCATCGCCAAGCATCAGCGGGTGCACATCCGTCGGGTGCTCGTCGAAGGCAACACCGTGACCCGCGACAACGTCATCCTGCGCGAGATGCGCCTGGGCGACGGCGACCAGTTCAGCGGCGACAAGCTGAAACGGTCCAACCAGCGGCTGACCAACCTCGACTACTTTGAAAAGGTCGACATCGCCCCGGTGCCCACCGGCAACCCCGAGGAGATGGACCTGGTGGTCAAGGTCAAGGACAAGGCCACCGGCAAGATCAGCGGCGGTATCGGCTACTCCACCTATGACAGCATCTTCTTCGGCGGCGAGATCTCCGAGAAGAACCTGTTCGGACGCGGTTACGAGACCGGCTTCAACGGCCAGATCGGCGGCTCCACCAATAAGTACATTCTGTACTTCCGGAACCCGCACATCAACGACACCGACCTCGGTTTCGGCGTCGAGGCCTTCAAGCGCGACACGGACTACAACCAGTACTCCATCGATTCCATCGGCGGTAACTTGAACTTCTCGTACCCCGTGGGCGAATACACCAAGCTGAAGTGGAACTACGGCCTGGAGTCCTACAAGATCTTCGACGTGTCCAGCAAGGCCTCCCAGAAGATCATGGACGACGAGGGCTATCACCTGTCCTCGACCCTGACCGGCATGGCCACCCGCGACACGCGGGACGACTTCCGCAACACCACCACCGGCACCGTCACCAAGCTGACCCTGGTCTTCGGCGGCGGCCCCCTGGCCGGCACCGACAACTTCGTCAAGTACATGGGCGACTTTTCCTGGTGGCACCCGGTGTTCGAGGAAGTGGTCTTCCATTCCAAGTTCTGGGCGGGCTACCTGCACAAGAACTTCGGCGGCGACGACCTCCCCACGGCGCAGCGGTTCGAGTTGGGCGGCATCGATACGGTGCGCGGCTACAACAACTACTACATATCGCCGACCGAAGGCCCGAATTCGACGGCCACGGTGGGCGGCGACAAGGCGTTCTACACGAACCTCGAGTTGAAGCGGCCCATCAGCAAGGAGCTGGGCATCACCGTCCTCGGCTTCTTTGACGCCGGTAACTCCTGGAAGGAAGGGGAGACCTACTTCGAGAAGGTCAAGCGCGGCGGCGAGGCCGCTCCGTCCCTGGGCCTGTACAAGTCTGTCGGCGCCGGCATCAACTGGTATTCCCCCATGGGTCCCGTCGGCCTTGTGTACGGCTACGCCCTGGACGACATCGACGGTTCCAAGCAGCACACCATCGAGCTGCTCATGGGCCAGTATTTCTAGAACAAAATCGCTCTCAATGAGTTAAGGAGTCATAGAATGAAGAAAATCTGCCTTTTTGCCGTTTGTTTCGTGTTCCTGTTCCAGGCCGTGGCTTTTGCCGAAACCAAGATCGCGGTCTTCAACACCAAGCAGATCGTGCAGGATTCGGATTACGGCAAGGAAGTTCGCGGAAAACTCGACGCCAAGTTCACCGCCCGCGGCGATCAGCTGAAGAAGGAGCGCGAAGACCTCGAGAAGCTCAAGATGCAGATCGACAGCAAGGCGTTCGACGGCAAGACCCTGCAGGACAAGGTCACTGAACTGCGCCGCCGCGGCCGTGACTGGAACGAGGATTTCTCCGCGTACCAGAAGGCCATCCAGGCCGAGCAGAACGAGCTGGGCAAGCCCGTGCTGAAGACCCTGGAAAAGGTCATCATGGACTACTGCTCCGCCAACGGCTACACCATCGCCTTTGACAAGCAGACCCCCGGCCTGGCCTACATCGCCGACGGCCTGGACATCACCGAGGTTCTGATCAAGGAACTCAACAAGGCGAAGAAAGCCGGAAAGTAGTTGAATGAGCATGAAGCTGTCCGCCCTGGCCGAAAAGCTCGGGCTTGAATACACCGGCGCGGATAGGGAAATCTCCGGGGTCAACACCCTGGAGAAGGCCGGACCGGACGATCTGTCCTTCCTGGTCAACCCGAAATATCTGCCCCAGCTGGAAATCACCAAAGCCGGATGTGTCCTCACATCCGGCTCTTATGCCGAAAAGGTCCCGTGCGCGCTGGTCAGCGCCAACGTGTACATGGACCTGGCCCGCGTGGTGGACGTCTTTGCGCGTCCCCAGGGGTGCCTCACGGGCATCCATGAGCTGGCCTTCATCCATCCCGACGCGCAGGTTGACCCGTCGGCCACGGTCCATCCCTTCGCCTTTGTTGGCGCGGGGGCGGTCATCGGGGCCGAGACCGTCCTCTTCGCCGGGGTCTACGTGGGGGAGGAGACCGTCATCGGTTCCAAATGCATCCTGTACCCCAACTGCGTGGTCATGGGTGGCCTGACCGTGGGCGACCGAGTGATCCTGCAGCCCGGAGCGGTGCTCGGCGGCGACGGCTACGGCTATGCGCAGACCCCGCTGGGCCACATGAAGATCCCGCAGATCGGGACCGTGTCCATCGAGGACGACGTGGAGGTGGGCTCCAACACGGCCATCGACCGCGCGGCCCTGGACGTCACCCGCGTGCGCCGGGGCACCAAGATCGACAACCTGGTCCAGGTCGGCCACAACGTCGACATCGGCGAGAACTGCCTGATCATCGGCCAGACCGGCATCGGCGGGTCGACTGTGATCGGCAACGGCGTGGTCCTGGCCGGTCAGACCGGCGTGCCGGACAACGTGAAAATCGGCGACGGCGCCATGGTGGCCGCCCAGAGCGGCATCCTCAGCGACGTGGAGCCGGGGAGCAGGATGGCCGGAAGCCCCGCCATCAACGCCAAGGATTATTTCAGGGCCGTGGGCGTCTGCACGCCCAAGCTGCCCGAGCTGTTCAAGCGCGTGAAGAAATTGGAAAAAGAATTGGCCGCATTGCTGGCGGCCGGCGGAGCGAGCGATGAGTAACCAGTTCCCTCTCGATATACGACAAATCATGGAGATGCTCCCGCATCGCTATCCCTTCCTGCTGGTGGACCGCGTGCTGGAGTTCGAGCCGGGCGCCCGGCTCAAGGCCATGAAGAACGTGACCATGAACGAGGAGTTCTTCCAGGGGCATTTCCCCGGACTGCCCGTCATGCCCGGCGTCCTCCAGCTGGAGGCCCTGGCCCAGACCGGCGCGGTCTTTGTCATGAGCTCCTTTGACGAGCCGCTGGGCGACAAGGTTTTCCTGTTCACCGGCCTGGACAAGGTCAAGTTCCGCCGTCCCGTTGTTCCGGGTGACCAGCTCATCCTGAACGTGGAGTTCCTGAAGCAGAAAATGAACATCTGGAAGATGCGCGGCGTGGCTCTCGTGGACGGGCAGGTCGCCTGCCAGGGCGAGTTCTCCGCCGCCATTGCCAATAAGGGGGACATGTAATGTCCGGTCTCATTCATCCTTCCGCCGTCATTGATCCGTCGGCGGAACTGGGCGCGGGCGTCAAGGTCGGCCCGTACGTCGTTGTCGGAGCCGACACAAAGATCGGCGACAACACCTATCTCGAATCCCATTGCGTGATCCAGGCCAACACCGAGATGGGCTGCAACAACCACGTCCACCCGCACGCGGTGGTCGGCGGCGAGCCGCAGCACAGCGCCTTCAAGGGCGAGAAGACCTTCACCCGCATCGGCGACAACAACATCATCCGCGAATGCGTGACCATCCATCGCGGCACCGTGCAGGGCGAAGGCGAGACCGTTATCGGCTCCAACTGCATGTTCATGGCCTATTCGCACATCGCTCACGACTGCAATGTCGGGAACAACGTCATTCTGGCCAATGCCGTGCAACTGGCCGGACACGTCGTAGTCGGCCGCAACGTGACCATCAGCGGTCTGTCCGCCGTGCAGCAGTTCATCCACATCGGCGAGTACTCCTTCCTGGGCGGCGCGAGCGGCTACAAGCTCGACGTGCCTCCGTTCATGCTGGCCCACGGCGTGCGCGGCATGCTCTTCGGCCCCAACCTCATCGGACTGCGGCGCAACGGCTTCGACGCCGATACCTGCAAGGGGCTGAAAAAGGCGTACAAGATCATCTTCCGCTCCGGCCTGACCAAGGAACAGAGCCTGGCCCAGGTGGAGGAGGAGCTGCCCGGCATCGCTCCGGTTGAGCGTCTGGTGTCCTTCATCCGCGAGAGCCGAAACGGCGTCACCCCGGACCACAAGCAACGCTGCGCCAACGGCGCCTAGAACGGGTTCATGTCCGATACGCCGACAACCATCGGTCTTATCGCCGGAGGAAAGCAATTTCCCGTGCTGGTGGCCCAGGGCGTCAAGGCCCAGGGCCATCGGCTCGTGGTTGCCGGATTCACCGGCCACACCAACATGGACGTGGTCCCGTACGCCGACGTCTTCAAGGAACTCAAGCTCGGCAAGCTCAACCAGCTCATCGACTACCTCAAGTCCGAGAAGGTGGACAAGGTCATCATGGCCGGGACCATCGAGAAGCCCAAGGTCATGGACATCCGCCACCTGGACATGCGCGCCATCAAGCTCATCATGGGCCGCAAGGACAGGGGCGACTCCGCGCTCCTCTCGATCATCTCCAGCGAGTTCGAGAAGGAGGGCATGACCGTGGTCAAGGCCCACGAATACCAGCCCGATCTGCTCGCCCCGGAAGGCGTTCTCACCCGCCGTTCCCCGGACGAGCGCGAATGGCGCGACCTCAAGTTCGGCTGGACCGTGGCCAAGGAACTCGGCCGGTTGGACGTTGGGCAGTGCGTGGTGGTGCGCGAGGGCATCGTCACCGCCGTGGAAGCCCTTGAGGGTACGGACGCCGCCCTTCGCCGCGGCTTCGAGTTCGGCGGCAAGGACTGCGTGGTGGTCAAGGTCTTCAAGCCCGGCCAACAGCGCGAGGTCGATCTGCCCAGCTTCGGCCTGGACACCCTCAAGGTCATGGCCGAGGGCAAGGCCACCTGCATCGGCGTTGAGGCGGGCAAGAGCCTGTTTTTCGACCGCGAGGCCGCCGTCGCCTTTGCCGACAAGACGGGCATCTGCGTGGTTGGCCTGACCGCCGATTGTTTTCCCGACGCCCTGTAACCCCCTCCCGACAAATCCAAGGACCGCCTTGCCAACGGTGGGCCGTTGTGCGATCTATCTATGAAGTCATGGAGTTATGGATCGGCCCTACGTCCATGAACGGCAAAGAACCCTCACCGATAGCGGGCTTTCGATATGGATACGGCGTTGGAATGCATGCCCTGTTTCAAGAGAATGGCGGTGCAGGAGGCGCGTCTCGCCTGCCCTGACGACGAGCGCCTTCAGCAGGAGATCGTCGCCGAATGGGAGGCGCTGCTCCCCACCCTCGACATGGACGTGCCGCCGCCCGCCGTGGCCAGCGTGCTGGCCAACCTGGTCCGCCAGAAGACCGGCATCCGCGACCTTTACGCAGACGACAAACGGGAGGCCAACGCCTTTGTCCTGGGGTTGCTGCCCGCATTGCAGGACCGCGTGGAGGCCGAGCGCGAAGTCGGCGATCCCCTGGCCCTGGCCCTGGAGCTCGCGGTCATCGGCAACTACATCGATCGGGGCGTGGACCTGGATTTCGACCTGGAGAAGGAGCTGGCCGAAGTGGCCGAGTCCCTGTCTCCGAAGGTCATGCGCGCCTTTCGGGAGCGGGTGGTCCCCGGCGCGTCGGTGCTCATCCTGGGGGACAATACCGGCGAGATCGTCCTGGACAAGCTCCTGGTGCGCGAGCTGCGGCGGATGGGGTGCGACGTGACCTACGCGGTCCGCTCCCGGCCGGTGCTCAACGACGCGACCATGGCCGACGCCCGCGCCGTGGGCATGACTTCCCTGTGCCGCGTGGTGGAGAGCGGGGTGGACACCCCCGGCACGGTCCTCTCCCGCTGCACCCCCGAATTTCTCGACCGCATGCGCGCAAGCGACGTTATCCTGAGCAAGGGGCAGGGCAATTTCGAGGCTCTGGACGGGGCCTGGGAGGGCGCTTTCTGCGCCTTCAAGGTCAAATGCAAGCGCATCGCCCGCAAGACCGGGCTGGTGTTCGGGTCCAGTGCCTTCCGCATGAGCGACCGCCAGGAGACCGATCGTGATTAAGTGGGTTGTCCGATTCCTGGTCGAAGTCCTGGCAGTGGTCGTGGCGCTGCTGGCCGGCGGGTTGTTCCTGGCATCCTACTACATCGATACCGGCGAGTTTCGCGCCCGGTTCGTGGCCGAACTCGAAGGCGTCCTGAACCGGGACGTGACCCTCAAGGGTGATCTGGATATCGACATCTGGCCGAGACTCGCCCTGGTCGCCGAGGACTTGGACATCGGCGAGGCGCCCGGCTTCGGCGACGGTCCGGCGGCCCATTTCGACGACCTGAGCATCAGCGTCAGGGTCATCCCGCTCTTTTCCCGGCATGTGGAGGTAGACTCTCTGGATCTGGACGGCCTGGATGCCGTCATCGTCCGCAACGGGGAAGGGCTGTTCAACTGGCAGACCCTGCTTCAGGGCGAGGAGAAACCCGGTGTGGATGTCTCCGTGACCGATGACTGGACCTTTTCCATCGCCAGCGTGGAGATAACCGGTGCGGAGCTGCTCTTCCGCGACGAGCGGGACGGGGACGAATACCGGCTTTCCGGCATCGACATTCGCACCGGGATTATCAGCCTGGGCGATGACGTGCCGTTTTCCGCGACCAGCAGTTTTTCCTGGCAGGACAAGGGAGTCAAAGCGGACATCGAGCTCAAGGGCATGGTCCGGCTGGATGCAGGCGCCTCCCTGCCGATTCTCAGCAACACCTCGGTGCAGGCCCATGTCTACGGCGACTTCCTGCCGGACAAGGTGGAGCCGGGAGAGTTTTTGGCGGACCTGGACGTGGACTGGGAGAACAACCGGATATCCCTGGAAGACGTCAAGGCGAGCTTCCTCGGGCTGTTGGCCGAGGGCGACATCGACAGCGGCAACCTGGACGAGGGGCTGAACCTCAGCGGACACGTCACCGTCCATCCCTTCGCGCCCCGGACCCTCATCGCCCGCTATGCGCCGGACATGCCGGTCAAGGACGTGGACGGCCTGAACAGCAGCGCCCTGGCCACCTTCATCCGGGTGACCGAGGAGGGCGTGCGCTTCAAGGATCTGGTGGTGACCCTGGACGACATCACCGTCCGGGGCGAGCTGGGCTTCAAGGGATACGAATCCCCGGTGTTCGACTTCGCCCTGCGCGGCGACACCATCGACCTCGACCGCTACCTGCCTCTGTTCCGCACCGGCACCCCGTTCATCTGGGATGATTACAATCTGGAATTCTTCCGCGCCTTTCGGGGCAGCGGCACCGTCCGCGCCGATGGCTTCAAGGTGCTCGACACCCTGATCTCCGACATCCGTCTCAAGGTCGCTGCCACGGACAAGGGTATCGATTTCGACGCCGGGGCCATCCGCGAGGGCATGGCCTCCCTGGGCGGCCGGATGAGCGTGGCCATCGGCTCGGCCGGCGCCAAGGGCGAGCCGACCCTGGCCCTGAACGCGGTTATCGACGCCGAGTCCCAACGGCGCGGGTTCGAGTTCCTGCGCCAGGAAACCTTCCAGGCGGGCGGCCACGGACGCTTGCACCTGGAGCTCGCCCTGTCAAAGATGGCCTGTCCGCCCGAAGGGCGGTCCATATACATCTTCAAGCACCTCAGCGGAGCGGCCACCCTCTCCCTGGGCGAGGGCAAAGCGTCCATCAAGGGCGGTTCGGGCGAACCCGTGGTCCTGCCCTACGCCAAGGCGGACGTGGACCTGAAATTCCGACCCAGAGGGCCGGAGAGCACGGAATTCTGGACCAGCATCCTGTCCGCGGGCGTGAAGCTTCGCGGTCCGGGCAGGCTGGAGACCCTGAACGCGACGGCCGAAGGCCCGTTCACTCTGGGGCTGGACAAGGCGTACGCGTCCGGTTCGGACATGGCCGTGAGCGGCTACCTGACCTCGCCGCTGCTGCCCAAGGACGCCAAGCGCATGACGTTCGCGGGCAAGGTCGGGTTCGATACCGACAAGACGTCCGTCGAGCTGGCCGACGGTACTTTCCAGCTTCTGGAGACCCCGGTCACCGGCAATGCCCGGTACGTCGGGGCCGCCAAGGTTCCCTACGCCGAGGGCGACCTGGCCGTGGCCGGGGCCGACCCCAGGCGGATGATCTACCTGCTGACCGGCAAGAACCTGCGCACCAATGACCCGGACGCCTTGCGCAAGGCCTCGGTGCAGACGCATTTCCGGGCGGACAAGGACGGGTTCACCCTCAGCGAGCTCAAGGGCGACCTGGACGGCACCACGATCAAGGCCCACGTCATGGGCACGGGATGGGCGGACCCCCAGCTGGCCTTCTCCCTGGCCGCAGGAAGCTTCAACCTCGACCGGTATCTCTCCCCGGCCCCCGCGCCCAGCCTGAGCGACGTTCGCGCGGGCAAGGTCCCGGAGGCCCCGCCGGCGGACCTGCCTTTGGAATTTCTGCGCGCCCTCAGGCTCAACGGCAAGGCGTTCTTCAGTGATTTCACCCTGGCCAAGATCAGGACCGAGTCCCTGGAGGGTTCCATCCGCGCCAGCGAGGGCGTGATCCAGGTTTCCAAGGTCACCGGCCTTCTCTACGGCGGGGCGCTGAACGCCACGTGGAAGGGGACGGCCTACGTGGAGCGGTTGGACACGCATCTTTTCCTGGATGTGGACAACATGCAGGCCGGGCCGCTCATGGCGGACCTGGCCAAGCGGGAGTACGTCCGGGGCGAGACCGACCTCCGGGCCGACCTCACCAGCACGGGCGGCACCGACGACGAGACCCTGGACAGCCTGTCGGGCAAGGTCACGGTGCGCATCAACAACGGATCGTTCAAGTTCACGGGATACGACGCCCCGGCCAAACCGGTGGACGAAGGGCGCGGCGCGATGATCGGCAAGACGCAGGTGGCCAAGCCCAGCCCGCGAACGGTATTCAAGACCGCGAACGTGGAAGCGGACGTGGACAAGGGCGTCTTCACCCTGACCACGGCGCAGCTGGACGCGCCCCCGGTGCTCAAGGCCCAGGGCCATGGCAGTTTCAGCCTGGGCGACGACACCATCGACATCTCCATCCGCAACGACTTCGTGGCGGTGCCGAGCGTGACCTTGCGGCTCACGGGCAAGCTGACCGACCCCAAGGTGGACGTTCCCACCGGCAAGATCGTCAACGACACGGTCTTCAACATCCTGAGCCTGCCCAAGAAGTCCTTTGATTTCTTCAGGGATCTCTTTTGATCCGGGGGCGAGAATCCGAACAGCGAAACCGAGTGGAGCAGTCATGACCCCGACGAACGTGGAACGGACCGCATTGAGCGTCAAGCGGCACTTCAAGGAAGGCATATGGGTCCGGAATACCCCGGAGACCCCGTTTCCGCTCCGTATCTGGCGCGGCGCCTGGCGGCTGCTCTATCTCGTCGGGTACAGCTTCGTGAAGGACCAGACGGTCATCCGCGCGGCGGCCCTGACATTCACCACCATCCTGTCCATCGTCCCGTTCCTGGCCGTGGCGTTCTCCATCTCCAAGGGGTTCGGCCTCCAGAACACGGACTTCATCCGGACCATGATCCTCAAGCTGACCACGGGCCGGGCCGAGGTGGCGGACAAGATCATCGAGTACATCGACCGGACCAACGTCCAGGCCCTGGGCTGGGTGGGCGTGGCCACGCTGCTGTTCACAGTATTCTCCCTGGTGGGGACCACGGAGAAGGCGTTCAACACCATCTGGAACGTGACCAAGGGGAGGTCGCCCTGGCGCAAGGTCGCCGACTTTTTCCCGGTCATCCTGATCTGCCCGTTGGTCTTCTTCATCGCCTCCAGCTTCAACGTCAGCCTGCAACAGCAGCAGATGGTCTCCGATCTGCTCAGCACCGAGGCCATCGGCTTTCTTGAGTCCGCCTTTCTCAAGGTCGCTCCCTACGTCCTCATCTCCATGGCCTTCACCTTCATGTACGCCTTCATCCCGTTCACCCGGGTGAACATCGCCGCCGCGCTCATCGGCGGCGTGGTCGGCGGCGTGCTGTGGCAGCTGGCCCAGTGGCTGTACATCAACTGGCAGATCGGGGCGGCCAAGTACAACGCCATTTACGGCAGCTTCGCCCAGCTGCCGCTGCTCCTGATCTGGATCTACATCAGCTGGGTCCTTGTTCTGCTCGGGGCCCAGGTCAGTTACGCCTGGCAGAACATCAATTCCTTCGTGAAGCAGCGGTATTTCGGTACGGCCACGCCGTATGAGCGGCAGAAGATCGCCCTGCTGATGATGATCGTACTGGCCCGGCGGTTCCACGAGGGCAGGCCGCTGCCGTCGGTGGAGGAGATTTCCGACGCCATCATGGCTCCGGCGACCCTGGTCTCCGACCTGTTCGGGGTGCTCCAGCGCGCGGGCTATACCGTGCTCGCCGACGTGCCGGGGTGCGAGATATACGCCCCCGCGCGCGAGCTGCACGAGATGCGGGTGCTGGACGTTCTCAAGGTCGTCAACATGGAAGGGGAGAAGCGGGTCTATGAGGAATTCGACCAGAAGTACGGGTTCCTGGACAAGCTCCTCGGCTCCATGGGCGAGGCCACGGCCGCGAGCCCGGACAACCTGACCCTGCTCGAATGCGCGGAGCGGTATCCGGCCGCGCTCCTCGGCCTCGACGACACCGCCCCTTCCGGGGGGTGCGACCCGCGCGGGGCCTAGCCCTTATTTCGGGCCGTAGGCCGCCTCCACCTTCGCCTTCAATTCCCGGAACGTGCCGTTCTCTATGGCCTGCCGGACCTGCTTCATGAGGTCCAGGTAGTAATACAGGTTGTGGTAGGTGTTCAGCCGGTAGGAGAGCAGCTCCTTGGCCATGTACAGGTGGCGCAGGTACGCCTTGGTGAAGTTGCGGCAGGTGTAGCAGCCGCAGTTGGGATCGAGCGGCGAGTCGTCCTCGGCGTATTCCGCGCGCTTGATGTTCACCTTGCCGAGCGAGGTGAACAGGGTGCCGTTGCGCGCGTTGCGCGAGGGCAGCACGCAGTCGAACATGTCCACGCCCGCGGAGACGCCCTCCAGGATGTCCAGCGGGGTGCCCACGCCCATCAGGTAGCGCGGCTTGTTCGAGGGCAGCTTGGGCGCGATGTGGTGCAGGATGTCGTACATCTCCTCGGTGGACTCGCCCACGGACAATCCGCCGATGGCGAACCCCTCGAAGTCGATCTCCCGAAGCTGCTCAAGGGAGCGGTCGCGCAGATCCTTGTGGAATCCGCCCTGGACGATGCCGAACATGAGCTGGTCGCCGGACCCCTTGGGGTAGTGGTCGCGGCAGCGCTGCGCCCAGCGGGTGGTCATCTCCAGGGACTTCTCGGTGTAGGCCCGGTCGTTGCCGTAGCCCACGCACTCGTCGAGCACCATCATGATGTCCGAACCGAGGTTCTTCTGGATGTCGATGGCCTTTTCCGGGGAGAAGAAATGCTTGGACCCGTCGATGTACGAGCGGAACTCCACGCCCTCCTCGGAGAGCTTGCGGATGCCCTCCAGGCTGAAGACCTGGAAACCGCCGCTGTCCGTGAGGATGGGCCGTTTCCAGTTGGCGAACTTGTGCAGGCCGCCGCGCCGGGCCACCAGGTCGTCGCCGGGGCGCAGGTAGAGATGGTAGGTGTTGCCCAGGATGATCTGGGCCTCCATCTCCTCCAGGTCCAGCGGGGTCAGGCTCTTGACCGTGCCCTGGGTGCCCACGGGCATGAAAATGGGGGTCTGGATCTCGCCGTGGGCCGTGGTCAGGGTGGCGCGGCGGGCCAGGTTGTCGGTGGCGTGAATGGTGAAATCGCCGGGCTTGGACATTATTGAACTCCCTTTTTGGGACAGATGTCGGCCAGCTCGCACTCGCCGCATTTGGGCTTGCGCGCCGGGCAGACCTCGCGTCCGAAGAAGACAAGGTAATGGTTGACTTCGCCCCATTTGTCCTGCGGGAACAAGGGCATGAGGTCCTTTTCAATGCGCAGCGGGTCGGTGTTCGCGGTCAGCCCCATGCGGAAGGCGAGGCGCTTCACGTGGGTGTCCACGGCAATGCCCTCGTTCACGCCGAAGGCGTTGGCCAGGACGATGGACGCGGTCTTCCGGGCCACGCCGCCCAGCGTGATCAGCTCGGCCATGGTCCGGGGAACCTCGCCGCCGTATTCGCCCATGATCCGGGTGGCGGCGGCCTTGATGTTCTTGGCCTTGTTGCGGAAGAAGCCGGTGGAGCGGACCACCTCCTCGATCTCGGCCACATCCGCCTCGGCGGCGTCCCGGATTTCGGGCCAGCGCTCGAAGAAGACCGGGGTGACCAAGTTCACCCGCTCGTCCGTGCACTGGGCGGAAAGGGCCGTGGCCACCAGCAGTTCCCAGGGATTGGACCAGGTCAGGGCCGGTTCCGGGGCGGGATACCGTTTGGAGAGCCGGTTCATGATCTCGGCTGCGCGTTCTTTCTTTTTCATGTGTACTCCGTGTCGGACGGTGGTAGCATCTGCCATCCCGCGGCTCAAGTGTCAATGGCGGGCGACTTGCGTCCGTCCGCGAACCATGTATCATCTTGCCCGAACCGAACAGCGGAGGAGGGGACATGCCCGAATCGTTCGTCTACATAACCTGCGCGTCCACCGGAGAGGCCGAGGCCATCGGCGCGGTCCTGGTGGAGCGGCGGCTGGCCGCCTGTGCCAACATCCTGCCCGGCATGCGCTCCCTGTACTGGTGGCGGGGCAAGGTGGAGCGGGGGGAGGAAACCGTGCTCGTCGTCAAGACCCGGTCCGAACTGGTCGAGGAGCTGACCGACGCGGTCAAGGCCGTGCATTCCTACGAGGTCCCGTGCGTGGTGGCCCTCCCCGTGACCGGCGGCAATCCCGATTTCCTGAAATGGATCAGGGACGAAACCGGCGGCGCATAGGTCCGCGAGGTTGGCCGTTGACAGGTCCGGGACCATGCAAGTAGGTTCCCGGTGTCCGAAACCGCACTGCAAGGAGAAAGCATGCAGATTTATATTTCCGGCTCCCTGGCCTTTGACCGAATCATGACCTTCCCCGACAAGTTTTCCAATCACATCCTGCCGGACAAGATACATATTCTCAATGTCTCCTTCCTGGTGGACGGGCTGGTTGAGCGCTTCGGCGGCACGGCGGGCAACATCGCCTACAACCTGTCCCTGCTCGGCGAAAAGTCCACCATCCTGAGCCAGGTGGGCAGGGACTTCGGCCCCTATGACGAACGGCTCCAGCAGTACGGCATCGCCCTGGACGGCATCCGGACCATCGAACAGGAATTCACCGCCGGGTGCTACATCACCACGGATATGTCCGACAACCAGATCAACGGGTTCAATCCCGGGGCCATGAAGTATCCCTGCCAGTACGACATGAGCCGCATCGACCCGTCCGAAGCCATTGGCCTCATCGCGCCGGGCAACATCAACGACATGGTCGATCACCCGAAATACTACCGGGACAACGGCATCCCTTACATTTTCGATCCGGGCCAGCAGATTCCGGCCCTGGGCGGCGACAATCTGAAGGCGGCCATCAACGGCGCCGAGATCCTGATCGTCAACGACTACGAGCTGGAGATGGTCATGAAGTCCACCGGCCTGTCCAAGGAGGACATCGTCGATCAGGTGGGCTACCTGATCACCACGCTGGGCGAAAAGGGCTCCATGGTCAGCTGCCAGGACGGCGACACCACCATCGGCGTGGTCCCGGCAAAGGAAGTGCTCGACCCCACCGGGGCCGGAGACGCCTTCCGCGCGGGCCTGCTCAAGGGACTGGCCATGGGCCGCACCGTGGTCGAGTCCTGCCGGTTGGGGGCCACCTGCGCCACCTATGCCGTGGAGCGCAAGGGCACCCAGGAGCATTCCTTCACCGTCGAGGAGTTTTTCAAGCGGTTCGAATCCGTGTTCGGCCCCCTGGTGGATTGAGCAACGGACTGCACAACCTGGACACCCGGCCCGACAGTGCCTATTTCCTGAGACGGCGGGAAAATCCGTCCGGGAACAAGCACCAAGGCCCCGTTGAGGGGCGGGGTATCTAATAGATGAAATTCCACATCACCACCTTCGGGTGCCAGATGAACGTCCACGATTCGCAGTGGCTCGCCCGCGCCCTCACGAGCAGGGGGTGGGAGGAGGCCGGCGAGGACGAGGCCCAGGTCTACATCCTCAATACCTGTTCCGTGCGCGACAAGCCGGAGCAGAAGGTCTACAGCGAGCTGGGGCGTGTGGCCGCGCACCTCAAGCGTGACGAGAACGTGTTCGCCGCCGTGGGCGGCTGCGTGGCCCAGCAGATAGGCAGGGGGTTCTTCGAGCGGTTTCCGTTCGTGCGCCTGGTCTTCGGCTCGGACGGCATCGCGGGCGCGCCCAACGCCCTGGAGCGCATTGCCGAGAACCTCGACGACCGCGTGGCCCTGCTGGACTTCGTGACCCTGTACGAGGAGCGCGAGCCGCCGTCCGAGACGGTGCCGGTGGCCGACGAGACGCGCCAGGCGTTCGTCAACATCATGCAGGGGTGCGACAACTTCTGCGCCTATTGCATCGTGCCCTACACGCGCGGCCGCCAGAAGTCCCGAGACCCGGAGGCGATCCTGGCCGAATGCCGGTCCCTGGCCGAAGACGGGGTGCGCGAGATCACCCTGCTCGGCCAGAACGTCAACAGCTTCGGCCTGGACAAGGGCGGCAAGGGCGTCAGTTTCGCCCAGCTGCTGCATTCCGTGGCCGCCATCCCCGGCCTGGACCGGTTGCGGTTCACCACTTCGCACCCCAAGGACATCGCCCCGGAGGTCATCCGGGCCTTCGGCGAGCTGCCGAACCTCTGCCCCTCCCTGCACCTGCCCATGCAGGCCGGGTCGGACCGCGTGCTCAAGGCCATGCGCCGCAAGTACGACATGGCCCGCTATCTCTCCATCGTGGACGGGCTGCGCGAGGCCAGGCCGGACATCAGCCTGACCACGGACCTGATCGTGGGCTTCCCCGGCGAGACCGATGAGGACTTCCTTCAGACCCTGGAGATGGTCGAGCGGGTGGGCTTCGAATCGAGCTTTTCCTTCAAGTATTCCGACCGTCCGGGCGTGGCCGCCGTGAACATGGAGCCCAAGGTCCCGGCCGAAGAGGCGGCGGAAAGACTGCTGCGCTTGCAGACTCTGCAAAATAATATTACTAGAAAATGTCTAAAGAATCTGGTTGGAGCCCGGACCGACGCGTTCATCGAGGGTTTGAGCCGGATGCAGGAGGACGGGGCCGTGTCCTGGAAAGGGCGCGACCCGGCGGGCCGGATCGTCAACGTCGTCATGGAGGAACGGACCGGACTGACGGGCATGATGGTCCCGGTGAAGATCGTGGAAGCCAAGAAACACTCCCTGGTAGGGGAGAGGGCGGGGCAGCCGTGGTAAAGGTCGAGATTTTCGGGCTTGCGCTGGACGAGGCGGGCAAGTCGCCCATCATCGTCCTCAAGGACGAGGGTGAGACGCGGGTCCTGCCCATCTGGATCGGGGCAGTGGAGGCCATGTCCATATCCATGGCCATCAACAAGGTTCCCTTTCCCCGGCCCATGACCCACGATCTGCTGCTCAACTCCATCACCGCGCTGGGCGGCACCATCGCCCGCGTGGAGATCACCGACATCGAGAACGGGACCTTCTTCGCCGAGCTGGTGGTGTCCACCGGCGAGGAGACCCGGCGCATCGACTGCCGCCCTTCGGACGCCATCGCCCTGGCGGTCCGGGCCGAATGCCCCATCCTGGCGGGCGAGTCGGTCCTGGACGAGGCGGGCGGGCCGTTCCCGGAGCACCCGGAGGCGGTCATCAAGACGGAAGATTCGTCCCAGTGGCTGGAAGAGCTGGACAGGCTCTCCGAAGACGACGTCAAATACAAGATGTAGGGTCCACATGATCGATCTGCACACGCACACGGTTTTCAGCGACGGGGAGCTTATCCCCGCCGAACTCGTCCGCCGGGCCGAGGTCATCGGCTACAAGGCGATCTGCATGACCGACCATGCGGACGAGGCCACCATGTACCACTCCCTGGAGAACGTGCTCCGCTTCGTCAAGAAGCACGGGCATTTCTACGACATCAACGTGCTGGCCGGGGTGGAGCTGACCCACGTCGCGCCCGCCCTGATCGGCGAGATGGTCGTTGCCGCCCGAAAGAGCGGGGCGCAGGTGGTGGTCATGCACGGCGAGACCCCGGTGGAGCCGGTGGCCCCCGGCACCAACCTGGCGGCCATAGAGGCTGGGGTGGACATCCTGGCCCATCCCGGACTGATCACCGAGGAAGAGGTCAAACTGGCGGCGGAGAAGGGCGTGGCCCTGGAGATCACCACCCGTGGCGGCCACAGCTACACCAACGGCCACGTGGCGGCCATGGCCCGGAAGTTCGGGGCCAAACTGGTGGTCAACAACGATGCCCACGCGCCGCGCGACCTGGTCGGCCAGGACCTGCGCCGGACCATCGCCCTGGGCGCGGGGCTGACCCCGGAGGAATACCGCCAGACCGAGGCCAATGCGTGGGAAATCGTCCAGCGGTGCATGAAATGATGTTTCCGGAACGTCGCAAGACCGTGACCATGACCGCGTAGGTACAATGAAGATACAGGAAAGCCGTGGCTTGGTTCGCCCGGCTTTCTTCGCATGAAGCGGGCCGCGCGCGGCCCATAGACGCAAAAAGGTGCCGCCATGAATTTTCTGCCTGACAACGACATCCTGACCCTGCTTTCGGGGGCGACCCTGGCCGTGAAGCTGGTGATGCTCTTCCTGGGCTGCATGTCCCTCTGGAGCTGGACCATCATCTTCATGAAATTCTTCACCATCGGCGCGGCGCGCAAGAAGGTCATGAAGGGCTACGAGGCGTTCATCGCGGCGGGCGATTTGTCCAAGGGGCTCAAGGGGCTGGGCGACAAGGACGACTCCCCCCTGGCCCGGGTCTCGTCCCTGGCGGTCAAGGAATTTCGGCTGCTGGAGAAGGCGGACGTCAACCGCGAGCGCAAGCGGCTGCTGGTCAAGGACACCCTCCGGCGCGTGCTCAAGCAGGGCATTTCCAAGGAGATGCGGTCGCTGACCCGCAACCTGCCGTTTTTGGCCACCTGCGCCAACGCGGCCCCGTTCATCGGGCTGTTCGGCACGGTCTGGGGCATCATGCACTCCTTCCACTCCATCGGCATGGCCCAGTCCGCGGCCCTGGCCACGGTTGCGCCGGGTATCTCCGAGGCGCTCATCGCCACGGCCATCGGCCTGCTGGTGGCCATCCCGGCGACCATTTTCTACAACTATTTCCTGGGCAAGCTGAACGAGGTGGAGACCGGCATGGTGGACTTCGCCGGGGCGTTCCTGAACCGCGCCGAGCGCGAGATCGCCTGGGCCGACAAGCCCGGCCGGGACTAGGGGTCGACCATGGCGATCAAGACCGGCGGCGGCTTCCTGAACGAGATCAACGTCACGCCCTTCGTGGACGTGATGCTGGTGCTGCTGATCATCTTCATGGTCACGGCCCCGCTCATGACCCAGGGGGTGGAGGTGGACCTGCCGACCACGCGCACGGTCAAGAACCTGCCGCAGGACTCCGAGCACCTGGTCCTGACGGTGAAGAAGGACGGCGCGCTGTTCCTGGACGAGTACCAGGTGGGCGAGGACGAGCTTGAGGACCATCTCAAGCGGCTGGTGGCCGGGCAGAAGAAGCAGCTCTTCCTGCGCGCGGACAAGGAGGTCGCCTACGGCACCGTGGTCCGCGTCATGGGCGAAATCAAGGCCGCCGGCATCGACAAGCTCGGCATCGTGGCCGAGCAGCCCAGACAAGAGAAAACCAAGTAATTTTCCAGAGACTGTGTAGATATGCGGCAAAGCTACGGTTTTCTGATTTCGGTCCTCTTTCATGCGGGGCTGGCGGCGTTTGCGCTCTATGGCGTGAACTACACCGGCGTGCGCGTGGACATGGATCGGCCCGTCTACACCGTGGACCTGGTTACCCTGGCTCCGCCGCCTCCCGGCCCCCCCGTGGAGGTGCAGGCCAAGGCCGAAGCCCCCGCCGAAACCGCCGAAGTGCCGGTGGTCGCGGCCCGGCCCGAACCCGTTGCCGAGGTCAAGCCGACCCCGGTGGTGGAGGCCAAGCCCGAGCCCGAGGTCAAGGACATCAGCCCCAAGAAGGTCGAGAAGAAGACCGTGGTCACCAAGAAGGAAGAAAAACCCAAGCCGGAGCCGAAACCCGAACCCAAGCCGAAGCCCAAGCCGCAGAAGACGGCCCAGCAGCTCCTGGCCGAGGGCATGGCCGCGGCCAAGGCCCAGGCCAAGCGCGAGGACGCCGCCAAGCGGAAGGCGCTCGCCTCGGAACTGGCCGCGCTCAAGAAGCGCGAGGGCGACGAAGTTTATGCCCACGGCGGACAGCCCGGCGGCCAGGAAGGCGGCCGGGAGGGCGGTACCGTGGGTGGCTCCGGATCGGGGCTGTCCGAGGTCTATGCCCTCATCGTGGGCGCGGCCATCAAGAAGAACTGGCGCTACCCGGCCTTTGCCGGAGAGGCCAACCTCTTGGCGACCATCGAGATAACGTTGGACGAAGACGGCAAAATCCTGTCCTCGAAGGTGCTGCAACCGTCGAACAATCCTGAATTCGACAGTTCCGCCCTTCGGGCCATCAAGGAAACCGAGTATGTCGAAAAGCCGAGAACGGTCCGCGACCGGGTGATTCGCATCAATTTCAACAGCCAGGAACTCGCAGAGTAGCGAAGATGAAACGCCTATCCATTCTTTTCACCGTCATAGTCCTGATGTTTGCCCTGAACAACACCGCCGGTGCGCAGGGGCCGCTGACCGTGGACATCCACGGGCCGGGCCAGCGCCTGGTCAACATCGTCCTGCTGCCCCCGCGCGGGCTGGACAACGCGCCCGTTCCCGAAGCCGCCGCCAAGGCGTTCGAGGAGCTGGTGGCCAACGACCTGGGCTACATCCCCTTCCTGAACATCGTGCCGGTGAACTCCCTGCTGGGCGGTGATCCCAGCTCCGGCGTCAACGCCACGGACATCGACTTCAAGCCGTTCCAGCTCGCCCGCGTGGACCTGTGCATGACCACCGGCTGGAACGGGGAATACATCGAGGCGCGGGTCTTCGAGACCTTCAGCGGCCGCCGTGTGGTGGGCAAGTCCTACCGCGACGTGGCCGACAAGCTGCCCCTGGTGGCCGACCGGTTCTGCTCTGCGTTCCTGGAGGCGCTGACCGGCAAGAAGGGGTTCTTCGATTCGCCCATCGCCTTTGTCCGGCAGGACGGCAAGGTCAAGGAGATCTACACCGTGTTGCCGCAGGGCAGGGGGCTCAAACGCATCTCCGACCTGGGCGGCTTCAACCTCGGCCCGGCCTGGTCCGGCGACGGCAGCCAGATCGCCTTCACCCACATCGGCAAGAATCAGCACGAGCTGTGCATCTACGACGGCAAGACCCAGAAGATCCGGCGCATCGCCAAGGGGTTGGGCGACACGGTCATCTCCCCGGTCTACGGCCCCGGCGACACCCTGTACGCCTCCCTGAATCTCAACGGGACCACCAACATCTACGAGCTGAGCAAATCTTACAGGGTCGGCAAGCGGCTCGCGGGCAGCCCGTACATCGACGTCTCGCCGAGCTTTGACCGCACCGGCTCCAAGATGGCCTTCACCTCCGGCAGGGCGGGCAATCCGCACATCTACCTGCTCGACATGAAGTCCGGCCAGGTCAGCCGCGTGACCACCACCGGCAAGTACAATACCCATCCCTGCCTGAGCCCCGACGGGCGGTACATCGCCTACACCCACCAGACCGGAGACGGCCATCGCATCTTCCTGCACGACCTCGAAAGCGGCAGGGAGAAGCAGCTGACCTTCGGCCCCGGCAACGACGAGTACCCCGCCTTCGGCCCGGACGGCTATTTCGTGGCCTTCGCCTCCAACCGGACCGGGGAATACCAGCTCTACCTTTCCACCCGCCACGGCGACAAGCCGCGCAGGATCTCCACCGGAAAGGGCGGCGCATTCGCCCCTGCATGGGACACTTCCTTGCAGTGGTAAATTGTAATATAACCGGGGTTGATTTTTGCTTGGGAATAGGTGCATCATATAGAATGCTGATACCGAGGGCTTTTAGCGTCTGTAATTCGTGGCCGGGCGACGGCTTTACCAAGGAGAGAGCATGAAAATCAAATGGTATGTCGGAATGGTGGCCCTTTTGGCCTTGTCCCTTTTGGTCTTTGCCGGATGTGCAAAGAAATCCACAACCACCCAGCCCGCCGATAGCAAGGTCGAGGTCAAGGACGACACCCAGTGGACCCCGCCCCAGCAGCAGGAGCCTGCGGTTGACGAGGCCACCCTGGCCGCAGAGGCCGAGGCGCGCGCCAAGTCCGAGGCCGTTACCGAGCTGACCAGCGTGACCATTCATTTCGCCTTCAACTCCTACGAGCTGTCCGACGAAGCCCGGTCCACCCTGGCCCTCAAGGCCAACATCCTGCGCAAGTACAAGGACGTCAGCGTGGTCATCGAAGGCCATTGCGACGAGCGCGGCACCGAGGAATACAACCTCGCCCTGGGCGAACGTCGCGCCCGCGCCGCTTACGAACACCTGGTCATCCTGGGCGTGGAGCCCGAGCGCATGAAGATCGTCAGCTTCGGCGAGGAATACCCGGTCGACCCCGGTCACAACGAGACCGCCTGGGCCAAGAACCGCCGCGACGAATTCGTCGTCAAATAAGCCGCCAGAGCATAGCAATTAAACAAACGCCGCCCGTCACCGGGCGGCGTTTTTTTTGATGCCTCCGGCGGCCAGAGGGGGAAACTTTGATGCGGGCCGTCCATGGCCCTCGCGCCCCAAAGAGGGTGCGGTCGAAATCCGCTGTGCTGCGGATTTGTCGAGAAAGTTTCCCCCTCCGGACTCCCCCTTCAAAGCTTTTTGTGTGCCTCGGGCAAGTACGTGCGGGCGCGAAATGTTGAGCGGGGTTGGTCTTGAATAGCTGTTAATCAGCATATATTGCCTCAACCCCCAAACCTCGCGAAGCGACACAAAGAGTTTTGGAGGGGAGATGGGGTTGGGGGGTCCAGGGGGGAAGGGGAAGAGGGGGACCTTTTGCAAAAGGTCCCCCTCTTCCCCTTCCCCCCTGGCCGCCGGAGGCCCCTAAAACAAGCCGACCAAATAGACGAGGAGGTGGAGGGAAGCCAGGGCGTAGAGGCCGGCCACGCCGTCGTCGAGCATGACGCCGAGCCCGCCGGGAAAGGCGGTTTCGGCCCAGTTGACGGGCCAGGGCTTGAGGATGTCGAAGAGCCGGAAGAGGATGAAGCCCGCGAGGAGATACCAGATGGGCATGGCCGCGAAGAAGAGCAGGGCGAGCCATTGGCCGAAGAGTTCGTCGATGATCACGCAGCCGGGGTCCTTGCGGCCGAGGACGATTTCGGCGCGGGAGCAGGCCCAGGTGCCGACGATGAGGACGGCGGCCAGGACCAGGAGCCGCGCGGGCAGGGCCAGGGGCAGGAAGAGCCAGGGAGCCGCGACCACGGCGGCCAGGGAGCCCCACGTGCCGGGCGCTTTGGGGAAATGGCCGATGGGGCCGAGGGTGGCCAGGGCGGTGGCCAGCTTGTCGAGGGGCGTAGTGCCGGTCATGTGCTGTTCGATCCGGGGTTAGCTGTTCTGGAGGGCGAGTTTTCTGCCTTCCGCCTGTTTGCGCTTCTTGTACCATTCCGTGTAGGCCACGCCGAACAGGGTCGGGCCTGTGGACAGGACGGTGTAGAGCCAGCCGGGGCCGCCCAGACGGAGGTACTTGGCCAGGGCCACCAGGGTGGAGAAGATGAAGAGCGATCCCCAGACGATGGTCAGGTGGCGGCAGACGGCGATGAAGCCCGGTTTGTCCCAGATCGCGGGGTCGGTGTCCTCCTTGGCGTATTGGAGGACGAACGGTTTGCCCACCAGTAGCGACACCCAGGCGATGGCGGCCAGGGTGGCTGGAACGAGCACGGACAGGTGGGTCACGAACCACATGTTGTTCTCACCCACGACCATGAACAGTCCGAAGGCGAAGAAGATGACCGTGCCCCAGGTGAGGATGAACCCTTTTTTGAGCTGCTTGAAACCGATGATCAGGGACAGTGTCAGGCAAGCGCCCATGGCGATCTCGAGGCTGAGGAGGGACGGTCCTGCCAGAATGGCGAAGGCTATCCAGGGGAGAAAGCCGATGGTCAGCTTGAGAAGTCCGCGCATGAACACAATGCTCCGTGGTTCCAATGAATGGGTGGCATCTTATTAGCAAAGCGCCTCCGCGAGAGCAAGCGGGGCGGCGGTATTCGCTGTGGCGAGCAATCGCCGGGAACACGGGAGGGGCGATTTTGCGCTTGTGCGAACCGGAGCGTCCCGGTATCTTCCACGGCTGTCGCGACGGTTGTCCGCCGCCCGCCAAGCCAAAGGAGTACGCCATGCAGCCCGCCACCGAACAGGACCTTCCGCGCATCGTCGCCATCTACAACTCCACCGTGCCCACCCGTATCGCCACCGCCGACACCGAAGAGGTCAGCGTTGAATCGAGACAAGAGTGGTTCCGGCGTCATACGCCGGGCAAGCGGCCCATTCTGGTGGAACGCATCAACGGTGAGGTCGCGGCCTGGGTCAGCTTCGAGTCCTTCTACGGGCGGCCCGCCTATGACCATACTGCGGAGATCAGCATCTACATCGCGCCGGAATTCAGGCGGCAGGGGCTGGGCCGCAAACTGCTCAAGGAAGCCCTGGACATGACCCCCGCCCTGGATATCAAGACCATCGTGGGCTACATCTTCTCCCACAACGAGGGTTCCATGCGGCTCTTCCATTCTTTCGGGTTCGAGGAGTGGGGCAGGTTGCCGGACGTTGCCGAAATGGACGGCAACGAATACAGCCTGTCCATCCTGGGCAAGAGAATCAATCCGTAGCGAAATACCGCTTTGACTCCGGTCTTGAGAACGGTTGTCGTTTGTAGGTTCGCATGAAACCACGGATGAAACCGGGAGAAGACATGGCAGACAAACCCGTGGCCGCCGGAAAGAGCAGCCTCGCCCACATCGACCAGGATCTGGCCTTCGGAACGATCATCGTTCCCGGCGCGGCCGCGTATCTCGACCTCGGCTGCGGGGCCGGGATGTACACCCTGGCCCTGGCCCGGCGTCTGTCCGGGACCCCGACCATCCACGCCCTGGACCTTTGGGGCGAGGGCGTGGAAGCACTGGCCGTCAGCGCGGCGGAGCAGGGGTTTCCCAACATCAACCCGATGGTTGCGGATTTGACCGCGCCCCTGCCCTTGGACGACGGGGCGGTGTCCTCGGCGTTCATGGCCACGGTGCTGCACGACCTGCCGGAGCGGACTTGGCCCGCGATCCTGGGCGAGATCGGTCGGGTGCTCGCGCCCGGCGGGAGATTCTCGCTCATCGAGTTCAAGAAGCTGGATCGCGGTCCCGGCCCGTCCCTGGCCAAGCGCATCGGCCCGGAAGACGCGGACCGCCTTGCACGGCCCGCCGGGTTCGTCAGGAAAGCGACGCTCGACCTGGGCGAGTTCACCTATCTTGCTGAATTCTTGAAAAAATAGTGTGATCGGGGGAAAGGGGGCTGCGCTGATCTAGATGGGCATTCATAACCGGTCGTCTCTATTGAGGGCTTGCTTTATGAACCTCCGTCGGTCGGAGGGCTGTGATGGAGGTTCGGTTCCATCTTTTTCGCCAGCGCCAGTGCGGAATTGCGTCGCCTTTCGTCGCCTCGGGTTTGATATTCTTTCGCCCTGGCGACCAAAAATTCGACATAGGCCTTTTTTCTGGCGGCGGAGAGCTCCGGGCCATGCTTCCGTTTGAGTGCCGGTGGAATGGCTTTGCGATGGATGAGAACATTGGCGGCATGAAAGGTGAGCGGGGCTTTCTGCACCAATCCCGTTAATTGGCCTTCGAGTTGCCGGTGGACGAAGTAGTTGCCGGTATGTTCCGGGATGTGGTGAAGGTCATATCGGATCGACATCCTGCGCCATAGGTCGAAATCCTCCAGCGTCCGCAATCGTTCGTCCAAACCGCCCACCTCAGCGTAGCATTCCCGTCTGTGCACGACGGACAGCCAGGTGATTCTGTTGCAGTTGATGAGGTCCGGAAAACCGACCGGCCCGGTATAAACCAGATCACGCGAGGCCAGCCCCTCGTTCCTCTCTTGCCCCCTTTTAAAGAGGACCCTGTGCGCGTCGGAATGGCTGAACATGGTTGCGGGATTATTTGTATGGTACTCGTAATGCACCTGCAAATGGTTGGGGAGCCATTCGTCGTCATCGTCCAGATAGGCAATGAACTCCCCTCGGGCACGGCGGAATGCGGCATTGACCGCAGCGGATTTCCCCTTGTTCTCCTCGAAATTCAAAAGTGTTATGCGGCTATTGAAAAAAGAAGTCGTGATGCGCGAAATATCTTCGCCGCCGTCGTTGACAAGAATCAACTCCCAATGGGGGTATTGCTGCTTCACTATGGAGCGGATGGCCGACGGGAGCCTGTCCGCCCGCTGGTACGTGCTCATCAGGATGGAAAAGAGGGGGAGATTGCTGTTGTGGTCCTTCACAGGCATCCCTGCCGTGATGTTGATCCGTATTTGTTTATGGGCATCGGTATTCCTCTCTCGTGGCGGGGAACCCGCTGGGAATAAGTCGAGAAATATGATTGTTCGTTGGGCTCTGGAACGACAACATCTCAAGATATTTGATTTTTTGCCCGCAAACCAGGGTCAATCCCCAGCGATGATGAGAATGCTAAAGCGGTAACGGCTTGTCGTCAATGAAGTTTTACTTTACAAGACGATGAAAATTTTAGCTGTTTTGGAATATGGTGGACTTCCGGGGAGTCCTTCGTCCAGATGACGGCGTGGAGATTGCCGACCTTTTTCCCCGCATGCGGAAGGTTGCCTCGGGGAACAGGGCGCAGGCCGGTGTCGATGAGGGTGGAGACGCTCTCCGCATGCCCGTTCAAGCGCTCTTTGAGGGGATGGACAACCGCACGGTGTCCTCTTCGATGGATTCGCCTTCACGCCGAGCAACCTGTGGAACGGAAAGCCGTCACGGTGTCTTGTCTCACTTTGCTGGTGATCGGCAGGGGAATGTGCGTTATTCGGCAATTCAGCCTGGACAGCCGCCACATTCCTCATAGAAGCGGCGAACGTCGCTGCCGCAAATATACGCCAGCCTCTCTCGAATCAGGTCGTCGGGCCAATTCCACCATTGCAGTTCGAGAAGCATTTCGATTTCCTCGGGAGCAAAGCGATAGCGGATCGTCTTGGCCGGATTGCCGCCCACGACCGCATAGGGGGGAACATCCTTCGTGACCATTGCTCGGGCCGCGATAACAGCGCCGTCGCCGACGTTGATTCCCGGCATGATCATGGCCTCGGTCCCTATCCACACGTCGTTTCCGATCACGGTGTCGCCTTTGCGTTCGAATCCGTCTTCGGCCTGGGAGAAATCGGAAAAGTAGTGGAAGGGATAGGTGCTGATCCAATCATGTCGGTGGCCTTGATTCCCCGCCATCAGGAAAGTCGCGCCGGAGCCGATAGAACAAAAGTTGCCTATGACGAGTTTGTCCACGTCATCCCGCTCCGGATGGAGATATCGGACGTTCTCCTCGAAGTGTTGCCGGTGGTAATAACCGGAATAATAGGAGTGGCGGCCTGCGGTAATATTCTTGTTGGTGATGTTGGCGCGTATTTCGTACCCCTCGTAAGGCGAGGGAAAAGGGTTCTCATGCATGGAGCCTCCGTTGGGTCCTGTGCTTGCGGGTGTGTGCCGTACGGTCGAAATCTCGGCCGGAGCAATCTCCAAGGGGAGTCGGCAAGCCTTTTCCCGGCGTTCCCCGGTGGGGAGGTTGCCAGGAAAATGCCGCGTGGACGATTTTATCAGCCCTGTCTCGGAACGATGATACCCCGGGAGAGCAAGACTTCCAGAATCCGTGCCACGGGCAGGCCGACCACGTTGGTGTAGGAGCCCCGGATGCCGGTGACCAGGAAGGTGCCCACGCCTTGGATGGCGTAGGCTCCGGCCTTGTCCATGGGCTCGCCGGTGCGGATGTAGGCCATCAACTCGGCCTCGGTGGATACGCGCATGTCCACGTCCGTGGACACCGCGCCGGTCACGGCCCCGCCGTCGGGCAGGACCACGCAGAACCCGGTGACCACCTGGTGCGTCCGGCCGGACAGGGCGGCGAGCATGTCCAGGGCGTCGAGCCGGCTCTCCGGCTTGCCCATGATCCGGTTGCCCAGGACCACGGCGGTGTCCGCGCCGATGACCGTGGCCCCCCGGAACCGTCCGGCCACGTCCATGGTCTTCATCTCCGCCATGCGCAGCACATAGTCCGCAGGGGATTCGCCCGATTCCGGGGCGGGTTCGTCCAGGGGGCTGGGGTGGACGTCGAAGGCCAGGCCGAGGTCGGCCAGCAGTTCCCGGCGGCGGGGCGAGCCCGAGGCCAGGACGATGGGGGAGCGGTTGGTGAAGGGGCCGGAATTTGTCATGCCGGGAATGTTCCCCATTCCCGCCCGGTCGTCAATGTCCGGGGATCGACGGTTTTTTGTCGTTTTCTACATTATCCCGTTCACGCGCCGATGTTTCCCGTAACTTTTTGCACTATTCCGAGCGATTATAATCCTGGCAGGATAATTGCTTCAGTCCTCGCGCGCGCAAGCGCAGGAGTTGATACATGCAGGAAACCAAAAAAAGCTTAAGCGGGGACTTCACCTCGTTCCACCAGATGGACGGTTCGGAACCGGGCCGAGGAGCCAACGACTGGGCCGTGCCCTGGTCCGACCTGATGATGGTCATGTTCGTGCTCTTCGTGGTGCTGTTCATCTACGCCAGCAACAGCCAGGACGTGAAGGTCCTGTTCAGCAAACAGAGTGCGGAAAAGGCCCAAGCCGCCAGCGCGCTCGACCCGCTCATCGGGCTGATCGGCCAGATCGCCAGCAGGGCGGACTCCGGCGGTTCGCAGGATGTGGTCTCCGTGCCGGAGAAGGACGTCCTCTACCGCTCCCGGGTCAACGGCATCACCGTCATCCGCGAGGCCCCGGGCCGGGTGCGGGTGACCCTGCGCGGTGAACTCTTCTTCGACCCGGCGTCCGGGACGCTCAAGGAAGAGGGCGCCGAGTATTTCGACGAGATCGCCGACACGGTCCGCCTGAGCTTCGGGCTGGTACACGTCATCGGGTTCGCGGACCAGAGCGAGTCCGACGGCGCGCGCAGCTTCTCCCTGTCGTCCGAGCGCGCGGCCAACGTGGCGGAGCAGCTCATCATCCGGTTCGGCGTGGACCCCAAGCGGCTGGTGATCACCGGGCGCGGGTCGTACCAGCCTGAGCTGCCCGACACCTCGGCGGCCAACCAGGCCCTGAACCGGCGGGTCGAAATCGTCATTTCCAACAACAGCTGATCGATCGGAGGAACCATGGGCAGAAAAAATCTCATCGGCGTGGTGACGAGCCTCGCCATATTCGCGTGCAGCTTCCTGCTGACCGGCGCAGCCGGAGCGTATTTCAACCTGGCCGCCTTCCTGGTGGTCATCTCCGGCCTGTGCGCGGCCATGCTCATCAGCTACCCGGTGAAGCACGTCAAGAACGCCTTCAAGGTGGCCCGCAACGTCTACGGCAACGGCCGGACCTCGGCAGAGGAGATCGTCAACACCCTGCTTGACCTGTCGGTGAAGTCCAAGGTGGACGGGCTGCTCTCCCTGGAGCGCAACGCCAACAGGGCCACCTCCTCGTTCATGAAGAACGGGCTGTGCCTGCTGGTGGACAACTACAAGGAAGAGGAGATCCGCGAATGCCTGAACGCGGAGATGGCCTTCTTCAACCTGCGCCGCCAGCAGTCCGAGCGGTTCTTCCAGACCCTGGCGCGCACCGCGCCCGCCTTTGGCGTGGCCGGATCGGTCATCGGCCTCATCGGGCTGCTCATGGGCATCAACGACACCGCGGTCATCCTCAAGAACATTCCGGTGGCCTTCATCTCCACCCTGTACGGGCTGATCCTGTCCCACCTGATCTTTTCGCCCATTGCCGAGAACATCAACTATTCCACCAGGGAGGAGCTGCTCAACCAGAAGCTCGTCCTGGAGGGCATCGTGGCCATCAGCAAGGAGCAGAACTCCTACAAGCTGGAGCGCAAGCTCGCCTCCTTCCTCAGCCCGTCCGAGCGCGAGGGCAAGACCGAAACCCTGCGCAAAATCACCCGCAAGTACATTCAGAAGAAGAACCAGCCCGTGGAGCTGGCCGACATGGACGGCGGCGAGGAGTTGGCCAAGGCCCACGAGGCCGCCTGATCCCGATCCGATCGATTCAGCAGAAAAAGGAGCCGTTTGGCTCCTTTTTTTTTCGCCGGTTTGTGCTAGGATTCGCTCCACGGAGGAGACGGGTACATGGCGAAGATTCTGGCCGCCGACATCGGCGGCACCAACAGCCGGTTCGCATTGTTCGAATCGGACGGCGCACGCCTTGAGATAGGCGATTCAATATGGTTGCCGACCCACGGGGCCAAGACCTTCCCGGAACTGCTGGAGCAGCTCTGGGCCAGCGACTTTCCGGCCCGGCCGGGCAGTTTCGACGCGGCGGTGCTCGCGCCCGCAGGGGCCGTGTACGGCGGCATGACCTGTCCGCACCTGCCCAACGCGCCGTGGGGAATCGACCTCAACGAGGTGGACTTCGGCACCGGGGCCGTCCGGCTGATCAACGATTTTTCCGCCCAGGCCTACGCCACCCGGACCTCCGCCGTGGACGACGCCCTTGTGGTCCAGGCCGGGGAACCGGTGGAGGGCGAGACCATCGCCGTCATCGGGGCCGGGACCGGGCTGGGCTATTCCGCGCTGCTCTGGACCGGTGCCGCCTGGACCGCGCTGCCCTCCGAGGGCGGGCACATGGCTTTTCCGTTCATCGGTCGGGACGAGGCGGAATACGCCGAGTTCAACCGCATGGAGAGCGGCCGCAACTGGCCCGAAGGCGACTCCGTGGTCACCGGCCTGGGCCTTCGGCTGGTGCACAAGTTCCTGACCGGCGAAGACCTCGATCCCAAGGAGATTTCGGCCCGCATCACCCCGGAAAGCGAGACCACCAGGTGGTACGCCCGGTTCTACGCGCGCGCCTGCCGCAACTGGGCCATCGGGCTCATGTCCACGGGCGGATTCTTCATCGCCGGAGGCATCGCGGCCAAGAATCGGATGTTCGTTGAAGTGCCTGAATTCATGAATGAGTTTCACAATTCCCATGTCTATGGGGATTTCCTGCATTCGGTCCCGGTGAAGCTCAACTGCAACGAGGAAAGCGGTCTGTTCGGCGCGGCCTTTTTCGGCGCGCAGATGCTGGCGGATCGCGGCGCGGGCGCATGAGCCGGGGGACGATCAAGAAACTCCTGGTCGTCGCCTTCATTGCGGGCTTCGTGGCCGCCTATTTCCTGTTCGACCTGGGCCGGTTCTTTTCCCTGGACTACCTCAAGGCGTCGCGCGACGGGTTTCTTTCCCTGTACGATCGCCATCCCGTTCTGGTGCTCGGCTCCTATTTCCTGCTCTACGTGGCGGTCACGGCCCTGGCCCTGCCCGCGGCCACGGTGGTCACCCTGGCGGGCGGGGCGCTTTTCGGCCTGTGGGTCGGGGTGGTCGTGGTTTCCTTCGCCAGCACCCTGGGCGCGGCGCTCGCCTTTCTCATCTCCCGCTATCTGCTGCGCGACTGGGTGCAGCGCAGGTTCGGCGACCGGCTGACGCGGGTCAACCGGGGCATCGCGGAAGAGGGGGCGTTCTACCTCTTCACCCTGCGGCTGGTGCCGATCTTTCCCTTCTTCGTCATCAACACCGTTATCGGGCTGACCCCCATGCGGCTGTCCACCTACACCTGGGTTTCCCAGCTTGGCATGTTCCCGGCCACGGTGGTCTACGTCAACGCGGGCAAGGAACTGGGCCGGCTCGACTCGCTGTCGGGATTGCTCTCGCCGAGCCTGATCGCCGCCTTCACCCTGCTGGGGCTGTTTCCCCTGGCGGCCAGAAAGGCGCTCGGCTGGTACCGGCAAAGGAGGCGCAATGGCTGAGTACGATTACGACATCGGGATCATCGGCGGCGGGGCGGCGGGGCTGACCGTGGCCTCCGGCGCGTCCCAGCTGGGGGCGAAGACAGTGCTCATCGAGCGCACGCCCCGGCTCGGCGGCGACTGCCTGCACACCGGCTGCGTGCCGAGCAAGACCCTGATCCGCACGGCCTCGGTGCGCCACGAGATGCGCAACGCGGTCCGTTTCGGCCTGCCGGAGGTCGAGCTGCCCCCGGTGGACATGGGCGCGGTCAACAGGCGCATTCGCGAGGTCGTCGAGGCCATCCAGGTGCACGACTCCGAGGAGCGGTTCTGCTCCCTGGGAGTCAAGGTCCTGTTCGGGGAGGCGTCCTTCGAGGACGACCACGTGGTGGACTGTTCCGGGACCCGGGTGTCCGCGAAATTCTGGGTCCTGGCCACGGGCTCGGCCCCGTCCGCGCCTCCCATAGACGGGCTGGCGGACGTCGCGTACCTGACCAACGAGGACCTCTTTTCTCTGCCCAACCTGCCGTCCTCCCTGGCCGTGATCGGCGGCGGCCCCATCGGTTGCGAGATGGCCCAGGCCTTTGCCCGGCTGGGCAGCGGGGTGACCATCCTCCAGCGCAACCGCCAACTGCTGCCCGCCGAGGACGAGGATATGGCCGCCATGGTCCGCGCCTCCCTGGAGCTTGAGGGGGTGCGGGTGGAGACGGATGCGGCTCCGGTTTCGGTGCGCGAGGTTCCCGGCGGGGTGGAGATCGACTGCGTGCGCGAGGGCGAGCCGTTCACCGTGCGGGCGGAGAAGCTGCTCGTGGCCGCCGGACGCACGGCCCGGACCGCCGGGCTGAAGCTCGAAAACTGCGGGGTGGAGTACGATGCGCGGGGCGTGCGGACGGACCTTCGGCTGCGCACCTCCCAAAAACATATTTTCGCCGCCGGGGACGTGACCGGCAAGTACCGGTTCACCCACGCCGCAGGCTACGAGGGCGGCATCGTCATCTCCAACGCGGTCTTCCGGCTGCCGCGCAAGGTCGACTACACCTGGCTTCCCTGGTGCACCTACACGGACCCGGAACTGGCCAGCGTGGGCATGAACGTGAAGCGGGCCGAGGCGTCCGGGACCGAGTTCACGGTCTTCGAGGAGCCGTTCGAGTCCAACGACCGGGCCAGGGCCGAGGGCGCGGAAGCGGGCAAGATCAAGCTCATCCTGGACCGGCGGGAGAAACCGCTGGGCGTGCAGATCGCGGGACCGCACGCGGGCGAGCTGGCCGCCCAATGGACCACGGCCCTGACCAATCGGGTGGGGATGACTTCCCTGGCATCGGCGGTTCAGCCCTATCCCACCCTGGCTGAGATCAGCAAAAGGGTGGCGGGCCAGGTCCTGTCCCCCAAGCTGTTTTCGGACAAGGTGCGGAAGACATTGGGCTTTCTTTTTGATTACAAGGGCAGGGGCTGTACGCTTGATTAATTGGCCGGAGACGGGTAGGAAGCCGTCTTCCCGGCAAATCAAGGCAAGGAGACGTTGTTCATGGCTGACAAGAGCAGATATCAGAAGATGTTCCCGGTTTCCTGGGAGCAGTTGCACCGCGACTGCCGGGCGCTGTCCTGGCGTCTGGTGGAGAAGGGCCCGTGGAAGGGCATCCTGGCCATCACCAGGGGCGGCCTCGTCCCGGCGGCCATCATCGCCCGCGAACTCGACATCCATCTGATCGACACCATTTGCCTTTCCTCCTACGACTGGAAGGACCAGGGCGAGGCGAACGTGCTCAAGGATGTGGACTGCGACGGCGAGGGCTGGCTGCTCATCGACGACCTCGTGGACACCGGCAAGACCGCCAAGATCGCCCGCGACATGGTCCCCAAGGCCCATTTCGCCACGGTCTACGCCAAGCCCGCGGGTCGGCCCATGGTGGACACCTACATCACCGAGGTCAGCCAGGACACCTGGATTCTCTTCCCCTGGGACGCCGCGTCGCAGTTTGTCGAACCCATTGCGCTGGTCCAGGAATGACCCGCGCGGGTAAAATCTTTCGCCTTGAATTGCAACCGGTTGCTGTAGCAGAAGCGAAAATGGGACTTGCCCGATTATCGTCGCTGGGATATGGCTTTCGGATATTTAACCGCTAACGGAGAGGTCCTGATCATGAAATTGCTGAAACTGTTTGGTATACCTGCCGCCTGCATGATGCTGGCGCTGTCCCTTTTCGCCTGCGGTGAGGCTCCGCAGGAGAAGAAGGCCGAAGAGCCCGCCAAGACCGAGGAGGCCGCCGCCCCCAGGAAGAGGCCAAGCTCATCAAGGCCGGATTCATCTATGTTTCCCCCGTGGGTGACGCCGGTTACTCCTACGCCCACGACCTCGGCCGCCAGGCCGTCGACGCCCTGCCCTGGGCCACCACCTATTTCGCCGAGTCCATTCCCGAAGGCGCCGACTCCGAGCGCGTGATCCGCAACATGGCCCGCGAAGGCTATGACGTCATCTTCGCCACCAGCTTCGGCTACATGGACCCGATCATCAAGGTCGCCAAGGAATTCCCGGACACCAAGTTCATGCATTGCTCCGGCTTCAAGACCGCTCCCAACGCCAGCAACTACTTCGCCCGCATCTACCAGCCGCGCTACCTGACCGGCCTGATCGCCGGCTCCATGACCAAGTCCAACAAGCTCGGTTACGTGGCCGCCTTCCCGATCCCGGAAGTCATTCGCGGCATCAACGCCTTCACCCTGGGCGCGCGCGAAGTGAATCCCAACGTCGAGGTGCGCGTGGTCTGGACCAAGACCTGGTATGACCCGGCCCTGGAAAAGGACGCCGCCAAGTCCCTGCTCGACGCCGGTTGCGACGTCATCGCCCAGCATCAGGATTCCCCGGCCCCGCAGGAGGCCGCCCAGGAAGCGGGCGCCTACTCCATCGGCTACAACTCCGACATGACCTCCTTCGCTCCCAAGGCCCATCTGACCGCGGCCATCTGGAACTGGGGCCCGATGTACGTCAAGACCGTCGAGGAAGTCCGCGACGGCACCTGGCAGGGCGGCCAGTCCCTGTGGTGGTCCATGGCCGACGGCGTGGTCGATATCGCGCCCATGGGCTCCATGGTCCCCGATGACGTCAAGAGCATGGTCGAGGCCAAGCGCGCCGAGCTCAAGGGCGGCACCGACAACATCTTCGCCGGTCCCGTCAAGAACCAGGCCGGTGAGGTCGTCATCCCCGAAGGAACCAAGGCCGAGGACGGCCAGCTCCTGAGCATGGATTGGTTCGTCGAAGGCGTGGTCGGCACCACCAAATAACGAGGCCGCGTGCTGAAGATCAAAAAAAGAGATGAACCCTGGAAGTGGGGCGCCCTGGTCGTATTCCTGGGCGCCCTGCTCTTTTCCCTTTTGGTGAGCGGGCTGCTCCTGGCGGGACAGGGCAAGGACCCCATGCAGGGGCTGGCCGTGCTCTGGCAGGGCAGCTTCGGCAGCGTCTGGGGACTGGGCGACGTGCTGCTCAAGTCCATTCCGCTGTTCCTCTGCTCCCTGGGCGTGGCCGTGGCTTTCCGCATGCAGATCTGGAACATCGGCGCGGAAGGGCAGTTCGCGCTGGGCGCCATCGGGGCCACCTGGATGGCCCTTTCCTTCCCTGACCTGCCCCGGATCGTGCTCATGCCGCTCATGTTCGGCATGGCCTTCATCCTGGGCGGCATCTGGGCCATGATCCCGGCGCTGCTCAAGCTCAAGCTCAGGGTCAACGAGATCATCTCGACCCTGATGCTCAACTACATCGCCATCCTCTTCCTGGACTACCTGGTCTTCGGCGTGTGGAAGGACCCGGCCAGCTTCGGGTTCCCCATGACCCCCGAATTCTCCGCCAACGCCGTCATTCCGGCCATCGCCGGGGGGCGCGTTCACTGGGGCATCGTCTTCTGCGCGGTGGTGGGCGTCGGCCTGTGGGCCTTCATGCGCTTCACCCGGCTGGGCTTCGAGCTCCAGGCCAGCGGCGAGGGCGCGCGCGTGGCCAAGTACGCCAAGATCCGCTACGGCATGCTCGTGCTCTTCGTCATGGGGCTGTCCGGCGGGTTCGCGGGCTGGGCCGGGTGCGTGGAGACCTCGGCGGTCCTGAACCGCCTCCAGCCCTCCCTGATGGTCGGCTACGGCTACACCGCCATCGTGGTCGCCTGGCTGGCGCGGCTCGAGCCGCTGAACATCGCCTTCGCGTCCATCCTGCTGGCGGCCCTGCGCGTGGGCGTGGAGAGCCTCCAGATCAGGCTCCAGGTCCCGGCGGCCTTCGGCGTGATCATGGAAGGCATGATCCTGCTGACCGTGCTGGCGGGCCAGTTCTTCCTGACCTACAAGCTCGGGCGCGGGACGAAGCAGGAGTAAGCGCATGTGGGAATTTCTGATACCGCTGTTCGCGGCCACGGTGCAGTCCGGCACCCCCATCCTCTACGCCACGCTGGGCGAGATGATGACCGAGAAGGGCGGGGTACTGAACCTCGGCGTGGAGGGCATGATGGCCGTGTCGGCCCTGGCCGCCTTCTGGGTCAGCTACTCCACCGGCTCCCCCTGGCTCGGCTTCCTGGCGGGCGGTTTCGCGGGCATGGTCATGGCTTCGGTCCACGCCTTCGTCTGCGTCTCCTGCCTTGGCAACCAGGTGGTCTCAGGCCTGGCCCTGACCATCCTCGGCGGCGGCCTGACCCATTTTCTGGGCGTTCCCTACGTGGGGCTGGCCGCTCCCGGCTTCGATCCCTTCGACTTTCCGCTGCTCTCCCGAATTCCGTTCCTGGGCGAGATCTTCTTCAAGCACGACATGCTGGTCTACGTGTCCTTTATCATCCCGTTCCTGTTCTGGTTCTTCTTCCGGCGCACGAGCCTCGGCCTGCACGTCACGGCCACCGGTGAAATGCCCGCCGCCGCAGCCGCCGCAGGCCTCAAGCCCATCCGGCTGCGCTACTTCGCGGTCATCGCGGGCGGCTTTCTCATCGGCCTGGGCGGTGCGTATCTCTCCCTGGCCTACACGCATCTGTGGACCAACGGGCTGTCCGGCGGGCGCGGCTGGATCGCCGTGGCCCTGGTCATCTTCGCCTTCTGGCGTCCGGGTCGGGCCGTTGTCGGCGCGTACCTGTTCGGCGGGGTCATGGCCTTCCAGCTCCGGCTCCAGGCCGTGGGTACGCATTTGCCGTCCTCGCTGCTGCTCATGCTGCCGTACCTGCTGACCATCCTTGTCCTGATCCTGTCCGCCTGGCGGGGCCGCCGCATCGACGCCCCGGCCGCGCTCGGCACCAACATCGAGCCGGAGGGGTAGGGGATGACCGAGCTGCAATTCGTCCGCCCGGTGAAACGGTGCCCCCTGCCCGACGACGCGGTCCCGGTGGTCTCCCTGCGCGGCCTGACCAAGCGGTTCGGCAAGGTTCTGGCCAACGACTCCATCACCCTGGACGTCTACCCCGGGCGCATCAAGGCGTTGCTCGGCGAGAACGGGGCGGGCAAATCGACCATGATGTCCATGCTCGCGGGCCGGTACAAGCCGGACGAGGGACACATCGAGATCGACGGCAAGCCGGTCCGTTTCAATTCCTCCAAGGACGCCATCGAGGCGGGCATCGGCATGGTCTACCAGCACTTCATGCTCGTGGACTCCATGACCGTGGCCGAGAACGTGCTGCTGGGCCAGGAGGGGCATTTCTTCGTCAGTCCCAAGGAGATGGAAAGCAGGGTGGGGCGGCTGGCCGAGCGTTACGGGCTGGGCATCGACCCCGGCGCGCGCATCAGCGAGCTGTCCATGGGCGAGCGCCAACTGGTCGAGATCCTCAAGCTCCTGTACCGCGAGAGCCGCATCCTCATCTTCGACGAACCCACGGCGGTCCTCACCCCTGAGGAGACCCGCAATCTTTTCGAGGCCCTGTGGCGCATGACCGAGCAGGGCAAATCCATCATCTTCATCTCCCACAAACTGGAAGAGGTCATCGCCCTGGCCGATGACGTGGCCATCCTGCGGCGCGGCCGCATCGAGGGCGAGCTGGAGACCGAATCCATCGAGTCCAAGGCGGACCTGGCTTCGCGCATGGTGGGCAAGGAAGTGCTGCTCGAAGTGGACCGCCGGCCCGTGGAGATCGGCGACAAGGTCCTGGAGATCAGGAACCTCACCGGGCTCGGGCTGACCGAGGTCGACCTGGAGGTGCGCAAGGGCGAGATCGTGGCCCTGGTGGGCGTGGCGGGCAACGGCCAGAAGGCGCTGGTGGAGGCCGTCACCGGCCTGACCAAGCCGCCGCTGGACACCGTGTTCATCATGGGCCAGCCGTGGCGCAAGTTTTTTGCCGAGTCCACCTGGAACCGGTCCATGTGCTACATCCCGGAGGATCGCCTCGGGCTGGCCACCCTGCGCAACCAGAACCTGGTGGACAACCTGCTGCTGACCACCCGCGAGGGGTTCGCCCGGGGGCCGTGGCTGGACAAGAAGAAGGCCGCCAAGCATACGGTCCGGCTCATCGAGAAGTTCGACATCCGCCCGGGCCGCATTCACGCCCTGGCCTGGCAGCTCTCCGGCGGCAACCTCCAGAAGGCGGTCCTGGCCCGCGAACTGTATCGCGAGCCCAAGTTCATGGTCGCGGAACAGCCGACCCAGGGACTGGACGTCTCGGCCACCGAGGAGGTCTGGAAGCGGCTCCTGGAGACCCGCTCCATGGCCGGGGTCCTGCTCGTCACCGGCGACCTCAACGAGGCGTTGCAATTGGCCGACCGCATCGCGGTCATTTATCGCGGGCGCATACTCGGCGTCCTTCCCACATCGGACAAGGACACCGCCCGCAAGATCGGCCCGCTTATGGCCGGCATTGTCGATTGATCCCATATTTTTCCGGTCATCCCGACCGGGGCATACAATCATAATATCCAAGGAGATAGATATGAAGTTCAACCAGTTGCGTATCGTCGCCGTGCTCGCCCTGACCCTGGTCCTGGGCCTGTCCGCCGTGGCCAATGCTGAAACCACCCTGGAAAAGGTCAAGAAGGCCGGTGTGATCACCGTGGGCAACAGCCCGGACTACCCGCCGTTCGAGTCCATCGGCGACAACGGCGAGCGCGTCGGTTTCGACGTCGATCTCCTGAACGCCATCGCCGCCAAGCTCGACCTGAAGATCCAGTGGGTGACCATGGACTTCGCGGCCATCGTCACCGCCGTACAGAGCGGCCAGGTGGACATGGGCATGTCCGGCTTCTCCATTTCCGCCGAGCGCGCCGAGCAGGTCGACTTCTCCGCTCCGTACTTCGTCAGCGGCCAGGTGATCGTGGTCCAGTCCGAGTCCGCCATCGACTCCGCCGAAGCCCTGAAGGGCAAGAAGATCGCCGTTCAGCTGGGCACCACCGGCGAGCAGCAGGCCGACAAGATCGAGGGCGCGGAAGTGGTCAAGCCCGAGAGCTACAACATCGCCTTCATGATGCTCAACAACAAGGCCGCCGACGCGGTCATCGCCGACATCTCCGTGGCCGACGAGTTCGTCAAGCGCGGCATGTTCAAGCGCGCGGGCGAGCCGCTGTCCTACGAGGAGTTCGCCATGATCTCCCGCAAGGGCAACGAAGACCTGCTGGGCGCCCTGAACAAGGCCCTGGAGGAAGTGAAGCAGGACGGCACCTACGCCGACCTGGTCAAGAAGTGGAATCTGTAGTTTCTGAACCATGGGGCGGGGAGGGCGACCTCCCCGCCCATTCGAGGAGCCGGCAATGGATTTTTCCCTGATCTTCAAACACCAGGACATGCTCCTGAACGGGGCCCTGGTCACCCTTGAGGTCACCTTCGGGGCCTTGGCCCTTGGCCTGTTCCTGGGCATCTTCGCCGGTATCGGTCGCATCAGCCGCCGGACGGTCGTGCGCATGGCCGCCGATGCCTATATCCAGGTCATTCGCGGCACCCCCATGCTGTTGCAGATATTCTTCTTCTACCTCGGCTTTCCGCAGCTTTACATGCTGGCCACCGGACAGGGCATCACCCCGGACCCGCTGATCACCGGTATCGTTGCTCTGGGCATCAACAGCGGGGCCTATAACGCGGAGATCATCCGGGCGGGCATCCAGTCCATCGACAAGGGACAGATGGAGGCCGCGCGCGGCACCGGGTTGTCCCACGTCCAGGCCATGTTCTGGGTCATCCTGCCCCAGGCCCTGAAGCGGATGATTCCGCCGCTTGGCAACGAGCTCATCGTCCTGCTCAAGGATTCGTCGCTCATCTCCACCATCGGCGTGGCCGAACTCATGTTCACCGCCAAGGTGCTCGGCGCGAAGTATTATACCTATGTGCCGTTCCTGGTGGGCGTGGCCTGCATCTACCTGACCCTGACCTTCGGCTTCTCCCGGCTGTTCAACGCGCTCGAACGCAAGCTCCACGCGGGCAGCGGAGCGCGCCAGGTCAAGAACGCGGTTCTCGACCTCGGCTAGCGCGCCGGGCCGCACCCGACAGAAAAGCCCCTTCGCTTGCAGCGGAGGGGCTTTTTTCATGAATCAGGCGTCGTCGGCTTGACTCATTTGCCGATGGTAGTATTGTTAATACCATGAACAAAAATGCCGACACTTTCATTCCCGAACGCGACGTGGCCGAGTTTCAGCAGCTCATGGAAGCCGTTTTCCAGTGTTTCCAGGAGCGATTGCAGGATCAGAGCGAGCGGTTCGCCCTCCCGGACGCCGAACTCCGTTGCCTCCTTCTTTTCGAAGGGGAGCGCTACCTGACGGCCAAGACCCTGGCCTACCGGCTTAACGTGGCCAAGAGCCGGGTGACCAAGCTCGTCTCGTCCCTGTTGAAGCGGGACCTCCTGACCAGTATGCCAGATCCGGCGGACTCGCGGGTCAAGCTCCTGTCCCTGACTCCTGAAGGGGGACGCGTGGTCCGGATGATCTCCCGGTTCCGCCATGAAGCCCACAAGATGGTGCTCTCGCAGTTCAACGGGGCACAGCGGGCCGAGCTGCTCCATTCCCTGTCCCTGCTCTCCAGGAACATGAAGGCGGCCAAGGATCTGCTGGCCTGATTTTTTTGGAAGGAAGGTTAACGCCATTAACAATATGGAGGATGTCATGTCCGAACAAAGCAAGAGCGGCGGGATGAAGCAGAAGCACGCCTTCATCACCTCCCGCGGAACACTGGACGGGGCCATGCCCGCGCTGGTCATGGCGCTCAACTCGAGGCGGCTCGGCAACGATGCGACCATCTTTTACACCTTCATGGGCATGGACGTGATCCGTCCCGGCGGCATCGACAAACTGAAGTTCTATCCCGAGGGGACCATGGGAGCCATACCGGGAATGCCGCACCTGGCCACCAACATGATGAAGAAGTGGATGGCCGAGGCCAACATCCCGGACGCCTCGGAGATGTTCGAGATGGCTCAGCTGGAAGGGGTCAAGTTCGTGGCCTGCCACATGACCATGGAGATGATGAAGCTCAAGCAGGAGGATTTCGTCGAAGGCGTGGAGGTCTGGACTGCCGAGGAATTCATCAAGTACGCGGGCCAGTGCGACCTGTGCCTGTTCACCTAGCCCGTGCGCACGGCGCGCCAAGCAAAAACCCCGGTTTGTCCGGGGTTTTTGCGTCTATTGTTCCTTGATGAGTTCGATCTGCTGCTTGGACAGCCGCACCTGCTGGCCGTCCTGGTCGGTGAAGGCGTAGCTGTCCGTGGCCACGTCGTAGACCGGTGTCTCGTCCGCGATGTAGACCTGACCGTCCGTGGTGGTGATCCTGTAGCTGGACATGCAGGCCGCCAGGGCGAGGGTCAGGGCCGTGAGGAGGAGCGGTCTGAGCAGGTTCTTCATCTATTCTCTCCGGAATTGTGCATGATTGGAGGTAGGGTAGACCTATTCCGGGCCGGATATCAACTCCAAATCGGTAAAAAGGGGATGAATCAGCTGAAAAGCTTGCCGGCGCGGTTCAGAAAGGCTTCCACGCGGGCATCGCTCAGGCCGAGGCGCTGGGTTATGCGCCTGATCTCGTCCTCGGCGTCGTACAGGGGGTAGTCGCTGCCGAACAGAATGCGGTCAGGGGTGAAGGCGTCCACCAACCGGCGCAGCAGGTCGTCGTCCACGAAATCCAGGACGCTGGAGCAGTCCACATAGACGTCCAGCCCGGCCAGGTGCTCCATGGCGTATTCCCACTGCTTGAGCCCGCCGAAGTGGGCCGCGATCATCGGCGGCTTCGGAAAGGCGCGGCGCAGGGCGGCCATCTTCCTGGGGCAGGACGGGTTCTCGTCCGGCGGCAGGTCGTCGCCCACGTGGAACAGGCAGATGAACCGCTCGTCCACCAGGGACATGAGATCGTAGAACTTGGGATCGTCCATGCGGAACCGCTGGAAGTCCGGGTGGAACTTCAGTCCCCGGATGCCGTTGGCCGCCAGCCGTTCCAGCTCCTCGGCGTTGCGGTCGTATTCCGGGTGCAGGGTGCCGAAGGGGATGAAGCGCGGGCTGAGCCCCTTGAGTTCGATGGCCCAATCGTTGGCCGGGACCACCTGGGAAGGGGTGGTGGCGGCGGTCAGGACAACGGCCTTGTCCAGACCGGCCTTGTCCAGGTGCCTGAGCAGGTCGTCCGCGTCGCCGCTGCCCACCGGGCGGATGCCGTAGTGGGTTTCGAGTTGGTCAACGGCCTTGCGGGCGATCTTGGGATTGAAGGCGTGAGCGTGTACGTCGATTCGCATGGGGAGTTTTTACCCGTCCGGGGCCGGGTGTGTAAACAGTTGTTTGAATAAAATTCTGAAACGATTGGGCGGGCCGGTGTCGCGTCTTAGACGAACAGCTCCTTGAGCCAGCCCGGGATGGCCACGGGCTTGCCGTCGTGGTTCACGCAGGCGTGGGACGTCTTGCCCGTGGCGTGGAGCACCGATTTGTCGTCGTTGCGGATCTCGTAGACGAATTCCACCGAGGCGCGGCCCCACTTGGAGATGCCCACCCGGACGTGGATGCGCTCGTCATAGCGGATGGGGGTGCGGTAGCGGCAGGAGGCCTCGCGCACGGGCAGCATGATGCCGCGCTCCTCGGCCTCGCGGTAGCTCAACCCGGCGTCGCGGATGAACTTGCTCCGCGCGCGCTCGAACAGGTGCAGGTATTCGGCGTGGTAGACCACGGCCATGGCGTCCGTCTCGCCGTAGGAGACGTAGTGCGTGTACCAGCTGTCGTGTTCCGGAAAGTCCGCCATCACGCACCCATCCCGAAGGTCTTGAGCGCGAAGGAGAGCAGTTCGTGTCCCTTGTCCAGCTTCAATCCGGTGGATGCCGCGCTCTTTTCGCTGAACTCGGCCACGCCGGACTCCTGTGCGCCGGGTCCGTTCAGGATGAACGGCACCGGGTCCGTGGTGTGGGTCTTTTCGGCGATGGGCGTGAAGTGGTCGCAGGTCACGATCCAGGCCGCGTCCCGGTCCTTGAGCGCCTCGCGCAGGGGGCCGACCACGCGGGCGTCGAACCGGCTGATGGCCTCGACCTTGTCCCGGGCCGAGCCGCCGTGGCCGCACTCGTCCGGGCCTTCCAGGTGGACGAAGACGAAGTCGTGGTCCTCCAGGAATTTCAGGGCCGCGTCCACCTTGCCCTCGTAGTTGGTGTCCAGCAGGCCGGTGGCGCCGGGCACGTCGATGACCGACATCTTCGAGGCGAAGCCCAGCCCCTTGATCAGGTCCACGGCGGAGATGACCGCGCCGTCCAGGCCGAAGGTCGCCTTGAAATCGGGCAGGTTGAGCGGGCGGCCCTGGCCCCACGGCCAGATGGAGTTGGCCCTGGAGCCGTTGAAGGAGCGGTCGGCCAAAAGGTCGCGCGCCTCGAAGAGCAGGTCCCAGAGCTGCGGCGAGCGGGAAAAGGCGCGCAGGTCGAGCTTGATGGACTTGTCCGTGATGTCGTGGGGCGGATTGATGAACAGGCCAGCGTCCTCGGTCTGCGCGCCGTCCTTCTGGACCAGCAGGTGGCGGTACTGGATGCCGGGATAAAAGGCGTAGGTCTCGTTGCCGAGCTTCTTCTGGAGCTGCTCCACGATGGGCCGGGAGACCTCGGTGGCGATGTGGCCGGAGGAGTAGTCGCGCATGACCCCGTCGATGGTCAGCTTGGAGACGGTCACCAGATTGAGCCGCCAGACCAGGTCGTCCGGGCCGAGTTCGAGCCCCTGGGCCGCGGCCTCGATGGGGCCGCGCCCGGTGTGGTAGGTGGCCGGGTCGAAGCCGAGCAGGGCCATGTTGGCCACGTCCGAGCCGGGGGCCATGCCCTCGGGCACGGTCTGCGCCAGGCCGACCATGCCGGTCCTGGCCAGCTCGTCCATGTTCGGTGTGACGGCGGCCTCCATGGTGGTCTTGCCGCCGAGTTCGTCCAGGGGCCAGTCGCCCATGCCGTCCGCAATCAGGTAGAGAAGTTTCATGTCCGGTCCGGGCTAGAGGATTCTGAAGCGCACGCAGGGTTCTACGGTGAAGTCCATGGCGTCCACGGCGGCGAGGACCGCGTCGGCGTTCCTGGCCGAGGTCTCGTGGGTGATGATCACCAGCGGAATGCCTTCGGCCCCGCCTTCACCCTTCTGCACCGCCTGGGCGATGGACACGTTGTGGTCGGCCATGGAGCGCGTGATGGCGGCCATGACGCCGGTCCGGTCGGCCACGGTGAAGCGGAAGTAGTACTTGGACTCCGACTCCTCCGGGGGCAGGATGTCCGCCCGCCTGATGGGCGCGTTGTTGAACCCGGTGTTGTCGAACAGGGAGCACTCCTGGCCCATCTTGCGGGCCAGGTTCATGATGTCCGCCAGCACGGCGCTGCCCGTGGGCAGGTCGCCCGCGCCCTGGCCGTGGAGCATGATCGGCCCCACCGCGTTGCCTTCCAACCGCACGGCGTTGTAGTTGCCGCCCACACGGGCCAGCAGGTAGGTGTAGGGGACCAGGGCCGGGTGCACGCCCGCCTCCAGCCGGCCGTTCACGTCCATGACGTGGGCCAGCAGTTTGATGCGGTAGCCGAACTCGCGGGCGAAATCGATGTCCATGGGCGTCACGCTGGTGATGCCCTGGACCGGAATCTCGGACAGGGGATAGTCCGCGCCGTAGGCCATGCGGATGAGTACGCACAGCTTGTGGGCGGTGTCGAACCCCTCGATGTCGAAGGTCGGGTCGGCCTCGGCGTAGCCCAGGTCCTGGGCGTCGGCCAGGGCGGTCTCGAAGTCCATGCCCTTGGTGGTCATCTCGGACAGGATGTAGTTGGCCGTGCCGTTCATGATGCCGAGCATCTTGACGACCTCGTCGCCCGCCAGGCTCTCCTTGAGGGTCTGGACGATGGGGATGCCGCCTGCGCAGCTGGCCTCGAACATCAGCCCCACGCCGCTCTTCGCGGCCGCGTCGAACAGCTCCAGGCCGTGCTCGGCCAGCAGGTGCTTGTTGGCCGTGACCACGTGCTTGCCCGCGGCGAACGCCTTGAGCATCAGGTCCCTGGCCGTGTCCAGGCCGCCCATAAGTTCGACCACGATGTCGATATCCGGATCGTTGATCAGGTCCGCGGGATCGGCGGTGAACGCCACGCCCGGGCCGGGATCGAAGGCCCGCTTCTTGTTCAGGTCGCGGACCAGGACCTTTTCTATTTCAATCTTTTTGCCGAGGCGCTTCTCGATGCGCCCCGCATTCATGTCGAGTATTTTGGCAAGGCCGGAGCCGACGGTGCCGAAACCGGCCAGGCCGAGTCTGATACGATCCATGCTTACCCCTTTGCGAAAAATTTCCGCAGGTTACGGACGGCCTGGTTCGTGCGGTGGCGGTTTTCCACGAAGCTGAAACGGACGTGGTCGTCGCCGTACTGGCCGAAACCGAGGCCGGGAGAGACTGCAACTTCGGCTTCCTGCAGGAGCATCTTGGAGAACTCCACGGAACCCATGTTCCGGAATTCTTCAGGAATCTGCGCCCACAGGAACATAGTGGCCTTGGGAGGGGTGACCTCCCAGCCGATGCGGTTGAGTCCCTCGCACAGCGCGTCGCGGCGGTCCTGGTACACGGCCATGATCTCCTTCACCGCGCAGTCCATGTCGTCCACGGTGAATTTGGGGCAGGCGTCCAGGTCGCCGTTCAGGGCGCAGGCCGCCGCGATCTGGATGGGCTGGTAGATGCCGTAGTCCAGGTAGCTCTTGATGCGGGTCAGGGCCTGGACCATGTCCGGGTTGCCCGCACAGAAGCCCACGCGCATGCCCGCCATGGAATAGCTCTTGGTCATGGAGAAGAATTCGACGCCCACCTCCTTGGCCCCGTCGGCCTGGAGGAAGCTCGGTGCCTCGTAGCCGTCGAACACGAAGTCCGCGTAGGCCAGGTCGTGGATGACGTAGAGGCCGTTCTCCTTGGCGAAGTCCACGATGCGCTGGAAGAAGGAGAGGTCCACCACCTGGGTGGTCGGGTTGTGCGGGAAATTGATGATCAGCAGCTTGGGCTTGGGCCAGGTGTGCCGGATGGCGGTCTCCAGGTTTTCGAAGAAGTCCTGGCCGGGGCCGATGGGCACGCGGCGCACGTCCGCGCCCGCGATGATCGAGGCGTAGGGATGAATGGGGTAGGCCGGGTCCGGGGCGAGCACGACGTCGCCGGGGGAGAGCATGGCCAGGGCGAGGTGGGCCAACCCTTCCTTGGCGCCCATGGTCACGCAGACCTCCTGGTCGCGGTCGAGCGACACGTCGTAGCGCCGGTAGTACCAGTCGCGGATGGCGTTGCGCAGGCCTTTGATTCCCTTGGATGCCGAATACTTGGAGTTGCCGGGCTTGTATGCCGCTTCTGCCAGCTTGTCGAGAATGAACTTCGGGGTGGGCACGTCGGGGTTGCCCATTCCCAGGTCGATGATGTCTGCGCCTGCATGACGCAGCTTCATTTTGAGTTCGTTGACCTGGGCGAAAACGTACGGGGGCAGTCGATCGACTCTCGCAAACTGTGACATGGTGGAAACTCCTCAATATGTATTAGTACAAGGAAATTTTCTTACTCTGCGTGCCTGGCACTGTCAAAATGAAAAATGGGCATATTGTGGGCCTGGCAAAGGTGTCCATCCAGGAGATTGGCGGTTGCGTCTTGACCTCGCGGTCAGTTTTTTTTAGCGTCCATTTTTCCATCGAAACTGTGTCCGGCTCCAGGCCGGAACGACATAAGGAGAGTCTTCATGGTTCAGAAATCCGAAACCATCTGGTTCAACGGCAAACAGGTTCCCTGGGACGAGGCCAACGTCCACGTCCTGACCCACGCCCTGCATTACGGCACCGCCGTTTTCGAGGGCATCCGCGCCTACGAGTGCGCCGACGGTTCGTCCGAGGTCTTCCGCCTGCACGAGCACATGGTCCGCCTGGTCAATTCCGCCAAGATCCTCGGCCTGGTCCTGCCGTACACCGCCGACGAGCTGTGCGAGGCCGCCGTCGAGACCCTGAAGCGCAACAAGCTGGCCGGTGCCTATGTCCGGCCCCTGGTCTTCGTGGGCGAGGGCGCCATGGGCGTCCATCCCGGACAGAACCCCATCGAGACCATCATCGCGGCCTGGCCCTGGGGCGCGTACCTCGGCGAGGAGGCCCTGGAGAAGGGCATCAAGGTCAAGGTCAGCACCTTCAACCGCCACCACGTCAACGTCATGATGACCAAGGCCAAGGCCTCGGGCAACTACGTCAACTCCGTGCTGGCCAAGACCGAAGCCGTGGCCGACGGCTACGACGAGGCGATCCTGCTCGACACCACCGGCCACGTGTCCGAAGGGTCCGGCGAGAACCTCTTCATGGTCCTCAACGACATCATCTACACCCCGCACACCGACGGCGTGCTGGGCGGCCTGACCCGCGACTCCATCATCAGCCTGGCCGGAGACCTGGGATACGAGGTCCGCGAGGAGCCCATCACCCGCGACATGCTCTACACCGCCGACGAGGTCTTCTTCACCGGCACCGCCGCCGAGCTGACTCCCATCAGCTCCATCGATCGCCGCCAGATCGGCAACGGCGCGGCCGGTCCGGTGGCCAAGCTGCTCCAGACCGAGTTCTTCAAGATCGTCAAGGGCGAAAACCAGGACTACGAGCACTGGCTCTACCGCTACCAGGTTTAATAGAAAGTCTAGAAAACCGGTCCATCATCTGGTACACAAGGGGAAATCCGGCGCGGAATGTCGGGTTTCCCCATTTTGATTTGTTTTTCAGGCAAATGCTTTTCCGCGCCGCAAGCTCCAGGCATACTCATGAGCACATCCAATCTCACGGCCAAGTATCGTCCCCAGACCTTTGAAGAGGTGGCGGGGCAGCAGGCGGTAAAATCGATCCTCTCCCGGGCCGCGGCCCAGGACAAGATCGCGCCCGCATATCTTTTCTCCGGCACGCGCGGCGTGGGCAAGACGACCATCGCCCGCATCTTTGCCAAGGCGCTGAACTGCGTGAACGCGCCCACGGGCGAGCCGTGCAACCAGTGCTCACACTGCAAGCAGATCACCGCGGGCGTGGCCGTGGACGTCATCGAGATCGACGGCGCGTCCAACCGCGGCATCGACGACGCCCGCCGCCTCAAGGAGGACATCGGGTACGCTCCCCTGGAGGGCCGCTACAAGGTGTTCATCATCGATGAGGCGCACATGCTCACCAAGGAGGCGTTCAACGCGCTCCTGAAGACCCTGGAGGAGCCGCCGCCGCGCGCCACCTTCATCATGGCCACCACCGAGCACCACAAGTTTCCGGCCACCATCATCAGCCGGTGCCAGCACTATACCTTCAAGATGCTGCCCCAGGCCGAACTGGTGGCGCATCTCGAAAAGATCATGGATCTCGAAGGGCTGCAATACGAGCCGGGCGCGCTCCAGATCATCGCCAAGCGCGGCGCAGGGTCCGTGCGCGACTCCATGTCCCTGCTCGGCCAGGCCCTGGCCATGGGCGAGGACGTGCTCAGGGAGGCCGACGTGCGCGGCTTCCTCGGCCTGGCGGGCCAGGACGTGTTCTTCGGCCTCATGGAGTCCATGCATTCGCGCAACCTCGTTGCCGTGGGCCAGGTGCTCCGGCAGGTGCTGGACCAAGGATTGGACCTCGGATTCTTCCTGCGCGAGCTGACCAACTGCTGGCGCAACATGTTCCTGCTGCGCCAGGCGGGCGAGGAGGCGCTGCCCCTGCTCGGCCTGTCCGGCGAGGAGGCCAGGGGGTGGATGGACTGGGCCTCGAAGTTCGAGCCCGCCCACATCCACGCCTGCTGGCAGATGACCCTGGACGGCCAGCGCAAGGTCATGACCAGCCTGGAACCGGCCCTGGCCCTGGAGCTGCTGCTGCTCAACCTGACCAGCCTGCCGGACCTCATCAACCTGGAGACCATGGGGCCGCGCTCCACCGGTTCCGCGCCCAAACCGTCCATGGGCGGCGGAGGGCAGTCCGGACCCGGCATGCAGGGTCCCGGCGGTTCCGCGCCGGGCGGCCCGGGCGGTCCGGGCGGTGGCCCCGGCGGACGCCAGTTCGCGCCGCCCCAGCCGGTGCAGCAGAGCGCGCCGCCCATCCGCAACCAGCAGCCCCGCCACGGCGAGCGGGAGAATTCAGGCAATCCGCCCAGGCCGGTCTCGGCACAGAGCGGAATGCAAGTCCCGTCCCGGCCCGAGCCGGAACCCGAGCCGGTCGGCCCGTCCGACGCAACGCCGCTGTCCGAGCGCGCGGCTGCGGCTTCCCCCGCAGCCGCCGGGGCGGCAATGCCCGGTCCCGGTCCCCGGAACTGGGAGGGGTTTCTGAAGTTCGTGGAGGAGCGCAACGGCCAGGCCGGGGTCAGGGTGTCCCTGCTCCACCTGACCGAGGGCAAGCGCGACAAGGACGACCTGGTCATTGCCTGCAAGACCAGGACGATGTGCGACCAGCTCAAGGAGAAATCCACGCTTACTGCACTGGATTCCTTGACAAAAGAATATTTCGGCCCAGCGGTTGAGGTTCGCGTGGAAACAGGCGATATTGCCGTTCCCAAAACGGACAAGCAACTGATGGAAGAGGCGGAGAGACATCCGGGCGTGATCAGGATCATGGAGGCCTTCAATGCCCAGATGCTTTCGGTAAGTCACAGAAAACAATAATAAAGTAATGTTCAGGAGAATATAATGAAAGGCATGAACGAGATGCTGCGCCAGGCGCAGATCATGCAGCGCAAGATGACCGAGGCCCAGGACGCCCTGAAGAACAAGGAAGTCGAGGCTTCCAGCGGCGGCGGCATGGTCACCGTCCGCGTCACCGGCGCACAGGAGGTCGTGGCCGTGACCATCGAACCTTCGGTCATGGAGTCCGGCGACGTGGAGATGCTCCAGGACCTGGTCATGACCGCGGCCAACGAGGCCATCAAGAAGTCCAAGGAGATGCAGGAAGACGCCATGAAGGGCGTGACCGGCGGCCTCTCCATCCCCGGCATGTTCTAGGGGCCGTCTTGGCGGAGGGCGCAGGCTGGGCCGGTGCCCGACGAGGCCCTGCGCATTGTGCGGGTCCGGACGGGTGTCCGCGCGGTTGCGTCCTCCCGAACCATCCGAGTTCATGTAAGGAGCTCATTTGCAGAATCTCCCCGGACCGCTCAGGGAAGCGGTCGAACAACTTTCCAGCCTGCCCGGCATCGGGCCCAAATCGGCCCTGCGCATCGCCCTGACCCTGCTCAAGATGCCGCGCGAACGCGCAGCCGGAGTGGGGCAGTCCATCATCGAGCTGCGCGAACGGCTCTGCCTGTGCGACGACTGCGCCTGCCTGGCCGAGTCCTCCCCGTGCGCCATCTGCGGCGACTCGACCCGCGACGCCGGGCAGCTCTGCCTGGTGCCGGAGTGGGACGCGCTCCTGGCCATGGAGGAGATGGGCGTGTTTCGCGGCCGGTATCTGGTCCTGGGCGGGCTGCTCTCGCCCCTGGACGGCATCGATCCCGGTCAGCTCGAGATCGAGCGGCTGCGGCGCAGGCTGGACAGCGGTGAGGTCTCCGAGCTGATCCTGGCCCTGGGCGCGACCCTGGACGCCGAGGCCACCGCCTCCTACGTCAAGAACCTGGTGGAGTCCGAATACCCGGACGTGGCCGTGACCCGGCTGGCCCAGGGCATCCCCATCGGGGCCGAGGTCAAGTTCATGGACAAGGAGACCCTCAAGCAGTCGCTGGTCTACCGGCAGAAGGTCTAACCGGGACCGTCCATGGGTGAAGAACAGCTCCTGCCGGACGCCGAAGTCGTCAGCGTCATCTACCACAACAAGGAGAACGGCTACGCCATCGTCCGCGTGCGGGCCAAGGACGAGCCGGGCCAGGTGACCATCACCGGGACCCTCGGCGAGCTCGCCGGAGGCTCGTGCCTGAACCTGCGCGGCCGGTGGATCAACCACCCCAAGTTCGGCCGCCAGTTCGAGGTCTCGACCTTTGAGGAGTCCCGGCCCGCTACGGAGAACGGGGTCATCCGGTTCCTGCAGTCCTCCATCAAGGGGGTGGGGGAGAAGACCGCCACCCTGATCGTGGAGGAGTTCGGCATCGGGGTTCTGGACATCCTGGACGACGACCCGGAGCGGCTCCTGAAGATCAAGGGCATCTCCAAAAAGAAGCTCAAGGACATCATCGAGTCCTGGGGCCGCCAGCGGGAGATCAAGAACCTGCTGGTCTTCCTCCAGACCCATCAGGTGCCGACCACCTTTGCCGGGAAGATATTCCACCTCTACGGCGCGCAGGCCGAACGCAAGCTGCGCGAAAATCCCTACGACCTGGCCTACGAGATCAGGGGCGTTGGCTTCAAGACCGCCGACAACATGGCCATGAAGCTCGGTTTTGCCCCGGACTGCTCCCAGCGGCTGGAGGCGGCCATCGCCTACACCATGCTGACCTCCTGCGAACGCAACGGCCATCTCTTCCTGCCCAAGCCCAAGCTCCTGGAGGAAGTGGCGCGGATGCTCGACACCACGGACTTCGAGAAGCTGGAGCTGGCCCTCTACGCCCTGGAGGACAAGAAGCGGGTGCGCATCGAGGACCTGTCCGAGCAGGGCATCTCCGAGGCTGTGTACCTGATGTATTTCTTTCACTTTGAAAACGAGACCACCCAGCGCCTCTACCAGCTCATCAGCCATCCGACCCCGGTGTCGCGCAAGAAGATCGACAAGACCCTGCCCAAGGTGGAGGAGAAGCTCGGCTTCGCCCTGTCCGACGAGCAGCGGGAGGCGGTCTTCGAGGCGTGCTCCAACAAGGTCTTCATCATCACCGGCGGACCCGGCACCGGCAAGACGACCATCACCAAGGCGATCCTGCTGACGCTCAAGGAGCTGGGGCTCAAGATCAAGCTGGCCGCGCCCACGGGCCGCGCGGCCAAGCGCATGTCCGAGGCCACCGGCCACCCGGCCAAGACCGTACACCGGCTGCTCCAGTTCCAGCCCGAGGGCGGGTTCCACTACTGCGAGGACCAGAAGCTCAAGGCGGACGTGCTGGTGGTGGACGAGGCGTCCATGGTGGACGCGCAGCTCTTCGTGTCCATCCTCCGCGCCCTGCCGCACACCTGCCGCCTGATCCTGGTGGGCGACGTGAACCAGTTGCCGAGCGTGGGCCCGGGTAACGTCCTGGGCGACCTCATCGATTCCAAGCGCGTGCCGTGCTCGGTCCTGACCCACATCTTCCGGCAGGCCCAGGAGAGCTTCATCGTGGTCAACGCCCACTTGATCAACGCGGGGCAGATGGTCCGACAACATCCATGCCAGGCCCCGGAGGCCGACTTCTTCTGGATTCCCCAGGAGGACCCGGCCAAGGTCCAGCGGCTGATCCTCGACTCGGTCTGCGAGCGCATTCCGGAGCGGTACGGGCTGGACCCGCTGCGCGACATCCAGGTGCTGACCCCCATGCACAAGGGGGACGTCGGCACCCAGGCCCTGAACACGGCGCTCCAGGCGCGGCTCAACCCGCCCATGCCCGGCAAGCACGAGATCAAGCGCAAGTTCGCCACCTTCCGCGAAGGGGACCGGGTCATCCAGCTGAAGAACAACTACGACAAGGAAGTGTTCAACGGCGACCTGGGCTGGATTCTGGAGGTCGATCCCGAGGACCAGGAGCTGCTCATCGAATTCGACGGCAACCAGGTCCATTTCGAGACCTCGGACATGGACGAACTGGGGCTGGCCTACGCGGTCAGCGTGCACAAGTCCCAGGGCAGCGAGTATCCGGCGGTGGTCATGCCCATCGTCACCCAGCACTACATGCTGCTCCAGCGCAACCTCCTGTACACCGGCCTGACCCGCGCCCGCGAGCTGGCCGTGCTCATCGGTTCGGACCGCGCCTTCCAGATCGGCCTGAACAACGCCACCGCCGGCAACCGCAACACCCATCTGGCCCACCGGCTGCGGGCCATCTTCGCCGAAAACCGGCTCTGCTGATCCCTCCCTCTCGCCGGAGCCCCGGCGGTTTCCTTTGCCCAAAGGTTGCAAAACAGCCGGAAAAATGGTGGATTATAGTCTGGCCTTTTCGGCAATGATGCTTATTCTTATCCATTGTGAAACCAACGGGCCCCAGTTGTCCGGCCCCATACGAACTACCAAGTCAAGGAGACGTAAGTCATGCTCAGCGAGAAACTGGAAGATGCGCTCAACGCGCAGATGAATTGGGAAATCTACTCCGCGCACATCTACCTTTCCATGTCCTCCCACTTCGCCAGTGAAGGGCTGTCCGGGTTCGCCGCCTGGATGTACGCCCAGTACCAGGAAGAGATGTTCCACGCCATGCGCTTCTTCAACTACATCAACGAGGCGGGCGGCCACGCCAAGCTCGGGACCATCGACGCCCCGGCGCACAGCTGGAAGACCCCGCTGGCGGCCTTCGAGGAGGCCCTGGAGCACGAGAAGGGCGTTACCGCGCGCATCAACCGCATCGCCGACCTGGCCATGGACGAGCGCAATCACGCCGTGGGCATCTTCCTGCAGTGGTTCATCTCCGAGCAGGTCGAGGAAGAGGACTCCGTGGCCGACGCCGTGGGCAAACTGAAACTGGTGGGCGACGGCGGCGGCCTGTTCATGCTGGACCGCGATCTCGGCACCCGGGTGTTCACGCCTCCGACCAACGCGTAACAGGGACGAATTCACGGGCCGGGAGGGGAGACTCTCCCGGCCTTTCCGCAACCGCAACCGGAGGTAGGCATGTCAAAACAGAGCCTCAACATCGTCATCGGCGGAGCCGCCGGGCAGGGATTGGCCACCATCGGCCGCCTGCTGTCCAAGGCCGTGGTCCGGGCGGGCTATCATCTGCTCGTGACTCAAAAATACATGTCCAGGGTGCGCGGCGGGCACAACACCTTCGCCGTCCGCCTGGGGACCGAGCCGCTCCTTAGCGGGACCGAGACCATCGACGTCCTGGCCGCGCTCAATGAGGAGACCCTGGACAAGCACTCGGAGGAGCTGGCGAAGAACGCGCTGGTGGTGGCCGGGGACGACCTGGACACCAAGGACCGCAACGCGCTGCGCATCCCCTTCAAGGAGCTGGCCCCGAAACCGCTTTTCTACAACATCGTGGTCCTTGGCGTGCTCGCCGGGGCCATACGGTTGGACATCTCCATCCTTGAGGAGCTCCTGACCCAGACCTTCGGCAAGAAGGGGGACGAGATTCTTCAGGGCAACCTCGACGTCCTGCGCAAGGCCTACGACTGGGTGGCGGAACAGGACCACGAGTTCGGTTTCGACGGGACCCCGAAGGCGGGCAAGGGACGGATGATGGTCAACGGCAACGAGGCCATCGCCCTGGGCGCACTGGCTGCGGGCTGCAATTTCGTCTCCTTCTACCCCATGACCCCCGCCACCTCCGTGGCCCTCTCCCTGATCGGCAAGGGCGCGCCCCTCGGCCTGCAATACGAGCAGGTGGAGGACGAGATCGCGGCGGTGAACATGGCCCTTGGCGCGTCCTATGCGGGAGCCAAGGCGTTGGTGACCACCTCCGGCGGCGGGTTCGCGCTCATGGAGGAAGGCATCAGCCTGGCCGGGGTGTCCGAGACGCCCCTGGTCTGCGTGGTGGTGCAGCGGCCCGGCCCGGCCACGGGCATGGCCACGCGCACCGAGCAGTCCGACCTCAACCTGGTGGTCTATGCCGGTCACGGCGAGTTCCCCCGGGCGGTGTTCGCGCCCTCGGACCCGGAGGAGTGCTTCTATCTGACCCACCGCGCCTTCGACCTGACCGAGACGTACCAGACCCCGGTCTTCGTCCTCTCGGATCAGTACCTGGCCGATTCCTACCGTGACGAGGAGCTTTTCGACCTCGACGGGCTGCCCGAGATCGCGGCCCCGCTCCTGGAATGGAAGGAGGACGAGTACAAGCGGTACGCCCTGACCGACGACGGCGTCTCGCCCCGGCTCATCCCCGGCTACTCCGAGGCCCTGGTCCGGGCCGACTCCCACGAGCACGACGAATCCTCGCGGATCACCGAGAACGCCGAGAACCGCACGGTCCAGAACTCCAAGCGGCTGCGCAAGGAGACCGGGCTGTTCGAAGAGGTCATCGGTCCCGACTACTACGGCGAGGAGGGGGCCGACGTGGTCCTCATGAGCTGGGGGTCCACCCTGGGCGCGTGCCTGGAGGCGTGCGAGCGCATCGACTCCAAGAAGACCTTCGGCGTGCTCCACTTCAAGCAGGTCTACCCCCTGCGCGAGGAGCAGTTCATGGACTACCTGGAGAGCGCGGGCAAGGTGATCGCCGTGGAAGGCAACGCCACCGCGCAGTTCGCCCAGCTCGTCGCGCGCGAGACCGGCTTCTTCGCGCAGGACCGCATCCTGCGCTTCGACGGCCGCGCCATGACCTGGGAATACGTCCTTAAGGGCCTGACCGAAATCCTCTAGCATCGGGAGCAGAAATATGGTTTCCACAGAACAATTCGGCGAATTCGAAACGTCCTGGTGCCCCGGCTGCGGCAACTTCTCCATCGTCAAATGCCTCAAGCAGGCGTTGGCGGACATGGACCTCGCGCCCCACGACATCCTGGTGTCCTCCGGCATCGGCCAGGCGGCCAAGCTGCCGCACTACATGCTCTGCAACATGTTCAACGGGCTGCACGGCCGGTCCATGCCCGTGGCGCAGGGGATGAAAATGGCCCTGCCCGACATGCCCGTGCTCTGCGTATCCGGCGACGGGTGCAGCTACGGCGAGGGCGGCAACCACTTCCTGGCCGCCCTGCGGCGGAACATGGACCTGACCCTGCTGGTCCACGATAACCAGATCTACGGCTTGACCAAGGGCCAGGCCAGCCCGACCTCGTCGCGCGGCCACGTGACCAAGGCCCAGCCCGAAGGCAGCCGTTCCGACGGGTTCAACCCGGTGGCCACCGCGGTGGCCATGCGCGCCAGCTTCGTGGCCCGGGCCTTTTCCGGCGAGCAGGACCATCTCGTCTCGGTCATCAAGGAGGCCGTGAACCACAAGGGGTTCTCCCTGGTGGACATCCTCCAGCCCTGCGTGTCCTTCAACAAGGTCAACACCTACGCGTGGTACAAGGAGCGGACCTACATCCTGGAGGACCACGACCCCACGGACTGGACCGCGGCCATGACCCTGAGCGAGGAGTTCGGCGAGCGCATCCCGCTCGGCGTGATCTACCGCGAGGACAAGCCCGTTTTCGGCCACGGCGAGCGCCTCGCCGAACACAAGTACGATAAAAACGACTTGAAAGCGGTGTTGCAGTCGTATACCTAGTGCGGCTGTTCCGAACGACACTTTCAATGAGGTTCCAATGAGCAACGAAGCGGAAAAGATCATCTACTCGATGTACAAGGTGACCAAGCGTCACGGACAGAGGGAGGTGCTCAAGAACATATCCCTGTCCTACTTCTACGGCGCGAAGATCGGCGTGCTCGGCCTGAACGGCTCGGGCAAGTCCTCGCTGCTGAAGATTCTGGCTGGCGTGGACACCCAGTTCGATGGCGAGATTCACGTCAAGGACGGGTACACCGTCGGTTACCTGGAGCAGGAGCCGCTGGTGGACGAGACGCGCACCGTGCGCGAGGTGGTGGAGGAGGGCGTGGCCGACGTCATGGCCGTGGTCCACGAGTACAACGCCATCAACGAGAAGTTCGCCGAGCCCATGGAAGCCGACGAAATGGACGCCCTGATCGAACGCCAGGGCCAGGTTCAGGAGCTCATGGACGCCAAGGGCGCCTGGGACATCGATTCCAAGCTCGAAATGGCCATGGACTCCCTGCGCTGCCCCCGGCCGACACCCCGGTGTCGGTCATCTCCGGCGGCGAGCGTCGCCGCGTGGCCCTGTGCCGTCTGCTGCTCCAGGCCCCGGATATCCTGCTCCTGGACGAGCCCACCAACCACCTGGACGCGGACTCCGTGGGCTGGCTGGAGAAATTCCTGTCCTCCTTCCCCGGCACGGTCATCGCCGTGACCCACGACCGCTACTTCCTGGACAACGTGGCGGGCTGGATTCTGGAGCTCGACCGCGGCCGCGGCATCCCCTGGAAGGGTAACTATTCCTCCTGGCTGGAACAGAAGCAGAACCGGCTGGCCCAGGAGGGCAAGCAGGAGGAGGACCGCCAGAAGACCCTGGAGCGCGAGCTGGAGTGGATTCGCATGTCCCCCAAGGGACGGCGGGCCAAGTCCAAGGCGCGCATCAACGCCTACGAGTCCATGCTCTCCCACGAATCCGAGCGGCTGGCGGACGATCTGCAGATCTACATTCCGCCGGGACCGCACCTCGGCAAGCAGGTGGTGGTGGCCGAGAACGTGACCAAGTCCATGGGCGACAAGCTGCTCATGGAGAACGTCAACTTCATCCTGCCCCCCAACGCCATCGTGGGCATCATCGGCCCCAACGGCGCGGGCAAGTCCACCCTGTGCAAGATGATCGTGGGCGACGAGCAGCCGGATTCCGGCACCCTGACCCTGGGCTCCACGGTCAAGCTGGCCTACGCGGACCAGAACCGCGCCTCGTTGGTGCCGGGCAAGACAGTGTACGAGATCATCAGCGGCGGTGCGGAGTTCATCAAGCTGGGCGACCGCGAGATCAACGCCCGCGCCTACTGCTCCCGCTTCAACTTCGCCGGTTCCGACCAGCAGAAGAAGGTGGACGTCCTCTCCGGCGGCGAGCGCAACCGCGTGCACATGGCCCAGATGCTCAAGTCCGGGGCCAACGTGCTGCTGCTCGACGAACCGACCAACGACCTGGACGTGAACACCATGCGCGCCCTGGAGGACGGGCTGGAGAACTTCGCGGGCTGCGTGCTGGTCATCAGCCACGACCGCTGGTTCCTGGACCGCATCGCCACCCACATCATCGCCTTCGAGGACGACGCCCAGGTGGTCGTGGTCGAGGGCAACTACTCCGACTACGACGCGGACCGCAAGAAGCGCCTCGGCGCGGACGCGGACCAGCCGCACCGGCTGAAGTTCCGCAGACTCACCCGATAGACGATAAACAAAAGGGCCGGTTGTACCGGCCCTTTTGTTTGAATGCCTCCGGCGGCCGGGGGAAGGGGAGAAGGGAACCCTTTGAGAAGGGTTCCCTTCTCCCCTTCCCCCGGCCCCCCATCCCCTCATCCCTCCTAAACTTTTTAGCGCCGCTTCGCGGAGTGCGAGGCAAAAGAAATCTTTTGGGGGCGAAATTCCGACTGAAGCGAGATTAGGCGTAAAAGCAAGAAGTCATGCCCTTAATCCCCGCGAAGCGGCTATAAAAAGTTCTGGAGATTCTTAAGAACCTCTTTCAAGAGGTTCTTAAGCGGGTCCAGGGCAGCGCCCTGGCCGCCGGAGGCCTGATCCCCCCATAGCCGTGCAGCGGCCATCAAGTCCGGCTTCAGGAAAATATCATTTGCACACGGCTGCATCGACCTTGCCCACGGCCGGGCGGCGGTCGATGGCCACGGAGTTTCCGGGGATGGACTTCGCGTATTTCTTGATGTGCGCGGCGCGTTCGCCGATCTCCATCAGGGAGCAGGGGCCGTCGATCTCGATGACGCCGAGGGAGATAGTCACCAGCGGGTATTCCCGTTCCTTGTCGTCGCGCCCCTTGGCCTTGATCCAGCCGCGCTGCTGGTCCTCCTGGCAGTAGCAGTTGCGGACCAGCCGCCCGAAACAGCGGGTGATGGACTTGCACAGCCTCTGTACCGCGTCGGGCGGGGTGATGAGCACGAAGTCGTCGCCGCCGATGTGGCACAACCGGGCGTCCTGGGGCGCGTGTTTGCGCGTGGCCCAGGACATGATGTCCGCCGCCAGCTTGATGATCCGGTCGCCGTTCTTGAACCCGTAGGTGTCGTTGTAGACCTTGAAGTGGTCCAGGTCGCCGTAGATGATGCTGAAGGATCGTTTCTGCTTGATTCGTGATTCCACCTCCTGCTCGATGGCCACGTTGCCGGGCAGGCCGGTGAGCGGGTTGGTTCCCTTGGCCATCTCCACCTGGATCTTGGCCAGGACGTTGAGCAGGTCCTGGACCGTGACCACCCCGTAGAGCTGTCCCTTCTTGGTCACGATGATGTCGTCGTAGGTCTTGATGTGCTCCCGTTTCATGGCCGTGCGCGCGGCCTGCTCCACGGGCATGTCCATGTCCACGATGAGCGGGCTCTTGTCCATGACCGCGTCGATGGACCGCTTGTGGTACAGGGCGATGCCGAACTGCGAGGAAAGCTGGCGGTTGAGGTGGTATTCCATGACCAGCCCCTTGGGCACGTTATCCTTGACCACCACGATGTTGGTGAAGGTGTCGGTCTTGCGGAAAAAGTCATGGGCCGTGGACACCAGGCAGTCCGTTTCCACGGCGTGGGGGGCCTTGGCCAGGTCGCCCACCGGGGGCGAGCAGATGATGTTGCTGGCGATGTCGCCCACGGTCTTGAGCTGGTGGCATTCCTCGTTCACGTCCGGCTTGGGGCAGCAGGGGTGGGCCAGGAAATAGCCCTGGCCGCAGTGCACGCCGATATCCTTGAGGCAGACCGCCTGGTCGCGGCTCTCGATGCCCTCGCCGATGATCCGCGAGCCGATCTTGTCGGCGAAGGTGGCCGTGGTCTCCACCAGGGCGCGCTTGACCGGGTCCTTGTGGATGTCGTCGATGAGCGATTTGTCGAGTTTGATGTAGTCGGGCTGGAGCTCGGCGATGAGGGTCAGCCCCGCGTAGCCCGCGCCCGCGTCGTCCACGGCGATCTGGAATCCCTGGCTGCGGTAGTGGGCCAGGGTGCGGTAGAAGAGGTCGAAGTCCTGGACGGAATGCTGCTCGGTGATCTCGAAGACGATGTTGTCCGGGGTCAGGTTGTATTTTTCCATCAGCTCCAGTGTCTGGCCGGGGGAAAAGTCCGGGTCCGCCATGGTTTTGGGATGGATGTTCAGGAACAGTTTCTGGCCGTCCTTGAGTTCGCCCACGTTGCTGATGGCCGCTTCGCGGCAGAGCTTTTCCAGGGCGAACAGCCTGCCCAGCTCTTCGGCGGTCTGGAAGAGCATGACCGGGGAGCGGAAGGTGGACCCCTCGGGCCCGCGCGCCAGGGCCTCCCAGCCGAGGATGGTGTCGGTGCGGAAGTCGAGGATGGGCTGGTAGTGGGCCGAGACCCAGCCCTGGACCAAAATGGTGTTGAACCGGCCCGCGATGGACAGCTCGTTCATGTCCAGGGGGCGGCTCTCCATGCGCCGGGCCAGACGCAGGGCGCGGCCCAGCGCCGTTCCCCAGTCCTCGCCCGACCGGCCGGAGCTGACCGGGGCGAACCCCATGCCCAGCTCGATGCCCAGCCCGGTGTGGCGGAGCATGGTCGGCTCCAGGTCTTTCTGGGCCTGGATCTTGTATTCGTAGGCTATGTCGGCGGGGTTGTTGTCCTGGGGCACGAGGAGGGCTGCCTTGCCCGCCTCGAGCCGGAGAATCTCGGTGTTCCGGGAGCTGTTCCCGGCGGCGGTGGCGGCCAGGGAATCCCGCAGTTCCTTTTCCAGCAAATCCACGAAGCTCTGCCCGTACATCTCCCGAAGTTTGGCGTAGTCGGTGATGGTGATCAAGATCAGGGTCTGGGTCAGGATGGACCCTCTTCTGAACTTGGAGAGAAGCTCCGTCGGTAGTTCCATATGCATCTTCAGTCCTTGCTCCCGGGGCTGTGTCCGATCCGGGCTTTTGGCAACGCCTGGTTGGTTGAAAGGATGAAAATTGGCAACGAAGGCAAGCCATTCCGTGTGTCGAACGACACGAACCACCGCTGTTGATACATGCTGGAAGGAATAGGTTGTTACCGTCGGGTGACGGCGGGCTTGAATTTTTGTTTCAGCACGAAAAAGGGCAGCCCTTCGGGGCTGCCCTTGTGTCATTCGGGACGGATGGCGGCTACCGGTAGTAGAGGTTGCGGCCGCCGATGGTCAGGAACGCCTGGTGCAGGTTCTTGCGGATGTCCTTGCGGCTCCAGACGCCCTGGATGTGGCCCCTGGACAGGGCCTTGTAGCAGTTGTGGTAGTTGGGCGGAATCTCCAGGCCGGTGGTCTCCTTGATGACGCCGGGACCGGCGAAACCGATCCGGGAGGAGCGCACCGCGAACTGGTACGGGGAGCAGCCGAGGAACGAGGCCACGGGACCGGCGTAGGAGTTGGTGTCGTAGAGCACGATGTACAGGCCGCCTTCCTCGATGTAGCGGCGCACGGCCATGGTTACGCGGGGCATCTGGATGAGGCCGTTGACTCCCTCCTGGATGCGGATGCCCGCCGTGCCGTGGATGTAGGCCAGGAACGGCTGGTGCTTGGTCTGGGCCAGCTCCAGGGCGCGGATGAACTTTTCGCCCTCGGCGGCGCCCACGGAGCCGCCGCGGAAGTTGGCCACCAGGGTGGCGCAGGTCAGCCGCAGCCCCTCAAGGGAGGCGTTGAAGGTCAGGCAGCTGGACTGCAGCCCGGTCTTTTCCTTGGCGGCGTTTACGCGCGCCTCGAAGTTGGGGAAGTTCGTGGGGTTGCCCGAGGCGATGTCCCGGTTGAACTCGCGAATGGACCCCTGGTCGAAGACATTGTGGAGATACCACTGGTACTCCATGGGGAAGTTGTAGCCGCAGTTGGGGCAGACGCCCGCGTAGTCGGTGAACAGGTCGCGCGCCCAGATATCCAGGCAGCCGCGCTTCTTTGAGTGCGGGCAGGAGATCTCGCGGTCTTCGCGGGCCTGGGGGGAGACGTAGCCGGTTCCGTTGGTCAGCGGCACGGCCTCGGGCTCGGATTTGGAGAGCCCGGTCAGCTCCATCTCCTTCTGCTTGTCCTGGAAGGAGGTCACGCCCACCTTCTTCAGGGCGGAGCGGAAGAAGGCGTCCACCTTGGCGGTGATCACGTGGACTTCGTCCAGGAATTCCTCGGTGATCCGCCCGATGCGGTGCTTGAACGGCTTGATCAGCCCGTACTGGACGATGCTCGCGGTGTTGGAGACGATGCCCGAGCTGGTGGCGCTCAGCTTCTCCATGAGGGAGCGGTTGTCCTGGTAGGCCCCCTGGGCCATGCGGCGGTACTTGCGGAACCGCTTGGCGACAAGCCGCTCGCGGGCCTTTTCGTTCAGGGACCAGCGGACGATGACGTCGGTGTTTTTCTTGAAATGGCGCAGGGCCACGGCGCGGAACAGGCGCACGCCGCGCACGCTCAGGGCCACCTCGTCGGTGGCGCGGATGACCTGCTCGCGGACGCGCTTGTAGAAGTCGAAGTGGTCGGCGCGGGCGCCCAGCGGCGGCTCCTGGATGATCTCGTCGATGTAGCCGCCCGCCAGGTTGTCCTGGGCGGTGATCCGCTGGGCCAGGGCGCAGGACTCGATCAGCTCGACCGGGGCGCGCTCGGTGCTCTTGATGCGGCCCTCGATGGCCGCCGCGCCTTCGGGCGAGATGACCGAATAGTAACCGTGGGAGAGCATCAGCCGCTTGTCGGCCATGCCGATGGCCTCGGCGCCGCCGGAACCGCCCTCGGAGAAGATGGCCACGATGGGCACGTCCAGTCCGGCCATCTCGTAGATGTTCTCGGCGATCTGCTGGGCCGCGCCAGGGAAGTCCTCCACCGGGTAGGAGCCGGGGGTGTTCACATAGGCGTGGATGGGGATCTGCTCAAGGGCGGCGACCTTCATGTATTTCAGCGCCTTGGAGTTGCCCCAGGGCTTGATGGAGCCGCCGTTGCGGAACTCCTCGCCGTGGCCCTTTTCCTGGCCCACGACCATGACCGGCTGGTTGATGATCTTCTTGCCGCGCCTGCGGGTTATGTAGGCGCGGGCGATGAGCATGCCGGGGTCGATGGAGTGTTCGTCCTGACCGCCGATCTCGGTATAGTTGTCGTAGACGTTTTCCAGGATGTCCTTGAGGCTCGCCCGTTGCGGATGGCGCACGATGCGGACCTTGTCCATGGCCGTGAGCTGCGCGTCGATGGCGGCTTCCATGGTGGTCAGCCGGTTGTCCAGGGACTCCACGGCGCGGACGGCCGCGTCTTCGGGCAGGTCGCTGTTCTTCTCCGGGAATTCGGCGATTTCCTTGGCAAAGGCGTCCAGTTCGGGACGGGATTTGTTGCCCAGGATCTCGCGGGCGTAATTGACCCGGCCGAGCAGCGCCTGCAGTGTTTTTTCTATATTCATAGGCTTAGAATTCGAGGAGGTTTGCGGTTTTCTCGATGAGGAACGGGATGTTCGACTTCATGGGTTGGCCCGCGGAGTCCGCGCCGTTGAGCTTGAGGTCGTTCAGGAATTCGAGTCCCCGTTGCTTGGCCTCTGCGAGGTCCTTGCCCCAGATGATGGCCAGGGCCAGGTTGGGGTCGTACTCCGTCGGAATCTGGTAGGCGCGGTCGAGCGGGACGTGGGTGTGCATGGTGACCCAGTCGCGTCCGGTCCATTTCAGCTCCTCGATGCGACCGACCCAGGGTGCGAAGCCGCTCGTGGTGTCCTCGGCGATGAGCCGGTATTCAATGCCCACGCCGTCGAAGGAGACGTCGTCCTGGGTGTAGCCCAGCGGCTCGCCCAGCCCGATGCGGATCTGCTCGCGGATGAGGTTCACGTCCCGGTCGCCCCGGACCGAGGCGATGCAGGCCGAAACGCCGTTCTCCACCTGGATGCGGGTGTTGACCTCCATCAGGAACGGCTCGCCGTTCGGGGTCACGATCCATTCCCAGGTGCCGACGTTGTCGTACTTGATCTCCTTGGCGATGGACAGGGAATAGCCGGTGATGTCGTCCAGGACCTTGGCCGCGTCAAAGGAGTAGGAGAGCCCTTCGGGCCAGAAGCCGGGGGCCACTTCGATGCGCTTTTGCAGGCCGGGGGACTGCACCGAACAGTTGCGGGTGCCGAAGTGGACCGGGTTGGTCCCGGACCGGTCGGACACGATCTGCACTTCCAGGTGATTGAAGTTGAAGACGCGCTGCTCGATGAGCACGCCCTCGTCGTTGAAGGTCCGGAGGCTGTAGTTGCGGATGCGGCGGTAGGTCTGGCGGAAGCGGGCCATGTCCTCGCACTCGTCGATGCCCATGCCGCCGCCGCCCGCCGAGGCCTTGACCAGGACCACGGGCTTCTTGATGCCCATCTTGACCTGGAATTCGAAGAGGCTCTCGGCAATGGCCTCGGCCTCCAACTCGTCATAGATGGCCCGGTCGGAGCCGGGGACCGTGGGTACGCCCAGGGCGCGCGCGATCCGCTTGGTGTTGATCTTGTCGCCCAGGTCCCGGATCACTTCCCAGGAGGGGCCGATGAAATTCATGGAACGGTCGCGCTGCGTCACGCGGCGGGCGAACCGGTAGTTTTCGGAAAAGAAACCGTATCCGGGATGGATGGCGGTGGCGCCGGACTCGTCGGCCACGGACAGGATGTCCCCGGCGTCGAGGTAGTTGTGGATGCGGTATAGGGATTTATCGCCGCCCAGTCGGCGGGCGACGTCCAGGTGACCGGAAGCGGCGTCCTCAGCGGTGTACAAGGCCACGAAGTCCAGGCCGAGATCGGCGCAGGCCTCCATGATCCGGACCGCGATTTCGCCCCGGTTGGCGATCAGTACTTTGTGTCCGTCGATGCTCACGTTATATTCTCTTTTGGTGGTGTGGTTTTAGCGGGGGTCTAAATAGCGTTTCTTCCGGTATCTTGCAAATTTTTTAAAATGGTGTTTGTCCTGTAATATCATATAATTAACTTGAAACAGCCGTTTTAATTATTTGCTGTGGATTTTTGACTAAAAAATGTGTAGAAAGTCGGTCCGGCAACATTTATCCGGCAATGTTTTTCATAATTGTCAATGTATTGCGATGTCGATGAAGAGGAGATTTGAATGGATTACGTAATTGTAGGAAACGGTGTTTCCGCCATCGGAGCCATCGAAGGCATTCGCCAGCACGACAAGTCCGGTTCCATCACGGTCATCAGCGACGAGGCCGTGCCCACCTACGGGCGTCCTCTCATCTCCTACTATCTTTCGGACAAGATCAAATTCGAGACCTTGCCGTTTCGTCCCGAGGAATTCTACGAAAAGAACGGGGTCGTCATGCGTCTCGGTTCCCGCGTCCTGTCCCTGGACACCGGGAACAAGGTCCTGACCCTCGACTGCGGCGACACCGTGAAATATGACAAGCTGCTGCTGGCCACGGGCGGCACCCCGGTCCGGCCAAGCCTGCCCGGCATCGAAGGCCCCGGCGTCCACAACTTCACCACCGTGGCCCATGCCGAGACCCTCAAGGAACTGGTGGACAAGGTCAAGAAGGTTGTTGTCATCGGCGCCGGCCTGATCGCCCTCAAGGCGGCCGAAGGATTTGCCGAGAAGGGCGTGGAAGTGACCATCGTTGTCCGCTCCCGGATCATGCGCACCTATTTCGACGAGACCGCCGGTGAGCTGATCGTCAATCATCTGGAGAAGAACGGCATCCGTTTCCTCCAGGGGACCGGCACCAAACAGATCGTGCGCTACGACGACGGGACCATCAAGGGCGTGGACACCGACGCGGGCCTGGTCGAGGCGGACGTGGTCATCGTGGCCGCGGGCGTGCGCCCGAACATGGGGCTGGCCGCCCAGGCCGGGCTGACCACCAATCAGGGCATCCGCGTGAACGACTACATGGCCACCAGCGACGCGGATATCTTCGCCGCGGGCGACGTGGCCGAGGCCAAGGACCTGCTGACCGGCGAATACACCGTCCGTCCCATCTGGCCCAACGCCTACACCCAGGGCCGCTACGCCGGGCTGAACATGGCCGGGGCCGAGTCCCCCTACACCGGCGGGTTGTCCATGAACTCCATCACCTACTACGGTCTGCCGACCATCTCCGTGGGCGAGACCAACCTGGCCGACGACGAAGCCTACGAAACCGCCGTGTACCTGGACCGCGATCGGTCCGTGTACCGCAAGCTGATCTTCAAGGACAACGTCCTGGCCGGTTGCATCCTCATCGGGGAGATCGACGCGGCCGGTTTCTACACCAGCTTCATCAAGAACGGCTTCGAACTGGACGCCGAGGGCAAGGAACGGCTCATGGAGGGCGATCCCTCACCGGCGCTGTGGCCCGACAGCTTCATCGAGGCCATGATGAACAACCCCTAAACCGGGTTTCGAGTGAATGAAAAGAGCCGCCTTCGGGCGGCTCTTTTTATTTGGTCTTGTGGGTGAACACGCAGTCCCAGTGGCAGTCGGGCGGGTTCTCAATGAGGTGCTCGCACCGTTCGATATACATGTCGCAGAGCACCCGTTCGTTTCCCAGTTCCGCGACCTTTGCGAAGAGTTCGAGCGCCTTGGCGAAATCCTGGGCGACGTAGGCCTCGTGGGCCTGGTTGTAGGTCGTCAGCTCCTCCTTGCGCTCCTCGGCCTCCTCCGGGGTGTAGGCGGTGTAGATGGTCACCGGCTCCTCCTTGCCCTTGACCCGCACGCGGTCGAGGATGCGGAAGACGAACCCGTCTCCGCAGGCGTCCACGATGTTCTGGCTGACCACCAGCTTCTGGCCGTAGTACTTGGTCAGCCCTTCCAGTCTCGATGCGAGGTTCACGTTGTCGCCGATGAGCGTGTAGTCGAAGAGGTCGGCGGACCCCATGTTGCCCACCCGCACCGGACCGGAGTGGATGCCTATGCCGACGGCGATGGTGAAGCCGTATTTGGTCAGGAACTCCTCGTTGAGTTCGATGAGCTTGTCCTGTTGCGCCAGGGCCGCGCGGAGCGCCTTTTCCTGGTGGTTCTCGATGTCCAGTGGGGCGTTCCAGAAGGCCATGACCGCGTCGCCGATGAATTTGTCCAGGGTGCCCTCGTGCTCGGTGATGATCCGGGTCATGGGAGTCAGATAGTCGTGGAGCAGGTTCGTCACCTGCGTCGGCGTGAGCTTTTCGGACAGGGAGGTGAAGCTGCGCACGTCCGAGAACTGGATGGTGATGTCCTTCTCCTGGCCCTCCAGGGAGAGGGCTTCCGGGTTGTCCATGATCTGCGAGATGACGGACGGAGCGAGGTAGTGGGCAAAGGCACCGTGGATGAATCGCTTGGCCGCCTCCTCGCGCCAGAATTTGATGATGGTCAGGGTGGTGAAGGTCAGGGCCAGGGTGATGTACGAGTACATGGGCGAGAGAAAGTAGCGCTGCTCCTCGTAGAGCAGGACCGAGCCGTACCACATGGCGTACCCCATGCCGATCAGGGGCAGGATGATCCAGGACGCCCTGGCCCACATGAGCAGGAAGGTGGTCACCAGGCCGCCCGCGAGCATGCCCAGGAACTCCATGCCTGGGGCCCAGTCCGGGACGGACAGGAGCTGCTCGGAAAGGATATTGTCGACGATGGTCGCGTGGGCTTCCACGCCGGGAAAACCGGGGTCCAGTGGGGTGGCGCGGATATCCTTGAGGCCCGAGGAAGAGGTCCCGATGAAGGCGATCTTGCCCGCCAGCCGACCGGGCTCGAGCTTGCGGTTGAGAACGTCCGAGGCGGAAATGTATTCGAAGGTCCGGGACCCGCCCCGGTAGTTGATCAGCATCTGGCCCCTGGCGTCCGTGGGGATGACTATGCCGTTGAACTTGATGGACTCGATCCCCAGGGTGGACATCTTGAGGATGATGCTTTTCTGGCCCGAGGCCTGCATGAGCGTGGCCAGGGCAAGGCTGGCGTAGATCTCGCCGTTGCAGGTGTAGAGCAGGGGGACCCTGCGGTACACGGAGTCCAGGTCAGGGGTGATGGTGATGAAGCCGCTTTCCGGGGCGGCCTTGGCCAGGGGGGCGATGGGGCAGATCATGCCCTCGGCCTGGGGCAGCACGTCCTGGGGCGACGGCGCGCCCGGAGGCGACAGCACGGCCACCTTGGCGGGCCGGACATAGCAGTCTTCGCGGGACGCCAACCCGCTGTGCTCGTCCAGTGTGCGGATGAAGTCGAAGCCCAGGATGAACGGGCCGTCCTTGAGATTGAAGGCCAGGAGCTTGTCGTAGTCGAGCAGGTCTTCGGGCAGGTTCTGGAATCCCATGTCGATGCCCAGCTCGCGCTTGACGTCGCGCTGCATGATCGTGGGCGAGGTCCGGTCCGGTTCGCCGTAGATGATGTCGGAGGCCACGCCCACGGCCCCGTAGGCCGTGAGGAACTTGAGCAGCATGGCCACTCTGTAGCGCGGCCAGGGCCACTGTCCCAACTCGGCCAGGCTCTTTTCGTCCAGGTCGATGATCACCGGGACATCGGTGGCTGCGGGCTGGTGGTACTGCCGCAAATAGTGGTCGTATATCTTGAGATTGAGCAGATGCAGGAATTTCGGCTGGTGCAGGAAGAACGCGATCATGGTGAGCGTGACGCAAGTGCCCGCCGCCAGGAGTATCAACTGGTCTTTCTTGAAAAGGCGTTTCAGTAAGTTGAGCATGTTTTCTGGCCGTGCTTGTAGTAGTTCCCCATTCTTATTGCAGATAATTGATAAAGCATAAAGAAAAACCCGCCATCGGAACCGTCTTTTTCGGGACGGGCCGATGCGGGTCTCCGCCTGCCTTGAATCCGGGCCGTTGCGGTCGTCAGATGTTGCGGTAGAGAAGCATGCAGCCGAGCAGGAAGACCAGCACGAAGGCGAGCCTGCGATAGCCGTGGTCAGAGATGTGCTTGTATGCCTGGGTCCCGAGGTAGATGCCCAGGATCAGGGTGGGCAGGGACATTGCGTACAGGGAGAGCACCTCGCGGGTGATCATCCCGGACAGGGCGTGGGACAGGATGACCATGAGCCCGGAAATGGTGAAGTACAGGGCGAGGGTGGCCTTGGCCTTGTCCTTGGGCCAGGGCTGGATGGCCGTGTAGATGATCACCGGCGGGCCGCCCGCCCCGATGCTCGCGCTGAGCACGCCGCAGGCGAATCCGGCCAGAACCGTCACCGCGCGGCCCAGGTGCAGGGGCTTGGGCCGGACGATCAGCTGATGACTGGTGAAGGCGATCATGATCACGCCGAGCACGATGGACAGGGTCTGGGGCGAGACCTGCTTGAGCACGTACACGCCCAGCGGGATGCCGGGCAGGGTGGCCAGCAGCAGTGTGAAAATGCATTTGAGATCAATGTGATTGCGCAACCTGATGCTGAGGTAGAAGCTGATGATGACGGCCAACAGCACCATCAGCGGGATGCTGGTCTTGATGTTCAGGAAGAACCCCAGCAGCGGGAGCGCGATGAGGCCGAATCCGAAACCGGTCAGTCCCTGGACAAAGGCGGCGACGAGGACGATGGCGATGATGGCGATGGATTCAGGCATGGACGGGTGGGTACTCTATTTGCCTCGGGCTGCCAACGGGAATGACGGTCCCGCCAAAAAATAGCGTGAAAACGGTTGCCACCAAAATGCCTCGCAGGGTATAGATAACGGCAAAAGTGAAACCATTTTTAACTAATTCCAATATTGCAGGAGGTTGATTATGCCCATTGTTATCGATCAGGATGAATGCATCGGTTGTGAATCTTGCGTCGAGATTTGTCCTGAGGTTTTCGAGATGGACGACGACGGGGAAAAGGCAACCGTCATCGATCCCAATTCCACCAAGGATTGCGTGGACGAGGCCATCGAGACCTGTCCCAACGAGGCCATTTCCAAATAACCGGCCCGACAGTCAAAAAAAAGACCGCCCATGGCGGTCTTTTTTTGCGCTCGGCAAAAGTCGTCTATTGCATGCCCGCGAAGATGACCCGCAGCTCTTCCATGCGGTCGCGGTTGTCGCTGAAGTCCAGGGTCTCGCCCCGGGAAACGGCATGCACTTCGACCACCCCGGCCTGCTCGTCGTAGTAGAACTCGGCATCGTCCATGGTGCGAAGAATGGAGCTCTTGAACTCCGCCCGCAGGTAGTTGCCCTCGGTCTCCAGCACCTTGCCGCCGAAGATGGACTCCACGGCGTTGCCCAGGTCGACCATGACCTTGTTGGCGTCTCCACGGGCCTGGAACGGCTCGATGCGGTGTTTTTCGTTCGTGGCCTGGGAGGAGACGCAGTCCGCGCCTTCCTGACAAAGGGCGAAACGGCCCTGCTGCATGCCCAGGTCAGGGACCTTGCTGGAGCAGGCGATGAGCGCGAACAGGGCGGCAACGGACAGGATGAGCGGAAGTGTCTTTTTCATGGTCGTCAATCTATTGTGAAATCGGGGAAAAAGGCAACCCCTTTCCCCACTGTGGTCAACGAGGACGGGTGGCCAGGGCCACGCCGCCGAATATGAGCACGAATCCGGCCCCGTGCACCAGGGTGATGGGCTTTCCGAGCAGGAAGAACGCCCCGATGCCGCTGAATACGGGGATGAAATACTGAAACAGGGCGGCGGTTCCCGGACCGATGATCATGATTGCGGAATTCCAGAGAAAGAAGGCGGCCAGGGATGCGCCGATGCCGACGTAGAGCACGGCCCCGACAATGGCCGGCGTCACGGCCCAGGGAACGTGGAACTGCTGCTCGATCAGGGCGGCGGGAATGAGCGGGATCGCGCCGAGCAGGAAGGTCGCGCCGAGATAGGAGTTCCGGCTGATGGTGATCGGCTTGCGTTTGACCAGGATGGAGTAGATGGCCCACAGGAATCCGGCCAGGAGCATCCAGACGTCGCCCACCCGGAAGGTCAGATGGAGCAGGGTGTCCAGGGACCCTCGCGTGGCGATGGTCAGCATGCCGCAGATGGCGATGGCCAGTCCTGCGGCGCGGGCCGGGGATATCCGTTCCTTCAGAAAGATGCGCGCCAGGATGACCACGAAGACCGGTGTGGTGGACCCGAGCAGGGCCATGTTCACCGTATCCGTGGTCCTGGCGCTGACGTAGACCAGGGTGTTGAACAGGGTCACGCCGGTCAGGGCGGCGCCCGCTATGGCCCACCGGTTGTCGAGGAGGGATTGCATGTCCCGCTGCATGCCCCGCCAGGCGAAGGGGACGAAGATCAGCGAGGCCGTGACCCAGCGCAGCGCGGCCAGGGTGATGGGCGGGATGTCCTCCACGAATCCGCTGGCGATGATGAAGTTGCCGGACCAGATGGTCACGGCCATGAGGGCGAAAAGGAATCCGGCAACGCGGGAATCGGTCATGGGGAGGTCCTGGTCGTTGGAATGCGTTGGGGCTAGGGGATGGCCGGTGCGCGGAACCAGCCGTACAGGGCTAGGTCGATGCGGCCGCTTCGGTTGAACTCCACGCCTTCGTCTATTAGGAGGCGCTTCTGGAGATCGCCGCCCTGCATGGGGTCGAGGGAGATTCGCCCTTCGCGGTTCACGACCCGGTGCCAGGGCAATCCCTCGGTGCGCGAGCAGGAATGCAGCACCCGAGCCACCTGACGCGCGCCCCGGCGGTTGCCCGCCATGGCGGCCACGTCGCCGTAGGTCGAGACCTTGCCCCAGGGAATGGACAGGATGGCGTCGATGGTTTTTCTGGTGAACGCGGACTGCATGGCTTCCTGATAAATCGCAACCCCCTGCCGAAGCAAGGGTGGTGATCAGAAGAGTCGCACCCAAAGGGCGGACAGGGGCATGACCAGCAGCAGGGCCGGGATCATGCCCGCAACCGGGAACTGCTTGATGCCGCAGATGCGGAATCCCGTGGCCAGCATGATCAGCCCGCCGCAGGCCGAGAAGTCGGCCAGCATGTCAGGGGTGGTCAGGGGCAGGATCAGGGACGAGAGGTAATAGAGCAGGGCCTGGACCGTCAGCTGGGGGATGACCAGGATGCCCACCGAGAGCCCCATGGTGGAGGCGAAGATGGGGGCCGTGAACAGATCGAGGATGGCCTTGACGATGAGCAGGGTGGGATCGCCGGTCATGCCCTCGCTCATGGCGCCGTAGATGCCGGTGCCGCTCAGGCAGAAGAGGACCAGCAGGGCCACGAACTTGTCCAGGAATTCCTCCTGAGACAGGTCTCCGGTGGGCCGGACGATCTTGTCGATGACCTTGCGCGTCTTGCCAGCGCCCTTCTGGATCAGGGATTCGAGTTGGATGAGTTCGCCCAGGACCGAGCCGACCACCAGGGCCAGGACCACCGGGGCCAGGAATTTGACCTTGACGATCATGGCCACGCCCAGCCCCATGGAGGCGCAACCGAAGACCATGGGCATCTTGACCCGCAGGTTCAAGCTCAGTTTGGGGCCGAGAAGCGCCCCGGCCGCGCTGCCTGCGATCAGCGCGGCACCGTTGACGAGAGGACCGATCATGAACAAATCCTTATTTCGGCCGCCGGTCGGCGTCCGTTATTGGCGTGAGTGAAAAGAGAAGACGCGCCCCCGGCAGGGAGGCGCTAGCCGTCCGAGGTGAAGCCGAACTCGATCTCCGACCTGGTGTAGAACACGCGGAGGTTGCTCTCGGCGCACCGGGTCAGGAGCGCGTCGCATTCCTCGCCGGTCAGGGCCAGGGCCACCTGTACGGGCGGGTCGTCGAGGTCGAAGAAGTTGTCGGAATGGAACCGGCCGTCGTGCCCGAATCCCTCCCGGCCCGAGAACAGGGTCGCGCCGCGCACGCCGATCGCCCGGGCCGCCTCGACGATCCATGTGGCTATGGGCATGCCTTCGTGCTCGCGGCTCTGCTGGGTGAAAAAGGTAATGAAATATCCTTGCATCGCATCAATCTCCGATGGCTTTCGTCTCCGTCCGCACGGACAGGTTGTCGGATGGCTCCGCGGGTGGTGTCCCGCTTCGGTGACTTGAGGCTACACCCGGCAGTGGCCGGACTCAACGAAAAACTTGAGGGCTGGGATGGTCGAATGCAACAGTCTGAGAGTAAAGAGCTTTATGGCGTGAATCCTAGCCGAGCGCCACATCCAGGGCCATCATCAGGGTGAAGCCGGAGACCACGCCCATGGTCGCCAGGTCGCCGTTGCCCGAGGCCTGGGACTCCGGGATGACCTCTTCCACGACCACGAAGATCATGGCTCCGGCGGCAAAGGCCAGGGCGTAGGGCAGCACGGGGCGCATGAACAGCACCGCCGCCGCGCCGAGCACCGCGGCCACGGGCTCGACCATGCCGGACGCCTGGCCGTAGAGGAACGCCTTCATGCGCGACATGCCCTCGCGGCGCAGGGGAACCGAGACCGCCGTGCCTTCGGGAAAGTTCTGGATGCCGATGCCGAGGGCCAGGGACACGGCCCCGGCCAGGCTGGCGGAATCGAGCCCGGCGGCCACCGCGCCGAAGGCGACGCCCACGGCCAGCCCCTCCGGGATGTTGTGCAGGGTGATGGCGGTGACCAGCAGGGTGCTGCGCTGCCAGCTGGTCTTCACGCCTTCGGCCTCTGACATGGGCGCGTTCAGGTGCAGGTGGGGCAGGAAGACGTCCACCAGGCGCAGGAAGGCCGCGCCCAGCACGAACCCCACTGCGGCGGGGACAAAGGACCATGTGCCCAAGTCGCCGCTCATCTCGATGGCCGGGGCGAGCAGGGACCAGTAGCTGGCGGCCATCATCACGCCCCCGGCGAACCCCAGCATGACGTCCAGCATTTTCTTGGAGAAATCCTTGGCCAGGAACACCAGGGCGGCGCCCATGGCGGTCACCCCCCAGGTGAAGAGGGTGGCCAGAAAGGCCTGGAATATGGCGTTCTGTTCCGCAAACCACTGCATTCGTTACGGCTCCTTCCGGGTGGTGTGTCGATTGGGAAACCCTATCCGAAAGAGACGGCCGTCGTCTATACACTATCGATCCGGCGCGGAATAGGGCGGGCAGCGCGCCGAATGAAACGGACTACGGTTCGAGGCGCACCTTCCGCGCCGTGCCTTAGCCGGGTTTCCGGTTGTTTCGGGTCCCGGCCTAGGGGAACCGGGCCGGAATCGTGTACACCCAGTCCCGCTCCTCTACCGGGACGTGGCAGTCTATGCATTCGTTTTCCACGGAAACGTCCGCGCCGTAGGGCTTGAGTTCCGGGCCAAGCCACCGAGCCCAGCCCCAACCGGTTCCGTTCCCGGCGTACTTCGCCGCGTCCTTGTGCATGAATTCGACGTGCACCAGCTTGTCCGGGACGATGGCGTCGGGCCAGGCCTCTTCGGGCCTTTCCTTCCACACGACCTTGGCGAGCACGGCTCCGTCGGGCCACGGGTCGGTCTTTCCGCCGCGCGCCGCCTCGACGGCGATGTCGTTGCCCAGGATCACTCTCAGGGTGTGATTGTCCACGCGATGCGAAACGGAAATCACCGGCCAGTTCTCAAAGCCTTCGGGGATGGTCATCCCGTTGGGGGAGGGCGCGGTCATGCCCCCGGCCCAGGCAATGGAAGCGGCCAGCAGGAGCAGGGCCAATGCCGACAGACGAGCGGTTCTTTTCATTCGAATTCCTCCGTGGGTTGTTTCGAGCAAAAGGCCCAGACTGCGCGCGGACGGAATGGCGGCGGGCCGAGGGCTACCTGTGCAGCCGCTCGCCTTCGCTCTTGGGTGGTTGCTCGCCGTCCACCAGCAGATAGCGCGTCTCCCACCGTTTGAGCATGGTCACCAGCACGATGAGGTTGTCGTTGAGCCTGGTGGTCTCCTCCTTGGTCGCCTTGGTCCATTTCCAGACGAAGAGCGGTGCCAAGGCAAGGAAGAGACACAGGACGAGAGACAGCAGGGAAAGGGCCAGCCAAATGACGCCGCCGGACGCGGCCACAAGGTTTTCCATGTCTTCTCCGGGCCGGACGGGCCTGCGGGCGCGCGTCGAGGCCGGCCGTGGAGCAGCGGGCAGCCTATCTTCACCGGAAAGAATATACTCTATCCGAATTCGAATGCAAAGAAACACTTTGTGCGGCTGCCCGATCATTCCAGTGAAAAGGGAATGGTCTCAAACAGTTGTTTCGCGTCTCATGTCACCGGCAGTTGATATCAATCGGATCAGCCGGTTAGTAAATGTGCCGCGTTTCACAATTGGCGTTTGACATGCCATTTGAGTTTCTGTAGTTGAACTCTCCCGGCGCGGTTGGTTATTCCGTCTGCGCCGTTTTGCAGAGAGGGTTTTCGGGATTTGTGATCCGCTCGTTCCAATCGAACCACGGCATGGGAAAAATGGAACAAGCGGGGCTGACAGGCTCCCCGGAACGAATGGGTTTGGTTGCGCGGACAGGTGTTGCGGATGTCCGACGGCAAACCCGGAGTACCCCTCGGGAGGTTGCGATCCTTCCTTCTCTGCCGCGAAAACGAACCGGTTCGCCCCCGTTTTCGCACGTTCGTTGAGGAATCGTCTCTGTCCGAACGGAAGACGCGAGCTCTCTCCGGCGGTCCGGCTGGACCGTCGAGGGCCGTCAATGTCCTGCGCCGTGTGTCGGCATGCCGCAAGGAAGGGCGAACGTTGATCTCGACCGGATATCCGGTCTGAATCTTTTATCAAAATGGATTGTATAGACATGGAAAATCTACAAGTGGCCCCCATGGTCCGCACCCACTCCCTTCGCAACAAGGTCGAACATTTCGTTCCCGAAGCCAACGTCTGCACCAAGGAAATCGATTTCGTGGTGGACAACGGCTCCATCGACTACGTCCACTTCGCCGGAGGTTGCGAGGGCAATCTCAAGGCCATCGCCTCCATGATCGAGGGCATGAACGTGGACTTCGTCATCGACCGCTTCAGCGGCATCACCTGCGGCTCCAAGTCCACCTCCTGCGTGGACCAGTTCTGCCAGGCCCTGACCGAGTACCTGGGCAAGAACAAGCGGTAGCCCCCGCCGTCCCCGGTGTCGGCCGGGAACATGAAACGACAAAGCCCCGAATCCGGCGATTCGGGGCTTCTTTTTTTTGATCGGGTGCGTTCATCGCGTTTCAGGCATCGACCGGGAGCAAAGCCCGCAAACGGGCCGAATCCCCTATTGACCTGCCCGGGGCAGGGGAATAGCCTCCCTTGCACAAACTTCCCCATCGTAAAGGAAAACGATGTCGGTCAGCTACTCCATAGATAATATGGGCGATCACCTGTGCGTGACGGTTCAGGGCGTCATCTCCAAGAAGGACGACGCGCTGGAGTTCGGCATTTCCTTTCGGCAGAAGGCGGAGGAGCTTGGTCTGAAGCGCATCCTGATCGATTGCCGACAGGCCCGAATCGAGCTCAGTTATTTCGAATCGGTGCAGTTGGCGAAGCACATCGAAAGCTCGGGGTTTATCTTCCAGGGAAACAGGATCGCCCACCTGATAGCCCCGGAACAGGTTCGCCTCTTCGCCGACTACAAAACTCCCGCCGCCAATCGCGGATTTTTCTTCGAATTCTTTACCGACCAAGACAAAGCGCTGGCCTGGCTGCTCAAGGACTAGGTCGGCCCGCCGCCGGACGCCCTGGCTTTCCGCGCCGGATCAGAGCTTGCGGATCAGCTTGTGGAGACCCTTCTCGCGGTCCAGGACGGCGTCCAGGATCATGGCCACCAGGCCGCGCAGGACGAACAATGGCACCCAGCGGCGGGGGACGATGATGCGCGGCGCGCGGCGCTCGACGCCCCTGACCACGGCCTCGGCCACGGTTTCGGGCGTGATGGCGTATTTGAGGGGGCCGGGAAAGGCGAGGCGCTGAAGGCGGGTGGCGATGCGATTGCCGCCCAGTGCCGGAGAAGCGAGCCGGGTCTGCACCCAGCCGGGGATCAGGACGCCCGCCGTGGCCCCGGACCCGGCCAGCTCGCCGCGCAGGGACCGGCCGAGCATCTCGATTCCGGCCTTGGACACGGCGTAGGGCGCGGCGGTGGTCCCGTTCATGAAGGCGTAGATGGACGAGGCGAGCAGGATATGCCCGCCGCTTTGCAGGATGTGCGGCAGGCACGGCTTGACCGTCCGGTACGCGCCCATCAGGTTGACCTCCAGGACCCGCTCGAACTCGGCCCGGCCCATGTTGGCCACGGTGGCGGGCTCGTTGACGATCCCCGCATTGGCAAAGACCATGTCCAGCCGCCCGAACCGCTCCAAACCCTCGCGCACCGCGCGCTCCATCACCTCGGCGTCGGTCACGTCCGCCGCCAGGCAGAGCACGTCCCCGCCCAACGAATCGGCCAGCCGCTCGCACGCAGCCGACTCCAGATCGACCAATACCAGCCGCCCGCCCCGCGCGTGCAAGGCCTCGGCCACAGCCTTCCCGATCCCGTTCCCCGCCCCGGTGATCAGGATGACCTTGTTCTCAATGGAAAATGCAGACATGCGGCAGATTCGCACCTGAGGGACGGATGATCAACCCCTTTGTGCGGGGGGGGAGGGGAAAAGATGTTGGAGCAACGTCGGAAGGTGGTTCGTGCGTTGTAAAATTCTGGAGTTACAGGGTTTTGAGGGTGGTGGCTGGGTTTTTCTTCCGCATGCGTAAACTCATGGTTTGTATTCGTAAATAATACTAAAAGTCCTAGATATTGCGATCGCAACACTTGCTGAGTCGGAACTATCGGGGTATGTGTTGTTAAATATGAAGAAATTGGTTGTTTTGTGCATTAGACGCTATCAGCAGACCGAGACCGCGTTACACGCGCGGTGTCGCTTTGAACCGACTTGTTCCGAGTTTATGATTTTGGCAATTGAGAAATATGGATTGGTCAAAGGTTTGTTGGTCGGATTTAAACGGTTGTTGAGGTGCCGTCCGCCGCACGGCGGGATTGATTACCCTTAAACAGAGTAGGTGCTTGTGCAATATCAGTATAAAACTGTCCCTGGACCGGTGGCGCTGCAGATCAAAAACGAACGTGAAGCCGAGTCTGCTATCTCCAGCTTTGGCGAGTTGATCAACTCACATACTCATGGGGGGTGGGAATTTTATTGTATGGAAGATATCACGACAAGTGAGGCTCAAGGGTGCTTTGGCTCAGGGCCGCCTAAAAGCACTGTTTATAAAATGCTCATTTTCCGCAAATGTTGTGATGATTAGCCTTAGGCACACTAGAAGTGCGAGGCTGGGCAAAGAGTTCAGCCGTACTAAGTAACGCGTTCATCCTAGCTTTAAAAAAGGGTTGCAGCAGCTGCTGCAACCCTTTCAATTTTCTGGCGGAGAGGGTGGGATTCGAACCCACGTACGGGCTATTAACCCGTAACTCGATTTCGAGTCGAGCGCGTTACGGCCGGACTTCGCTACCTCTCCTGGTGGCTCTCGCCGTTGTGGAATTGGGTATATAAACAGACTCGGCGCGGCTGGCAAGCAACTTTTGGGGTTGCGGGCGGTTGGAGGGGGGAATTGCCGGGAGCGGATTGTGGAGAAGATAGAGGAGAGGGTGGGGTGATTGGTGAGGAAAGAGGGAGCGGTCGAATGTCTTGGACAAGGGGGCCGAGGTTTGCCGGAGGTTGTGGTCCGTTGCGGTCGGGACGGTCGGGCTTCGGGCGGGCGGGGGGCGTGCGGGGTCGGTTGCGGTTGGTTGCGGAAACGGGAAAACGCCTTGCTGCGTGGGCAACAAGGCGTTTTGCGGTTTCGTTGGGGTCGGCGGTCTAGAGCGGCTTGAGGTGGCTGTGGCCCGGCTCGTCGTCGTGGTGGTCGCAGTCGTGGTGGTCGCAGGTGATCTGGTTGTCCTTGAGTTCGCCTTTGAGCCACTTGTTGATGACCACGTCGATGGGGCCGGAGCAGCCGCGAATGACCTCGATGCCCGCCTTCTTGAGAATGTTCAGCGCGCCCTGGCCCATATTGCCCGCGAGCATGACCTTGACGCCGCGCTCGGCCAGGATCGGGGCGATGTCGGATTTGCAGCCGCAACCCTGGGGCGATTCCATGCGCTCGCTGAAGACGATCTTGTTTTCCTCGTTGACCGTTATCAGGGTGTAATGGTCGCAGTGGCCGAAATGGTCGTCGATGTCGCCTTGGCGGGTGGGTAATGCTACTATCATGAGCTTCTCCTGAATATCTGAATGGGTTTCGATGGGAGCAAGTTAAGGCCCGTATCCCGATTGTAAAGGGCGGGCCGCTATTTTCTGCGCTCCAGGAAAAAACGCTTCAGCAGGGCGGAACATTCCTGGCCCATGACGCCCTCCACGGTCCACAGCCGGTGGTTGGCGAAGGGCAGGGCGCAGCCGTCCAGGTTCGAGACCAGGGCTCCGGCCCGCTCGTCCCTGGCCGCGAAGACCACTCCGGCCACGCGGGCGTGGAGCAGCGCGCCCGTGCACATCAGGCACGGCTCCAGGGTCACGGCCATGATGGTCCCGGTGAGCCGGTAGTTGCCCACGGCGGCTCCCGCCCTGCGCAGGCAGAGCACCTCGGCGTGGCCGGTGGGGTCGTTCAGGCCGATGGGGCCGTTGTGGGCCGAGGCGATCAGCGTGCCGTCCGGGGCGAACAGGGCCGCGCCGATGGGCGCCTCGCCCGCCTTGGCCGCCAGGCATGCCTCGCCGAAGGCCACGTCCATGAGACCGCGCCAGGTGGTCCCGGCGGGCGGCTTGGGCGCGGTGGGGCAGGCCACGGGCGGCCTACCTTTCCTTCAGATAGCGTACCCCGGCTTCGAGCATGGTCAGGCCGAGCGGGATGTCCGGGTCGGTGCCTCGGGTCCAGGACGGATGGTTGGTCTTGTGGTTGTAGGCCTCGGGGTGGGGCATGAGGCCCAGGATGCGCCCGGTGGGGTCGGTCAGCCCGGCGATGCCCAGCGGGGAGCCGTTGGGATTGTACGGGTACTCCTGGGTCACCTCGCGGGTCTGCGGGTGGACGTACTGGACCGCGATCAGGTTGTTGTCCTGCAACGCCTGGAAGGTGGCGTCGTCCATGGGGATGATCTTGCCCTCGCCGTGACGGATGGGCACGTCGAGGTATTCGATGCCCTTGGTGAACACGCAGGGCGAGGCGGGGTTTGCCTTGAGCCGTACCCAGCGGTCCTCGAACCGGCCGGAGTCGTTGTAGGACAGGGAAACCTGGCGTTCGAAGTATTTGCCGCCGATGGCCGGGAGCAGGCCGAGCTTGCAGAGCAGCTGGAACCCGTTGCAGATGCCGAGGATGATGCCGCCCTTGTCGAAAAATCCCTTCAGCTGGTCGAGGACGGGCTTTCCGTCCGCGTCGTTGGACCACCGCCAGCGCAGGGCCGCCGCCTGGGCCGCGCCCAGGTCGTCGCCGTCCAGAAATCCGCCGGGGCAGAGGAGGTAGTTGTAGTCGTCCATGCGGACGTGGCCCGCAGCGAGATCGGAAAAGTAAACGATATCGGCGTTATCCGCACCAGACTCCCGCAGGGCGTAGGCGGATTCCTTCTCGCAGTTGGTGCCGTATCCGGTGATGACGATGGCGTTGACGCGGGCCATGAAAATCTCCTCTTCGTATTGACTTTGTCGCAGTACCCTGCAAAATTTGCAAAGCAGCAATGTGCTGGACCGGAACATACGTGTCCGACGCACGACAGTCAACATGGCCCGCGAGCGAGGCGGGTTATGATATATCCTTCTAATTCAAGCTTAAATAAGGGGCTTTTCGACGTATGAAAACCAAGTTCATATTTATTACCGGTGGTGTTCTTTCCTCTCTGGGCAAGGGACTGGCCGCAGCATCCATCGGGGCTCTCCTTCAGGCCCGGGGCCTCAAGGCGACCATCCAGAAACTCGATCCCTACATCAACGTCGACCCGGGGACGATGAACCCCTTCCAGCACGGAGAGGTGTACGTCACCGATGACGGCGCCGAAACCGATCTGGACCTCGGTCATTACGAGCGCTACCTCGGCACCGCGCTCAGCCAGCAGAACAACTACACCTCCGGCTCCATCTACAACTCCGTCATCCAGAAGGAACGGCGGGGCGACTACCTGGGCGGCACCGTGCAGGTCATCCCGCACATCACCGACGCCATCAAGGAGGCGGTCATCAACCTGCCCAACGGCGAGGACGTGGCCCTGATCGAGATCGGCGGCACCGTTGGCGACATCGAAGGCCAGCCGTTCCTGGAGGCCATCCGCCAGCTCAAGAACGACCTGGGCAAGGAGAACGTCCTGTTCATCCACCTGACCCTGGTGCCGTACATCAAGGCCGCCGGAGAGCTGAAGACCAAGCCCACCCAGCATTCGGTCAAGGAGCTGCGCTCCGTGGGCATCCAGCCCGACATCATCATCGCCCGGTCCGAAGTGCGCCTGCCCGAGGACCTCAAGAAGAAGATCGCCCTGTTCTGCGACGTTGACCAGGACGCCGTGTTCACCGGCGTGGACGTGGACTCCATCTACAAGGTCCCGCTCGAATTCTACAACGAAGGCGTGGACCAGAAGATCGCCATTCTCCTGAAGCTGCCCGCCAAGAACGCGGAACTCGCCCCCTGGGAAAACCTCGTTCACAGCCTGGACAACCCCGAGGGGTCGGTCAAGATCGGCATCGTCGGCAAGTACGTGGACCTGACCGAGGCGTACAAGAGCCTGCACGAGGCGCTCATCCACGGCGGCGTGGCCAACGACGTCAAGGTGGAGCTGGAGTACGTCAACTCCGAGAAGGTCACGGCGGCCAACGTGGACAAGAAGCTCAAGGGGCTGGACGGCATCCTGGTGCCCGGCGGCTTCGGCTCGCGAGGCATCGAAGGCAAGATTTTGTCCATCAAGCACGCCCGCGAGAACAACATTCCGTTCTTCGGCATCTGCCTGGGCATGCAGTGCGCCTGCATTGAGTTCGCCCGCAACGTCATCGGCCTGGAGGGCGCCAACTCCGAGGAATTCGACAAGACCACCCCGCACAACATCATCTATCTGATGAAGGAGTGGTACGATTTCCGCACCAAGAAGACCGAAACCCGCTGCGAGGAATCCGAGAAGGGCGGCACCATGCGCTTGGGTTCCTATCCCTGCAAGCTCAAGAAGGACACCAAGGCCTTCGCCGCCTACAAGACCACGAACATCGACGAGCGGCACCGCCATCGCTTCGAGTACAACAACAAGTACATCGAGCAGTTCGAGCAGAACGGCATGGTCCTGTCCGGCACCGCTCCGGACGAGTCCCTGGTGGAGATCGTCGAGCTGCCCGGCCACCCCTGGTTCCTGGGCTGCCAGTTCCACCCGGAATTCAAGTCCAACCCCATGAACCCGCACCCGCTGTTCCGGGAGTTCATCAAGGCCTCTAAGGACGAAAAGGGCAAGAAGGGCAAGAAGTAATCCGATGGCAGACCTTTACGCAGCCAGCAAGTCCGGCCCGTTCATTCTGGCCGGACCCTGCGCCATTGAAAGCCGGGAGATAGCGCTCAAGACCGCCGACACCCTGGCCGGACTGGCCTCCAAGCTGAATATCCCGCTGGTCTACAAGAGCTCCTTCGACAAGGCCAACCGGACCTCGGTGACCAGTTTCCGGGGCCCGGGCATGGAAGAAGGCCTCAGGATCCTGTCCGAGGTCAAGGCGGCCACCGGGCTGCCCGTGGTCACGGACATCCACCACCCCGAGCAGGCCGCCCCGGTGGCCGAGGTGGCGGACGTGCTCCAGATTCCGGCCTTCCTCTGCCGCCAGACCGACCTGCTGGTGGCCGCGGCCGAGACCGGGCGTATCGTCAACGTCAAGAAGGGCCAGTTCCTGGCCCCCTGGGACATGCAAAACGTGGTCGGCAAGCTCCGCGCCGCGGGCAACGAGCACATCTGGCTCACGGAACGCGGCTCCACCTACGGGTACAATAACCTGGTGGTGGACATGCGCTCCTTCCCGCAAATGCAATCCTTCGGGGTGCCGGTGATCATGGACGCCACCCACTCCGTGCAGTTGCCCGGAGGGCTGGGCGGCGCGTCCGGCGGGCAGCGGGAGTTCGTCTCCGTGCTCGCCTGCGCGGCCGTGGCCGCCGGCGCGGACGGCGTGTTCATGGAGGTCCATCCGGACCCGGACAAGGCGCTCTGCGACGGCCCCAACTCGCTGCCTCTGGCCCAGGTGGAATCCCTGCTCCGGAAGCTCCTGGCCCTGTGGGAGGTCGCCCGTGGCTGACGCCTCCCTGCTCGCGAAAAACATCAAACTGCTGGTGCTCGACGTGGACGGCGTCCTCACGGACGGCGGTTTGTATTACGGCGACGACGGCATCGCCATGAAGCGGTTCAGCGTCCAGGACGGGCTGGGCATCAAGATGGCCCAGGCCGTTGGACTGGAGATCGGCGTCATCACCGGCCTGGACCAGAAGCCGGTGGAGGCCCGGGTGCGCGAACTGGGCATCCGGCATTATCACTCCGGCAAGCACAAGAAGGTCCCGCTGTTCGAGGACATCTGCGCCAAGGTGGGCGTGGACCCGTCCGAGGCCGCCTACATGGGCGACGACTGGATCGACCTCGGCCCCATGGCGCGGGCCGGTCTGGCCCTGTGCGTGCCCAACGCCGTGCCGGAGGTCATCGAGGCCGCCGACTGGGTGTCCACCCGCAAAGGCGGGAACGGCGCGGTCCGCGAGGCCATCATGTTCATCCTTGAGGCCCGAGGTCTCAAGGAGCAGGCCCTGCAACGCTGGGTGGACTAGATGAAAGGGCGTCCCGCGCTGACCCTGTTCCTCATCTTTGCCTTCGGCCTGCTGCTCGGCCTGGGCATCAATGCGGTCTTTTTCTCCGATCCCATCGTGGAGCCCGACACCACCGCTGAATCCACCCCGGCCTCGCGCCGCCAGTTGTTCGAGGACGCGGACGTGTCCGCCGAGGACATCGAGCTGGTCCAGGGCAAGCAGGGGAGCATGGACTGGAAGCTCCAGGCCAAGACCGCCAAATACAACCAGGGGCTGGGGCTGATCGCGGTGGAATATCCGCAGCTGACCGCCTTTTTCGGCGAGGATCGCCAGGAGGTTTACGTCCGCGCCGATCGGGGCGAGGTGGACCAGGAGAACGACAACCTGACCTTGTACGACGGCGTGAGCGGACGGTTCGGCGACATCGCCCTGGATGCCCAGCAGCTTGATTATGTGGGCGCGATAGGTAAGGTGTACCTCAAGGGCGGGATCACCGTGCGCCGCCCGGACATGACCATCCAGGCAAAGGCCCTGGAAATAGACCTGGTGGCCCGCCAGATGGTGGCTGCCGGGGGCGTCGAGGCGCTGCTGGCCCCGGAGGGGCTGGAGAGGAGTCCTCTGAATGAAAACAAGGAATAAGACGTTGCTGAAGACGTTTCGCTGTCTGTTTTTCGTGCTGGCGCTGACCGCGCTGCTGGTCCCCGTCTCCGCCGTCGCCCAGGACTGGGGCGAGGTGCGCGAGGCCACGGTCAACCTCAACGTGCGCAGCAAGCCGGACCGCTCCGGCGAGCACGTCCTCACCCTGACCAAGGGCGAACGGGTGCGCACGGACTTCGCCACGGACGGCTGGGTGGCCATTTTCCGGCTCGACCAGGCGGACCGCGACGAGACCAAGGCCCTGGGCTACGCCAACGCCAAGTTCCTCAAGGTCGTGCCAGCCGAAGCCGTTGTCGCTGCAAAGCCCGAACCCCAGCCCGAACCCGCGCCTGTCGCGGTCGAGTCCGGGGAAGGGGAGGTCAAGGCCGAGGTGGCCGCGACGCCGCCGCCCGCGCCCGTCCAGGCGGGCACGGACCCGAACCGGCTTCCGGTGAAGATCACCTCCGACCGCATGGTCTACGACGAGTCCGGCAAGGTCGTGTCCTTCGTGGGCAACGTGGTGGCCGAGCACGGCGAGCTGACCCTGTGGGCCGACAAGCTCTCCGCCTACCTCTCGGACAAGGATAAAAAGAAGTTTTCCGCCGACAGCGTGGACCGCATCGTGGCCGAGGGCAATGTCCGGGCCAAGAAGGGGACCACCGAAGGGTCCTGCGGCAAGCTGACCTACTTCGTCGGCCCCCAGCTGCTCAAGATGGAGCAGAGCCCGCTGCTTCAGGACGGCCCCAATTCCCTGACCGGCGAAGTGATCAACTTCCACGTCCGGGACAACCGGTCCGAGGTCATCGGCGGCGACCAGCGGGTCAAGGCGATCTTCGTTGCTCCCGGCAGCATGAAGGTGCAGTAGATGGCCACCGGTCTTCGAGCCACGAACCTGTCCAAGCGGTACGGCCAGAAAGAGGTCGTGCACGGCATCGACATCGAGCTGAACAAGCGCGAGGTGGTCGGGCTGCTCGGCCCCAACGGCGCGGGCAAGACCACGACCTTCTACATGTTGGTGGGCATCGTGGCCCCGAACACCGGCCAGGTGGTCCTGGGGGACGAGGTCCTGACCGGCAGGCCGCTCCACGAGCGGGCCAGGCTCGGCGTCAGCTACCTGCCCCAGGAGAGTTCCATCTTCAAGAAGCTGACCGTGCGTCAGAACCTGGAGATCATCCTCGAGCAGACGGCCATGAATTCGCGCCGACAGCGGGCCAGGGCGGATGAATTGATGGAGATGTTCACCATCACCAAGCTGGCGGACCAGGCTGCCATGTTCCTGTCCGGCGGCGAGCGGCGGCGCCTCGAGATCGCCCGCGCCCTGATCCTCGACCCGCAGTTCATCCTCCTGGACGAGCCGTTCGCGGGCATCGACCCCATCGCGGTCATCGACATCCAGGAGATTATCTCGGTGCTCAAGTCCATGGACATCGGCATCCTGATTTCGGACCACAACGTTCGTGAAACGTTGAATATCTGCGATCGCGCCTATCTCGTCTACGAGGGCACGGTCATCCTCGAAGGGTCGCCGGAGGAAATCGTCAAATCGAGCCGGGCCAGGCAGATTTACCTGGGCGAAGACTTCCGGCTCTAGCCGCGAAACCGCGCATTTTTTGCGCTTTCCGGATTTACACGGTTCCCAAAGGTTGGTACACTTTTTTCATACTCGCGTATATCCGCTGGATTATTAATGGAAACAGGACGTTAACACAATTGTGTTGCGTCCTTTTCTTGCATGTGGCATAGTTGAACCGAAAAAAACTTCCCGCAGCCGGGAAAAAAGTAAAAATATCCGGCGAGCGATATTGTGAAACCGTAAAGCGAGCAGGGAATCATGGGATTGGAACTTCGGCAACAGCTCAAGCTCACACAGCAACTGGTCATGACGCCTCAGTTGCAGCAGGCCATCAAGCTGCTGCAGCTCTCCCGTCTGGAGCTGCTGGAAACGGTACAGCAGGAACTATTGGAAAATCCGTTCCTGGATGAGACCGAGCCCGAGGTGGAACCGCAGGAAACGCCCGACCCACGGGAAGTCCTGACCGAGGCCCAGGCCGAGGAAGAGCTGGTCCGCACCGCCGATTGGGAAAACTATCTCGGCGAATTTTCCTCGACCTCCAAGCAGGCCCTGTCCCGGGACTCCGAGATTCCGGAGGAGGGGATGTCGTTCGAAGCGCGCCTTGCCTCCAAGCCTTCGCTGGAAGGCCACGTCACCTGGCAGATGCGGCTTTCGGATTTCACGGAGCACGAAGTGGCCATCGGCGAGGTCATCCTCGGCAACATCGATTCCAACGGCTATCTCCAGGCCTCCATGGAGGAGCTGACCTCCATGATTCAGGCCACCGACGAAGAGGTGGAGTCGGTCCTGATGCGCATACAGCGCCTGGACCCCGTGGGCGTGGCCGCCCGTTCCCCCCAGGAGTGCCTGCTGGTTCAGATGGAAGTCCTGGGCTACGACGATCCGACCCTGGTCTCCCTGGTGCGCGACCACCTGGAAGACCTGGAGAAGAACCGCTACAAGCCGCTGGCCCGCAAGTTCAAGATCACCATGGAAGAGCTCAAGGACTACCTCGACACGATCCAGACGCTCGACCCCATGCCCGGCGCCAGCTTCTCCAGCACCGAGCCGCACTACGTCTCGCCCGACGTCTTCGTCTACAAGTATGGCGAGGACTTCGTCATCATCCTCAACGAGGACGGGCTGCCCCGTTTGCAGATGAACAGCTTCTACATGGATTCCATGAAGGGCGCGGCGGACAAGGAGAAGGAATATTTCCAGGAAAAGATGCGTTCCGCCGCATGGTTGATGAAAAGTCTGTACCAGCGGCAGCGAACCCTGTATAAAGTAGTCGAGTCCATTGTCGGCTTTCAACGGGGGTTCTTCGAGGAAGGCGTGACAAAGCTCAAACCCTTGATCCTCAAGGAGGTCGCGGAAGACATCGAGATGCACGAATCCACCGTGAGCCGGATCACGACCAACAAGTACGTTTCAACCCCCCACGGCATCTACGAGTTGAAGTTTTTCTTCAACTCCGCCCTGGACCTGAACGACGGTTCCCAGGTGGGCTCGGAGAGCGTGAAAGCGCTCATCAAGCAGATGATCGCGGATGAAGACACGAAGAAACCGCTCAGCGATGAACGGATCGGCGAGATCCTCAAGGAGAAACTTGACGTGAACATCGCCAGGCGCACGGTCGCCAAGTACCGTTCGGCAATGGGTATTGCTTCGTCATCCAAGCGCAAGCAGTATTTCTAGTCTGCTTGCCGGACACACAACCAGGAGGCAGCGTATGAACATCAGCTTCACTTTCAAGAACTTTGAGCCGTCCGATCACCTCAAGGGTTACGCTGAAAAGCGTTTTGAAAAGGTTGCGAAGTACGTTTCCGATGCGGAAGCAGATCTCCAGGTGAACCTGCTGGTCGAGAAGTTCCGCCACAAGGCGGACGTGATCCTCAACTCGGATCGCATTCACATCTCGGCCTACGAGGACTCCGAGGATATGTATTCCACCATCGACATGGTCCTGGACAAGCTGGAAGCCCAGCTTCGCAAGATGCGCGAGAAGATGAAGAACCGCCCCAGACAGGCGCGTCCCAATAAGATGGTGCAGATGAACTACATCTCCTTCGATGAGATCGGAGCCGGAGCGGCCCCGACCATCGTCGGCACCGACGCATACGAGCCCAAGCCCATGTCCGTGGACGAGGCCGCCATGCAGCTGGATGCCCTGGAGAACGAGTTCCTGGTCTTCCGCAACGCGGAAACCGAAGGCGTCAACGTTATCTACAAGAGAAAGAACGGCGATTACGGCCTCATCGACCCCGGAAACTAAGCATGAAACTCAGTGATTACCTGGCGAAGGAACTGATCCTTCCCGAGCTGCAGTCCGAGACCAAGTCGGACGTACTCAATGAACTGGTCGCCCCCCTGGGCGAGATATATCCCGAGATGGACACGGACCTAGCGGTCCGTGTCCTTCTCGATCGCGAGCGCCTCGGCTCCACCGGCATCGGCGACGGTATCGCCATCCCCCACGGCAAGCTGGAGAACCTGGAAAAGGTCATGGTCGTGGTCGGGCGAAGCCGAAAAGGAGTCGAGTTCGAAGCCCTGGACCACAGCCCGTGCGGCATCTTCTTCCTGGTCCTGGCCCCGGAACAGGTGGCGGGCATGCACTTGCGCGTGCTGGCCCAGATCTCCCGGCTGCTCAAGGACGAGGAGTTCCGCAAGGCGTTTCTCGCGGCCGACGGGTTCGACGGCCTCTGGTCACTCCTCAAGGACGTCTAAAACCCGGCAGGCCGTTTTGACCCCGACAAATCCCTTTCCCGTCGTCATCGTCACCGGGCTCTCCGGTTCCGGGAAGTCCACCGCCCTCAGGGTGTTCGAGGACCTGGGATTCTTCTGCATCGACGGGCTGCCCTGCGAGATGTCGCCCAAGCTGGCGGACCTGATCCTCAAGTTCGACACCAAGTATCGCGGGTTGGCGCTCGGCATGGACCTGCGCCAGTTCGAGTTCGTCAACGGCTGGGACGAGGCGTTGCAGGGATTCGCCGATCTCGGCATCCTGCCCCAGGTGGTCTACCTGGAGGCCAAGATGGGCGAGCTGGTGCGGCGCTATGCCACCACGCGGCGGCCCCACCCGTTGGAGAGCCGCAACCTCGGCCTGGAGCAGGCGCTCGAGATGGAGCGCGAGCTGCTCGAACCGGTCCGCTTGGCCGCGGCCCTGGTCATCGACACCACGCATTATTCCATCCACGACCTGCGCCGGGTGATCCAGACCAAGTGGTCGGCCATCGAGGAGGCGGGGAAGGGGATGCGCGTTCATATCATCACCTTCGGCTTCAAGTACGGCGTGCCGTCCGAGGCTGACCTGGTCTTCGACCTCCGCTTTTTGCCCAACCCCTATTTCGACGAGAACCTCCGGCCCCTTTCCGGCCTGGACAAGGCGATCTCCGATTACGTCCTGGACAACCCGGTGGGGGAGGGGTTCATGCAGCACCTGCTCGATTTTCTGACCTACACCCTGCCGCTCTATGCGGACGAAGGGCGGTACCGGATCACCCTCGCACTGGGCTGCACCGGAGGACGCCACCGGTCCGTTTCCGTGGCCGAGTCAGTGCTGGCATCCCTGAAGAAAAAAGGGTATACGGCAACGATTGAACATCGACACATGGAACTCGGCTAGACATGGCGGCACAGACTGAAAAGAAGAACGTTCCCATCGGCGTAGTCCTGGTCACCCACGGCACACTCGGCGAGACCCTGCTCAGGGCCGCGGAAATGGTCATGGGTGCGCAGGAAAACTGCATCGCCATCGGCGTGGACGTGAACAAGGGCGTGGACGAGACCCTGGAGGCCGTGCGCAAGGCGATCCAGTCCGTGGAGAAGGGCAACGGCGTCGTGGCTCTGACCGATCTCTTCGGCGGTTCGCCCACCACCATGTCCCTGTCATTGATGAAGTCCGAGAACCTGGAGGTCATCACCGGGGTCAACCTGCCCATGCTGGTGGCCACCCTCCAGTCCCGCACCATGAAGCTGCCCGCACTGGCCGAGAAGGCCATGGAAGCAGGGCAGCAGGGCATCAAGGTCGCAGGGGCGATGCTGCGCAGAAAAGCAAAAAAGTAGGGTGCCCGCCGTGTTTCTCGTTCGCATAGACAACCGCCTGATTCACGGCCAGATCATCGAAACATGGCTGCCCTACACCGGAGCCAAGTCCGTCATCGTCGCCAACGACGACCTCGCTCACGACATTCTCCAGCAGGAGATCATGTCCCTGGCCATCCCCCAGACCGTGGACAGCACCTTCGTCTCCGTGGACGAGGTCCAGGGCGTGGTGGCCGGTTCCGCAGGCGATTCCGCCGAGCCCGAGGCGATCATTCTCTTTTCCAGCTGCGCCGACGCCCGGCGCGCCTTTGATTCCGGCTTCGGTTTCCACGTGCTGAACATCGGAAACGTCCACTACAGCCCCGGCAAGCGGCAGATATCCCCCAGCGTGGCCCTGTCCGTGGAGGACGAGAGCTGTCTGCGGCACCTGAACAGGAAGGGCGTGGAGCTCGACTTCCGCTGCGTTCCCAACGACCCGGTGCAGGTGAGGTTCTGATGTCCGCGCTGCTGTTGCATCCGCTGGCCTGGTTTGCGGGGGTCGCTTTTTTTTTGCCCTCTTCTCCCTGTGCCGCACGGCCTTAAGCCTCGGACTGCTTGAGCGCCCCCTGGTTGTCGGCTTCTTCTGGGGCGCGGCCACCGGAGAATACACCACCAGCCTGTACATCGCCATTTTCTTCGAGTTGTTCTGGCTCGACCTCATTCCGGCCGGGACGTACATCCCCCCGCACCTGACAGCCGCGACCTTCTCGGCCTTGACTCTGTCCACCTATTTCGGCCTGGACCAGCCCTCCAAGATCATGCCCGTGCTCTTCGCCAGCATGCCGCTGGCCTGGCTCGGGGCCAGGTTGGAAGGGTGGTTGCGCGATCGGGAACAAGCCAGTTACAACGCCATGCTCAACTGGGCGCGCAATCCGCGCTCCATGCACACCCCTGGGACCATCATCCTGCGCTCCATGGGCAGGAACCTGTTTATCAACTGGGGCGTGTTTTTCGCTGCCGTTTTCACGCTCAAACTGTGTTTTCAGCTCTTTTACGACCTGTATCCCACCGCTTTTTCCCATCTGGGAGTGACCTGGGCGCATTTGTGGGTCGCCGCGTCCCTCGGCGGCCTCATGGCGCTGCGCCAGAAACGGGCGTATGTCGTTCTCGCAACGGGCATTCTTATTTTTGTGCTTTTCTTGCTTTGGCCGCGCTTTTAGCTTGGCAGTCGAAGATGTTTGTGATATTCGTCACATTCTATTTTGAACGGATGTATCCCTTGTTATATGGATAATTCAATTAGGAGGACTTGATATGGCTATTTTGGTTGTTGGACACAAAAACCCCGATACCGACACTGTCGCTTCCGCGATTGCTGCCGCCGACCTGTACACCAAGCGTGGCATGGACGCCAAGGCCGTCACCCAGGGCGAAATCGCTCCTGAGACCGCCTTTGTTCTCGAGAAGTTCGGCTTTGCCGCTCCCGAGATCGTCGCCGACGCCACCGATCAGAAGATCATCCTGGTGGACCACACCGACATTTCCCAGACCATCGACAACCTGGACAAGGGTGAGCTCGTGGCCGTCGTCGACCACCACAAGCTGGGCGACGTCACCACCCCCGGTCCCCTGGAAATGTGGGTCTGGCCCGTGGGCTGCACCGGCACCGTCCTGAAGTCCATGTACGACTTCTACAACGTCGAGATCCCGGCCAACGTCGCCGGTATCCTGCTCTGTGCCATCCTGAGCGACACCGTCATGTTCAAGTCCGTCACCTGCACCGACGCCGATAAGGATGCCGTCGCCGCCCTGGCCAAGATCGCCGGCGTCGCCGATGTCATGGCTCTGGGCATGGAGATGTTCAAGGTCAAGTCCGCCGTTGACGGCGCTTCCGCCAGCGACCTGGTCTTCCGCGACTACAAGGACTTCGACATGTCCGGCAACAAGGTCGGCATCGGCCAGCTGGAAGTCGTGGACCTGTCCATGCTGGACGCCCACAAGGCCGCCCTGCAGGCCGAGATCGAGAAGGTCAAGGCCGATGGCCGCCACTCCGTCTTCCTGCTGCTGACCGACATCATGAAGGAAGGCTCCGAGATGCTCATCGCCTCCGACGATCCGGCAGTGGTCGAGAAGGCCTTCGGCATCGCCACCAAGGGCGAGCCCGTCTGGCTGGACGGCGTCATGAGCCGCAAGAAGCAGGTCGCCCCCAACTTCATCAAGGCCTTCGAAGGCTAAGCTGAAGCTTACTGATTAGTGCGCAAAGTCAGGCCCGCCAGCGTTGTGCTGGCGGGCCTTTTGTTTTTTTGGGGGGAACGACGGCTATTGCCTGAAGGCGTGGACCACGTGGACCGGGTCGCTGACGCCGCGGGTCTCCAGGAAGTGGCGGTCGGCCTGGGGCCGCCAGTCGTTGCGCACGCTTTCCGCGCCCATGGGACCGCCGAACCCCGCCTCTTCCAGCAGTTGCAGCAGATATCCCACGCGTTCGAACTCATGCAGTTCGGTCCAGCCGCGCGTCGTCTTGGTGGGGAACCAGCGATTGGAGACGCCGATCAGGATCACGCCGCCCGGCACCAGGCGTTGGGCGGCCTCCCTGAGTACGGCCACGGGGTCGGCCAGGTATTCGACGGACAGGCTTACGACCACCGCGTCAAAGGGACCGGAGAGGGGGATGGCCGGGTCCAGGTTCAGATCGTGGACCGCGATCTCCGCCAGGGCCGTGTTGGCCTCCATCTCCTCGCGATTCATGCCCAGGCCGGTCACGTCGAGCTCAAGGCCGCTCGGCAGGTGGGACTGCACGCTGCTCATCAGGTCGAGAACCTTCATCCCGGATTCGAGGAACCGGCCGTACATGGCCGCGAGATTGTCCCCGGCAGTGTCGTCCACATGGCCCACGAAGCGCGGCGCGGCATAGAAACGGCCGTCATCCTCGTCGTCCCTGTCCAGGAATCCCGGGGTAATGAATTCGGTCGGGCCGTTTGGCGAACGCGCCTGCATGCCCGGGCCGTTGTCGCACAATTCCTCGCCCCAGTGGTAGAGTAGGCCGCCGGTGTCGGACACCTTGTCCTGAATCGACTGGATGGCCGCCTCCAAGGAGAACGGAAAGCGGGCGAGGGGGTGGTTCAGGTCCACGGTCATGGCGTCGCCGTTCACGGCCAGCACGCGGGCCGGGGTCATGGTGCCTGGATACACGCCGGCCAGCCCGGAGAACAGGCCCAGGGGATAGAACCGGCCGGGGTGCGGAAGGATGCGTCTGCCGTTGACGGATACGGACCGGAAACGGCGGGTGTCCAGTTCCCTGACCAGGCCGTCGTTGTACGCCGGGACCAGCGTTCCCGGGGCAAAATCCAGGCTGATGGATTCCCCCTCGGTTTTTCCTTGGAGGCCTTCCTTGAGGCCGGACGGAAAGATATCCCTCCAGGCGTTGACCCGGCGGGCCGTTATGCGGTCCTTGAACCGTCTGTTTCCATCGTTCCAGGTGAGAGCCAATTCCAAAGTAGCCAACGAGTTACTTCCGAATCGAGTCACATGTTCCTTCAATGCTCACTCTGAATTGAGTTCAAAGGTTGTCGTGCGGGGCCATTGGTCCATTTCAATACATAAATCGCGGTTCAGCCCCAGGCAACCCCTGACTTCCTTTCAAAGGAGTCGTGGATATTGCGGCCTGGGGTGGTTTGTGGTGTATTGTCATGACGTGAAAATTGTATCCGGCCTCTGCCGGTTCCCGTAACAGCATACCCGGAGTGAATTTCATGAAAAGAATCCTTGTCGCTTTGATCCTGTGCTGCCTGCTCGCCTCCACCGCATTTGCCGGGGAGCCGAAGCGAGTGTTCACCAGCGTGACCACCGATGACGTGAACAAGGCCGCAATGGCCATCAAGTTCACCCACAACATCATGAAGAACAAGGGAGTGAAGGCGACGTTGTTCTTCAATGTCTATGGGGTGCTTCTGGTTAACGACAACATCCCCTCACCGATTTATCCTTCGGGCCAGTCCATCCAGGACCTGGTCAAGGCGTTCATTGCGGACGGCGGGGTGGTCCTGGCCTGCCCCATGTGCATGAAGAACGTCGGCGGAATGACCAAGGCCGACCTGATGGCCGGCGTCCTGTCCGATGAAGGGGCCGGGGTGAATGCTGCGGTCCTGCCGGACACCCTGGCGCTTTCCTATTAAAAAAAGAAGGGACGGCGACAAACCGTCCCTTCCAGGAGATGACGAAAAAGCCCCTGCCACGACGGCAGGGGCTATGAACATTACAAAAGACCCGCGTTTTTCAGCACGGCTGCCAGTTTGGGTTTGTTCTCGTCCTGCAGGGGGACGATGGGCAGACGGAACTGGGCGTCCTTGAAAATACCCATCATGGCCAGGGAGGTCTTGACCGGGATGGGGTTGGTCTCCATGAACATGGCGCGGTTGACAGGGGCCATCTTGAGGCTCAGCTCGATGGCTTTCTCGTGGTCCTTGTCGAAAAAGGCCTTGCACATGTCGCTCATGGTCTTGGGCATGATGTTGGAGATGACGGAGATGACGCCGACGCCGCCCACCGCGAGCAGGGGCAGGACGGTGAAATCGTCGCCGGAGAGCAGCTGGAAATCACGGCCGCACTGTTCGACCACCTCGGCGCACTGGCAGAGGTTGCCGGTGGCTTCCTTGACCGCGATGGCTTCGGGCACCGCGTCCTTGATCATCTTCAGGGTGGACGGCAGGCAGTTCAGGCCGGTCCTTCCGGGCACGTTGTAGATGACCATGGGCATGGAGGCCGCATCGGCGATGGCCTTGAAGTGGGCCACCAGGCCGCCGGGGGTCGGCTTGTTGTAGTAGGGGGTGATCTGCAGGGCCGCGTCCGCACCGGCCTCCTTGGCCAGTTTGGTCAGCTCGATGGCCTCCTTGGTGGAGTTGGAGCCGGCGCCCGCGATGACGGGAACGCGGCCTTTGGCCTGCTCCACGCAAATTTTGATGACCTTTCCCTGCTCGGCGTGGGTCATGGTCGCGGCTTCGCCGGTGGTGCCGCAGGGCACCAGGCCGTCGATTCCCTGCTCGATCTGCCATTCAATGAAATCGCGATAGGTGGATTCGTCCACCTCGCCATCCCTGAACGGCGTCGAGAGAGCGGTAAATGCTCCTCTTAATTCCATTGTCATCTCCTCCTGAAGTATGGATGCATCGGAAGGGCCCTGTCGGGATCAATCCCCGAACATGGCGTCGACTTCCGGGTTGTCCTTGATCGTGTCGTTCATGCCTATGGAAGAAGTCTTATAGTTCGTCACTTCCTTCCACGCAAATGAATTCTCTCGTTGAGGCCACTGGTAGACGGCCACCTCGACCAGGGAGCGCCCCTTGTCGTAGGGGCGGACCCACAGCGCACGCCCGTCGGCCAGGATGCGCCCGTTGACCCCTGCACCGGACCCGCTGCCGAGCAGGATGTCTGGAACCGATTCGGCGCGGGCCTGGAGGTAGGCGTTTTCCGCCACCCAGCCCCAATCGCACAGTCCGATGAGCAGATCCACCCCGTCGCGTTCCTTTTGAATCCTGGCCGACAACCTGCGGATGAGGTCGTCCGAGGGTTGATCCTCGTCGAGGCCAAGGGAAGGGAAGCGAAGGAAGCCGACCTTGCGGCCGCCGTCAACGGGGATGACCGTGTAGGGCTCTTCCCGGGCGGTCTTCTGCCAGGGCCAGGCCGGGATGGAGTCGGCTCGCAGGGCTTCGGCCTCGGCCGGGGAGAGCAGCCCCACGTCATAGCCCATGAAGCCGAACGCCTTGTTCATGGCCGCCATGGTCTCGGCCAGCCCCGGGTTGCCGCCCGGCCGCAGAAATTCATAGGCACCGGAAACAAGCAACCTGGGAGAGTCCGTTTTATGAACGTCAAAAAAATACGTGGCCCGACGGGCCAGTCCACCGAGGGTGCGACCGCCTCAGGTGGGACATGGCTTCACCGTGCCAAACGTATTCGCCGAATAAAGGATGGTCAGAACAGAGCCCTGTGCGTGGGCAACGCCGCACACAGGGATACAGACCGCCAACAAAAGGCAGTATATGAGCCGTCGCATCCTATTGGTTGATGAATTCCTTCAGCTCTTTGCCGGGACGGAAAAAGGGAAGTTTCTTGGGCTTGACCTGGACCACGGTACCGGTCTTCGGATTGCGCCCGGTGTACCCTTCGTAGTCCTTGATCTTGAAGCTGCCAAAACCCCGAATCTCCACGCGGTCGCCTTCCAGGAGTGCTTCCTTGATGGAGTCCACGAAGGCGGAAACCACCTTGGTAGCCTCGTCTACGTGCATTTTTTTCTGTTCTGACAGAGCCTTGATCAACTCGCTCTTATTCATGATGTTCCCCCTGAAACATACGTTGCCCGCAGGTTCCGTTATTGGTCCTGTGAGGTAACAAAAAAGAAATCTATCCAGAAATTCTCACTAACTATGCCGAAAAATAACTCTTTTCGTCAACAACTATTTGATAAATTTCATTCGGACGGAAAATCTTTCAGGATGGGCCTTCCGCCGATCCGTTCCAGGTTGTCTTCCCGGTACCGGATGAGCTTCTTGGCGATGCTGGTAATGTCCTTGGCCGCCTTGGCTTTCGGGGCGTATCTCATGAGCGGGGTCTGGCGCCGGACCGCTTCGACGATGGTCCGGTCGTGGTGCACGAATCCCAGGTTGCGCAGCTCCAGACTCAGGAAATTCCGGCACGCGGCGTTAAGCCTGTCGAAGGTCTGGTTGGCCTCGGCCGCGTTGGTGGCCTGGTTGACCAGGACCAGGAAATCCTTCACGCCGTGCTGGGTCGCCAGGATTTTGATCATGGCGTAGCTGTCGGTCAGGGAGGTCGGCCGCCCCCCCCCCCCCCCCCCCCCCCCTGCTGTCGGTCAGGGAGGTCGGCTCCGGGGTGACCACCACCACGCGCAGCTGGGTCAGGGCGGCCAGGGAGAGCACCGTCTGGCTGATGCCGGCACCCAGGTCGAGCATCAGGAAATCGTATTCGCCCGCCAGGGAGATGAGCTTCTTGAACAGGATGTCCTGGAGGTCCTCGTCCATCTCGACCAGCTCCGGCACCCCGCTGGTGGCGGGCAGCATGTCGAAGCCGTCCTCGATGGAGACCAGCACGTCCTCGGCATCCACGCCGGTCTGCAACAGGTCGTGCAGGTTGCGGTCGGGGGAGATGCCGAGCAACACGTCGAGGTTGGCCAGGCCGAGGTCGCAGTCCATGAGCATGGAGGTCATGGACGCCTCGTGCATGGCGTAACCCAGGTTGAGCACGATGTTGGTCTTGCCGACCCCGCCCTTGCCGCTCATTATGGCGAGACTGAGAGTATTGTTGTGGTTCATGGTCCGTCTCCGTTATTTTCCGCCGAACAGGAATTGCTTTTCGTTTGCGTGGACCAGGGTTTCGTTGGGAACGTTGTCCGCGAAAGAGAGCCTGGAAACCTTGACCTGGTCCTTGCCGGAACCCTTGGCCTCGTAGAGGGCGCCGTCCGCCAGTTCGATCAGCTCCTTGTCGGTGATGTTCTCGGTCCCCTTGTAGCAGGTCAACCCCACGGAGCAGGTGACGCGGAAGGTTCCGCCGCCGTCCGGGATGGCGAATTCGATCTTGCGGAACTCGTCCAGCAGCCTGTTCAGGAGCCGCTGCGCCTTGACCAGGCCGGAGCCCGCCATGATCAGGGCGAACTCCTCGCCGCCGAACCGCGCCGCCAGGTCGTAGCGCCTGGTGGATGCCTTGAGGTGCGCGGCGAAGGTGGCCAGCACCTCGTCGCCCTTGGTGTGCCCGTAGGTGTCGTTGATCCGCTTGAAGTTGTCGAGGTCGAAGATGGCCAGGGAGAGCGGGGTGCGGGCGCGCTTGGAGCGTTCGATTTCTACGTCCAGGATGCGGTCGAAGGCGCGGCGGTTGGCCAGCCCGGTCAGCGGGTCGTGGTCCGTCTGGTAGGCCAGGTGCTCCAGGGTCTCCTGGAACCGCTTCAGGTGCGGGTAGGAATCCCCGTTGATGGGCAGGGAGAGCCATTGCCTGAGGTCGTACCGGGAGGCGATCGCTTCCCAATCCTCGGGGCAGACGCCCTGGAGCAGGCGGAATATCCAGACGGACTGGCTTTCGTCGCAGGCCGTGCCGGATATGTCCCCGAGCTCCTCCTGGAGCGCGTGGAGTTCCGTGGCGAGTTCGTTTTCGGGGAATTTAATCTTTTTTTCCATGGGCATGGATGAACAGTAGATGGTTTCGGATCATTTCGTCCAGGTCTCCGTCGAGGAAGGCGTCCACATTGCCGGTTTCGCTGTTGGAGCGGTGGTCCTTGACCAGCCGGTAGGGCTGGAGGGTGTAGGTCCTGATCTGGCTGCCCCAGGCGATGGCGTCCTTGGCCTGGTAGTCCTGCCTGCGGCTCTCCTCGATCTTCTTCAGTTCCTGCTCGTAGAGCCGGGCCTTGACCAGCCGCAGGGCCGTGGCCTTGTTGCGGTGCTGGGATTTCTCGTTCTGGCACTGGGCCACGATGCCCGTGGGCAGGTGGGTGATGCGCACGGCGGAGCTGGTCTTGTTGACCGACTGGCCGCCCGGTCCGCTGGAGCGGAAGGTGTCGATGCGCAGGTCCTCCTCCTTGACCTCGATCTCGATGTCGTCGTCCATGTCGGGGTAGACGTCCACCGAGGCGAAGGAGGTGTGCCGACGGCCCGAGGAGTCGAAGGGGGAGATGCGGATGAGCCGGTGCACCCCGGTTTCGCCCTTGAGCAGCCCGTAGGCGAACAGCCCCTCTATCTGGAGGGTCACGGACTTGAGTCCCGCTTCCTCGCCCGCCTGGTAGTCGAGCTGGGTGACCTTGAACCCCTTGCGCTCGGCGTACCGGTTGTACATGCGCAGGAGCATCTCGGCCCAGTCCTGGGACTCGACGCCGCCCGCGCCGGGATGGATTTCAAGAATGGCGTTGCCCTTGTCGTGCTCGAAGGCAAACATGGTGGCCAGTTCGGTCCCGGCCAGACGTTCGCGGAGCAGCTTCACCTGGGCGTTGAGCGCGCTCAGGGACTCCTCTTCGGGGTCCTCGTGGGCCAGCTCGAGCCAGGCGTCCAGGTCATCCTTGGCCTCGGCCAGGTTGTCGTACATCTCGAGCTTGGTGGAAAGCTGGCTCTTTTCCCTGAGCAGCGGGGTGAGGGCTTCGGGCTTGTCCCAGGCGCCGGGCTTGGACAGGTCCTTTTCTATTTCTTCGAGGCGGGATTTGGTTTCCGCGTGGTCAAAGACGCCCCCAAAGGGATTCGAATTGGTCGATGAGATCGGCGGAGGCGGCTTTCAGTTCAGGATATTCCAACATTATTCAACGGTTCCTTTCTTTCTTCTGGAGGCGAACGCCAGGTAGCCGAAGGCGGCTGCGGTCATGACGTAGACAAAGACGTTCAGCCAGTCACGGAGCGCATGATACACGGTCTTGGCCTGAATGGCAGCGATTTTCATGCTCAGGGTTCCGGCCTCGAACTGGCGGGTGACTCCGGCCAGCCTGCCCAGCGGGTCCACAAAGGCCGAGATGCCGGTGTTGGTGGAGCGAACCAGCCAGCGGCCCTGCTCCACGGCCCGCATGACGGCCAGGTCGAGGTGCTGGCCAGGGGCGGAGGTGTTGCCGAACCAGGCGTCGTTGCTGATGTTCACCAGCACGCTCGCCCCGCGCTCGACCTGTTGCTGGGCCAGTTCCGGAAAGATGGCTTCATAGCAGATGAGCATGCCCAGCGCAACGCCGTTCAGCTTGAGCGGCCTGTTGTCCTCGCCCGGCCGGAAGTTCCCCACGGCCTGGACCAGCTTCTTGAAGGGAACCCATTTCTCCAGGGGCATGTACTCGCCGAAGGGGACGAGGTGCTCCTTGTCGTAGGACTGGGTCATGTGGCCAGAGGAATCGATGAGCCAGGCGCGGTTGTAGAGGACGTATTTCCTGGTCTTGGCGTCCACGACCTTGTAGGCCGGGGACCCGGCGATGATCGCGGTTCCGGTGTCGTTGGCCAGCAGCTCCAGCGCCTTGCGGTAGCCGGTGTCCTCCTGGAGATAGAAGGGCATGGCCGTCTCGGGCCAGACCAGCAGCGTGGGGCTTTCCTTGGAGACCGCCTCCAGGCTCAGCTGCGCGTATTTCTTGACCGTGTCGGCCTGGTACGTGGTGTTCCACTTCAGTCCCTGGTCCACGTTGCCCTGGACGATGGTCACCATGTAGTCCTGGTCGCCCACGTCGAAGGTGGCGGTACGGTAGAAGCCGAACCCAGCGATGAGCGCGGCCAGTCCCACGGCCAGGGCCAGGGCGGAGCGGTAGGTGGAGTAGAGGAGCACGGCCACGGCCAGGGTGGCGAACACGCCCGACAGGCCGTAGGCTCCGACCACGGACGCGCCCTGCACGAAGGCGGGCCAGGCCGAGAAGGCCGAGGCCAGGTTGAGCCACGGGAAACCGGACAGGACGGTGCCCATGAGCATTTCCATGGCGGTCCAGGAAAACCCGGCCAGGAGGCACAGCGGGACACCGTCGATGCGCTTGCCCGCAAAGTGCATGGACAGGGAGAAGAGGCCGAAATACAGGCCGATGAACGCGGCCAGGAGCGCGGGGCAGGGCAGGGCCACGAACCACGGCAGGCCGCCGTAGATCTGGACCGGAATGACCATCCAGTAGAAGCAGCCCGTGGCCGCCAGGGTCCCGGCGAGCCAGCCGAAGCGGAACGCCTTGGGTCCGGAGGTGGCACGCAGGCCGATCCAGGCCAATCCCAACGGGAAGGCGAGGACCGCCGGCGGGAAATGGAACAGGGGGTTGGAGAACCCTATCCAGGCGCCGACCGTGGCGAGGAGGACCAGCTTCAGCACGGGCTACGAATGCTCCAGGGGTTCGACCTTGATGGACCAGATCTGGCGTTCGTCCGCCTCGAGGATGGTGAACCGCCAGCCGGAGAAGGTGTAGAATTCGCCAGGCGAGGGAATGCGGCCCGCCATGGCCCCCAGGTAGCCGCCGATGGAGTCCACCTCGTCGCTCTCCAGGTCGAGAACGAAGGTCCGCCGGACGTCCTCCAGGGAGGCCCGCCCGGAGACGATGAAGGTGCCGTCCGAATAGGCCCGGATCTCCTCCGGGCGCTGCTCGTCGTATTCGTCGGAGATGTCGCCGACGATTTCCTCCAGCACGTCTTCCATGGTGACCATGCCCGAGGTCCCGCCGTACTCGTCCTGGACGATGGCCATGTGGAGCTTTTCCTTTTTGAAATAGGCCAGCACTTCGTCCAGTGGCTTTTCCTCGTGCACGAAGAAGGCCGGGCGGAGGATCTCCATGACCGACGTCTCGCCCTGGCACTGGAGCAGGGGCTCCAGCAGGTCCTTGGCGTGGACCACGCCGACGATGTGGTCCTTGGTGTCCTGGTAGATGGGGATGCGCGAATGCGCGCCGTGGTGAACGATGAGCTCGGCCACGTCCTTGACCGTGCTGGCGGCGTCGGCGCAGACCATGTCCGTGCGCGGGACCATGATCTCTTCGACGAGCTTCTGGTCCAGCTCAAGGACGTTGAGCAGCATGGAGACCTCGTGGCTCTCCAGCTCGCCGTCGGCCTTGGCCTCGAGGATGTGTTCCTCTATCTGATGGTCGTTGTTGCCGAATATTTTTTTGAAAATAGAGCGAAATCGACTGTCGGATCCTTCGTCCAAGACCAGACTCCTTAGAAGGGGTTCACTTGGGTATGCGAAATGTCGTGCGCGTGTGCGCACGCGATGCATCATTGATCATGTATTTAGACAGACTGAAACAGCCTGTCAACAAATGAAGGGCGGGCAAGTGTTACGATAGGCCGAGTTTTTTCAGATGGATTTCGAGACAGGAGAGGGCCGCGGGGGTCACGCCGGAGATGCGTCCGGCCTGGCCCAGGGTGCGCGGCTGCACCTTGGAGAGCTTTTCCACCACCTCGCGGGTCAGGCCGGAAACCTCGGCATAGTCCAGGTCCTCGGGCAGAACCTTGTCCTCCAGGGACTTGAACTTGGCCACGAGCTCCTCCTGCTTGACCAGGTACCCCTCGTAGCGGACGCGGACCTCCGCCTCGGCCAGGACGTCCTCGTCCATGGACGCGAGCTCCGGTCGGAATACGGCCAGCCTGCCGATCTCCATCTGTGGCTGACGCAGCAGGGCGGCCAGCTCCACGGCCTTGCCGGGGATCGACGCGCCGATGGATTCCAGGGTCTCGCGGGTGGCGGCATCGGGCCTGACGCGGACCGTGCGCAAAACCTCAAGCACCGCTTCAAGTTTATCCCGCTTGGCGGAAAAGAGGGTCCAGTGGGCGTCGTCCACCAGGCCGAGTTTGCGGCCCACGGGCGTCAGCCGCTCGTCCGCATTGCCCTCGCGCAGCAGCAGCCGATGCTCGGCCCGGGAGGTGAACATGCGGTACGGCTCCTCGGTGCCCTTGGTCACCAGGTCGTCCACCAGCACGGCCATGTACGCCTGATCGCGGGAGGGCAGGAACGGCTCCTCGCCGCGCAGCTTGCAGGCCGCGTTCAGGGCGGCCCACAGCCCCTGCGCGGCGGCCTCTTCGTACCCTGAAGTGCCGTTGATCTGGCCCGCGAAATAGAGGCCCGGGACCGCCTTGGTCTCCAGGGTGGGCCTGAGCTGGGTGGGCGGCACGTAGTCATACTCGATGGCATAGCCGGGGCGCACGATCTGGGCGTTCTCCAGCCCCTCGATGGCCCGGACCATCTTCTTCTGGACGTCGAAGGGCAGGCTGGTGGGGATGCCGCTGGGGTACATTTCCTGACTGTCCAGCCCTTCCGGTTCGACGAAAATCTGATGCCGGTCCTTTTCCGGAAACCGGGCCACCTTGTCCTCGATGGACGGGCAGTAGCGCGCCCCGGTGCCTTCGATGATCCCGGTGAACATGGGCGAACGGTCGAACCCTGAGCGGATGGCCTCGTGGGCCTTCTCGTTGGTGTAGGTCAGCCAGCAGGGGACCTGCGGCAGGGGGACCGTCTTGTTGCGAAAGCTGAACGGGACCGGCGGGTCGTCGCCCGGCTGTACCTGCATCACTTCGAAATTGATGGAATCCTTGAGCAGTCGGGGGGTGGTTCCGGTCTTGAGGCGGCCCAGGGTGAAGCCCAGCTCGCGCAGGTTGTCGGAGAGCGAATTGGAGGCCGGATCGCCCATGCGCCCGCCGCTGAAGTGGTCCAGGCCGATGTGCATCAGCCCGCGCAGGAAGGTGCCGGTGGTCAGCAGGGCGGCCCTGGTGGGGAAGACATCGCCCAGCTCGGTGCGCACGCCGCAGACCACGCCGTTTTCGGTCAGCACGGCCGCGCCCATGTCCTGGAAGACCCACAGGTTCTCCTGGCCGAACACGGATTCCTGGACCGCCTGCATGTACCGGGCGCGGTCAATCTGCGCCCGGCTGGAGCGCACGGCGGGCCCCTTGCGGGTGTTCAGGATGCGGAACTGGATGCCCGCGGCGTCGGCCCAAAGGCCCATCATGCCGCCCAGGGCGTCGATCTCCTTGACCATGTGGCCCTTGGCCAGGCCGCCGATGGCCGGGTTGCAGGAGAGGTGCCCGATGCGGTCGACGTTGATGGTTAGGAGCAGCGTCCTGAGGCCCAGCCGGGCCGAGGCCATGGCGGCTTCACAGCCGGCATGGCCCGCGCCGACCACAACGAGGTCGAACCGGTCCGGAAACGGGGCTTTGCGCTGCATGGCGTGACGACCGCTACTTGGCGGTCAGCATGTCGGCGATGACCTTGGCGTCGCCGATGGTGTTCCTGATGGAGGCCCACTCGTTGGGCTGGTGCGCGTTGTGGTTCAGGGTGGACCAGACCACGGCCTGGTAGCCCTCGCGCCGCAGGAACGCGGCCACGGTGCCGCCGCCCACGCCCACGACCTTGGGATTGTTGTTGTAGACCTTGCGCACAGAAGCCATGGTCCGCACCGCGATCTCGCTGTCTTCCGGGGTGGCCGGGGCGGCCTGTTCCCACATGACCGGCTCGCACTCGATCTTCACGCCGTACTTGGCCGCGATCTCGTCCGCGAACCCCTTGATGGTGTCCAGCACTTCGGTCAGGTCGTATTCCGGCATGACGCGGGAATCGATGTAGAACACGTCCCGGCCGGGGATGGTGTTCACGTTGGCCACGTTGGCTTCCTTCATGGTCGGCTGGAAGGTCGAGCGGGGCGGATTGTAGATCGGGTCTTCGGCCGGGTAGAGCGCTTCCAGCTCCTTGACGCGCAGGATGAATTCCGCGCAGGGCACCAGGGTATTGTTTCCCTGGTCCGGGGTGGAGGCGTGGCACTGCTTGCCGATGACCGTGCACTTGAGCCAGAACATGGACTTCTCGGCCACCTCGACCATTTCGGAGTTGGGCTCGCCGGAATCCGGCACCAGGAAGAGGTCGTCCTTGCGGAAGACGCCTTCGTGCTCGCGGACCAGGTAGTCCAGGCCGAAGCCGGAGCCGGTCTCCTCGTCGGAGACCAGGATCAGGCCGTAGTTCAGTTCCGGGGTGATATTCAGGTCGAGCAGGGCCTGGGCCGTGATCAGCGAAGAGACCATGCCCTGCTGGTTGTCCTCCACGCCGCGCCCGATGAGGGTGTCGCCGTCGCGCACCAGGGTGTAGGGATCGGAGTTCCACAGGGAGAGGTCGCCCGGAGGGACCACGTCGATGTGGGAGATGACCCAGAGGGTCCTTTCGGTGTTCCGTCCGGGAATCACGGCCACGATGTTGGGCCGGTAGCCGCACGGCACGTCCTGGTCCGGGGCGTTGTATTCCCGGATGTCCTCGATACCCATGGAACGCAGGTGGGCGAGCAGGAAGTCGGCCTTGGCCTTTTCCCCTTCGCCGCCGTTGCGGGGGCCGAGGGCGGGGATGGCCGTAAGCTTGGTTTGCAGATCAACGACCGCCTCGGTCTGGCGGTCCAGTTCGGAAAAGAGCGCGTCCATGGGAGCCTCCAATGCGTTTTTCGGGATAATCTAGCGCAAAAACCAGACGGTACAAACAAAAAAAGGCGGGGACAATGCCCCGCCTTGTTCGCTTGCGATGGTCTAGCGACCGCGCGCGGCGCGCTTGGAAGCCTTGAGCGGGTTGACCTTGACTTTGCCGGTCTTGTCCACTTCGGCGCGGACGTGGGTGGCGAAGTTGCAGACGCCGGAAGCCCACTTGCGGGAGGGCTGGGCGTAGGTCGGGCAATAGCCCTCTTCTTCGAAAGTGACGATCCGCTCGCAACCTTCACACTTCTCGACGACGGGTTCCATGATGACGCCCTTGTAGTTCAGACCGGCATCGGTCTTGACGGCGCCTTCCAGGGTAACGATACCTTTCTTCTTGGCCATGTTGTGCCTTCCTCCTAAAAATAATGCGGCTCACGGAATGCCAGCGGCATACTGAATTTCATATCGGTGCAAGAGCAGACTTCGATATGCACCCAGGGTGGGTGTTGTCAAGTTATTTGGTGTTTTTTCCTCTTCCGGCGGCGCAACGAGCCCACTTTGCGCACTCGGTGGCTTCCTCGCGCAAAGTCGTCATGTCCAGGGTCCTGAAATCCCCGTAGAGATAGAGAACCTCGCCCGCCGTCATGGTCATGCAGACCTCCAGGCCGGTGGCCGCGTACACGGCGTGGGACACGGGATTGAACATGGGCATGAGGTTCGCGCTGGCCAGGTCCAGGGCGCACATGTCCGCAGGGCATCCCGCCTCGATGCGGCCCAGTTCGGGCCAGCCGAGGCAGCGGGCCGAATTGCGGGTGGCCATGTCCAGGGCGGTCTGGGCGCTGACGGCCGAGGCGTCGCCGTGAGACACCTTGCCGACGAGCGCCGCCAGTCCCATGTCCCGGAACATGTTCAGCTGGTTGTTGCTCGCCGCCCCGTCGGTCCCCAGTCCCACGTTGACCCCGGCGTCCAGCAGCTTCTGGACCGGCGAGAGGCCGGAACAGAGTTTCAGGTTGGAGGCGGGGTTGTGGACCACGTTGACCCCCCTGTCCGCGAGCAGGGCGATCTCCTCGTCGGTCACGTCCACGCAGTGGTGCAGGGTGGTGCGCGGCGAGAGCAGGTTCAGGGAGCGCAGGATCTCCACCGGGCGCATGCCGTGCTTTTCCAGGCACAGGGCGGTCTCCATGGGGGACTCGGCCAGGTGGGTCTGCCACGGGATGTCCAGGCTCTCGGCCAGCTCGAAGCTCTCGGCCAGTTGGTCGGGCTCCACGGTGTAGACCGCGTGGGGCGTCACCGCCGAGCGGAGGCGAGGGTGGTCCCGGTATCGCTCGTCCAGGGCGCGGACGGTGTTCCAGCAGTCTTCGGCCGTGGCGAAGAACGGGGAGGGGAAGGCGAAGAATCCCTCGCCCAGCACGGCCCGCAACCCGCAGTCGGAGACCGCCTGCCCGGTGATTTGTTCGTGGAAATAGCCGTTCAGGAAGGTGGTGCAGCCCGTGCGGATGAGCTCCGCGCAGCCGAGCTTCGCGCCGGACGCCAGCAGGGTCTCGTTGAGCTTGGCCTCCACCGGCCAGATGTGGTTCTGGAGCCATTCCATGAGCGGCAGGTCGTCGGCCAGCCCCCGCTGCAGGGTCATGGGCAGGTGGGTGTGTCCGTTGACCAGCCCCGGCAGGAGCATCTTGCCGGACAGGTCCAGGGTTTGCTCCGGTTCATAGGCTGCGGCAAGGTTTGCGTAGTCCCCGACCTCGGCCACCAGCCCGTCGGTGACGGCCACGGCCGCGTCGGTCAGGACCCGGCGTTCGCCGTCCTGGGTCACGATGGCGTCCGCCCGGACCAGCAGGTCGCAGCGGCGGGGTTTGTTGTCTCGTTCCTGGGTCATGATCTAGTCGATGTTCCTCACGGTCTCGACGAGCAGGGAGGTGACCTTCTCGACGTTGCTCTTGAACACCTCCAGGATCTCCTCCCAGGTCACCGGGGCCTCGTCGGTCTTCCAGCAGTCGTAGTCGGTGCTCATGGCCACGGCCGCGTAAGGCAGCCCGGCCTCGTTGGCCAGGATGCACTCCGGGGCCACGCTCATGTTGATGACGTCCGCGCCCCACATGCGGAACATGTTGGATTCCGCGCGGGTGGAGAAGCGCGAGCCTTCGATGGTGATGACCGTGCCGCGCTCGTGGTGGGTCAGGCCGAGCTTGGCGCACGCCCGGTTGAGCAGGTCGCGCAGCCCGTCGTCGAAGGGCTCGGCCATGCCGGTGTGGACCGCGCCGTGCGGGGCGAACGTCTCGTGAAAGGAAACGTCGCGCCGCCGGGTGAAGTCGATGAACTGGTCCAGGATGACCAGGTGACCCCGGTCGATCTCCTCGCGCAGGGAGCCGCAGGCCGTGGTCGCCAGGATGCAGGTGCAGCCCGCGTCCTTCAGCGCCTGGATGTTGGCCCGGTAGTTGACGTAGGTGGGCGGGATGGTGTGTTCGCGCCCGTGGCGGGCCAGGAGCACGACCTCGCGGCCCTCGATGGTCCCGGCCTTGAGCGGGGCGGAAGGGGAGCCGTAGGCGGTCGTCACCTCCACGTCGCGCGCGTCGTGCAGCAGGTTCGGATCGTCCAGCCCGCTGCCGCCGATGATGCCTATTTTGGTCATTGCGCCGTCCTTCTATTTGATTTCGATGAGAAAATCGTGCGTCACTCCCGCTGCGTGCATGACCTCGTCGCCGTCCAGGAAGGAGAGCTGGATGACGAAGCCCGCGCCCACGATCTCGCCGCCCGCCTCGCGGATCAGCTTGACCATGCCTTCGGCGGTGCCGCCGGTGGCCAGCAGGTCGTCGATCATCAGGATCTTGTCGCCCGGGTTGACGGCGTCCACGTGCATGCACAGGGTGTCGGAGCCGTACTCCAGGTCGTAGGTCACGCAGCGGTTCTTGTAGGGGAGTTTGCCGGGCTTGCGGACGGGCACGAAACCGATGCCCATGCGCAGGGCCAGGGGGGCGCCGAAGATGAATCCGCGCGCGTCGGCGGCCACGATCTTGTCCGCGCCGCAGTCCTTGTACTTCTGGTAGAGCTGGTCGATGACGGCGTTGAAGGCCTCGTGATTGCCCAGAATTGGTGTTATGTCATAGAAGGTGATGCCCTTCTTCGGGTAGTCGGGAATGTCTCGCACATAGTGTCGCAGGTTCATAGGTCCTCCTCGTTGGGTGAATACCGGAAGTGAATACGTTTTGTCGGAATGGGGTGTCAATGCTGTTGCCAGATAATTGGGGTTCGGCTATCCAGAGCACGGAGAACGCACCATGGAGCACAGCAACCAGCCGCACCGGGCCAAGAAGAGCCTAGGCCAGAATTTTCTGACCGACCCGAACATCTGCCGGAAGATCGTGGACGCCGTCCGTCCCTCCGGTGACGATTACATAATAGAGATCGGGCCGGGCCAGGGCGCGCTCACCGAGCACCTGGCCGAGGCCGGGCTGCGCCGTTTACGGGTCATCGAGATGGACGACGACCTGGCCTCCCGTCTGGAGGAGCGGTGGCCCACGCTTGAAGTGGTCCGCGCCGACGCCCTGAAGTTTCCCTGGGAATCCCTGAACGACACCCCCTGCAAGATCATCGGCAATCTGCCCTACAACGTCGGCTCCAAGCTCATATGGGACATCGTCAGCCAGGTGGTGACCCTGGAGCGGGCCGTGTTCATGGTCCAGCACGAGGTGGCGCTGAGGCTGACCGCAGAGCCGGGCAACAAGGCCTACGGAGGACTGACCGCCTGGGTCCGCAATTTCAGCCGGACCGCCTACCTGTTCAAGGTGCCTCCGTCCGTGTTCCGCCCCCGGCCCAAGGTCGATTCCGCCGTGGTCGCCTTCGATCCCCTCCCGGCAGGGGAGCGCCCGGCCGATCCCGAGCGGCTGGCCGGGCTGATCAAGACCCTTTTTCAGCAGCGGCGCAAGCAAATTTCGACCATCCTCAAGAAGCGGATGACGCCCGAGGTCGAAGCGTGGTTTCAGGAACAGGGCCTAGCCCTCTCCATCCGCCCGGAAAACCTGACTCCCGAACAATTCCTCTCGCTGTCCGAGAGGATTTAGTGCAAATTTTCACAATTATTGACTGATTTGTCGCAAAAGGGCGTTTCAAGGTCATTTGAAAGGGCCGAATTGTTACAGCCGAAAATGTCCGGGAAGCTCCATATGGCGTAGTTTTTTTCGTTTTTTTCCTGTGCCGGGCTAGACACAGACCGAAACTTCAATTAAAGGCGAAGAGGTGAGTTGGTGACGGATACAAAGTGCGAGTGCATTTTGTGCTCTGGCTGCACTTTAACTAATACCAATTGGTAATTATTTCACTGAGGAGGAAGGACTGATGACAAAGGCTGAATTGGTTGTCAAAATCGCGGAAAAGGCAAACCTGACCAAAGCGAATGCCGAGCGCGCTCTGAATGCATTCCTCGAAACCGTCGAAAGCACCCTCGTTGCCGAGGGCAAGCTGACTCTGACCGGCTTCGGTACCTTCGTCGTGGAACTCCGCAAGGCTCGCGTGGGTCGCAATCCCCGCACCGGCCTCGAACTGAAGATTCCCGAGACCAAGGTCGTCAAATTCCGCCCCGGCAAGATCCTCAAGGAAGCCGTTAAATAGTTTGGAGAGAATGAAATGATTCACGGTGAAACCGTTCACAGCCCGCTGCCCATGGACCTTCCCTGGTGGATGCCCGACCACTTCGTCTTTTTCGGCGTCCTCTACGCCGTCCTCGGAGTTATCGGCATAGCCCTGGCCGTCACCATCGCGCAGTCCCTGCGCGATGCGAAGAAGGCTGATCACTAGTTCACGACAGTAATTGCGCAAAGGCCCGTCCGGTCCTGACCGGATGGGCCTTTTTTTGCCCTCAGGGGCAACGAAAAATTCCCCGGCCCTCGGGGTTGATTTTTTGATTTAGAGCGTATATGTAGTTGCTCTTATTTCGCTGGCCCGCATAAAAAATCAGAGCGGGCGGTTCACCGAGGAGGTGATTTCCATTGCCCGGAGTGTACTTTGACGACAACGACAATTTCGACATTTCTCTGCGCCGCTTCAAGAAGCAGGTAGAGAAGGCCGGAATCCTGTCCGAGCTGAAGAAACGTCAGCACTACGAAAAGCCTAGCGTGCAGAAGAAAAAGAAGAAAGCTGCCGCCAAGAAACGGCTTGCCAAGAAAATGCGCAAAATGCGCGGTATGTAGAGTATGAGCCTGTCCAAAAAAATAGACAGTGACTACATCGAGGCCTACAAGGCCAAAGCTACGGTAAAAGTGGCCGTCTTGAGACATCTCAAGACGGCCATTAAAAACCGTATGGTCGAGGAAAAGCTCCAGGAGCTGCCCGACGAGATGGTGCTCGACCTGATCGCCAAGCAGGTCAAGCAGCGCAAGGATTCCTTTGACCAGTATTCCAAGGCGGGCAGGGACGATCTGGCTCAGGTCGAAGCCCAGGAGCTCGCCGAGCTTGAGGTCTATCTCCCCAAGCAGCTGTCCGAAGAGGAATTGTCCGACGCCATAGACAAGGCCATTGCCGACCTCGGAGCTTCCTCCATGGCGGACATGGGCAAGGTCATGCAGGCCGTCCTCGGCGCACACAAGGGCCAGGTTGACGGCAAGATTGCCAGCGCCCTGGTCAAGTCCAAGCTCTCCTAATCTCCAACCCCGGCTCGTCAATGGAGTCCAGAACCTTTCAGGTATTGGAATTCCCCAAGATTCTTGGGGTGTTGTCCGGTTTCGCCACGTCCGAACCCGGCGCTTCCGAGTGCCTGAGCATCCACCCTCATTCCACCCTGGAAGCGGTCCTGCTGGCCAACGAATTGTTTGACCAGGCGGCCTCCTGGGTGGGCGAATCCGGGTTCCGCATGCGCGCCTTCCCGGACCTGGGCGGCATCTTTCCCCATCTCTCCAGCGAGCTGGCCGTGCTCGACCAGGACGCGCTCTTCGCGCTGAAGATCATCCTGGACCTGGCCATGGAGGCCCGCGAATCCCTGTCCCGGTTCGAGGACCGGGGTTGGGAAGTGCTCAAGTCCGAGCTGTTCGCCTACGACTGGCCCCAGAAGACCGTGTCCGGCATCGGGCGCTGCCTGGACGCCGAAGGGCAGATCAGGGACGAGAGCTCCCCGGCGCTGATGGACGTGCGCCAGGAGATCCGCGCCATCCACCAGCGGTGCACCAAGCGGGTCAAGGACTTCATCATTCAGGAAAACATGGGCGCGGCCATGCAGGACGAGTTCATGACCATCTCGTCCGACCGCTACGTGCTGCCCATCAAGGCGAATTTCAAGAACAAGACCAAGGGCATCATCCACGACTACTCCCAGACCGGCGAGACCTGCTATTTCGAGCCCATCTTCCTGGTGGAGACCAACAACCGCCTCCAGGAGCTCAAGCGCGAGGAGCGGGCCGAGGAATACAAGGTCCTGCAATACCTGACCGGCCTCATCCGCCAGGAGAAGCCGCAGGTCAGCGACGCCTACCGGGGGCTGGTCACCCTGGACGTGCTCATGGCCAAGGTCCGCCTGGCCGGCGTCTACAACGGCCGGACTATCGAGGTCACGGGAGAGGGCGCGCCCAGGCTCCTCAAGTCCCGTCATCCGCTGCTGGCCCTGACCGACGAGTCGGTCCACCCCCTGAACATCGAGCTGGAGGAAGGGCAGCGGGCCATGATCGTCAGCGGCGGCAACGCGGGCGGCAAGACCGTCTGCCTCAAGACCGTGGGCCTCATCGGGCTGATGGCCTTTTCCGGGCTGCCGGTTCCGGCGGCCGAGGGCAGCCGCCTGCCGTTCTGGAGCGACATCTTCGTCATCATGGGCGACGAGCAGTCCCTGGAGGAGAACGTCTCCACCTTCACCGCCCAGATCAAGTACCTGCGGCGTGTCTGGGACCAGGTGGACGACCGGTCCCTGTTCATTCTGGACGAATTCGGCGCGGGCACCGACCCGACCCAGGGCGCGGCCCTGGCCCAGGCGGTCATCGACTCCCTGCTGGAAAAGCGCGCCACGGCCTTCACGGCCACCCATTTCCCGGCCCTGAAGGCTTACGCCATGGCCACCAGGGGCGTGCGCGCGGCGAGCGTTCTCTTCGACCCGGATACCAAGAAGCCGCTGTTCCGACTGGCCTACGACCAAGTGGGCGCGTCCATCGCCCTGGACGTGGCCAAAGAACACGGGCTGCCTAACGAAATTTTGGAACGCGCCGAAAAGTATCTGTTGCTGGACGGCTCGGATACCACCACTGTGCTCGACCGGCTCAACGCCATGGCCGTGAAGAAGGAACAGGAGCTGGACGCCATCGAGGACGAACGGGCGCGCATCGAAAAGAAGCGGGCCAACCTCGAAGCGAAGTTCGAGAAGGAGCGGGTCAAGCTCCTCAAGGACGTCCAGTCCAAGGCCCAGGACGTGGTCAAGCAGTGGAAGAGCGAGCGCATCGGCCGCAAGGAGGCTCGCAAGAAGCTCCACGAGGTGCGGCTGCGCATCGAGGACATCGCGCCCGAGCGGGAAAAAGAACCCGCTTTTTCGTTCTCCGATATTGTCCCGGGGATGAAAGTGTCGTATCTGGCTTGGAACAAGTCGGGTACCGTGCTGGAAATCAACGACAAAAAGAAGCAGGCCAAGGTGGACATCGGCGGCGTGGCCATGTGGGTCAAGGCGGACCATCTCGGCCCCGCGGTAAGCGGCGGGAGCGGTCCGGCCAAGCCCGCCAACGCCAAGGCTCCGGCCCCTTCCGACCTGGTGGTCGAGGTGGACCTGCGCGGCAACCGGGCCGACATGGCCATCAGCGAGCTGGAGCGGGCCATGGACGCAGCCCTGCGCAAGGGCGCGGGCAGGCTTGAGATCGTCCACGGACGCGGCACCGGGGCGCTGAGGCGCGAGGTGCATGAATTTTTGAAGCATTATCCCGCGGTGGAGAGTTTCGCCCTGGCTCCGGAAGACCGGGGCGGGGACGGCATGACCGAAGTGACGCTCAAGTAACGGCTCGTCCGGAGGCATTTGGTGGACAGAAGTGATGTCGAGGCCGTCAAGGCCCGTATCAACATCTCGGACATTGTGCGCCGGTATGTCGACCTGAAACCGGTCTCGGGCCGGTGGATGGGGGCCTGTCCGTTCCACCAGGAGACCAAGCCCTCCATGTCCGTAAACGACGATGAGGGCTTCTTCTATTGTTTCGGCTGCCAGGCTTCGGGCGACGTCATCGATTTCTACGGCCGGATCAACGGGGTGGATTTCCGGGAGTCTCTGGAGCAGCTGGCCGCCGAGGCCGGGATCGAGCTGGGCAACGTGCCCCATGATCCGCATGCGGCGGAGCGCAAGGCGCGCAAGCAGATGCTCATGGACATGCACGACGAGGCCAACCAGTGGTTCCAGCGGAACCTGGCCCTGGCCTCCGGCGACCACTGCCGAAAATACCTGGCCGACCGGGGGATGACCCCGGAGATGATCGCCAGGTTCGGCCTGGGCTACAGCCCGGAGGACTGGCACGGGCTGGACAATTATCTTCGCACCAGAGGCCGGGACCCGGAATCCGGCGTGGATGCGGGATTGTTGTCAAAAAACGAAAAAGGCAATATTTACGACCGGTTCCGTGGAAGATTGATCTTTCCCATCCAAAATTTGTCCGGCCGGGTTATTGCTTTTGGCGGCAGAATAATTACTGATGGAGAACCAAAGTATCTGAACAGCTCGGATACGCCGATATACAAGAAGGGCGACCACTTGTATGGGCTGAACCTGGCCCGGTCCACCATGACCCGCTCCAAGCGGGCCATTCTGACCGAAGGATACATGGATGTCATATCGCTCCATCAGTTCGGCTACACCGACTCCTGCGGCGTCCTGGGCACGGCCCTGACGTCGGATCAGGTAAAGCGGCTGGCCGGATTCTGTTCGCGCGTCGACCTGGTCTTCGACGGCGACGGGGCGGGACGCAAGGCGGCCATGAAATCCAGCAGGATGATCCTGTTGCAGGGCGTGGCGTGCAAGGTCGTCCTCATGCCGGACGGCGAGGACGTGGACAGTCTGCTCCAGACCAAGGGAGCGGAGGGATTCGAGGCCTGCATGAAGGAGGCCCCGGACGGTTTGACTTTTTGCATGAATACCCTGCGGGCGGAGTACGCCCCCAGGGATATCATGGCTTGGGCGAAGAGTTTTTTGTCGGAATTGTCCGACGGATCGCTGCGGGCGTACTATTTGCCCCGGTTGGCGAGCGGGCTCGGATTGTCGGAGGCTGATTTCAGGCGCGATGCAGGCGGTACACCGCCCACGCGCAATCCCCAGCATCAGCCGCGACAGGCGCAACGCGCGCCGCAGCAGCAGAAGCCGCAACCGGCAATGGGCGTCGGCAAGGACTACGCGGACGACAGGTATTTTTTGCGTTTTACGATCCAGTATCCGGACTACTGCCCGGAACTGGTCGGAAGGGGACTCGGGCAGGTTCTTCGCACCGATTGGGCGAGGGCGCTGTGGGAAAAGCTCGCAACGACGCAGCACGGCCAGATAACAAGCCTGCTGAACGAACACGAAAAGGGCTTCTACTTTCAGTGCCGCGAAGAATTGCGCGACAACGGTCTTTCCGGCCGGGAATTGCAGGACGAGTGGAATCACATTTGTAGTAAAATTACGTTTGAACAGGATAAACTGGACAAACGCCAGCTCAATGAGGCCATACGGCAGGCCTATCAGAACGGCGACACCGAACGGGCTATGCAGCTTTTGGCCTTGAAGAAATCTCCGCAGGAGGGATGATGAGCAACATTAAGGAAATCCAACAGATCAAAGCGCTTATCGCTGAGGGTAAGAAAAAGGGATTCCTGACCTATGAGGAGTTGAGCAAGGCGCTGCCTTCCGACTACAACAACCCTGATCAGTTGGAAGAAATACACGCCATCTTCGACCAGATGGACATCGCCCTGGTGGACTCGGAGGATTCCGAAAAAAAGCTGGCCGATGATGATGACGACAAGGATCTCGAGTTCGACGACAACGAGGACGATTCCGCTGAATACGCCTCGCGCAGCACCGATCCGGTGCGCATGTACCTGCGCGAGATGGGCGCCGTTCCGCTGCTCGACCGCGAGGGAGAGGTGGTCATCGCCAAGAAGATCGAAAACGGCGAGATGGACGTCCTGTACTCCCTGGTGGAAGTGCCGGTGGCCGTCGAAGAGCTGATCTCCGTGGGCGAGGACCTCGAAAGCGGGGTCATCAAGCTCAAGGACGTGGTCAAGACCATCGAGGAGGACGATCCCTCCGAAGACGAGATGAACCAGCGCCAGCGGGTCATCTTCCTGCTTGCCGAGATCAAGAAGCTCTACGGCAAGAAAAAGAAAATCTACGACAAGCTCGACTACTGCGCCTGCCTGGACAAGCGCGTATACGGCGTGCAGCAGGAGATCCTCGGCTACAAGGAAGAGATCGTCACCCGGCTGCGCGACATCAAGCTGGAGAAGACCCTCATCGACCGGATCATCGAGACGGTCAACGACTACGTGCGCCAGATGCACAACTGCCAGCGCGACCTGTCCGCCTATGTCCTGTCCGTGGGCAAGACCAAGGCCGAGATCGAGGAACTCTTCAAGCAGGTGGACGCCCGCGAGATCAACCCCGTGGCCGCCTCGGACCAGCTCGGCATGACCGTGGAGGAGTTCTTCTCCTTCAAGGAGATGCTGGCAGGCAAGCTGGAGATCATGAACCGGCTTCAGGACAAGTGCTGCCACTCCGTGCACGACCTCGAAGAGGTCCTGTGGCGCATCAAGTCCGGCAACCAGACCGCCATGCAGGCCAAGCAGGAGCTGATCCGCGCCAACCTCCGCCTGGTGGTCTCCATCGCCAAGAAGTACACCAACCGCGGTCTGCAGTTCCTGGACCTGATCCAGGAGGGCAACATCGGCCTGATGAAGGCCGTGGACAAGTTCGAATACCAGCGCGGCTACAAGTTCTCGACCTACGCCACCTGGTGGATCCGCCAGGCCATCACCCGCGCCATCGCGGACCAGGCCCGGACCATTCGTATCCCGGTGCACATGATCGAGACCATCAACAAGCTCATCCGCACCTCCCGTTACCTGGTGCAGGAGCTGGGCCGCGACCCGTCTCCGGAAGAGATCGCCGAACGCATGGACTACCCGCTGGAGAAGGTCAAGAAGGTCCTCAAGATCGCCAAGGAACCCATTTCCCTTGAGACCCCCATCGGTGACGAGGAAGATTCCAGCCTGGGCGATTTCATCGAGGACAAGAAGGCCACCGCGCCCGCCGAGGAAGTGGTCTCCACCAAGCTCAGCGAGCAGATCGCCTCGGTCCTGTCCGACCTGACCCCGCGCGAGGAGCAGGTCCTGCGCAAGCGGTTCGGCATCGGCGAGAAGTCCGACCACACCCTCGAGGAAGTGGGCAAGCTCTTCAACGTCACCCGCGAGCGCATCCGCCAGATCGAGGCCAAGGCCCTGCGCAAGCTGCGCCATCCCGTGCGCAGCGCGCTCCTGCGATCCTACTTCGAAAACTAGCCTATACGGGCCGGGGAGATGCGATCTTCCCGGCCCTTTTCACATCCATGGAATCAATCATCCCCATTTTCCTCGTCCCTGTCCTCGCCGTCCTCATGGATTCCTTCATCGGCGACCCCAAGCAGTGGCCGCACCCGGTCCGGTTCATCGGCAGGCTGCTCGACCTCTACGAATCCTCGGCCCGCCGGACCGGCTTCGACCTGCGTTCCGCCGGCTGGACCGCCGTGATCCTCCTACCCGCTGCCGTCTGGGCGGCGGTGGGGCTGCTGACTTCCATCAAGCATGTCGGCTTCCTCTTCGCCGTCTATTTCGCCTACGCGGGGCTCGCCCTCGGCTGCCTGATGCGCGAGGCCCGCAACGTGGCCTCGCTGCTCGATTCCGGGGACCTCGAAGGCGCGCGCACCGCCCTGGCCATGCTGGTCAGCCGCGACACCTCAGCCCTGGACGCGGGGGGAGTGCGCCGGACCCTGGCCGAGACCGTCAGCGAGAACCTCAACGACGGATTCACGGCCCCGCTGTTCTATCTCTGCCTGTTCGGCCCCGGCGGCATGTGGGCCTACAAGACCGTGTCCACCATGGACTCCATGTGGGGCTACCGCACGGACCGGTTCCGCGATCTGGGGCGCGGCGCGGCCAAGACCGACGACCTCCTGGCCTGGATTCCGGCCCGGATCACCGCCCGGTTGCTGCTGTTCGCCGGAAAGCGCATGGGCCTCGATGCGGCCACCGCACGCAGCCGCTACCGCGAGGACGCCGTGAAGATGGAAAGCCCCAACGCGGGCTGGCCCATGAGCGCGGCGGCCTGGCTCCTGCAAGGCAAAATGGGCGGGCCCACCGTCTACTTCGGGGAAACCAAGGACAAGCCCATCCTCAACCCCCAAGGCGCGCCCTGGGACAAGCCCAAGGTCAAGATGCTCTTCACCCTGGTCCGCAAGACCGGCTCCTGGACCGCCTGGGTCCTCATTCCCGTTCTGGGGATCGTTCGTTTGGTGTTCGCCTGACGGCGAATCGGGGGAAGGGAGGGGAAAAACTTTTGTAAAAGTTTTTCCCCTCCCTTCCCCCGAACCCCCATCCCTCCCTTTTTCAAAACTTTTTGGGTCGCTTCGCGAAGGGCGAGGGTGCTCATTGGGTGTGCTGCTTGACGGCGCATTCCTCATTTTTTTGAACGCAAGAAAAGACGCGCGTCCGCTGACGCACGCCTTTGCCGAAGGCACACAAAAAGTTTGGGAAGGGAGAGGGGATGGGGGTCCGGGGGAAGGGGAGAGGGACAACCCTTTTCAAAGGGTTTCCCTCTCCCTTTCCCCCGTGATTTTACATTACTTTTCGCCCAGTTCGATGCTTCGGTAGTAGGACTCGAAGACGCCGTCGATGATGTCGCCCTTGAGGGCCTGACGGTCGAAGTGCATGAGCGCCCGGATGGTGGTGCCGCCCGGGGAGGTGACCATTTCGCGCAGTTCGGTCACCGAGTGTTCGCTCTGGTCGGCCATGGTGGCGGAGCCGAGGAACAATCCCTTGACCATCTCCACGGTCTGCGGCCGGGTCAGTCCCAGGGCCACGCCGGACTCGATCATCGCTTCCATGAAATAGAAGACGTAGGCCGGGCCGGAGCCGATCACGCCGGTGAAGGCGTCGAACAGCTTTTCGGGCAGGATATGGGTCTGGCCGATGGCCGCGAAGACCTCGGGGACGAACGCTTTCATCTCGTCGGTGAGGTTTTCGTTGTCCAGGCAGATGGCCGAAACGCCCAGCCCGACCAGGGCCGGGGTATTGGGCATGATGCGCACGACGGGGCAGCGGTTCCCGGTCCATTCCTCATAGGTGGACAGCGGAATGCCCGCGCAGATGGTGACCAGGCACTTGGACTTGTCCAGGAGCGGGGCCACCTCTTTGACCACGGGTTCTGCGTGCTGCGGCTTCACCGCCAGGACGATGTAGTCGCACGCCTTGGCGAGGTCGGTGGCGTTGTCGTGCACGATCAGTCCGTGCTCCTTGTGGAGCCGTTCGAGGTTGGCCTTGTTGAAGTCCGTCCCGTGCAGCTCGATGCCTTCGCCGGAGGCCAGCCCCTTGACGATGGCCGACCCCATATTGCCTACGCCTATGAACCCGAGTTTCTTAGTCATTATCCCACCAGCTCGTCGTCGTTGAAGAAGTATGCCACCTCGGTCTTGGCGGTGTCGGGACCGTCGGAACCGTGGCAGGAGTTGTTCTGGATGTCGATGCCGTACGCGGCGCGGATGGTGCCCTCCTCGGCGTTGGCCGGGTTGGTGGCGCCCATCAGCTTGCGGTAGTTCTCGATGGCGTTTTCGCCCTCAAGGCAGGAGACGACCACCGGTCCGGAGATCATGTAGTCCACCAGCTCGCCGAAGAAGGGGCGTTCCTTGTGTACCGCGTAGAACCCTTCGGCCTTGGCGCGGTCCATGTGGATCATCTTCATGCCCTTGATCTTCAGCCCGGAGTCGGTGATCATCTTCAGGATTTCGGCGATGAGACCGCGTTCGACCGCGTCCGGCTTGATGATGGAAAAGGTCTTTTCGATAGCCATTAAAGCCTCCATTTGTCTTTTTTGTCTTTCTTATACGTCTTGGCAGGAATTTGCCAGTTCGCGTTCCAAAGGCCCCGCACCGGGCCTAACTCAACAACATTCGGTCCGAGACCCCTTCGTCCCCGCGCAGCTTGGAGAAGCGGCGGAGCAGGTCTTCGACCTCGAGATTCTGTTTTTCCTCGCCCTCGATATCCAGGACGATCTCGCCGCGATGGAACATGATCAGCCGGTTACCCATGGAGATGGCCTGCTTCATGTTGTGGGTGACCATCAGCGTGGTCAGGTTCAGGGAGCTGACGATCTCCTCGGTCAGGTCCAGGACCATGCCCGCGGTCTTGGGGTCCAGGGCGGCGGTGTGCTCGTCCAGGAGCAGCAGCCGGGGGCGGACCAGCGTGGCCATGAGCATGGTCAGTGCCTGGCGCTGGCCGCCGGAGAGGAGCCCCGTGTGGGTCCTGAGCCGGTCTTCGAGGCCCAGCCCCAGGATGGACAGCTTTTCGCGGAAGAATTCGCGGTCGCGCTTTTTGACGCCCCAGCCCAGGCCGCGCCTGAGGCCGCGCTTGTTGGCCATGGCCAGGTTCTGCTCGATGGTCGCTCCGGCGCAGGTGCCGAGCAGCGGGTCCTGGAACACGCGCCCGATGAGCGCCGCGCGCTTGTGTTCCGGCCAGCGGGTGATGTCCGTGTCGTCCAGCACGATGCGGCCCGCATCCACCGGGAAGGACCCGGCCAGGGCGTTCAGGAAGGTGGACTTGCCCGCGCCGTTGGAGCCGATGATGGTGATGAAGTCGCCGTCGCGAACTTCGAGATTCACGTTGCTCAGGGCGGTCACTTCGTTGACGTCACCCTTGTTGAACGCCTTGGTGACCTGGGTGATGGAGATCATTTGGACCTCCCGGCAAGAAACTTGCGCTTCATCTTGGGCATGACCAGGGCGAAGACCACCAGGATGGCGGTGATCAGGTTCAGGTCGCTGGGGGTGATGGCGAAGGAGCCGAGCTTGAGGCCGAGCGCCAGGGCGATGGCGATGCGGTAGAGCACGGAGCCGAGCAGGGCGGCGATGAGCGCGCGGCCTATGGTCTTGTCGCCGAACACGGTCTCGCCGATGATCACCGAGGCCAGCCCGGCGATGATGGTGCCCACGCCCATGTTGACGTCCGCCGCGCCCTGGTTCTGGGCCACCAGCGCCCCGGAGGTGGCCACCAGCGCGTTGGACAGCCCCACGCCGAAGATGATGACGCTGTCGGTGTTCACGCCCTGGCTGGTGATCATCTGCATGTTGTCGCCGGTGGCCAGGAAGGCCAGGCCGAGCTCGGTGTGCAGGAACCAGATGAGCACGCCCACGGCCAGGAAACAGATGATGGCGAAGAGCACGGGAGAGGCGTGCTGCGGGAGCAGGCCGGAGAATCTGGTAAACCAGTCCACCACGGTCTCCTGGCCGAGCAGGGCCATGTTGGGCCGTCCCATGATGCGCAGGTTGATGGAATAGAGCGCGATCATTGTCAGGATGGAGGCCAGCAGGTGAAGGATCTTGAATTTGGTATTCAGGATGCCGGTGACCATGCCCGCCGCGAATCCCGCGCCGCAGGCCATGAACACCGCGACCAGCGGGGAGTATCCGGCGGTGATGGCCACGGCGGACACGGCAGCGCCGAGCGGCAGGCTGCCGTCCACGGTCAGGTCGGGAAAGTCGAGCACCCGGAAGGTGAGGTACACGCCGATGACCATCAGGCCGTAGGCGAATCCCTGTTCCAGGGCTCCGAAGAATGCGTAGAGAGTCATGTGCCGTTCCTAAGGGTTTACCGGGCGCCGGGCTTTGCGTCGGTCCCGGCGGACGCGACGAAAAAAGGCGCGTTGTAGGCAACGCGCCTTGTATCGTTTCTGGTCACGATTGGCAAATGCGTTTCGCGACTATTCGATGACCTTGGTCGCGCGGGCCACCAGAGATTCCGGCAGGGTCACGCCCATGGCCTGGGCAGCCTTGAGGTTCACGTGCAGGTTGAGGTCGTTGAGGAACTCGACGGGCATGGAGCCGGGGTTGGCCCCCTGCAGGATGCGGGCGACCATGTCGCCGGTCTGCAACCCCATCTTGTAGTAGTCCACGGCCACGGCGGCGATGGCGCCCCGCGCCACGGAGTCCACGTCGCCCACGACGAGCGGGAGCTTGTTGTCGGTGCAGACCTTTACGGCGGACTCGATGGCCGAGACGACCGTGTTGTCCGTGCCGATGTAAACCACGTCGCAACGGCCCACCAGGCTCTTGGCCGCCTGATACACGCCGCTGGAGTTGGCGATGGTCGCTTCCTCGACGCTCATGCCGACCTTGGCGGCCTCATCCTTGAGGGCCTTCAGGTTGGGCACGGAGTTGGGCTCGCCGGAGTTGTAGATGATGCCGATGGTCTTGGCAGCTGGCACGATCTCGCGGATCAGGGCCACGTGCTTGTCCATGGGCGAGAAGTCGGACATGCCGGTGATGTTGGTGCCGCCCGAGTTCTGGATGTCCTTGACCAGCCCGGCGGAGACCGGATCGGTGACGCCGGTGAAGACGATGGGGGTCTCCTTGATCTTCTGGGCGCAGGCCTGCGCGCCGGGGGTGGCGATGGCCAGGACCAGGTCGGGCTGCTCGCCCATGATCTGGCTCACGATCTGGGTGTTGGTGGCCATGTTGCCCTGGGCGATGTGCACGTTGTAGGTGAAATCAATGCCCTTTTCCTTGAGCCTGTCGGCCACGCCGTTGCGCATGGCGTCCAGGGCCGGGTGCTCCACGATCTGGGTCACGGAGACGACGTAGGTCTTGCCCGCGAAGGCGGTGGAGGCGACCAGCAGGGCCGCCGTCAAAAACAGAAATATTCTTTTCATTTGGAACTACCTCCTCCAATGCATTTGAAAGGAGAACTGTGACCGCGCACAGCCCTTTTCGTCAAGGTGTTTCCCCTTTGGGCAACAAAAAAGGGCCGCATTTGCGGCCCCGTAAAATCGGTAAGGGGAAGGGCTAGAAGCGGATTTCCTCTTCCTTGACGACCTTGAAGGACTTGTTGCCCTTGACGCGGCCGGGGAGCCCCTTGAACTTGCGCACGCCTTCGATCTCGGCTTCGAGCAGCTCATCCTCGTCGGTGTCCAGCAGGATGATGTCGCCCTCCTGAAGGTACAGGAGCTGGCGGCCGGAAATGGCGGTCCGGCCAAGGCGCACGACCATCTCCACCGGGGTCTCCATGAGCCGTTCCTTGAAGCGGTTGATCCAGACGTGGTCGACCTCCAGCCGTTCGGACTGGAAGGAGGCGTGGAGCTTGGAGCGGATGGGCTCCATGGTGGCGTAAGGCAGGCAGACGATGAGCGAGCCGATGGCGTTCTCAAGTTCTACCTCGAAGGTGACCACGATGACCACGTCCGAGGGCGGCACGATGGCCGCGAACTGGGGGTTCACCTCGGTGCGGACCATCTCCACGTGGACCTCGTGCACCGGTTTCCAGGATTCCTCCATGTTGGCCAGGGCGATCTTGACCACGCGCTCGACGATGGCCTGCTCGATGGGCGTGAAGTCGCGCCCCTCGACCTTGGGCTGGCTGCCGGCGCCGCCGAAGAAATTCTCGACCAGGGCGAAGACCAGGCGGGAGTCCACGACCAGCAGGGCGTTGCCGCGCAGGGGGTCCATCTTGAAGATGGAGATGGACGTCGGCACGGGCAGGGAGCGCATGAAGTCGCCGAACTTGGACATGTCGATGGAGATGGGGTTGATGTCCACCCGCTTGCGCATGGTGTTGGCCAGCGCGTTGGTGCACAGCCTGGCGAAACGGTCGTTGACGATCTCGAGGACGGGCATGCGTCCGCGAATGATCCTGTCCTGATTGGCCAGGTCAAACGAGACGACGCCGGTATCGTCCTCCGGTATCTCGGTCTCGGTCTCGACATCCCCTCCGGAAAGTCCCCGGAGCAGGGCATCAACTTCATCTTGTTCGAGGATTTTGCTCATCTGGAGAAAGCCTCTTTCTTGCCGGTCTTCGCGGCCCGTTTTTCCGGCTCGCGCCGGGAAATTGAACGTCTAAAAACAGTTAGCAAAAAACGGGCCGTACCTGATCTTTCCTATCGACCGTTTTCACGAAACCCTTTATGCGCAATCTACATGGGTCGTGCGTCCAAGGCAACGGGAAGGCGATTTTATCGCCCGTTTTTGCACGAAATAGTTTAGAAAAAGCCGCGACAATCTCAAATATCAATATCAACATAATCAAATATAAGAAGAATTTCATCATGATGAAAGGGTCGTCCAAGGGATGTGCGGTGGCGGCAGGAAAGACGCTCCGAGTGCGGGGGCGCGGAACACGGGGCCGGATTTTCGACGGGCCGAAGCCTATTCGGGCGAAAGCGAGGAGAGGGCGACGACCCGGATGGTCTTGTCGCGGGTGTTCCGCCACTGTTTCAAGGCGGCCAGGGTTTCCGGGTAGGGATGGCCGATGGCGATGGCCCAACCCTTGGACTGGGCCACGCGCTCGGTCTTGCGCAGCTGGAGCACGATGGCGTTCACGTCCTTGACGTTGTCCAGGAAGGTGTCGCGCTCGTAGAAGGGGATGCCCGCCTTCCCGGCGCTGGCCCGGCCCACGCTCTGGCCCGAGGTCAGGCTGTCCAGGAAGAACAGGCCGTGGCGCTTGAATTCGGTCAGGGCCACGTCCATACCCGGCGCGTCGGCCGTGAACGCGGACCCCATGTGGTTGTTGACCCCGATGGCCTCCGGTATCTGCGCCAGGTTTTGGGCGATCCGCTGCCGGATCTGGTCCGCGGTCATGGTCACGAACAGGGCGTCGTCGCCCGGCTTGACCTTGGGGTAACCGCGCGGCTCCATAGGGAAGTGGACCAGCAGGTCGTGGTGGCTGGTATTGATCAGGTCCACGCAGGTGCGGGTGTTGGTGGCGTTGGGCCAGACCGCGAAGGTCAGGGGCAGGTCGATGGAGGCCAGCCCCTTGAGGATGGAGACGTTCTCGCCCACGTCGTCGATGACCACGGCGATCTTCGGTCCCTTGGCCTCGGGCCGGGCGATGACGGCGGGCGTGGACTCCAGGAGCAGCCGGTGGGTCGGCAGTCCGTCGATCCGGACCATGGCCTCGGTGCCGCCGTCGTCGAGCAGTTCGGCTTCGGGAAGCCGCTGGTAGAGCCGCTTGCGCAGGGTGACGAGAAAATGGTTCCGGTCGCCCACCTTGGGAAACTGGAGCACCTGGTAGTGGTAGCCGCGTTCGTCGAGGCGGCGAACTTCCACGTCCACCAACTCCAGGTCGCGCATCTCGAGGTCGAGGTCGTGCATGGTCTCGATGATGGACAGATCCGCCTGCTTGACCTTGTCCTCCATGTCCGAGGTGGCTTCCTCGTAGACCTTGGCCTCCGGCGCGGACAGTTCCGCCTTTTGCCGCTCCTGTTCGGGCGCGGGCACAATGACTTCGGGCGGTGGAGTGGGGGCGGTCAGGAGGGAGTAGCCCAGTCCCGCAAGGGCCAGGAAGGCTACGGAAAAAAGGAAAATCAAAGGACCGGGCCGATAGACCTTCCTGAGAAGGTCTTCGAACCCGGTCCGTTCTTGCGGTTTGTGATCAGGGGTCTGTTCTTCCATGGGCGAAGGGTGGGCTCCCTACTGGATTTCCCTCAGCCTGGGCAGGCTCTTGACCAGTTCCAGGGCCATGCGCAACTGGTTGTCGCGGGCCAGCATGTCCTTGGCCTTTTCCGCGTCCTCGTCCTTCTTTTGCTTGGAGGACTTCTGTCCGTTTTCCAGGTGGCCGGACAGGTCCTTCTCGCGGACGGTGAACCGGTCGCGCATGTCTTCCTGGTCCTCGTTGGGGGCCACGAACGGGATGCGCAGGTCGGGCTCGATACCCTTGGCCTGGATGGAGCGTCCGCTGGGGGTGTAGTAGAGGGCGGTGGTCAGCTTGATGCCGGAGCCGTCGGACATGGGGATGATGGTCTGAACCGATCCCTTGCCGAAGGAGCGTTCGCCCACCAGCAGGGACCGCTTGTGGTCCTGCAGGGCGCCGGCCACGATCTCGGAGGCCGATGCCGAGCCCGCATTGATCAGAGTGACCAGCGGCACCTTGACTTCATTGGAATTTTTGGAAGCGAAGAAGTCCTTGCGGTTGGCCGGGTCCTTGCCCTGGATGTAGACGATGGTGCCGTCCTCGATGAAGGTGTCGGCAACGGATACCGCCTGGCCGAGCAGGCCGCCGGGGTTGTTGCGCAGATCGAAGACGATGCCCTTGAGGGTATGTTCCTTCTGGTATTCGGCGATGGCGTCACGCAGGTTCTTGGTGGAAGACTCCTGGAACTTGGTCAGCCGCAGGTACAGATAGCCGTCTTCCAGGGACTGGGTCTTGACGTTGACGATGGGAATGGTCCCCCGGACAATGGGAATCTCCACGGGCTTGTTCGAATCCTTGTGCAGGATGAGCAGCTTGACCGTGGTGCCCTTTTCGCCGCGAATACGCTTCACCGCGTCCATGAGGGTCATGTCCTGGGTCGATTCGCCGTCGATTTCGAGGATCAGGTCACCGGCCAGCAGCCCGGCCTTGTACGCGGGGGTGTCCTCGATGGGGGACACGACCACGAGGCGGCCCTGGTCCTGGCTGATTTCGATGCCGATGCCGCTGAACTTGCCGGCGGTATCCACCTGCATGTCCTTGAAATCTTCAGGGGAGAGATAGGTGGAGTGGGGGTCCAGTTCCTCAAGCATGCCCTTGATGGAGTTGTCTATGAGCTCCTTCTTGGTCACGGGCTTGACGTAGTTGCTTTCAACCAGGTCGAGCACCTGCGAGAAGGTTTTCAAGGCTTCGAACTGATCGCCGTTGGCCGCTATGGTAGGGCCGGGGGCGACGGTAAGGGTAAACAGGAGAAGAAAAGTGACTATCCAAAGCGTGACACGCATGAGTGCCTCCCTAATATCGGAGTCCTAATGGTTCAAGTCAACGGCATTCATCGTTGGGCCGTTAACCAGGTTTCTGGATTAATTGGTTTTTGGTGAAAACGCAATTCAAAATACAGGCCGGGGCCATCGACCTTGGGGAAATAGCCCACCACGCCCAGCGGTTCGTTCTTTTCCACTTCCTGGCCGTTGCGCACGTAGGTTTCTGACAAGTAAGCGTAAAGACTATAGTAATTATAGCCGTGGTAGATGATTATCACATGCCCGAAACCGCGCAGCGTATCGTTGTGCACCACCTTGCCCCAGAACACGGATTGTACCGTGCTGCCCACTGAAGTGGTCAGGGACAAGCCTCGGGCGGGCGGGTTCGCCTTGAGGTTGAACCCGTCCACGAGCTTGCCCTGGACCGGCCAGGGCAGGGTGCGCTTGTACAGCGAGAACCGCTTGGTCTTCTGCGACTGGAGTTGGTACTTGATGTCCTCGATGGTCGCCAGGATATCCGTCAGCTCGGCCTCGGCGTTCTTTTTCTGCTTCTCGACCTTCCGCAGGTTGCGGCGCAGGGCATACTTGTTGTCCAGCAGCCGGTCCTTGCTGTCGTTGACCTGGGCCAGCTGCTTCTCGGCCTCTTCGGCCAGCCGGCGCTGGTGTTCCAGGTTTTTCACGATCTTCTCGGCGTTCAGCCGGGCCTCGTCCAGCTTGCGGCTGGTGGCGTCGTAGATGGAGGCCAGCCAATTGAACCGCCGGTCGAACATGGCCCAGTCCTCGACGCCCTGGAACCGCGCGCGCACGTTCTGCATGTGCACCGGCCAAAGGGTCTGCATCAGCCCCGAAAGCTCCAGGATGATGCGCTCCTTTTCCTCTTCCAGCTTGAAGTGGTCCTGCTGGGTATGGCGCTCGTTCTCGCGGATGTCGTGCAGGACCTTTTCCTGATCCTTGATCTGCTTGCGCAGCAGTTTGACGTCGTGCTCGATGTCCGAGAGCCGGGTGGAAATCTCTCCGGCCTGCTCGTTCAGCTGCTTGACCTTCTGCTGGTTCTCGTCCGCCTTCTGATGCTCCCGTTGCAGGGTCTCGCTCAATATCTCATCCCTGTCCTGCGCCATAACGGTGCAGGGTAACAGGAGAAATATCAACGCGATCAGAAGGGTTCTAGGCATGTCGTCTGATTGTTAAAGAAAGGGTTTAAGTGGGCAGGCCGCGCAAAGACCCTCTTTCTTGCGGCACCAGTTGCCCCCTACGCGGACCAGGAGGGCGTGGTATTCGTTGAACAGTGCCACATCATCCGGCAGGGCGTCCATGAAAATGGATTGCAACCCGTGGTAGTCGATATCCTCCCACGCGAGGCCGTGGCGGCCCAGTATCCGGGCGGTGTAGGTGTCCACCACGAAGACCGGGTAGTCCAGGGCGTAGAGCAGGATGCAGTCCGCGGTCTCCGGGCCGACGCCGTTGATGGAGAGCACCCGCGGCCGCAGGTCGGCCAGGTCGCCGCCCTTCAGGGATTCCAGGTCGAACTCCGCTTCATCCTTGAGGAATTGCAGGAAGTTGTGAATCCGCTTGGCCTTGATGTTGTAATACCCGGCCGGACGGATCAGCTCGGCCAGCCGGGGAAGGGGGAGTTCGTGCAGGGCCCGGGCGTCCAGCAACCCCGCGTCCTTGATGTTGTCCAGCGCCTTTTCCACGTTCTTCCAGTTGGTGTTCTGGGTCAGGATGGCCCCGATGGCGATTTCGAACGGGGTGTCCCCCGGCCACCAGCGGCTGGGGCCGAGCTTGGCGAGCATGGCGTCGTACATGCCCATCAGCGTGGAATGACTGGACAACTGCTAGCTCTCCAGGTGTTCCCAGACCAGGCAGATCCATTCGCCTTCGACGAACCGCTGGGGCTCGCCCAGGCCGCGCCTTCCGTAGGCCTCGGCCACGGCGTCGGACTGCTTGTCGGCCAGGATGCCGGACAGGACCAGGGAGCCGCCGGGCTTGACCCGGGCCACGATCTCGCCCGCCATCTCGATGAGCGGCCCTGACAGGATGTTGGCCACCACCAGGTCGAAGGTGCGGCCCGGCTCCACGCAGTCGATGGACCCCACGGCCAGGGTCATGGAATCCGCGACCCCGTTGGCCTCCAGGTTCTCCGCCGCGCAAACCACGGCCTGCGGATCGATGTCCAGTCCCAGGCCGGTCAGGCCGAGCTTGGACAGCCCGATGCCGAGGATGCCGGAGCCGGTGCCCAGGTCGAGGAATTCCTGGCCCTCGCTGATGGTTCCGGCCCCCGCAAGCCTGCCGATGGTCGCCAGGCAGAGGGAAGTGGTGGGATGGTGGCCGGTGCCGAAGGCCATCTTCGGCTCGATGACGATGTGGGTGGTCCCGTTCTCCTCGCCGTCCTCCAGCCACGGGGGATAGATGCGGAAGGTCTCGCCGCAGTTGACCGGGTTGAAGAAGTCCTTCCAGGCCACGGCCCAGTCCTCGGACTCCTGCTCGGACCAGGTCACGCCGCCCTCGGGGAAACGGGCCTCGAATTCACTGACCATCTCCATGGCGAGCGGATGGTCCTCCAGGTACAGGGTGATCTTCCGATTGTCGCCGGCCGGGGTTTCCTCCCAGCCGTGGGGGACCTTGGCGGCGATGAAGACGCCCGCCGCATCGGCGGCGTCCTCGGGGATGGTGAATTCGATCTTCAACAGGGTGGACATAGATGTTTCCTTCAGAATGGTTGAACAAGACAAGGCCGGGAACCATGCCCCGGCCTTGTTGCATTGCGTCGTCAAGAGTCCAAGTCAGAATACCTTGTCGATGAACGAGCCTTTGCCCGTGTACTGGAAGTCGTTGAGGGTGGTCTTTTCGGCCTGCTTGACCGAATCCGCCTTGACCTCCGCCGGGGGCTTGTCGTCGGGCTCGGGAGGGCGGCTGGTCCGGGAAACCCTTTCCAGTTCCTCTTCGCGCCTGGTCTGATAGTCCAGCACCGGTCCTGCGGGAGCGACGACGTCCATGACTTGATACCTCTTATCCGTTGATACCCGCTCGGTGACGGGCGGTCAAGCCGGGCTAGCCCTCCAGCGATCCCAGGACGTCGTCCAGGGCGTCCATGAAGGCCGTGATGTCGTCCTCGCCGATGGTCAGGGGCGGCACCAGCCGCAGGATGGTCCCCTGGGTCAGGTTGCAGACCACCTTGCGGGCCAGCAGTCCCTTCCAGATATCCTGGCCGTTGCCCGCCAGCTCGATGCCGAAGAGCAGTCCCAGCCCGCGTGAGCCCACGATCCTGCCGGGGTGTTTCTCCATCAGCTCGACGACCGCCCGGCGCGCGAACTCGCCCAGGTCCAGGGCGCGGTCGGCCAGCTTTTGCTCGAGCATGATGTCGAGCACCTTGGCGGCTACCGCCGAGACCACCGCGCCGCCCCCGAAGGTGGTGGCGTGGGAGCCGGGGGCGAATCCCTTGGCCGTCTCGTCCGAGCACAGGACCGCGCCCATGGGCAGCCCGTTGGCCAAGGCCTTGGCCGAGGTGAAGATGTCCGGGACGATGTTGTAGTGCTGATGCGCCCAGACGCGCCCGGTGCGGCACAGCCCGGTCTGGACCTCGTCCACGATGAGCAGGATGTCGTTTTCCTTGCACAGCGCCACGATGTCGTTGACGTAGTCCGTGGGCAGGGGACGCACGCCGCCCTCGCCCTGGACCATCTCGATCATGATCGCGGCGGTGTGGGCGTTGATGGCCCCGCGCAGGGCGTTGACGTTGCCGAAGGGCACGGTCACGAACCCTTCGGGCAGGGGATTGAAGCCGTCCTTGATGGGGCCGGTCTGGCCGGTGGCGGTCAGCGTGGACAGGGTCCGGCCGTGGAAGGACTTCTCCAGGGTGATGATCTCGTGCCGCTCCTCGCCCCGCACCAGGTGCATGTACCGGCGGGCCAGCTTGATGGCCCCCTCGTTGGCCTCGGCCCCGGAGTTGCAGAAGAAGACCTTGCCCGCCGCACAGGTGGACAGGAGCTTCTCGGCCAGGTCGAGCTGCGGTTCCTGATAGAAGAGGTTGGAGACGTGGACCAGCTTGCGCGCCTGCTCGGCCATGACGTCGGCCAGGTCGTCCCGGCTGTGACCGAGGGAACAAACGGCGATGCCCGCCAGGAAGTCCAGGTACTCGTTGCCGTCCAGGTCGTAGAGCTTGTTGCCCTTGGCCCGGGACACGGCCAGGGGATACCGGCCGTAGGTGTGGCACAGGAGGTTGGACTCCCGCTCCTTGATCGCTTCAAATGTATTGCTCATTGTCTTGTCTCGTATCTAGTGTTTCCCGGTGGACCCGAACCCGCCCGCGCCGCGCGCGGTCTCGCCGAGTTCCCCGACCGGAGTGATGGTCGCCTGAAAGATGGGCATGAACACAAGCTGGGCGATGCGCTGTCCGCGCCTGATTCGTCGCACCTCGCCGGACGTGTTGAGCAGGGAGACCTTGATCTCGCCCCGGTAGTCGGGGTCGATGACCCCCACGCCCTGGCTCACGGTCAGCCCTTCCTTGGTCCCCAGGCCGCTGCGGGAGAAGACGAATCCGGCCACGCCCGGCTGGACGCATTCCACGGCCAGGCCCGCCGGAATGGCGGCCTTCCGGCCGGGGCCGATCTCGATTTCCTCCACGTCCAGGCACGCCCGGAGGTCCAGCCCCGCCGAATGGTCGGTGGCGTAGGCCAGTTCGTTCTCTTCCCATACCGGGTGCAGGAACTTCACGTTCACGTCGATCTTGTTCATGTGGGTCTATCCTTGTTTGCGGGAATGGTCGTTTATGTTCGCATTGATTGCAAGTGTCAATAAAGCGGAAAAAAGGGTGCCGGAACGGCTGTTCCGGCACCCTCGATTCATCGGTTCGCCCGACGGGATCAGCAGAGTCCATCCCAGCAGAGCCGGAGGTGCCTTTCCTCGATACGTCGGGTGGCCAGGCTGACGCCCACGGCCAGGACCATGGAGACGGGCAGGGCGACCACGTTGGGGTCCACCCACTGCATGAGCCACATCCAGGAGCCGGGCGCGGCGTCCGCCACCAGGGTGGCCTTGCCGAACATGGCCTGACACAGGCCGATGAACCCGGCCTCCTTGACGTGCACGAAGAGCAGCCAGAACATGGAGAAGCAGAACCCGCCGACCATGGACACCTTGGCCCCGGTCTTGGTCATGCCCTTCCAGTACAGGCCGAGCACGTAGATGGGCAGGAACGAGGCCGCGCACAGGCCGAAGAAGAAGGCCGTGGCGCGGGCGATGACGCCGCTGGGCAGCAGCCAGGCCCAGACCAGGGTGGCGATGATGGCCACGGTCACGCCGAGCCGGTTCAGCTTCATGGACGAGCCGTTGTTGCCGATATTGACGTACTGCTCCAGGAAGTCGCGGGAGAGCGAGGTGCCGCCCACGTGGTACTGGGAGCTCATGGTGGACATGGCCGCCGCGAACATGGCCACCAGGAACAGGCCGGAGAACCAGCCGGGCATGACCTTGTCGATGTACAGCGGGATGATCTTGTCGAAGTTGTTCTCGGCCATGACGATGGCGATCTTGCCGAACTTCTGGAAGAAGACCACGTTGGACAGGGCGCCGGTGACGAAGGCGACGCCGGTCATGAGCAGGATGAACACGCCGCCGATGGCCACGGCGCGGTTCAGCTCACGGTCGGAGGGCACGGTCATGAACCGGATGGCCAGCTGCGGCTGGGCCAGGACGCCGATGCCCACGCCGTAGATGATGGTGGTGTAGACCGTCAGTCCGATGGGGGACTCGAAGTTCGGTCCCGTGGTCCAGCCGGTCATGCCTCCCTTGACCAGCCCCGCCGGGACCAGGTTGACCATGTCGGTCAAGGCCTGGTGCGCCTCGGTGATGCCGCCCAGGAGCGAATAGGTGGTGACGATGAGGATGAGCATCATGCCGGCCATGATGGTCCCCTGGAACGCGTCGGTGTACATGACCGCCTTCAGCCCGCCGGTGATCACGTACACGGCCACGATGGCGGTGACCACCAGAAGCCACACGCCGTAGCTGATGGCCGGGAAGGCCACTTCGAGCATGCGGCAGATGCCGATGAGCACGGCCGCCGCATAGACGGGGATGAAGACGAAAATGACCACGCCGCTGAACTGCTGAATGAACTTGGACTTGTACCTCCTGCCCAGGAACTCGGGGAAGGTGTGGGAATCCAGGGCCAGCCCCATGCGCCGGGTGCGCTTGCCGAAGAAGACCATGGCCACGAAGATGCCCACGAAGATGGTCAGGAAAGTCAGCCAGAGCAGGGACATGCCGAACATGCCGGAGACGCCGCCGAAGCCCACGATGGCCGAGGTGGAGACAAAGGTCGCGCCGTAGGACATGGCCAGCACGAACGGGTTCATGGACCGCCCGGCGAGCATGTAGTCGGTGGATTCCTTGGTCTTGAGCCAAGCCTTGTAGCCGAGATAAAAGATGACGCCCAGGTAGATGAGGACGCCGATGATTTTGCCGGTCATCTACGCATCCCCCCGGATTTGTCGGTACCCTTGTTGTTCCAGTTCACAATTCCGTAAACCACGCACAGAACCGTCGCCCCCACGGACAGCCAGAAGGCCAGCGCGATTTCAATACTCCCGAATCCCAGCATCATGGTGATACCCCTTGTTTTGGGGCCGAGGGTCCGCTTGCGACCGCATGAAAAAAGGGCCGTAAGCTTGTCGCCTACGGCCCTTGTTGTGGATGAAACTACTGAGTCAGCTACACGCACACCCCGAGACCGCAGGCGCTTCTAAAAAAGCGAAAGCTAAAAAAGAAAAAGAAGGCAAAGCGGTTGGAGTGGGATTTCATGCGCAAATACCTAGCCTTATATCGACTGGAAGTCAAGCGCCATCCGATACCGGAAAAGCGGGTTGCCGGGGAGGGGAGATCGATATGCTCCGCGTATTGGTCGATACGCTTTCCAAATATATACAAAGTAAGCAAATACAGGTGGTTAAAACTTTTCTTGACAGGTAATACGGACATGTGTTTTTGTGACTCCCCTTTGCTCTTCAGCATTATTGCCTGAATTGTGAAAGGCTCGGAGACGCGCTCCGACCATCTTGTCCGCAAGATGACTTTTTTGGCAACTAACGAGAGAGGTTACCTGTCTTGCTTTTTCAGCCCATCAACAAGAACTACCATGAGTTCTGTATCGAGCGGGACCCGGAACTGTGCATCAACTGCAAGGTCTGCGTCCGCCAGTGTTCGTACGAGGCTCACTATTGGGATGAAGCCCGGCAAAAGGTCGTGCACGACAACACCAAGTGCATCGGCTGCCATCGCTGCGAAGCCCTGTGCCCGACAGCTGCCCTGAACATCGTCAAGAAGCCCTCGGACTTCCGGACGAACAGCCTGTGGCGCCCGGTGTTTCTGCAGAACATCTACAAGCAGGCGGATACCGGCGGAGTGCTCCTTGCGGGCATGGGCTCCCCGGTGGACATCCCGGTCTATTGGGACCGCATGCTGCTCGACGCCAGCCAGGTGACCAACCCGTCCATCGACCCCCTGCGCGAACCCATGGAGCTCAAGACCTTCCTGGGCGCGAAGCCGCGCAAGGCGGAGCTGACCACGGACAAAAAGACCGGCAAGGTCAAGCTCAAGACCAAGCTCACCCCGCAGCTGGAGCTGGACGTTCCGATCATGTTCGCGGCCATGAGCTTCGGCGCAATCAACTTCAACCTGCACCGGGCCATGGCCCGCGCGGCAACCGAAACCGGGACCTACTACAATACCGGCGAGGGCGGCCTGCACAAGTCCTTATATAAATACGGCGAGAACACCATCGTGCAGGTGGCGTCCGGCCGGTTCGGCGTGCACCGCGACTATCTGCGCGCGGGCGCAGCCATCGAGATCAAGGTGGGGCAGGGTGCCAAGCCCGGCATCGGCGGCCACCTCCCGGGCGAGAAGATCAACGACAAGGTGTCCGAGACCCGCATGGTTCCCATCGGCTCCGACGCCATCTCCCCGGCCCCGCATCACGACATCTACTCCATCGAGGACCTGCTTCAGCTCATCTACGCGCTGAAGGAGGCCTCGGAATACAAGGTCCCGGTGTCGGTCAAGATCGCCGCCGTGCACAACGTGGCCGCCATCGCCTCGGGCATCGCCCGGGCGGGCGCGGACATCATCACCGTGGACGGCATGCGCGGCGGCACGGGCGCGGCCCCGGCCATGATCCGCGACAACGTGGGCATTCCCATCGAGCTGGCCCTGGCCCAGGTGGACCAGCGGCTGCGCGACGAGGGCATCCGCAACCAGGTTTCGGTGGTGGCCGCGGGCGGCATCCGCTGCTCCGGCGACGTGATCAAGGCCATCGCGCTGGGCGCGGACGCGGTCTACATCGGCACCGCCACCCTGATCGCCGTGGGCTGCACCATCTGCGGCCGCTGCTACACCGGCAAATGCCCGTGGGGCATCGCCACCAACGATCCCAAGCTCTCCAAGCGCCAGAATCCGGACATCGCGGCCAAGAAGCTGGCCAACCTGATCCGCGCCTGGGGCCACGAGATCGAGGAGATGCTGGGCGGCATGGGACTGAACTCCATCGAATCCCTGCGCGGCAACCGCGACAAGCTGCGCGGCGTGGGCCTTTCGGACACCGAACTCGACATCCTCGGCATCAAGCATGCCGGGCGCTAAACGGAGGACCGCATGAAGAGAGTCTATCCGGATAAAGAATACTGCATCGGCTGCCACCTCTGCGAAGTGGCCTGCATCACCGCCCACTCCAAGTCCAAGGACGTGATCATCGCCTTCCGCGAGGAGCAGGGCAAGGACGGGTTGTCCGCGTGCAAGCGGGTCTTCGAGAAGGGCGACACCTGCGTGGCCATCTCCTGCCGCCACTGCGACGAGCCCTCCTGCGTGGCCGCCTGCATCTCCGGCGGGTTGCACAAGGACCCGGAAACGGGCCGCACGGTCTATGACCGCGAAAAGTGCGTGGGCTGCTGGTCCTGCCTGATGGCCTGCCCCTACGGCGCCATAAAGCGGCATCCGAACGAAAACAAGATCGTCAAGTGCGACCTGTGCGAGGGACGCGAGGGCGGCCCGGCCTGCGTGGCCGCATGCCCCAACCAGGCCCTGAAATTCGAGGAACGATAGGGAGCGGTCATGAAATACGTCATCATCGGCAACGGCATCGCCTCCATCGGAGCCATCGAGGGCATCCGCAAGGTCGATACCGAGAACGAAATCCTGGTCATCGGGGCCGAAGACGCTCCGGCATACGGCCGCCCGCTCATCTCCTACCTGCTGGCGGGCAAGATCGGCCCGGACCGTCTGGCCCTGCGCCCGCAGGAGTTCTACGAGAAGAGCAACGTCTCCCTGATGCTCGGCACCCGCGTCGAATCCATCGACACCAAGGCCAAGACCGTGGCCACGGACAAGGGCGAGACCGTGCCTTACGAGAACCTGCTCGTCGCCACCGGCGGCAACCCCTTCACCCCGCCCATTCCCGGCTCCGACGGGGCGGACGTCTACAACTTCACCAACCTGGAGCACGCCCAGACCCTGATCTCCAAGGCCAAGGAAATAAAGCGGGCGGTGGTCATCGGCGGCGGCCTCATCGGCCTGAAGGCGGGCGAATCCCTGTTCGACCGCGGCGTGGACGTGACCATCCTGGAGCTTTCCCCGCGCATCCTGAGCCTGGCCTTTGACGAGAACGCCGCCTCCCTGGCCGGAGCCCGGCTGGCCGAAGTGGGCCTCCACGTCCGCTGCGGCGTGTCCGCCAAGGAGATCCAGCGCGATCACGACGGCAACCTCAAGGGCGTGCACCTGACCGACGGCGACTTCCTGCAGTGCGACGTGGTGGTCATCGCCATCGGCGTGGTCCCCAACTACAACCTGGCCAAGGAGGCCGGGATCGCCGTGGACCGGGGCATCAAGGTGGACGAGCACATGCGCGCCGACGCGGACGGCGTGTTCGCGGCGGGCGACGTGGCCCAGGCCAAGGACCTGCTGTTCGGCGAGGACCGGGTCATCCCCATCTGGACCAACGCCTACAACCAGGGGTTCTGCGCGGGCAAGAACATGGCCGGAGAAGCCATCCCGTTCACCGGCTCCCTGGCCATGAACTCCATATCCTTCTACGGGCTGCCGACCATCTCCGTGGGCACCGTGAACCCGCCCGAAGGGGACGATTCCTACGAGATCGCCGCCTCCCTGGACGAGAAGAAGAAAAGCTACCGCAAGCTCGTCTTCCACAACGACCGCCTGGTCGGCTACGTGCTGGTGGGCGACATCGACATGGCGGGCATGTACACCGCCTTCGTCAAGTTCCAGATGGCGGTGCCGGAAGAGGCCAAGAAGCAGATCCTGGTCGGCGGGCCCGACGTGCTCATGTGGCCGGACGATTTCTTCAAGGAAACCTGGAACCCCGGCGTGGTTGAGCCCGATTAGAGGACTATGCAATGAAAGCACCTGACAGATATTACGATTTCCAGAAGGACATCTCCGGCTGCGGCATCTTCGGGGTCATCCACAAGAAGCGTGGACTGATTCCCGGCGACATGCCCATCCAGGCCATGACCTGCATGCACGACCGGGGCAACGGCCTGGGCGGCGGTTTCGCGGCCTACGGCATCTACCCGGACCACGCGGACAAGTACTGCTTCCACATGATGTGCGACGACGACGCGGCCATCAAGGGCTCCGAGGAGATGATCAAGAAGTACTTCGACCTGCACTTCTACGAGCCGATCCCCACGCGCAGGACCCTGGCCATCCCCAATCCGCCGAAGTTCAACCGCTACTTCGTGACCGTGCCCGAAAAGCCGGAGAACGAGTTCCGCGAGCTGCCGGAAGAGGACTACATCGTGGCCGTGGTCATGAAGATCAACACATATGTGGCCGGGGCCTTCGTGGTCTCCTCGGGCAAGAACATGGGCGCCTTCAAGGGCGTGGGCTTTCCCGAGGACATCGCCGACTTCTTCCGCCTGGAGGAATACGCGGCCTACATCTGGACCGGCCACAACCGGTTCCCGACCAACACCCCGGGCTGGTGGGGCGGGGCGCACCCGTTCACCATCCTGAACTGGTCCATCGTGCACAACGGGGAGATATCCTCCTACGGCATCAACCGCCGCTACCTGTGCGAGCACGACTACCTGTGCACCATGATGACCGACACCGAGGTCGTGGCCTACGAGCTGGACATGCTGATCCGCAAGCACGGCCTGACCTGGGAGCTGGCGGCCAAGGTCTTCGCCCCGCCTTTCTGGGACGAGATCGAGCGCATGGACGGTGAGGACAAGGAGCTGTACACCACGCTGCGCGCCACCTACGGCCCGGCCATGCTGAACGGCCCCTTCGCCATCCTGGTGGCGGACAACAACCGGCTGATGGGCCTCAACGACCGCATCAAGCTGCGCCCGCTGCTGGTGGCCGAGAAGGACGACATGGTCTTCATGTCGAGCGAGGAATCGGCCGTGCGCGACGTCTGCCCCGAGCTGGACCGCGTCTGGATGCCCAAGGCGGGCGAACCCGTCATCGTGGACCTGGAGGATTAGATGGCAGCCAAGAGAAAGCAGAAGACCCTGACCGCGGGGCGCACCTACTACAAGCAGTTCAACGAGGAGATCCGCGCCCTGGTCAACGAGGGCGTGACCGACTTCGTGATCAAGGAATGCAACGGCCAGCGCTATCTGGCCACGGCCCTGGAAGGGGACCTGGTCTTCGACGTCTACGGCGTCCCCGGCCAGGACCTGGGCGCGTTCATGCGCGGCCCCAAGGTCCGCATCCACAACAATGCCCAGGACGGCGTGGGCAACACCATGGACGACGGCCGGGTGGTCATCGACGGCATCGCGGGCGACGTCATCGGCTACGCCATGCGCGGCGGCGAGATATTCATCAAGGGCGACGTGGGGTACCGCGTCGGCATCCACATGAAGGCTTACCTCGACCACCAGCCGAAAATCGTGGTCGGCGGCAAGGCCGGAGACTTCCTCGGCGAATATATGGCCGGTGGAATTATTTTGCTCTTGGGTATGTTTTCTGATAAGCCTGATGCGCCCATTGCGGGACGGAGTCTCGGGACGGGCATGCACGGCGGCGTGATCTACGTTCGCGGCGGCGTCCCCGAAGACCAGCTCGGTCCCGGCCTGACGACCAACCCCGTGGACTCCGACGACCTGAAGGTCATCGAAGGGCTGGTCAACGAATACGCCAAGGAATTGCAGCTGGACAGCAAGGCGATTTTAAGCGAGAACTTCGTGAAAATTCGTCCGTTTTCGCATCGACCGTACGGAAACCTGTACGTCCCTTGCTAAACGGCGGGGAAGTTACACCACTAACTCTTTTGGAGGAACCCATGTTCTTCGATTCCGTAGCCTTCGCCATGGCCCCGCCTGCGGGCGGCGGTGACGCAGGCGGCCTCGGCGGCATCCTGGGCGGCCCGCTGCCCATGCTGGTCCTGATGTTCGCCATCTTCTACTTCCTGCTCATCCGTCCGCAGCAGAAGAAGCAAAAAGCCCACCGGGCCATGCTCGACGCCCTCAAGAAGGGCGACAAGGTCTGGACCAACGGCGGCATTCTCGGAACCATCGTTGACATCGACGGCGACAACCTCACCATCGAGATCGCAACGGGCGTCAATGTCGTGATCAAGCGCGGTTTCGTTGCCGACAAGGACGGCGGCGCTCCCGCAGCTGACAAGAAGAAGTAGGTTCTTGCACCGGTACCTGAGACTTCCGTGCGGATCGGACCACGAAGTGGCCCGGTCCGCGCTTGCGTTTGTCGCCGGAAGCCGCAGGTAGGGCGCAATTATTCCGTATCATAGGGAGAATTCATGCAAAGTTTGCGTTTGAGAGCCATCCTCGCTCTCGCTGTGGTGCTTGCGGGGCTGGCCTTCATGCTGCCGTCCCTGCCCGGCGTAAAAGGCTCGTCCCTGAGCGATTTCCTTCCGGGAAAAGGGATCAGCCTCGGCCTCGACCTCAAGGGCGGCATCCATCTCACCCTCGGCGTGGACATGAAGACGGCCATGGACAACACCCTGGCCCGGCTGGGCGACGACCTCAAGTCCGCCGCCCGCGAGCAGGAAGTCTTCATCCTGCGTCCCACCGTCCTGAACGAGACCCAGATCGAGGTCACGCTGCTCAAGGCCGAGCAGAAGGACGGCCTCGAAAAGGTCATCAAGGATTACACTCCGTTCACCGTCGAGGAATCGACGCCCGTTGACGGAGACAAGGTGCGCTATGTCTTGTCCGTCTCGCCGCAGTACCGCAGCGAGATCGAGAAGCTGACCATGGAACAGGCGATCAAGACGATCCGCAACAGAATCGACCAGTTCGGCGTCGCCGAGCCGGACATCCGCCGCCAGCAGGGCAACCGCATCCAGGTGCAGCTGCCCGGTCTGCAGGACCCCGAGCGCGCCATCAAGATCATCGGCCAGACCGCCCATCTCGAATTCAAGATGGTGGACGACACCGCCGACGTGAAGAAGGCCGTGGAAGGCGTGATGGCCCCGGGCCGCGAGCTTTCCGTGCTGCTGCACCGCCAGGCGGACGGCAACTACGCCGAGTCTCCCATCGTCCTCAAGAAGGACGCCGTGCTGACCGGCGAATACGTGACCGACGCCCAGGTGCGCCTGGACCAGTGGAACACCCCGTACGTCTCGCTGACCTTCAACACCCGCGGCGCGAAGGTCTTCACCGACCTGACCACCGAGAACGTGAACAAGCGCATGGCCATCGTCCTGGACGGCAAGGTCTATTCCGCCCCGGTCATCCGTGAGCGCATCGCCGGCGGCAGCGCTTCCATCACCGGCAACTTCACCCGCGAGGAAGCCCGCGACCTGGCCGTCGTCCTGCGCGCCGGCTCCCTGCCCGCGCCCGTGACCATCCTGGAACAGCGTTCCGTGGGTCCGTCCCTGGGGCAGGAGTCCATCGACAACGGCATCCTGTCCGCAGTGGTGGGCATGGCCGCGGTTCTGGCCTTCATGGTCATCTATTACGGTTTCGGCGGCATCGTGGCCGACATCGTGCTCTGCCTGAACATCATGCTCATCATGGGCGGTCTGGCCGCGTTCGGCGCGACCCTGACCCTGCCCGGCATAGCGGGCATCATCCTGACCATCGGTATGGCGGTCGACGCCAACGTCATCATCTACGAACGCATCCGAGAGGAGCTGCGGCGGGGGCTTTCCGCCACCCAGGCCGTGGCCGAGGGCTACGGCAGGGCGACCCTGACCATCCTCGACGCCAACGTGACCACGGTCATCGCGGCGATCATCCTCTACCAGTTCGGAACCGGCCCGATCCGGGGCTTTGCCGTCACCCTGACGCTCGGCATCATCACCTCCATGTTCACGGCCATCTTCGTGTCGCGCATCCTGTTCGACCTGTACCTCAAAAAACGCGCGGACAACGCGAAGCTGAGCATCTAGGGGGTAGATCATGGGACTTCAAATAATCAAACCCGATACGCATATCGACTTTGTCGGCGTCAGGAAGATCGCCTTCATCCTTTCGGCGATCGTGATCCTCGCCGGTCTGGGCTCCCTGCTCATCCAGGGCGGGCCCAAGTACGGCATCGACTTCGCGGGCGGCATCATCGTCCAGGTGAAGATCGACAAGGACACCAACGTGGACGCGGTCAAGGACGCGGTCAAAGACCTCGACCTTCCCGGCCTGGTGGTCCAGACCCTGGGCCTTGAAGGCGACCACGAATACCTGATCCGCACCTCCAGCTCCGAAATCTCCTCCGAGGAGGTCCGGGCCAAGGTCACCGGCTCCCTGTCCGCCAACCTGGACGGCGCCAAGTTCGATATCCAACGACTGGAAATGGTCGGCCCCAAGGTTGGCGCGGATCTGCGCGCCAAGGCCCTTGAGGCCCTGTTCTACGCCGTGCTGCTCATCGCCGTGTACATCTCCGGCCGGTTCGAGCAGCGCTGGACCGCCGCCGCGGTCATGGCCGCGGCCCTGGCGGGCGGCGTCTACGGCCTCGGCCTCCTGGGCGTGGACATGGGCTGGCTCATCCTGGCCGCCCTGGCCATCACCGTGGGGCTGTGCTGGTATCTGAAGCTGAACTACGCCCTGGGCGCGGTGGCGGCCCTGATACACGACGTGATGATCACGGTCGGCCTGTTCTCGATCATGGGCAAGGAATTCGACCTGACCATCATCGCCGCGCTGCTGACCATCGTGGGCTACTCGCTCAACGATACCATCATCGTCTTCGACCGCATCCGCGAGAACAACCTCGCCAACAAGGACCGGAAGTCCTTCGGCGCGGTCATCAACCTGTCCGTCAACCAGACCCTGTCGCGCACCATCATGACCTCCGGCACCACGCTCCTGGTCGTGCTCTGCCTGTACGTCATGGGCGGCTCGGTCATCCACGACTTCGCCCTGGCCCTGCTCATCGGCATCACCGTGGGTACCTATTCCTCCATCTTCGTGGCCAGCCCGATCCTTCTCGGATTCGGCCCCAGCGCGGAACCGGAACCCAAGGAACAGGTCGAAGCCTAACGACGACGATCGACACCAAGACAAAGGGGAGGGCCATGCGGTCCTCCCCTTTTTTTTGTGCGATTGCTGCGGAATATCAGGCCCGGAAGACCTGCAAATAGAAATAGTCCGCCACGTAGGCCATGGTGACGGGAGTGAAGGGCAGGGCGGCCCGGAGTTCCTCGGGAGTATGGCGGTGTGATATGGGCGGCCCGAACCAATCGGCGCGCTTGTCGAATTCCACCACTCCGAACAGACCGCCGGGAACCAGCAGACGACGGACTTCCGAGGCAAGGCGATCAAGCTGCTCCGGCGAGAAGAGATGCAGCACGGTGGACATGTAGACCACGTCCGCGCAGCCGTCCGGCAGCGTGGTGCCCTCGACCATGTCGGCCACCAGGGGGATCAGGTTGCCGCTCTGGTTTTCGGCCCGCAGCTCGCCGATGTACTGCTCGTTGACGTCCACGGCGTAGACCGTCCCCGCTGTCCCCACGGCGTCCCGGAAAAGCATGGCCATGTAGCCGTTGCCGCACCCGCCGTCCACAACGGTCAGGCCCTGCCCGATGCCCAGCGTCCGGAGAATCCGCGCGTCGTCCAGCCTGCCTTCGGAAAACCGCTTGAAATGTTGCGCCATGTTCGCTCCATGCGATCAAATCCGCGCCTTGTCCCGACCCTCTGAGCGGCAATACCCCGGAGAGGGGGATGAAGCAAGGGCGGCGGGGCCGGGAAAAGGGCGCAAAAAAGCCCCTCCGGGAGGGCCGGAGGGGCTTGGGCATCCCAAAATGAAGGGAGTTAGGCCAGCTGGGCGATCAGGTATTCCTTGATCTCGTTGATGGACTTCTCGCCGTCGAGTTCGATGTACTTGAAGTCGGCGTCCTTGAGGTCCTTGAAGAAGTTGCAGGCGGCCATGGTGCCGGTTTCCTCATCGTAGTAGATGTTGTGGCGCACGTCGATGGCGCCCTCGTCTTGGTCGTCCTGACGGGCGGTCAGCTCACCGCCGCAGACGCGGCACTTGCCGTCCTTGGGAGCGATGACCGGGATACCGACGTTGTTGGGGTGGTTCGGGTTGTTGGCGCACAGGCGGCGACCCATGATGCGGGCCTTGGCGATTTCGCGGGGCAGCTTGATCTCGATGACGTAGTCGAGCTTCACGCCATCCTTCTGCAGGGCTTCCCACAGCTTCTCGCCCTGAACCAGGGAGCGGGGGAAACCGTCGAGCAGCCAGCCGGACTTGGAGGAGGCCAGCACGTCCAGGACCATGGGGATGGTGATGTCATCAGGAACCAGTTCGCCCTTGTTGATGTACTCCTTGGCCTTCATGCCGAGCTCGGTGCCGCCGCCGATGTGCTTGCGGAAGATGGCGCCGGACTCGATGTGGTCCAGTTTGTACTTGTCCTTGGCGATGTCGCCCTGGGTGCCTTTACCGGAGCCGTTGGGGCCGAAAATCAGAATGTTCATAAATCCTCCTGATGATGGAAAGCGAAATGCCGACTGGTCATTTCGGGACATTGTGCAAAAGATCACATGCTCTTATACCGGGCTGGCCGGGAAGTCAATGGCTGGAGCCGAAAACCACGCCGGATGCGGTGATGGTAGCCGTTTTTTCCCCGGGGAACTGAAAGACCGCGCCGACCTTTTGTTCCAGCCACGCCTCGTCCAGCTTGAACAGGGTCTCGGCCAGGGCCTGGCCCGGGCCGACCGCGTCCAGGCAGGACTTGTAGAGCCGCAGCCTGAGGGCCTGGTGGGCGTCCTTGAGGGTTTGGTTATCCAGGATTTCACAAGGGTTGGCCGTGAGGGTGTCCCAGTAGTCCTGCTCGATGCGGCCGATCTTCCACAGACGGGCCACGGATTGCCAGAAATTGGGATTCTCGCGCCGGATCAGCGGCAGGATCTCATTGCGCACCCGGTTGCGTGTTATGGCGTCGTCCGCATTGGTCGCGTCCTCGCGCCAAAGGATGCCGAGCCTTGTGACGAAGGCGACCAGGGTGGATTTGGGCAGGAGCAGCAGGGGGCGGATCAGTCCACGCGCCGGATCGAAGCCGGGCATGCCGGACAGGCCGGGCCAGCCGGTGCCCCGGATGAGCCGCATGAGCACGTCCTCGCTCAGGTCGTCGAGCTGATGGCCCACGGCCACGTAGTCGAAGGGACCGGACTCGCGAAGGGAGGCGAAGAGTTTATAGCGCGCCTCGCGCCCGGCTTCTTCCAGGCCGATGCTGCGCTCTCGGGCCAGAGCGGCCACGTCGGCGGTCTCCACCGCGCACCGGATGGACAGGGCGGCGCACAGATCGCGGCAGAAGGCCGCGTCATCAATGGATTCCGGCCGCAGCCGGTGGTCCAGGTGGACGGCCTCGACGGTAAAGTCCGCGCGCTTGGAGAGATAGTGCAGGACAAGGAGCAGGGCGGTGGAGTCCACGCCGCCGGACAGGCCGACCAGGACCCGTTTGCCCTCCAGGTCCACCCCCAGTTCCTCCTCCACGAACCGGCCCACGAACAGGCAGAAGTGCGCCCACTTGGGCAACAGCTCCTGAAGGGACAGGGGGAGGAATTCGGGGACGCTCATGCTAGACCGAGATTTCCAGCTCCTCGATGAACTGGTCCAGGTATTCGATCATGTGCTTGCGCTGCTCCGGGGTGGCGTAGGTGACGCAGGAGCAGCGAATCCTGTTTCGGGCGCGGACCAGCAGCTCCATGCGGAAGCTGTTCTGGTCCGGGGATTCCACGCCCTCCAGGGCCATGAAATAGGGACCGCACTCGGCCAGGTGGTCCTTCTGCTCCTGTTGGAGCAGGTCCTCGGGAAGGGGCAGGTACCAGATGCCTTCCAGGGAGCCGCGCACCCCGAGGTCGTCAAAGGCTTTGCAGACGGTCTTGTAGTCGTTGTCGGCCAGGTCTTCTATGAGATAGATACGCATTATTGTTCCTTTTTCGATACTTCAATGAACTGTTCGACGTCTTCGGGGGAGCAGGTGGCCTGCTTGCGGTCGAAGTGGGCGTCGGCCGGGACGGTCTCGTCGTCCAGGTTGAACATGCGCCGGGCAAGGTCGATGAACCGTTCCGCAGACCCTTCCTCCTGAGTCCGGCGCTTGAGAAAACAGATGGGCTCGTGCAGGGACTTGTGGGCGATGGACAGGGCCAGCCTCTCCAGGGCGGAGCGGGTCGCTTCGTCCACCGGGCCGATTTTCTTCAGCGTCTTGTTCAGCTCGCGCATGGCCACATCCTCGGACTTGTCCACCAGGTCCACAATGGTCGGCTGGATATTCAGCGAGTTCAGCCAGTTGCCGAATGTCGCCGTCTCCAGGTCCACCACGGCGCGGGCCTTGGTGGCCTCCTCCTGGCGCTGGGCCATGTTCTCGTCCACCACTTCCTTGAGGTCGTCGATGTCGTAGAGATAGATGTTGTCCAGGGTGTTGACGTCCGGGTCGATGTCGCGCGGCACCGCGATGTCGATGAAGAACATCGGCTTGTTCTTGCGTTTCTTGAGCACGGCCTTGACGTCCTTCGCCTTGATCACCGCCACGGGGGAACCGGTGGAGGAGATGACGATGTCCACCTCGTGCAGACGGCTCGGCATGTCCTCGATCTGGATCGGCTCGCCGCCCAGGGTGTCGGCCAGCTCCTTGGCGCGGGACAGGGTGCGGTTGGCGATGATGATGTCCTGTACCCCGTTGCGCAGCAAGTGCATGGCGGCCAGCTCGGCCATCTCGCCCGCGCCCACGAGCATCGCCTTGGTGGGACGCAGGTCGCCGAAGATCTTGCGCGCCAGCTCCACGGCCGCATAGCTTATGGACACCGCGCTGGAGGCGATGGCCGTCTCGGTGCGAATGCGCTTGGCCACGGAAAAGGACTTGTGGAGCAGCCGGTTGACGATGGTCTTGGCGGTCCCCCTGTCCACGGCGGTCCGGTAGGCGTCCTTGAGCTGGCCCAGGATCTGCGGCTCGCCCATGACCATCGAGTCCAGGCTGGCGGCCACGGTGAAGATGTGCTTCACGGCGTCCAGGTCGGAGTACTGGTAGGTGTTCTCCACCAGCAGCTCGGCAGGGCCGTTGCAGGCCCCGGCCCAGTACCGGAGGATGGACTCCATGGCCTCCATGGTCGGCACCTGTCGCGCGACGGCAACGATCTCCACCCGGTTGCAGGTGGAGAGCGCCATACACTCGTGCACGGGACAGTTGGCCATGAGGCCCTGCTCGAAGTTCTCCACGTCGGTCAGGGCGAATTTTTCGCGAACCTCGACCCCGGCGGTGCGGTGGTTGAGGCCTATGAGGATTATTTGCTTGTTCATGGCATGGCTCTGAAGGTAATGGCGTGGTGGATCAGCGAGACGCACATGCCGGCAAAGACCCAGATGGCCAGGATGGCGGGTTTGCGACCGCGCCAGCCGAGCACCACCCGCTGATGGAAAAGAAAGGCGAAGAGAAACCAGACGGCCAGGGAGCCGATCTTCACGATGTCCCAGGCAAAGGGCTTGAAGGGCGCGATAATGTACCAGGAAAAGGAGGAGAAGAGGCCCAGCGTATAGAGGGGGAATCCGAGGAACACGGCCCAGCGGTTCACGCTGTCGAACTTGTCCAGGGAGGGGACGGTCTGGCCGCCCATGGCCGCCAGCCCGGCCTTGGTCTTGAGCTTGCGGTTGTAGTAGAGAAAGGCGATGCCCGCGCCGAGCGCCATGAGCAGGGCCACCAGGGTCAGGACCAGGGAGCCGATGTGCAGGCCGAAGAAGAGCGCGGTCAGGTGCGGAGGCCAGACGACCCGGATGCCGCCGAGCGCCAGGGAGGCGATGAAGAGGAGCAGGGCGAACGGCAGGGCGGTGATGGCTAGGTATTCAAGCTTGAGCCGCCACCAGAGGAAGAAATACAGGGCCAGGGCGGACCAGCCGATGATGTTGAAGTAGATGTTCCCCGCGCTCAGGGCCCCCGGCGTGTGGTTCAGGGTCAGGCCCAGATCAAGGGTATTGAAGGCGAAGCCGAGCACGGCCATCCAGATGGCCATGCGCTTGAGCCGTGGGTTGTCCACGGACACGCCGGTCAGGAAGAGCACGGTGCCGAGGCCGTACAGAATGATGATCAGGACGTGAAGGGTATCAAACAAGCCCATCAAGCAACTCCGGGATGTTGTCGTGCAACGGTTCGGGCAATGATTCTTTAAGTATTTCCGTCACCGCGTCAAGGTCGCGCCCCTTGATGGCCGCCAGCAGCGAGGAATCGACCAGGGAGCGGAACACGGCGGTGTTGTCCGCGGTCGTGAGGCCCAGGCCGAGCATCAGGGGCCGGATGCGGCCCATGACGGACAGCAGGCTGGCGTACTCGTCGCCGAAGCTCTCCTGCAATTCCTTGCGGATTCGCTTGGCCATGGCCGGGCTCTGGCCGGCGGTGGAGATGGCCACCGTCAGGTCGCCGCGCTTGACCGTGGCGGGCACGATGAAGCTGCACTTCTCGGGCTGGTCCACGATGTTGCAGAGTATGCCCCGGTCGCGGCACAGGTTGCTGATCCGCCAGTTGACCTCCTCGGAGGAGGTGCAGGCGATGACCAGGAATTTGCCGTCCAGGTCGCTGTCCGCGAATTCGCGGCAGTAGAAGTCCACTTCCGGCCGGGCCAGGAGCGGGGCCATTTCCGGGTCGGGTTCGCGGGTGTCGATGATGGTCACATGACCGGCGCCGGAATCCGCCAGGGACTGGATCTTGCGCTTGCCGACCTCGCCCGCGCCGACCACCAGGCAGCCCTTGTTTTCCAGGTTCACGAAGATGGGGTAATATCGCATGGGTCTTGATAACCAATGCCAGGGCGCATGTAAAATGGGAAATTGCCCGGTTCTTGCAAGAATCATTGGAATTACGCTAGTGTTTTGACGCGCGTGAACTAACATGAAGAATTATCTTGTCATCCAGCTCGCCCGGTTCGGCGATCTCATCCAGACCAAGCGCCTCGTGGCGACCCTTGCGGCGCGCCCGGAGAGCGTGGTCCACCTCTGCCTGGACGGCTCCCTGGCGGACCTGGCCCGGCTGGTCTATCCAAACGCGGTCCTGCACCCGGTCACGGCCCACGGCACGGGGCTCGACGGCCCGCAGGCGGCGTTGCGCATGCTCACGGACAACCGGCGCGCCTTTGCCGAGCTGGCCGCCGTGGACTTCGAGACCGTGTACAACCTCAATTTTTCCCCGCTGAATTTCCGGCTGGCGGCCCTGTTCGACCCGGACCGGGTGGAGGGATACGGCTGGCGCGACGGCCAGGAGATAACGGGCCGGTGGCCCGCCATGGCCATGCGCTGGTCGTCCATGCGTCGGCTGGGCATGAACCTGGTGGACTTCTGGGCCGGGTACTGCCCGGACGGACTCGACCCGGCGTTGGTCAACCCGGAGGCCCAACCCAAGGGCGGCGGCATTGGCGTGGTCCTGGCCGGGCGCGAGTCCCGGCGCTCCCTGCCCACGGACCTGCTGGCGGACTTCGCGGCGGTCCTGGCCGGTTCCCGCAAGGCCCGGCGCGTGGTGCTCCTGGGCGGCACGGCCGAACAGGCGGCGGGGCAGGCGGTCCTGAAGGCGCTGCCCCCGGCCCTGCAATCCGCGACCGAGAACCTGGCCGGAAAGACCGGCTGGAGCGATCTTGCGGACGTGGTCGGCTCCCTGGACCTGCTGCTCACCCCGGACACCGGGACCATGCACCTGGCCGCGCACCTGGGAACGCCCGTGGCGGCCTGCTTCCTGTCCTCCGCCTGGTGCTTCGAGACCGGCCCCTACGGGCTGGGCCATACGGTATACCAGGGTGTGGCCGACTGCCTGCCGTGCCTGGAGACCGCGCCGTGCCATGAATCCGTCAAATGCCTGACCGGGTTCCGTGACCCCGGCTTCAAGCGGTTCCTGGCCACCAGCAAGCCGGAGCACGCCCCGGCGGGTTTGCTCGGATTGCGCCCCGCCTTCGATACCCTGGGGCAGACCTACGTTCCCTTTGCCGGGACCGACCCGGACGGTGCGCGCCGGGAGACGCTCAGGAACTTCCTGGCCCACCACCTGCGCGGCAAGGAGCCGCGCTTCGACGGGCTGGAAGGGGATTTCGCCCGGCACCTGTACCGGGAAAAGGACTGGATGACCGCAGAAAAGCCCTTTGGGGCGCAGGAATAACCCGATGGAAACATTGCGCATTCTCGTTGTCTTGCCGCTCTATGGCGGTTCCCTGCCCATTGGCCGCTACGTGGCCTCGGCCCTGAAAGGCGAGGGCCATCTGGTCGAGACCTTCGAGGCCCCGGATTTCTACCCGGCCTACACCGCGCTGACCGACCTCAAGGTCACTACGGACCGGCTGGAATATTTACAGAATTCCATGCTGAACGTGGTCAGCCAGTCCGTGCTGGCCAAGGTCGAGACCTTCGAGCCTGACCTGGTCCTGGCCATGGCCCAGGCCCCGCTCAATCACCAGGCCCTGAAACGGCTGCGCCGCGACGGGGTGGCCACGGCCATGTGGTTTGTGGAAGACCACGACCTCTTCACCTATTGGAAATCCTTCGCGCCCCTGTACGACGTTTTTGCCGTCATCCAGAAAGGGCAATTTTTCGAAGATCTTGCCGCCATCGGCCAGAACAACGCCCTGTACCTGCCCATGGCCGCCCAGCCGGACTTCCACCGCCCGGTGGAGCTGACCCCGGTGGAGCGGCGCAAGTTCGGGGCCGAGGTCTCCTTCATGGGCGCGGGCTACCCCAACCGGCGCAAGGCGTTCCACGAGCTGGTCAGCCTGGACTTCAAGATATGGGGCACGGAGTGGGACGGCGACCACGTTCTCGAACCGCTGATCCAACTCAAGGGCGCACGCGTAACCCCCGATGAATGCGTGAAAATCTTCAACGCCACCCGGATCAACCTGAACCTCCATTCGAGCATCCAGGCGGATGAGCTGGTGACCTTCGGCGACTTCGTCAACCCGCGCACCTTCGAGCTGGCCGCCTGCGGGGCGTTCCAACTGGTGGACAAGCGGACCCTGATGGACGAGTTGTTCGCGGACGACGAGTTGGCGAGCTTCTCATCCATCGACGAACTGCTCGAAAAAATAGACTATTTCTCCTCACGGCCCGAAGAGCGCCAGAGGTATGCCGAGCGGGCCAGGGCACGGGTTCTCAAGGACCACACCTATGCCTGCCGCATGAACGAATTGCTGGCGTTCACGGCCGAGCACATTCCGGGCTGGCCCCGGCAGCGCGACGCCTCACCGGTCTTTGGAGAGGATTTCCCGCCGGAACTGGAGCGAGATATCCGCGAGCTGACAGCCAGGCTCTCTCTGCCCGAGGACGTCTCCTTCGAGGATCTGGTCTGGGCCGTGCGCCAGCAGAAGGGCCGGTTGTCCGACCTGGACACCGCGGTCCTCTTCCTGGACGAATGGCGGAAACTCTACAAGAAACGGGCCTGACAAACCTCAAGCCGGACTTGAAGAAAAGCCTGATTGGATTTCCAACCAGGCTTTTTTCTTGATGAATTTATCGCTGCTTTTTGAACTGGCGCAGCCAGGCGTTGAGTCTCGCCTCTTCGCCCTGATCCTTGGCGTGGTAGAATTTCCGGCCGGTCAGTTCGCTCGGCAGGTAGTCCTGATCCGCCCATCCCTTGGGGAAATTGTGCGGATAGAGGTAGCCCCGTCCGTACCCCCATTCCCGTTGCAGGGAGGAAGTGGCGTTGCGCAGGTGGAGCGGAACCGGCTTGGGGCCGTTCTCGCGGACCTCTTTCTGGGCCGTGCGGTAGGCCGCGTAGGTGGAGTTGCTCTTGGGCGCCAGGGCCAGGTACACGGCGGTCTGGGCCATGGGGATGAACCCCTCGGGCATGCCGATGGCCTCCACGGCCTGGTGGCAGGCCATGGCGTGGCTCAGGGCGTCGGGATCGCCCAGTCCCACGTCCTCCGAGGCCGAGATGATCAGCCGCCGGGTGACGAAGCGCGGGTCCTCGCCGCTCTCCAGCAGGCAGGCCAGGTAATAGAGGGCCGCGTCCGGGTCCGAGCCCCGAATGGACTTGATCAGGGCCGAAACCAGCTCGTAGTGAGAATCGCCGTCGCGGTCGCCCCGAACCACGATCTCCGGCAGGGACTCGCGCAGGCACTCCGGGCAGCGCCTGTCCTTGGGCAGCTGGGCGGTGTATTCCAGCAAATTCAGCAGGGTGCGCGCATCGCCCCCGGCCATGGCCGCGAGCATCTTGTGGCTGTCCTCCTCCAGTTCCACGTCCAGCTCCCTGGCCCCGCGCAGGGACACGTCCATCAATTCTTCGCGGCTGAGCTGCCGCAGCCGCAGGACATGCAGCCGGGACAGAAGTTGGCGGGTGACGCTGAAGGAGGGGTTTTCGGTGGTGGTGGCCAGCAGGGTGATCTCGCCGGATTCCAGGATGGGCAGGAAGAAGTCCTGCTGTGCCTTGGAGAAGCGGTGCAGCTCGTCCAGAATGAGAATTTCCTGTCCGGGCAGCATCTTGCGCAGGGCGGTGAGCCCCGCTTCGGGCGCGCTCACGCGCAGAAATTTCTTGCCCGTCAGCTGGGCCAGGAGCAGGGCCAGGGTGGACTTGCCGCAGCCCGGAGGGCCGAACAGGAGCAGGCTCGGCATGCGCTTGGACTGGGCAAAGGCCTCGATCCGGTTGCGAATGTGGCTCTGGCCCACGAAATCGTCCAGGGAAGTCGGACGAATCCTGTCGGCAAGCGGTTGGCTTTCTTCAATTTCCAGTTTCATCAGCGATCCTGTTTTCCGTACATTGCGAGGCTCAGGCAGTAGGCTGCGGCGGTCTCCCAGCGGAGAATGGAACTGCCCAGCGTCACCGGCGCGAACCCGGCGTCGAGAAAACGGCGGGCCTCGTCAGGGTCAAAGCCGCCCTCGGGTCCGATTACTACAAGAGTGCGCCCTTTGGAAAGCATGGCGGGCGAGAGGGACATGGTCGCCTCCTCCGCCTCCCAGGCCAGGTAACAGCGGTCGAAACCCGCGGCTTTTTCGATCAGGGCGGCAGGGCCGGACACGGATTTCAGGAAGGGCAGGTGCACGGCCCCGCACTGCTTGGCGGCCTGGACGTACTTCTCGGTCCAGGTCTCCTTGGGATCGTCCGGGAGGCTGCCCTGGCTGCGGGCCGCTTGCCAGAAGATCACGCCATCCCCGCCGAGTTCAACGACTTTTTCAAGGAGGTAATCACGGCGCTTGGACTTGCCCCAGCCGATGGCCAGGGTCATCCCGGCCTGGGGCGCGGGATATTCGGCCAGCTCCACGGCCGTGAGCTCGGCGCGGTTCTTGCGCACGTCCACGACCTTGAACAGGCCATCGCGCCCTTGGCCGTCGAACAGGCGGACAGTCCGGTCCGGGCCGGTGCGCAGGATCGTCCCCATGTGGCGCGCCTCGGGACCGCTCAAAACGACCGTGTCGCCGACAGCGTCGGGCCACTCGTCCGGGGACAGGAAAAAGGTGTTCAATCGCGCCATGGCAGGGACCTGAAAAAAAAGGGCCGGAGGCGAACCCCCGGCCCTTTCCGTTAGAGTTCGTTCGCTATGAGATCCTCATACGTCTCGCGCTTCCTGGCGACAATGACCTTGTCGCCGTCCACCAGCAGTTCGCAGGCGCGCGGCCTGGAGTTGTAGTTGGAGGACATGGTGAAGCCGTAGGCTCCGGCGGAGTAGAGGACCAGCCGCTCGCCCTGGTGGATCTCCGGCAGCTCGCGGTCGCGGGCCAGGAAGTCGCCGGACTCGCAGATGGGACCGACCACGTCGTATTCCTTGGGGTCGCGGAAATGCGGCTCCACCTCTTCGATGCGGTGGTAGGAGCCGTACAGGCTGGGCCGGACCAGGTCGTTCATGGCCCCGTCCACTATGAGGAAGTTCTTGGAAGGGTTGGACTTGGTGTAGACCACTTTGGTGATCAATACGCCCGAATTGCCCGCAATGACCCGGCCGGGTTCCAGGATGACCTTCAACGGCAGGGACTTGAGCTTTTCGCTCAGCGCCTTGCCGAACTCGGTGGGGTGGGGCGGCTCTTCCTCGTTGTAGGGGATGCCCAGGCCGCCGCCCAGGTCGAGGAATTTGATCTCGATCCCGAATGTCTTGAGCTTCTCGTAAAAATTCAACAACTTGTCCAAAGCCTCAAGGAACGGCTCTATGGAGGTCAGCTGGGACCCGATGTGGCAGTCCATGCCCACCGGCTCGATGTTGTCCATCTCGGCGGCCATCTTGTACGCCTTCATGGACAATTCGATGTCCAGGCCGAACTTGTTCTTCTGCATGCCGGTGGAGATGTACGGATGGGTCTGCGGGTCCACGTCCGGATTGATGCGGAAGCTGACCCGTGCCTTGGTACCCATCTCGCCGGCCACCTGGTTGATGCGTTCCAGCTCGGCCAGGGACTCGACGTTGAACATCAGGATGCGGGCCTCCAGGGCCTCGCGGATCTCCGAGTCGCGCTTGCCCACGCCGGAGTAGACGATGCGGCTCGGGTCCACGCCCGCCTGAAGCGCGCGGTAGAGTTCGCCGCCGGACACGATGTCCATGCCCGCGCCCTCGGCGGCCAGGAGCTTGAGGACGGACAGGTTGGAGTTGGCCTTGACCGAAAAGCAGGTCAGGTGATCCAGCTCGTCGAAGGCGGAGTCAAAGGCGTGAAAATGCCTCCGGAAGGTGGCTGCGGAATAGAGATAGAGCGGGGTGCCGTACTGTTCCGCCAATTCGGTGACGCTCACCTCTTCGGCAAAAAGCACGCCGTCACGGTATTCAAAATGATGCATGGTGTGATCGATCTCCTGATAGTGGTATATGGGGATCAGTACGCTGTATCAAACAGTATCATCCAATACTTTTACGATATAAAAGCCGCCGGCTAGGGCTCTGCCACATAGACATCGGTGTATTCGAGGGGCATGGACGGCAGCTCGCTCTTGCCGGAGACCCTGAAACGGTATTCCACGCCCGGCTCCATGCCGCACATGCCCAGGTTGAGATAGTTGCCCTCAAGCCTGAAACCGTCCTGGCCGCGGGTGAAATGCTCTGCCGCGCGGGGCACGAACGGGCAACCCTCGCACCCCTGGTCGTCGGCGGAACCGACCGGCTCGTAGAGGATGCTGGCGCGCCACAAGCGGTTCACCGCGCCCTTGACCATGACCTGCACGGCCAGGCAGTCATCCTGGCGAGTGGCCTGGGTGACGGAAAGGGTGAAGGCGTCTTCGCTGGAGACGGCGGAAGGCCATTTCTTGCGGCCCAGGGCGCACCCGGCGAACACGGCCAAACCAAAGGCGAGCAGGAGAAAGAGAGCAACGGGTCTGCGCATGGTTATTCCTTGATCATGTCCTTCCACTGGTTGAGCAGCATCAGGGCCTGAATGGGCGTCATTCCGTCCACGTCCAGCTCCGTGAGCTGGGTGATGATCGGATGCTCGCACAGCTCCCGGTCGATCTTGATGGGCGGCGCGCCGAATCCGGGCAGCAGGGTCTGCGAGGCCCGGTCAACGGCTCCCTTTGCCTGCGTATCCTGCGATTTTTCTTCGAGCTTCGCAAGGATTTCCCTGGCGCGGTCCACCACGGGGCGCGGCACGCCCGCGAGCTTGGCCACTTCGATGCCGTAGCTGCGGTCGGCGGGGCCGGGGACAAGCCTCCGTAAAAACACGATATCCCCCTTCCATTCCTTGACCGCGATGTTCAGGTTGCGCAGCCCCGGAATCTTGCCCTCCAGGCCGGTCAGCTCGTGGTAGTGGGTGGCGAACAGGGTGCGCACCGAGCCGCCCGCGCGGGCGGCCAGCTCCTCGACAACGGCCCAGGCCAGCGACAGTCCGTCGTAGGTGCTGGTCCCGCGCCCGATCTCGTCGAGGATGACCAGGCTGCGGCGGGTGGCCTGGCGCAGGATGCGCGCGGTCTCGGTCATCTCGACCATGAAGGTCGAATGGCCCTGGGCCAGGTTGTCCGAGGCCCCCACGCGGGAAAAGACGCGGTCCGCCAGCCCGATGCGGGCCTTGTTGGCCGGGACGAAGGAGCCGATCTGGGCCATGATGGTCAGGATGGCCACCTGGCGCAGGACCGTGGACTTACCGGCCATGTTCGGGCCGGTGATGAGCAGGATGCGGCGCTCATCGTCCATGCGGAGGTCGCCGGGGATGTAGTTCGACGCGCCCATGGCCGCCTCGACCGCCGGGTGGCGTCCCTGTTCGATCTCGATCTCCAACCCCTCGTGCAGCTCCGGGCGGCACCATTCGTTGACCCGGGCGGCCTCGGCAAGTCCCTGCCAGTAATCCAGGGAGGCGACCATGTCGGCCATGAACAGGAACCGGGCGCGGGCCTGGGCCAGTCGCTCGCGCAGCTCCTGGAAAAGACGGTATTCCAAACTCTTGCGCTCTTCGGACGCGGATATGATCCGGTCCTCCATCTCCTTGAGTTCCGGGGTGATGTAGCGCTCGCTGTTGACCAGTGTCTGGCGGCGGATGAAGTGGTCCGGGACCTGGCCCTTGTACGCCTTGGAGACCTCGAAATAATAGCCGAAGACCTTGTTGAAGCCGAGCTTGAGCTTGGGGATGGCCGTGCGCGAGACCTCAGCCTGGTGCAGTTCGCGAAGCTTGTCCTCGCCGTGCTCGTTCAGCTCGATCAGATCGTCGAGCACCGGGTCGTATCCCTTGCGGAACAGGCCGCCGTCCGTGATCACCGGAGGGGGGAGTCCACCAGGGCGTCGTCCAGAACCGTGCGCAGGTCCTCCATGGCGTCCCATTTGGAGAAGATCCGCTTCAACTCCGGGGCCTGGTCCAGCTCCTCTTCGCGCAGCAGGTCGCGGAGCAGGGGAAGCATGGTCAGGCTGCGGCGCAGGGCAATGAAATCCTTGGGATTCGCTCGGCCGAGGAAGATGCGGGTGGAGAGCCGCTCCAGGTCGTAGACCGAGTCCAGGCCGTGGCGGATGTCCGCGCGCAGCCGGTCGCGCCCGTGCAGGAAGGCGACGCACTCCAGGGTCTTTTCGATGGGGGTGGACTGTCTCCACGGTTGGCGCAGCCGGGCCTCCAGCAACCGCCCGCCCATGGGAGTCATGGTGCGATCCATGACCTGCCACAGGGTTCCGGACCCCGTCTTGCCGTCAAGCCTGCGGAATATTTCGAGATTGCGTTCCGTGACCTCGTCCAGCAAGAGGTGTTTGCCCAGGTTCAGAGGCTTGAACTCGCCCAGGTGGCCGAACTCTCCCTTCTGGGTCTGGTCGAGGTAGGTGAGCAGCGCGCCGCACGCCCGGACCAGCTCGTTCTTGCCTGCCAGGCCGAGGCTTTCGAGGTCCACTGCGTGCTGGGCCTCAAGGATGCGGTTTCGGCCCTGCGCCAGGTCAAAGAACGCGCCGGGGGCCAGGGGCGTGACCTGGTCCGCGAGGTCGGAAAACTGGGACGGGACCTTCACGCCCTGAGGCAGGAGCAATTCGCTCGGGTTGATCTTGACCATCCACTGCCACAGCTCGGGCTCGCGGCGGCTGTGCAGGCCGGACCACTGGCCGGTGGAGAAGTCGAGCCAGGCGATGCCGCCCGCGTCCTTGGCCGCGTCCCAATAGAACGCGCCCAAATAGTTGTTGGCCTTGGATTTCAGGTTGGAGTCCTCGACCACGGTGCCGGGCGTGAGCACGCGGGTCACGTCGCGCTTGACCAGTCCCTTGGCCTCCCTGGGGTCCTCCACCTGGTCGCAGATGGCGATCCTGTACCCCTTGTCGAGCAGCTGGCTCAGATACGGCTCCACCGAGTGGTGGGGCATGCCGCACATGGGGATGGGGTTCTCGTCGTTGGGATTGCGGCTGGTCAGGGCGATTTGGACCGCGCGCGAGACGATCTCGGCGTCCTCGAAGAACAATTCGTAGAAGTCGCCCATGCGGAAAAAGAGCAGGCAGCCTGGGTGCTCCTCCTTGAAACGGAGGTACTGCTCAAGCATGGGGGTCAGTTTTTTCTGTGCCACGGTATCGGATTATTCTGTGATGTCGGTCCTGAAGGAGATGGAATGCCAACTGCGGCAGCGCGGGCAGTTGAAAAATATCTGATCCCGCTTCAGGCCGCAGTTGCGGCAGAAGAAGCGGCGCACGTTCCTGGCCCGGTCGAGGAAAAAGGAGAGCTGTTCCTTGAAGAAGGGCGTCAGGGTCTGGTCCGCGCGCGAAAGCTCGAACAGCTCGAGCCGGGCCAGCCAGAAATCGGACTTGAGCATCAGCGCCTTCTCGAACCACGAGCGGGCGTTGTCCAGGTCGTCGATGCGCAGCTGGAGCAGACCGCCGTAATAGAGCAGGAGGACGTCCGGCTCCTGGGTCTCGATGACCGGCAGGAGCGCCTTGACCAGCTTCTCCTCCGAACACGACTTGGACCATTCGGTCTCTTCCCCGAAGGAGGATTCCCTGGCCTTGGCCGCCTGGTTCAGGGCGGTCAGCAGTCCCTCGAACAGCACGAAGCGCAGTTCGGGAGCCACCTGAGCCATGGCCTGTCCCAGAATATCGGCAACCTTGGCCGCGCTGCCCGCCTTGAACGCCTGGGTGAGCTGCTCCAGCCACGCCTCGATGGCGCCGGGATAGGCCCGGATGGCGTGGCGCAGGGAGCGGTTGCCCTGGGAGACGTTGCCCTCGGCGAAACGGTCCTTGGCGAACCGGACCAGGTAGTGGGCCTGGGGCAGGGGCAGGTCGAGCTGGCCGTAGGATTCGGCGGCCTTTTCGTAATCGCCGCGCTCGGCGGTCAGCCGGGCCATTTCGCGATGGATGGAGACCGGGTCCTGGCCAAGGGAGCGGGCCTCCTGGAACGCCTTTTCCGCGCGGTCCAGGAACCCTGCCCGGCGGAAATCGCGGCCCAGCTCGAACCAGGCCCGGGCCTTGAACTCGCGGTCCAGGCCCGGCCTGACGATGAGGCTGTTTCTGATCTGGATGGCGCGCTCGATCTCTCCCTGGGAGCGGTAGAGACTGCCGAGCGCGAGGTAGATTTCAACCGCTTCGGGGTCGTTCTGAACGACCTTGCTGAGCTCCTCGATGGCCGCGCGGGTGTCCTGCACGGGCAAAGACTCGCCCCCCGAGGCCGTGCGGGCGGCCCGATCGTCGAAGCTCTGCGTCTTCTTGCGGTTGAACAGACTCCAGCCCATAGCGATACCTAGGCGTTATCCTCGTCCTTCACTTCGGAGTAGGGACGGTCTTCGCTCAGGGGCATGTTGCGCAGGGAGTTCAGTTCCTGCTCCAGGCTGGCCATGCGGGTGCGGCACTCCTTGAGCTTGGCGGAGGAACGGAACTTGTCCACCGCGAAGTAGATCAGGGTCATCACGGAGCCGGCCATGAAGGCGGCCAGGATGAGCACGCCGAAGGGCAGGGGGATGGAGTGCAGGGTGGCGACGTAGGGGATGTTCAGGATCAGAGTCAGTTCCTGTAGCAGGACGTCGTTGTTCTGACTGAAGAACAGGATGGCAAAGACGAAAAGAGCCAACAGAAACAGGACTTTGATAAAACGCATATACTTCTCCTTAAGCAGTTATTTCATCAAACAGCGGCTTGAGGCGGCTGTAGGTTGAATGCAGGTGTTCGGGGATGACCGTGGTCTCACCGAAGACGGCCATGAACGATGCGTCCCCGTTCCAGCGGGGGACTATCTGGAAATGCATGTGCTGGGCAATGCCCGCACCCGCAGCTTCGCCAAGGTTCAGGCCCATGTTTATCCCTTGGGGATGAAAGGCCTTTTCCAAAATTTCGGTGCAGCGTCTGATCCACTGCATGCAGTCGTTGGCCTCTTCCGGCGAGAGGTCCGTCAGATGGCTCACGTGCTTGTAGGGCGTGACCATCAAATGTCCGTTGTTGTAGGGAAATTTGTTCATGATCACGAAGCAGTGCTCGCCGCGGGCCAGAACGCACCGCTCCTCGTCCTCGTCCGTGTGTTCCGGGATGCAGAAGACGCATTCCTCCGGCTTGGGACCAAGTATGTAATCAAGACGCCAGGGCGCCCACAAGACATCCATTGTTCGACTTCCGTTCCGGTTTACGGCCCGCAGGGCCACTTCGCGTCCCCCGAATGCGGGCGGCGCACTCCAATCAACATCCTGATTTTCTACACGGCTTGCACTCCGAGGGCAAGGGGGAAAGCCGTTATGCCTCCGTTGTATCGGCGGGGTCCTCGGATAATTCCTTATTTAATCTTTTCGCCAGCTTCAACTGGTCCTCGCGGGTCTCGACGCGCCCGTCGATCTTCGCGACCATGAGTTTGTCCAAAATCTGGCCGAAAACGGGACCTGGTTTGATGCCCATGTCCATGAGATCCTTGCCGTTCACATCCACCGCCATGGAGCGCAACCGGGCCAGGTATTGGGAGATGTTGCGCCGGATGTATTCCTTGCGGCTGCGCGCCATGAGAAAGAGGATGCCTTCCACCGGGATGGGATGGAGGATGGAATAGAGCCGGCTGAGCTTGGACTTGCCTTCCTTCCAGCCCATCAGCTTCATGAGCGCTTCACCTATCATGTCGCGCAGTTGCAGGAACTCCCGCTCCTCCTTGGGGGTGAAGTGAAGGCGCTTGGTGACCTGGGTGGTCTGGTCCCGCTTGACGCCCGCGGTCATACCCAGGATGTACAGCTTCCAGGGCACTATCTTGGGCTCAAGGTAGAGCAGCTTGTACCAGTTGTGGACCTTGACCAGCTCGGTCAGGATCTGGATGCGCTCCTGGGTCAGCTTGAGCAGCGGATGGATGGCCTCCATGATGCCGAGTTCCTGCATTCGCAGCATGCAGGAGAGGGGGTCTTCCTCGTTCATGATCAGTTGCAGCTCGTGCATGACCCTGGTCCCGGAGAGCTTGCTGAACAGCTTGAGACTCAAGGCGTTCTTGATCAACCGCATGGTCTGACCCCCGATCTGGAAGTCGAAGCGGCGCTCGAAACGGATGGCCCGCAGGATGCGCGTCGGGTCCTCCACGAAGCTCAGGGAATGGAGCACGCGGATGGTCTTGTTGCGGATGTCCCGCTCGGCCCCGAAGAAGTCCACCAACTGGCCGTACCGGCCGGGATTGATGCGCAGGGCCAGGGCGTTGACCGTGAAATCGCGGCGGTAGAGGTCCATTTTTATTGAGGAAAGTTCAACAGTGGGCAGGGCGGCCGGGTACTCGTAGTACTCCAGGCGGGCCGTGGCCACATCCACGCGCTGGTCGTCGTCCAGGATGACCACGGCGGTCTTGAACTTGGAATGCGCCTTGACCCTGCCGCCGACCCGGGACGCGAATTTCTTGGCGAAATCGATGCCGTCGCCCTCGACCACCAGGTCCAGATCCAGGTTCGGGCGGCCGAGCAGGATGTCGCGCACGAACCCGCCCACGGCGTAGGCCTCGCAGCCCAACTGGTCGGCCAGTTCGCCGGCCTCCTTGAGCAGGTCGATCATCCGCTGGGGCAGCCGGTTTTTCACCTGGGAGGCGATGTTCCGTTCCCGGCGGCTGTCCGGCATCAGGGAGTCCGGAATGCGCGCCGGCTCCTCGATGAGCATGTTCACCAGGTCGGTCCGGGTGATCACCCCGACCAACTCGCCGTTGTCCTCCACCGGGAGCATGCGCTGGCGGTTGGAGAGGACGATCTCCATGACCCGATAGAGGTCGGTCTTGGTTTCCACGGTCTCGAACTTGCGGGTCATGTATTCGCTGAGCGGCACGTCGCCCAGGTGATGGGAAATGGCCTTGTCCGCCGTGACGTGGCTGATGATGCCCACGCAGCGCATGCCGTCCTTTGCCACCACGGGGACGTCCTTCAGTCCGTAGCGGGTCATCAGCTCCACGGCGTCGGACATGCACTTGTCGTCCTCGATGACCACGGGCGGGCGGGACATGAGGTTGTCCACCACGATCTGCGGATTGATCTGGGAGTAGAAGAGGGCGAACAGGTCGTCGCGCACCTCGGCCAGGGTCCGGTCCTTGACGGTGACCGATGCCGCGGCCTCGTGCCCGCCGCCGCCCATGGATGCGCAGATGCGGCCCACGTTGACGTCCGGGTTCTTGGACCGGGCGACCACGTGGATGCGGTCGGCCATGCGGCCCAGGGCGAAGACCACCTTGATCTTCTCCATGTCCATGAATTTGTGGATGAGCAGGGCGAAGTCCGGCACGAACTTGTCCGTGGACATCTCGGTAATGACCACGTCCACGCCGTGAATATCGTATGTTTTCGCGTTCTTGAACAGTTCGCCCAGATAGGTCACCTGCTCGGCGGACAGTTCGTGGGAGAGCAGGTCGGTGATGACCTCGATGTCCATGCCCTGGGACTTGAGAAAGCCCGCGGCCGTGAAATCCTCCGGGGTGGTGGTGTTGAAGCCGAAGGAGCCGGTGTCCTCGTAGATGCCGATGCCGAGCAGGGTGGCTTCCTCCTGGTTCAGGGCAAGTCCCCGCTCCATGATCTCGTGGACCAGGATGGTGGTGGTGGACCCCCAGGTGCGGACCACGACCTTCTCGGCGGTCAGGTCTTCGTCGCTGTCCGGGTGGTGGTCGTAGAGGTGGACGCGCAGGTTCGGATTGTCCAGCACGGGCCGGACATGGGGAATCCGCGATTTCTGGCGGGTGTCAACGACCACGAGCAGCTCCACGGAGTCCGGCTCAATGTCCTTGAACGCCTTGAAATTGAAGAGATAGGTCGTGCTCTCGATGAAGAAATTGCGGAGGTTGGTCTCCTGGCTGCCCGGAAAGATGAGCACCGCCTCCGGGTAGAGCTTGCTGGCCGCCACCATGGCCGCCAGGGCATCGAAGTCCGCATTGGCGTGGGCCGTGATCACAGTCCTGGCATTTATCTTTTCCGTGGTCTTTTTCATTTTGTATTTCAGTCTATTAAAGTGATCACATGGTTGATCGCGGATGGAACTGGCGGTGCAGGTTCCTGAGCCGGTTGGACTCCACGTGGGTATAGATCTCGGTGGCGCTGATGTCGGCGTGCCCCAGCAGGATCTGCACGGTCCGCAGGTCCGCGCCGCCCTCCAGCAGGTGGGTGGCGAAGGAGTGGCGGAAGGTGTGCGGGGAGATGGACCGCCGTATGCCCGCCGCCTCGGCGTATTTCTTGATCAGCTTCCAGACCCCCTGGCGGGTCAGCCCCTTGCCCGAACGGTTCAGGAACATGAAGTTCTCGCGCGGCTTGAAGCCGGGGCGGGTGAACTCCAGGTAGCGGTTCAGCCAATCCTGGGCCAGGTAGTGGATGGGGATCAGCCGGTCCTTGGAACCCTTGCCGAAGACCTTGAGCATGCCCACCTGTCCGTCGTAGTCCAGGACCTTCATCTGGATCAGCTCCGAAACCCGCAGCCCGGCGGCGTAGAGCAGCTCCAGCATGACCTTGTCGCGCATGCCGAGCGGGGTGGCCGTGTCGGGCAGGGCGAGTACCCGGCTTATTTCCTCGCGGGTCAGGAATTCCGGCAGCTTGCGCGGGAGCTTGGGATTCTCCAGCAACTGGCCGGGGTCTTCCTTGTACCATTTCTCGTCCATGGCGAAGGCGAAGAACCCGCGCAGGGAGGAGAGGTGGCGGGCCAGGGACCGGCTCTTGAGCCCCCTGGCGCGCAGGTGGGTCAGGTACAGGAAGAGGGTCTTGTCGGACAGGTCCTTCAACTCGAAGTCCTTCTCCCCCAGGAAGGAGAGCAGGGAGGTCAGGTCGTTGGCGTAGCTGGTCAGGCTGTTTTCCGACAATCCCTTCTCGATCAACAGGTGCTCAAGGTACCTGTCCACCCAGGGATGGCTGGAATCAGAGGATTTTTTGCTGTTATCACCTTGCGCCATGATCACTGCCCGAACGATTTGATAGCGTAAAAGTATTGGATGATAGCCGCCCGATAGGGGTAATGGCCGCTTGAACTCGCAACAGGCACAACTGCCAGCATCCTTGCTATCAAGGTGAGGGTCAAAGCGCAATGGTTCGCATTGACACAGGGTCATGCCCCCATTATGAAAGTGCTTCAATATCGGTTTCCAAGGAGAGATAATACATGTCTGAATTCAAGCTGGCCGACCGTCTTTCGGCCCTGCCTCCGTATCTTTTCGCCGCCATTGACAAGGCCAAGGCCGAAGTGGCCGCCAAGGGCATGGACATCATCAGCCTCGGCATCGGCGACCCGGACCTGCCCACCCCGGACTTCATCATCGAAGCCCTGTACGCGAGCGCCAAGAAGGCCGCCAACCACCGATATCCCGACTACGTCGGCATGCTGGCCTACCGCCAGGCCGTTGCGGACTGGTACAAGCAGCGCTTCGACGTGGACCTTGACCCCAAGACCGAGGTGGTCAGCCTGATCGGCTCCAAGGAGGGCATCGCCCACTTCCCGCTGGCCTACGTCAACCCCGGCGACACCGTGCTGGTGGCCACTCCGAACTATCCCGTCTACGGCATCGCCACCCAGTTCGCGGGCGGTGTGGTTGAGTACCTGCCCCTGGTCGAGGAGAACGACTTCCTGGTCGACCTGGACGCCATCAGCAACGACACCTGGGCCAAAGCCAAGATGATCTTCGTCTGCTACCCGAACAACCCGACCGCGGCCACGGCGACCAAGCCCTTCTATGAGAAGCTCATCGAGAAGGCCAAGGAATTCGACGTGATCGTCGTCTCCGACGCCGCCTACACCGAAATTTACTACGATCCGGACAACAAGCCCATCTCCATCTTCGAATGCGAGGGCGCCAAGGATGTCTGCATCGAGTTCCATTCCCTGTCCAAGACCTACAACATGACCGGCTGGCGCGTGGGCATGGCCGTGGGCAACCAGTCCCTGATCGCGGGACTGGGCAAGATCAAGGAAAACGTGGACTCCGGCATCTTCCAGGCCGTCCAGGAGGCGGGCATCGCCGCCCTGCGCGACGGCGAGCCGTTCGCCGAGAACTTCCGCGCCATCTACAAGGAGCGCAGGGACGTGGTCAGCGCCGCCCTGACCAAGATCGGCATCAAGCACCGCATCCCCGACGCCTCCTTCTACCTCTGGTGCAACACCCCGGAAGGGTACAAGTCCTCGGAATTCGTAACCAACGTTCTGAAGCAGACCGGCGTGGTCCTGACCCCCGGCAACGGCTTCGGCACCCCCGGAGAAGGGTACTTCCGCATCTCCCTGACCGTAAACAACGACAAGCTCGAGGAGGCCGTATCCCGAATTTCGAAACTGTGATCTGCTACGTGAGCCTCGGCTCGAACGTGGGAGACACCGAAGACAACATCCATGAGGCCCTGGTCCTGCTTGAAGACTACGGCGACGACATCCGTCTGAAAAAGGTCTCGGAATACTACGAGACCGAGCCGCAGGGAGAGATCAAGGACCAGCCCTGGTTCACCAACCAGGTGGTGGAGCTCGAAATCGACGCCGAGATATGGTCGCCGCCGGGCTTCCTGTCCACCTGCACGGCCATCGAGGCCAAGATGGGCCGCACCAGGGCCGTGCCCGGAGGCCCCAGGCCCCTGGACATGGACATCATCGCCTGGGGCGACGTGGAAATGGACATGAGCTTCCTGACCTTGCCGCATCCGCGCGCCAAGGAAAGGGCGTTCGTGCTCGTTCCGCTCAAGGAAATCGCCCCCGACTACGTCTTTCCCGACGGCACGACCATCGACCAGGCGCTTTCCGCCATCGAGTACCGTATGGAAGGCCGGAAGATCTGGCAGGATTCCTAACCAAACCCCACAGCGAGGCGCCCAATGCTCAAATTCGTGGTCATCGCAGCGGCATTGTTCCTTGTCTACAAGCTCTTCATGGGCGACAAGCGCAAGAAGGACATGCAACAGGAAAAGGTCGTCAAGCAGAAGGTGGCCTCCGGTGAAATGGTCAAGGACCCCGTCTGCGGGACCTACGTCAAGAACGACGGCGACATCCGTGTCCGGGAAGGGGAGAAGGTCCACATCTTCTGTTCCTACGAATGCCGCGACAAATACCTGAAGCAGATAGGAGCCAGCATCCCCAAGAAAGAGGAAAGCTAGCTCCCACCCACAGCAAACGAAGAAAGGCCCGAACAGGGCCTTTTTTTGTACCCGCCGCCCGGCTTTCCGAAATACCATCCCGGTCGAGCCGCAATCCCGTTCCGGAAGGGCGACCCTACAGGCTCGTCCGGGACTCCATCATGTCCGCTTCATCCCTCATCCGGCCAAAAGCCGTTTTCACGTCCCTGAAACGACCAGGGGAGACTGCGGTGAGCCGTCCGTATATCGCCTGCAATTTGTTTGTCGCGGATTTTTACAAAGAGGACGCGCACTGAGTCGGGAAAGGCCGGAAAACGGCGGAGAATCGATTTACGGGACAGGCGCTTTGGGTAAGCCGTCGGTCACTGACCGCTGAAGGCGGAATAGCAAAAGTTCAACCAGACTTACTCCCGCATCTTCAACACCTTATACACTTGTCTCATAATGTAAATTATGTAAACTTTTAAATTCGAGGGGGTGAAATGGGGGCTTTCGGAACCGACGAAATTTGCCTGCCCTCCTTTTGCCGTGTCCCTTGGCCTGTTCCGAGAATCCGGTTGAAGAATTGGCAAGCTGCCCATTGAGAGTTTTCAATGCGACTGGTAATGATGCTCCATCGCAAACAGACAACAGGCGCTCGCCGCCGTTCGAGGTACAATGAGATTCAACGCCGTCCATCCCGTTTTGGCCGCTGTCCTGATCCTGGCCCTGGCCGCTCCCGGTCTGGCCCAGGATAAACAGACCTTTCAGCAATGGCTCGAGCACTACGAGGCCTGGGACCGGCTGGAAAAGGAATACGCCCGGGAATCCGCCGCCGAAGCCCCCGAGGCTATCCTCAAGCGCGCCCAGGTCTATCTCAACCTCAACTCTCCCGATAAAGCACTTGAAATCATTGAAATGACGCCCGCTTTTGACGGCGAACTCGAAGCCCGGCGACTGTGGCTCGGAGGCCAGGCCTATCGCGGCCTCGGCGACCTGACCAAGGCCGTGCTCTGGTACACCCAGGCCTCCAAGTTCATGACCGACGACGAGATCAAGCGCCGTTTCGGGTCCGAACCGTCCCTGGACACCATCTGGCACGACGTATGGCTCAAGATGTACTGGTCGTACAACGCCAACCACACCCTTACCAGGGACTCCCAGAAGGAAGCCCTTGACCTGGTTTTGTCCGTGGGGCGCAAGGTCTGGGATAACGAGTTCTGGAACCAGGTGTCTTCCCACATCAATCCCGGTCAGTCGGCCGACGATGCCAAGACGCCGAACCAGGCGGTGTCTCCCGCCGTTCCCCTGGTCAGTACCGAAGACACCCAGCGCATCGCCCAGGCCATGGCCGCCATTTCCCTTGAAAAATTCGAAGACGCTTCGCTCCTCGTCAGCGACCTGCCCCAGGAAGCCTTGCTTTCCTTCTGGAACTCGATCCTGACCTTCCTTCAAACAGGCAACCCGCCGGAAAACCTGAATGTATTCCTTGAAGGAAACTATCTCAAGGCGAACGCCTTCTGGGCGGGAAATCTGCTGGCCCCCTATTCCAAATCCCGGGCCGAATGGTTCCTGGGCAACCCCGACTCCGCCGCCTGGACCCAGTTCCGCAACAACCTGCTGACCATGTCTCCGGCCGACGCCGACAAGGCCATCGAAAACGAACTCGGCTCCATGCTCATTTCCGAGCAGACCTCGACCCTGCTGCGCAATTTCAAGCTCGCGCTTTCCCTGTCCAACGGCGACTTTGAGACTGCTTCAACCACCTGGAATTCAATTAACAAATCAACCCTTCCCATCTGTCTCAGACTGGCCGGCGTGCTCGCCTTCAAGGAGCACTTGAACAAAGTTCTGCCCGAATCTCCGGCCCAGGCCTATGCGCTCTACCCGATCCTGACCGCCCTTTCCGGCGCAGGCGGGCAGGAAGCGCATCCCCAGACCGAGGCCCCCTTCTGGACAGCCGCCCCCGCCGACCAGTTGCAGACCCTTTCCACGGCCCAGTACCCCCTGGACCGCCTGTTGCTCCTGGCCTACTGGCAGCAGCGTTTCGCCAAGGAGCCGTCCGTGGCGCTGGCCAAGCGGGCCGCCTATCTGTTCGACGACTCCTCGTTCGGCATCAACGGGCTGCTCTACCTCGCGGACGACGCGGTCAAGGCCAAGCGGCTCCAGCTCGGCGCGTTCTACCTGAACCGCATCGACGAACCCGCCCTGCCCGCCAACCTCCAAATGGCCTGGCTCGATGCCAAGACCCGGCTGGAGCTGGAATCCGGCAGGCAGGCCACCGCCCTGGAAACCTATCAGAAGATGACCGCCACGGGCGAACCGATCCCGGTCATGACCCGGCTGCGTATGGCCCTGCTCTACCAGCAGCGGCGCGAATACGAGACCGCGCAGAAGGAATTGCTGGCCATGTGGGACGCCCGCGCGACCATGACCACCGCACTCCAGGCCGAGACCCTGTTCTGGCTGGGCGAGGGCGAACAGGCCATGCGCAATCCTGACAAGGCCTTGGATTATTACCTCAAATTGGCCTGGCAGTACCCCGGTGAGAACATCTGGGCGCTGACCGCCATGTACCGCGCGTCCCTGATCTACGAAAAGCGGGGCAAGTACGAGACCGCCAAGAGGCTGCTCACCACCGTGGTCCGCAACGCCGCTCGCAAGGAGCAGAAAGAGGCTGCCCAGGCGCGCATCGAAGCCATCAACAACAAGATGGGCAAGCCCGAAGCCGGCGCGGAGGACGCGCTGGTCTATCCCTTCTAGAGATGCCGGCCCGGTTGACCCTCGAATCCGCCCGCATGGGTGCCTGGCGCACCCTGCCGGTGGCGATCAGCGTCTTTGCCTATGGCATGGTCTACGGTCTGCTGACCCGTGAGGCGGGCCTGACCATGCTGGAGTCCGTGCTTTCCAGCGGCCTGATCTTCGCCGGCTCCGCCCAGTTCGTGGCCCTGGACATGTGGACCCACCCCCTGCCCGTTGCCGCGCTGATTTTGACCGTGTGCGTGGTCAACCTGCGCCACGTGCTCATGAGCGCGTCCCTGACCCCGTGGATGCAGGGCCTCCCCCCGCGCGCCACCCTGCCCCTGCTCTTCCTGCTGGTGGACGAAAGCTGGGCCATGACCTACGGGGCGGCACAGCGGGGCAAGGCGGATCTGGGATTCCTGCTCGGCTCGGGGCTGCTCCTCTGGGTCACCTGGATGAGCGCCACAATCACCGGGCGGCTCCTGGGATCGGCCATTCCCGATCCCCAGGCCTTTGGACTGGATTTCGCCTTTACCGCCGTGTTCCTGTCCCTGCTGGCCGGGCTGTGGCGGGGCAAGGGCGACATCCCCCCCTGGCTGGTGGCCACCGCAACCGCCTTGATCGTCAATCATTTCGTTCCCGGCAAGTGGTACATCGTGGCCGGAGGGCTGGCCGGCAGCCTGACCGGATTGCGAGGCGGCAATGCAGACCGATAGCCTCATCGCCATCCTCGGCATGGCCGCCGTCACCTACCTTACCCGCATCAGCGGTCCGTGGCTGGTGCGGCTGGTCCAGGGCAACCGCCGCGTGGAAGCCTGCCTGTCCAGGCTGCCCGGCAGCATCCTCTGCTCGCTCCTCGCTCCGCTCGTCTTCGCCTCCGGCTCGGCCGAGATCGCGGCCTCGGCCGTGACCCTCTTCGTCTCGGTCAAGGTCCGCCAGATGCCGGTGGCCCTGGTCGCGGGCGTCGCCTCCCTTGTCCTGTTCCGGCATTTTCTGTGATCACGCTTCGATCACATTCAACCGCTTGTGATATAAATCAATATATACCTCAGCCGATCATGCGGAAGGCCGCCAGGCCATTGCTTCGGGATGGATAAGCGAGTATGCGACCCAAACGTGTCATGGAAAGCGAGGTCCCCATGCGAACGGAAACTGCGGAAAGAACGGATTACGAAGAGCTCATCGAAGTATGGGAACGGTCGGTGCGCGCGACCCACGATTTTCTTGCGGAATCGGACATAGCCGAACTGCGTCCGCTGATCCTGACCCAATATTTCGACGCGGTTGAGCTGCGCTGCGTGCGCAGGGACGGCAGGATCCTCGGCTTTTCCGGCGTGGCCGACGGCGTGTTGGAAATGCTCTTCGTGGCCCCGGAGAGCCGGAACATGGGCGTGGGACGCGCCCTTTGCGAACACGCCGTGAAACGCCAGTCCGTCACCCGGGTGGATGTGAACGAGCAGAACCCGCAGGCCCTGGGATTCTACGAACGCATGGGATTCGCCGTGACCGGCCGTTCCCCGGTGGACGGCCAGGGCAGGCCGTTCCCCCTGCTCCACATGTCGCTGTCCTGACCCGGAAGACGGAAAAGGGGTCCGGCCGCCTGGCCAAACCCCTTTTCACTCCAGGCAATGGACAGCGCCGGGAAATTGTCTAGGCGTACATCCGGGAGCGGCTCTTCTCCCTGGCGGCGCGGATCGCCTGGTGCAGCGCCGCGGTGTTGACCGGCTTGGGCAGGTAGGCGAACGCCCCGGAATCCATGAACGCATCGCGGTCCATCTCCGAACGGACCCCGGAGATGACCAGGACCTCGGTCTCCGGGTGGGACTTGCGCACCCGCCGCAGCAGGTCCGCGTCCCTGACGCGCTTGGCGTCAAGAACCATCACATCCGGCTTGATTTCCTTGACCTTCTTCAACATCGACTTGCCGTCGGACACGGCATAGGCCCCGATGTTCGCCCGGTTGCGCAACCGGTTGGACAGGGTCGGCTCGAATTTCCGGTCGTCGGCGGCCAGCAGTACGGCGGCACGTTCGCGGCGCACCCGCCCATACCCGTCGGGACGGTGGTACATCCGCCCCACTCCGAATTCCACGCCTTCCACTCCGGGATAGGCGGACACGAACTCGCCGAGCGACCTGGACACGCTTTCCAGCATCTTCCGATGGCTGTTCACGGCAAGGGACACGGCCCCTCCCCTGCAATGGACCTCGATGTCGTGGCCCTGGGCGGCCAGGGCGGCGCGGACGCTCCCGGCCAGGGCGTGGTCCCGGGCGGACAAGATCTTCTCCGGGCCGCTCTTTCGGGGCAGGACCGGCTGGCCTTCACGGCCCAGGACGTCGAAGGCGCAGTAGTTGGCGCCCAGGCCGATCTCGGCCGACTCCACTCCGTCCATCTCCAACACGGAATCGAGCACGTTCCGGGTGACCGTGGCCAGGGTCCGTTCGTGGCTCTCGAAGGTCAGGGTCAGCGCACCGTCCGTGCCGGACACGGAAACGTGGTGGCCGAGCCCGGCCAGGGCCGCCTCGACCTCTGAATTGCGCAGAAAATCCTCCAGACGGACACCCGTGGCCTCGGAATCCTGGACCACGCCGGCGGCCAACTGCTCCACAACCATGCGCGCGCTCTGCTCGATGCCCACCGCTCCCACCGGGATGACCAGGTCATAGAGGTCGGGAGACCACGGATCGTTGCATTCCGTAACACTCATAACCCATTCACAACGGGCCATGTCGTCGGCCAGGATGATCTCCTTGGCCTCCTCCTCCGGATACCCCTTGTCGCGGTCCGCAATCCAAAGCCGGTCGTTCATTCCGCTGATCAGGCACACCCGCAGGATATTGTCTATCTCCGGGGGAGGCAGCAGGGCCATGAACCCCGAAAACACGGCGTTCTTCTCCTGGGAGAGCTTTCTGGCCATGGCAAAACGCAACCAGCCGATCACCTGCTCCCGATCCAGGCCGGAATCGCCCTTTGCCGCGCCGTAAAAAACCGCCCGGGCCATGGACTTTTCGTCCAATCCCGACAGACTGGCCGCGTCGGCTATGATCTCCTGGTCGGTAACCAGCCGGAATCCTGTAATATCCAGAATATGTTTCAATACAGGACCGGCATCGCAGAACAGGCCGTTGAACACGGTAATGGCAGTCATGATTCGCTCCTTCCCCGCCTGACAGGTTCAGGCGTCGACGTGCTACTCGCGGATGAAGTGTTGCAATGCGCAAGGCTGTTGCTTTTTGCAACTTGCTACGGTTCAAAACCGGCTTGAATTCCAGCCCCTTTGCTCCCGCAACCCTTCACATCAATCAAATTCAGTAAGTATACAAAGAAGTTACACAATCCATTCATTGTGCGGACCCCCTGTATTTTGCACGAAGCGTTCCAGTCCTACCGGCATACGGACCGGCACACTCGGCGGCAATCAATCGTCCCTTCAGAAGGGTTGCCAGTCCGTGATTTCGTGATGATCAACACGCCCAACCAGCAGGAATAAAGAGGAATCACCACCGAACTTCGCCCGTCGGAGGCGTCGAAGGGCTTATTGCGCATATTGCTGGTGACGGGAGGCAACAGATGGTACATCCCGAATGCCAAGCAACCCCAAGGAGGATGACATGATCGAAGCGCAAAGCTGGACTGCGGACGTCCTTGTCAGTTTGCGGGAAACCTTTGGAACCCGCTTGAAATATTTCGGATTGCAGGGCAGCTATCGTCGGGGGGAAGCCACCGAGGCCAGCGACATCGACCTGGTGGTCCTGCTGGACGAGATCTCGTTGGACGATCTGGACGCCTACCGCGCCATAGTCCGCGCCATGCCCGAAGGAGACAAGGCGTGCGGCTTCATGTGCGGGCTTGAGGAGTTCGCCGCCTGGCCTCCCCACGAGCTCTTCTCCTTCCGCATGGACACGGCCGACCTTTTCAACCGGCTGGACGATTTCCTGCCGCCCATCAGCCGCGAGGACATCAGGCTCGGAGCCAAGATCAGCGCCGCCACCCTGCTGCACCCCCTGACCCACAGCTACCTGTACGCCGGAGACGAGGCCAGACCGAGAATTCTCAACGAAGCCTGCAAGTACGCCTTTTTCCTCCTGCTGGTATGCGAATACCTGGACTCGGGCCGGTATTGCGAAAGCAAACAAGAGCTGCTCGCGCGCCTGGACTCTCCCCGGCGCGATATCCTCCTCGCGGGCATGGACTTTTCCGCCTGGCGCGAGACTCACGAGGACCGCGAAACCTTTGGAATGCTCCTAGACTGGTGCCGAGGCATACTGCTTCAGGTTTAAACCGATTCTCCCGGCCAAAAAAAGGGGGGGGGGGGTGAGCTACTAGCTGCAACCCCCTTCGCTTTCGACGAGCACAAAGAGCGCTCTTTCAGGGCAACCTCGCGCCATGTCAAACATGCGCAGGATCGGATCATAAGGTCTGGAACCGTCAGGATGGATATTTGCGGATCGTCAAAAAAGAGGAAGGGTTGCAGCCTGTTAGCTGCAACCCTTTTGATTTCGTGGTGCCGAGGGGGGGATTCGAACCCCCACGGAATTTCTTCCACTGCCCCCTCAAGACAGCGTGTCTACCAATTCCACCACCTCGGCACGAATATGCTCAGAGCTATTCGCTCTTGGCGTCGTCCCCGGTATCCTTGAAGGTGATACCCGGCTTGGCCGGTTCGGCGGGAGCCGTGGTCTGCGCGGCGGGGTTCGCCTGCTGCAGCATAATCGACTCCTGGTCCGTAACCTTGTTCCCGGTCAGGATATTGTATCCAAGGGAAGTGAGCAGGAAAACCGTTGCGAGTCCAGCGGTTACCTTGACCAGGATACCGCCCGCGCCGGTGGAGCCGAACATCGTGCTGCTACCGCCGCCGAAGATGACTCCCATCCCCTCATGACCGGACTGCAGCATTACTGCGCCGATCAAAAAGATGCAAGCCAAAACATGAATGACAATCACTAAGGTTTCCACAATCAATCCCTTTTCTTAGAATCTTTTTTCCGCTTGCAATATCAGGCCAGTACGATCTGAGAAAAGCTTTCGCTCAGCAAGCTCGCGCCTCCTACCAATACTCCGTCGACATTGTCAAGCGCAATAATTTCCGCGCAGTTGCCCGGTTTGACGCTGCCGCCATATAAGATTCTCATTTCATTGGCTTTTTCTCCATAAATTGAAACGAGAATTTTCCGGGTGAAACCGTGAGCCTGCTGGATTTCCGCAGGACCGGCCACCTCGCCGGTGCCGATGGCCCAGACAGGCTCGTAGGCCACGCTGATCCGGTCCGGCTCCACGCCCACGGGAACGTCGCGCAGTCCGGCCCTGATCTGGCGCTCCAGGACCTCCTCGACCTTGCCGCCCTTGCGCTCCTCGATCTTCTCGCCCACGCAGAGAATGACCTTGAGGCCCTTTTCCAGGCCGTAGGCGGTCTTGCGTCCCACCAACTCGTCACTCTCGCCGAGCACGTGGCGGCGTTCGGAATGGCCTGTCAGCCCATAGGACGCCCCTGCGTCGGCGAGCATCTTCGGGGATATCTCGCCGGTGAAGGCGCCTTCTTCTTCCGTATAGAAGTCCTGCCCTCCGGCGGAGAAGCCGTCAACCGGGGCAAAGGCGTCCCCCACGGCCTTGAGTGCGGTGAACGGGGGAAAGACGAGGACCTCCCTGTCCGCCGGGAGCTTGTCCGCGGCCAGTCCGACCAGTTCCCTGGCGGTCGATTCGGCCTCGGCCCAGGTCTTGTACATCTTCCAATTGGCCGCCATGAGCTTCTTCATTACTTCATGCACTCCTTTAAAGCTGTGAACGCGGGCAGCTCCTTGCCTTCGAGAAATTCCAGGAAGGAACCGCCGCCGGTGGAAATAAAGCTGAATTTATCCGCCATGTTGAGGAGATTGACCACAGCATCAGTATCCCCGCCGCCAACAATGGTCAGAGAGTCGTCCAGACCGGCTATGGCCTTGCACACCGCCAGGGACCCCTTGGCAAACGCCGTTGTCTCGAAGAGACCCATGGGGCCGTTCCAGACCACGGTCTTGGCCAGCTTGAGGACGGACACGAAATTGGTGATGGTCTCCGGCCCGATGTCCAGGACCAGGGCGTCCGTGGGCACGGTCTTGGCCGTGCACACCCCTTCCACCTGTTTGGCCTTGGGGGTCTTGGCGTAGAGGAAGTCCACGGGCAGATGCAGGACCGAGCCCATGGACTCGGCCTTGCGCATGATCTCGGACGCGGCGTCCACCAGGTCCGGCTCCACCAGGGACTGGCCCATGTTGTACCCCTGGGCCATGAGGAAGGTATTGGCCATGGCCCCGCCGATGATGATGTCGTCCACCTTGCCGAGCAGGTTGTTCAGGATGCCCAGCTTGGTGGACACCTTGGCACCGCCGGAAACGCAGACATAGGGCCGCTTGGGCGCCTTGAGGGCGTCGCCGAGGTAGTCGTATTCGCGCTGCAGCAGGAACCCGGCGCAGCACACCTTGGCGTGTTTGGGCACGTCCACCACCGAAGCGTTCTCGCGGTGGGCCACGCCAAAGGCGTCATTCACGTAGACGTCGGCCAGGGACGCCAGCAGCTTGCCGAAATTGCCCCGCTCTTCCGGGGTCTTGCCGGTCTCTTCGGGATTGAAGCGCAGATTGTCGAGCATGATCACCCGGCCGGGCTGGAGATCGGCGCAGGCCTTCACCGCCTGGTCGCCGATACGCCCGGGAATCAGGGCCACGCCCAGGCCAAGCAGCTCTCCGGTGCGATTGGCCACCGGCCCCAGAGACAGCTCGGGGACGACCTTGCCCTTGGGCTTGCCCAGGTGGGCGCAGAGGATGACCGACGCGCCGTTGTCCAGTGCATAGCGGATGGACGGCAGGGCTGCGCGGATGCGGTGGTCGTCGGTGATCACCCCGTCCTCTATGGGCACGTTGAAGTCCACCCGGAACAGCAGCTTTTTGCCGGAAATAGGCAGCTCGTCGATGCACAACATCTGAAAAACCTCGTAGTTATGTTAAAAGTCGTAGCGGAACAACAACGCGTCTTCCCGGGTATCGGGATAGTATTTTTTGCGCACTCCGATCTTCTTGTACCCGAATTTGCGGTACAAAGCCAAGGCTGGATCGTTGGACACCTTCACATCCAGAAAACTTTTGGTGACGCCTTCGGCCGCACAGATTTCGAAGCTCCGCGCCAGAAGCGCTTCGCCCAGCCCCTGCCGCCGATGGTCGGGGTGCACCGCCAGGTTGAGGATCTCCATCTCGTCTTCGATCATGGAAAAGGCCATGTATCCCGCAAGGATGGCCCCTCTGCGGACGCCGATGATCCGATAGGCGCCGCTCTCCAGCCCCAGCAGGAACTGGTCGCGCGTCCAGTGGTACTCGAAACAACGCCCTTCGAGTTCAATGAGGTCGTCGACGTCGGAAACGCCCAGGTCGATCACCGCATCCGTCATTGTTCCCCCGCCCTATTGGGCTGGATATGTTGAAACATTGGGTGTATACACAGTTTATTAGCAAAGCAAAAGAGCAGGTGGAGATGATCCCGCACAAAACCCCCGCCGATACCGAGGCCGATCACCTGGTGGAAGTGATCGATAAGAACAACCGCCCCCTGGCCGTGCTCTCCAAGCGCACGGTGCACCGGCAGTTGCTCCTGCACCGGTCCGTACAGGTCCTGGTGTTCAACCCGGAACGGAAAATCTACCTGCAAAAGCGCAACGCCAACAAACAGTTCTTTCCGGGACGGTGGGACATCTCGGCCCGCACCCACCCCAGGGCCGGGGAATCCACCTTCGACGCCGCCGTGCGCGCGCTCCGGGAGGAGCTGAACCTGGAAATAGAGCATCCCCAGTTCGTCCGAGAGCTGCCCGCCGGCCCGGAAACCGGGTTCGAGCACGTCGCCCTGTTCGAGGTGACCAAGAACACCCTGCCCATCGTTCCCGGCAGCGACTCGGTCTCCGAGGGGTTCTACTACTCCCCGGAAGAGCTGACCTGCCTGGTCAAGGAATTCCGGGAGCTGCTCACCCCCAACCTGGTGATCCTCTGGGAGTCCGGGCTCCTGGTCCCGGCCTAATCCCGCAGCAGCAGACCGCTCAATTCCTCGTGAATCCGGCCGTTGGTGGCCAGAATGCTCCCGGAACCAAAGGCGTACGGGACGGTCGCGTCGTATTCGCTGACCCGGCCCCCGGCCTCGGCCACCAGCAGCAGCCCGGCGGCGGTATCCCAAGGATTGAGGGCCCTCTCGTAAAACCCGTCGAACCGCCCGCAGGCCACGTAGGCCAGGTCCAGGGCCGCCGCGCCCGGACGCCGTATGCCCTGGGTCAGCGGCAGAAGCGTCCTGAAATGCTTGAGAATGTCGTCTATGTGCGCGTCGATGTCATAGGGAAAGCCCGTGGCCAGCAGGGTCTTTTCCAGGTCCGCCTCATCGGTCACGGACACGGGAATGCCGTTGCAGGACGCCCCCTGTCCCTCCACGGCGGTGAACATTTCGCCCAGGAGCGGAAGGTTGACGACACCCAGGACCACCCTGTCGCGATGCCACAAGGCGATGGAATTGGCCACGAACGGCAGGCCGTGGGCAAAATTCGTGGTCCCGTCCACCGGGTCGATGATCCAGGTCAACTCGCCCGGCCGGGTCTCCTTGGCCGTTTCCTCGGCCAGGAAGTCGGAACCGGGCAGGAGGACGGCGAGCTCCTCCTTGAGCATGGCCTCCACGGCCATGTCGGTCTCGGTCACCAGATCGATGCGCCCCTTGTGCATGATCTTCCGGGTCCTGCCCGCGCCTTCGCGGACGATGTCGCCCGCCTTGTCCACGATGGCCTTGAGCGGCTCCATGAGAGCCGCTGCGTCGAATCGGGTCGTCATTTCCGGTACTCCTCAAAGAAAAAGGGCGGCCTTGACCGCCCTGCCTGTGCAAATAATCCAGGATGCGCGGCCTGTTAGGACCGGCGCTGGATGAAGAACTCAACCGTACGGTTGTAGGTCTTCTCCTCTTCCTTGGTGAAGTAGCAGGCGGGAAGTTCTCCCCGCTGCCGGTGATAATGCAGGCATTCGCAACATATGCCGTGCTTGTCACAGTTGTAGGTGCAGGTGCAATATTGCTCGTTGATCTTGGATCGCGGACACTGGTCCTTTTTCTTCATGACGTTTCCCCTAGTCCCCCGGATGATGCGGTGTGGTCAAGTCCTCCAAAAGCCCGGACACAGTAGCCAACAGCGGCCAGAGAGTCAATAATTCGGCCCCATTGATTCCCGAAGGCCCTCTTTTCCTCGCCGTGATCAACCACTGGGCGCTCGGTGCGGAGAAAGGGAATTTCGGCGCGCTTATCATTGAATTCCGGGCCATATGTGTATAGTCTCATTAGATGATCACGCGAGGACGACCACCCGCCCTCCTTCATTCGACCCGGAACGCCGCCGATGTGGAAAAAAGCATTCAGCCAGGCTCCTGGCTACCAAAGAAAGGGGAGAAAGACCCGCATCAGGCTCAAGACCCTTGAGGCACTCAAGGAATTCATCGATTACGAGCACATCAAGCACTGTCTGATGCGTCCCTATTTCGAGGTCCAGGACTACCCCCTGGTGGAGGCCCGCGAGCTGCTGCCCTCCTTCGAGGTCGATCTCTACGAACACAAGAACCTGCCCGGTTTCTCCATGGTCGCCTTCGAGCGCCAACTGAACTCCTTTCAGGAAATTTTCCAGTTCGACGCCCTGCACTCCCCCTCGGATTGGGAGGAGATGCTGATCCAGGACTCCTGTTCGGTAGCCGAGAACGTCCGGTCCACCAACCTGCGCACCTTTCTCAGCCGCCTGCCCAAGCGGTACCACCAGGACTTTCTGGGCAAATTCGAATCCAAGGACATCTGCGCCCTGGGCAACTACGACCGCATGCTGCCTTTCCTGCTGGAGCTGGAGCGCGCCCACGTCCTGGCCCAGGACTCGTCCGGCGAGTTCACGCTGCAAGGGATGTACGCCTCCCTGCCGTCCAACCTGGACAGCGAACTCAAGCAGTTCGGGCTGAAGATCGGCAAGTTCAAGCCGGGCAACAACCTGCTCTACGAATGCAACCGGTTGTTCGTGTACCAGTTCATGATGGAGCTGCACGGATTCCCCATCGTCTCGGAGCGGCGCACTTCCTCGGCCATGTTCGCCATCCGGCTGCTGCGCCAGCACGAGCGGTTCATCGTCCGCGTGCTCGGCCAGAGCGACCGGACCATCACCACCCTGATGCCGCCGCCCAAGGGCACGCCGCGGCGGTCGGTGAAATATCCCCGGGTGGAGAAGATCGCGCTGACCCAGGTCAACGAGAACCAGAAGGAACTGGTGGAAGTCCTCAAGGACCAGGGATTCTTCATAGACCCCAAGAAGCGCGTGGTGATCCTGCGCGTGACCTACCAGCAGCACGACTACAACGCCAGGAACGTGCGCGAGGACCGCGCCCTGTCCGTGCTCAAGCAGGAGATCATCCACCCGATCACCGGCAGGATCATCGAGGGGTTGAACATCATCCAGAACGTGCGCAACATGATCCTGCGCCTGAACGACATCGTGCGCGGCGAGTACCGCATCCCGGTGAACTACAAGCGCCAGGAGCTGATCGAGTCCACCGAGACCCACGAGCACCGGCTCAAGGTCCTGTACGTCTGGCTCTCCAAGCACATGCACCGCATCGTGGACTACTCCGACGACTACTACTCCCAGCTGGTGCGCGTGCTCGACGCCTACCTGCTCTCGCCGGAACACTACGACGTGTTCAACGAGTACCACGACCTGCACCAGGAGGTCTGGTCGCGGTACAGCCAGATACAGCAGGCCCGCAAGATCCGGGTCCTCGAGGAGCTGCGCTCGCGCAAGTACAAGGGAGAGACCATCTCCTACAAGCGCAGCCTGGAGCTGACGGCCGAGATCCTCAATGATCTGAAGTTCGAGATCGTCAATTATTTCGACAAACTGGTCGTGAAAATTTTGATCATAGGCAACGACGTGGTCTCCGACGCCTACCTGTTGCGCACCTATGTGCGCAACGAGGACAAGGACCTGTCGCCCTATGGCAGAGAAGTCAAGAAACTGTACCAGCAACTGGTCATGCTGCTCGACGAGTTCCGCGCCATACGGAAATCCCGCATTTCGAGCCAGTCCGGTTCCGGTCAATAATCACATCCATCCCAAGGAGTATACAGTGGAAAACCTGGCAACCACCCCGCTCACCGCATGGCACAGGGCCAACGGCGCCAAGATGGCCCCGTTCGCCGGTTTCGACATGCCGGTGCAGTACAAGGGCATCATCGTCGAGCATAAGCACACCCGCGAAAAAGCGGGCATTTTCGATATCTGCCACATGGGTGAGTTCAAGCTCTCCGGCACGGGGGCCAAGGACGCCCTGAACACGATCGTCAGCCACGACCTGAACACCCTGGGCGCTGGCAAATGCCGCTACGGGTTCCTGCTCAACGCGTCCGGCGGCATCAACGACGACCTGATCGTCTACTGCCTGGCCGAGGATGAATACATGCTCGTGGTCAACGGCGCGTGCAGGGAAAAGGACTTCAACCACATCAAGGCCAACCTGCCCGACAATTTGACCTTCACTGACATCAGCGACGAGACCGGCAAGATCGACGTCCAGGGCCCCGAGAGCCTGGCCGTGCTCAACGACGTCCTTGGCGGAAGCTGGAATCACCTCAAATACTTCAACTTCGAGCAGGCTTCCCCGCTCGGCATCCCGATGATCGTCAGCCGCACCGGGTACACCGGCGAGCTGGGCTTCGAGCTGTACCTGCCCTCCGACAAGGTGGTCGAGGTGTGGGAGAAGCTGGCCGCCGACGAGCGCGTGGAGCCGGTTGGACTGGGCGCGCGCGACACCCTGCGCTTGGAGATCGGCTACCCGCTCTACGGCCAGGACCTGGACGAGCAGCGCACCCCGGTTGAGGCAGGCGCGGGCTTCTTCCTGAAAAAGGAGTCCGAATACATCGGCAAGTCCGGCCTGGGCCGGGTGGACGAATCCCTGATTCCCCTGTCCATCGAGGGCCGCAGGACCGCCCGCCATCACGACCAGGTCTGCCTGCCCGACGGCACCCCGGTGGGCGTGGTCACCTCCGGTTCCTTCGCCCCGAGCCTGGGCCACTGCGTCGCCCTGGCCTACGTCAAGGCGGACGCCGCGGACAACGAAACCTTCCTGATCAAGACCGCCCGCGTGGAGCTTGAGGCGAAAAAGGTTGCCCTGCCCTTCTACAAGGAAGGCACCGCCCGTATGAAAATCGACTAGACGCCCCTGGTCTTCGACACAATGACAAAGCCCCCGATCCACCAGGACCGGGGGCTCTTTCTTGTGTCCGCCCTCGCGAAGCGACACAAAAAATTCAGGAGGGAGAGGGAGATGGGGGTCCGGGGGAAGGGGGAGGCGCTCTCCGCCCGCCTATTGCGGGCCGAGGGAAAGCATGCGTTCTTCCAGGCGGCGCTTTTCGCGTTCCATGACTTCGGGGGTCAGTTTTTCGGTCGTCACCTCCATGGGATCGCCAAGATAGACCGGGCAGCGGGTGAACGGCAGGGGCAGGACGAAGCGATCCCAGGACTTGTCGAAGACCTTCTTTCGCTCGGGGTAGGCCCGCAGGGGAATGATCTTGGCACCGGCGCGCTGGGCCAGGAAGATGACGCCGTCCTTGGCCCTGTGGCGCGGCCCCTTGGGACCGTCGATGGTGAACACGGCCATGCGGTTTTCCCTTTCCATGACCCGCTTGGCCTGGAGCAGCGCCCTGACCCCGCCGCGCGTGCTCGAACCGCGTACCGTGGAGTGTCCAAGCCGCTCCAGCACCCGGGCGATGACCTCGCCGTCCTTGCTCTGGCTGACAAAGGTCACCAGATGGGAACTGAGGGTATGGCCATAGGCTGTAAGGGGAAAGATTTCGCCGTGCCACAGGGCGAGTACCACGGCCTCGCCCCGTTTGTTGCTCTCGATGAAGCTGCCGGGATCGCCCACGACCTCAAACCGTATGGACCGGGTCCACAGGCGGAACAGCCAGGAGATAAAAGGGGCGAAGGACGCGGGATCGATGGGTATCTTCATGGTTTCGCTCGAATTCCGATTTACCTCTGTCTACCGGCTCCCCGCGCGAAGGGCAAGGGGGCGGGACCATCGAAACTGTCTTTGGACCATACCCCCGGAATACGGCTTATCAATTTGACCAAAACCGGGTATCCATGCTGGAGTATTTCATCAAGGAGAAGATATGACTGATATTTCCATCGACTGCAAAGGACTTCCCTGCCCCCAGCCCGTCCTCCGCGCCAAGGAGGCCATCGAAAAGGATGCGCCGTCCAGACTGGTCATCGTCGTGGACAACGACGCGGCCAGAGAGAACGTGTCCCGCTTCCTGACCATGCAGGGCTACGCCGTGCAGGCCGAGCCGTCCGGGGCCAACCACGTGATCACCGGCACACGCGAGGGCGAATGCGCCGAGTGCGCGGTCATATCCGAGGCCGAGATCACCGCCGAGACCAACGAAAAAATCCTGGTCTTTATCCCCGCCGAGACATTGGGATCGGGCGACGACACCCTGGGCGGCAACCTGATGTACAACTTCATCCTGACCCTCAAGGAACTGGGAAGCGACCTGTGGCGCATCATCCTGGTCAACGGCGGCGTCAAGCTGGCCGTGTCCGGCAACCGGTGCCAGGAGAAGCTGAAGGAGTTGGAGGACGCCGGGGTTTCCGTGCTGGTCTGCGGCACCTGTCTGGAATTCTTCGGTCTGAACGACCAGCGCGGCGTGGGCGACGTGACCAACATGCTCGACGTGGTCACCAGCTTCCAGCTTGCCACCAAGACCATTCGGGCTTAGAAGACGGGGCATGCCCCAAAATACCCCCGATACCATCCGACTGAATAAATTCATCGCCCAGAACGGCGTCGCGTCCCGGCGCGGCGCCGACGAACTCGTGTTCGCCGGGCGAGTGACCGTCAACGGCCAAAAAGCCGATTCTCCCGGCGTCCAGGTGGACCCGGACCGCGACGAGGTCGCCGTGGACGGCAAGCGGGTCGGCGCCAAGGCCGCTCCCGCTGACATCACCCTCATGCTCCACAAGCCGGTGGAGACCGTGACCACGGCAAAGGACCCCCAGGGCCGCACCACCGTGCTCGACCTGCTGCCCGCCGACATCGTGGACAAGCGCCCGTTCCCGGTGGGCCGCCTCGACTTCTACTCCGAGGGGCTGCTCCTGCTGACCACGGACGGCGACCTCTGCTACCGGCTGACCCACCCCAAATACCACCTGCCCAAGGTCTACGTCGTGACCGTCCGCGGCATTGTCCCGCCCGCCGCCGAAGCGGCCATGCGCAAGGGCATGAAGCTCAAGGACGGCGTGCAGCTCGCCCCGGCCAAGGTGCTGGTGAAGCGTCCCGTGGCCGGCACCCAACAGGTGGAGATCACACTGACCCAGGGGATTAACCGCCAGATTCGCCGCATGTGCGAGGAGCTGGGGCTGACCATCCTGCGCCTGAAGCGCGTCAGCCAGGGTCCCCTGGAACTCGGCAGCCTCAAGCGCGGCCAGTGGCGCGAACTCTCCGCCAGGGAACTCGCGGACCTGAAACGGGCGGTGGGACTGGCCTAGCAGGCAGCACATCGTCTCTCCCCTTTGCCGCGCCAAGGAGTGGTGGTGAAGACAAAACAGGCCGCACGGTGCATCGAAAACGCACCGTGCGGCCTGTTTTTTCGGCTGACGAGCCGACCGCGCCGTTTCAGGGCGGCTAGAACCCCTGGGTGTTGTCCTCCACCTGGGTGCCTGCGGGCGGGGTGAAGGTGAACATGTCCGGACCCAGTTCCACGTCGGTCTCCACGTTGGCCAGGCGAACCTCGTTGCCGTTGCCGTAGAAGTCCACGATCATAACCTGCCGGAGCAACCCGGTGTCCGGCTCCACGCCGATGAAGGCCAGGACCATGCCCGGCTCGGCCTCCTTGGGCACCAGCTGGAGCACGGTGTAGCCCTTGCCCCATCTGGCCCGGACCTCGTCCGCGCCCGCCCACTCGGTCTTGACCACGAAATCTTCCTTGATGTTGGCCCGGCCGGACAGAAAGCGGAGGATGGTCTTGGAATCCAGAAGAGTGGCCACGCTGTACTTGATGGCCAGTTCCTCGTCGCGGATGTAGTCCCAGGCGTATTCCTCACCCACCACCAGCAGCTCCTCCTCGGGCGCGGAGGTCTCCCAGCGCACCTTGGAGGGGTTCATGAACCAGATCTTGCCCTTGCGGTGCTCCACCTGGCCGCTGGCCACGTTGGTCAGGTCCTGCTCGAAGTCGGCCCGGAATGTTTTAAGGTCTTCGTATCGCTTCTGAATCAGGTCCGGCAAATCCTCGGTTTTGACCGCATCCGCAGCCGGGGAAAGGGCCGGGGACAGGAGCAGGAACAGGATCGCAAAAATGGCACAAAATATTCTAGAGTTCATATAATCTCCAATTATTCAGGCTTGATGACCTTTCGCGGCTTGCTCCCCTCCTGGGGACCGAGGATACCGTCCTCCTCCATCTGCTCGATGAATCGGGCCGCGCGGTTGAAACCGATGCGCAGCCTGCGCTGCAACAGCGAGATGGACGCCTTGCCCTGGTCAAGCACGAACTGTACCGCCTCGTCGTAGACCGGGTCGTCCGTGGAGCTGACCCCGCCGGAACCCCCGCCGTTGCCCGTGTTCGGACTCCAGTCGCTGAAGTCCAGCTCGAACTCCTGGGGTACGGACTGTTTCCAGAAATCGACCACATGCGCAATTTCCGTCTCGTCCACGTACGCGCCGTGCATCCGCTTGAGCTTGCCGCCGCTGGGCTTGAAAAGCATGTCGCCCTTGCCGAGCAGCCGCTCCGCGCCCACGGCGTCGAGAATGGTCCGGGAGTCGAACTTGGAGGTCACGAAAAAGGAGATGCGGGTCGGGAAGTTGGCCTTGATCAGGCCGGTGACCACGTCCACGCTGGGCCGCTGGGTGGCCAGGACCAGGTGGATGCCCGCGGCGCGCGCCAGCTGGGCCAGCCGCACGATGCACTGCTCCACTTCCTTGGCCGCGGTCATCATCAGGTCGGCCAGCTCGTCGATGATGATGACCAGATAGGGCATGTGCTTCATGTGCTCGAACTCCTCCGGCACATTGTCGCCCATCTCCTCGACTTTCTTGTTGTATCCCTCGATGTTGCGGACGCCCAACTGGGCCATTTTCTCGTACCGGCAGTCCATTTCGAAGACCGCCCACTCCAGGGCGCTCTTGGCCATGTTCATGTCGGTGACCACGGGATGGACCAGGTGCGGCAGGTCCGCGTACGGAGCCAGCTCGATGCGCTTGGGGTCCACCAGGAGCAGCTTCACGTCCTCGGGCCCGGCCTTGTACAGCAGGGACAAAAGGAACCCGTTGATGCCCACGGACTTGCCCGCGCCGGTGGCGCCCGCCACCAGCAGGTGCGGCATACGGGCCAGGTCCGCGACCTTGGTCGCGCCCTGGATGTCCTTGCCGAGGGCCAGGGTGAGCGGCGACTTGGAGCCGGTGAATTCCTTGGATTCCAACACTTCGCGCAGATAAACCATCTCCCGCTCAATGTTCGGTATCTCGATGCCCACGGAGTCCTTGCCCGGAATGGGGGCCTCGATGCGCACGGACTCGGCGCGCAGGGCCAGGGCTATGTCGTCGGTCAGGTTCTCGATCTTGGAGACCTTGATGCCGGGCGCGGGCTTGAACTCAAACATGGTCACCACGGGACCGGGGACAACGTGCTGGATTTCGCCCTGCACGTTGAAATCGTTCAAACATTCCTTGAGCTTGTCGGCCAGGGGCTGGAGCACCGCCGGGGTCTGCGATGAGGACTGCAGCGGGGGCGCGGTCAGCAGCGCGGTATTCGGCAGCCCGCCGGGTCCGGCCGGAACGTTGACCGGAGACGGAACGGATTTCGCCGCAGCGGGTCTGGGCTTTTTCGGGGGCGGAGAAACCTTCACCGGGCGGTCCTTTTCGCCCGCGTCCAGGTCCACGAACTGGAGGGGCGTTTCTTCCTCTTCCGGCTCGCGTTCTGCCTTTTCGCGCGCCTTGGCCTCGCGGCGCAGTGCGCGCGCCTCCTTGCGCTCCATGGCGCCCTCCCGGTACCGCTCCCACCACTGGCCGAGCACGACCCAGACAGAGGCCCAGCTGAAGCCGAGCACGCCCTGGACCGAGACGATGGTCACGAACAGCCAGAGCAGGAAGGTGCCCACGGGCCGGAGGTACGGCAGGGTGTACTTGGTGATCACGGACCGGCCGAAGAAGCCGCTGCCGATGAGGCCGTAGGCATCCTCAGGCACGGAGAAGAACCAGGGGTGCATGGCCCAGGCCTCGAAGGCCACGAACAACCCGATGACGCCGAGCCAGCGGGTGAAGGAGAGCTTCAGCCTCGAAATGAACCGGGACAGTCCCAGATAAAGGAAATACAGGGGCAGGAATATCGCCCCAACGCCGAACATTTCCACAAGGAAACCGGCGCAGTATGACCCCGCGTACCCGACGACGTTGTGTACCTTGCGCCCCGAGGTGACCGCCTGGTTGAAGCTGGGGTCGCCCGGGTCGAAGGACAGGATGCTCAGGAAAAGGAACGCGGAGAGAAAGAGAAGGAACAGCCCGATGATCTCGTTGCCGCGCCCTTTCCGCTCCGTTTGTACCGTGGTGTTCCGCCGTCTCGCCATTAATCCTCTCTTAGAATAAAAAAGGTCCTGGACAGCAACCTGCCCACGACCTTTTTACGCAATTTACACAAGGTGTTGCAAGTCCGCTTTATTCGCGTCCAAGATACTCTCCGCTCCGGGTGTCCACCTTGATGGTGTCGCCTTCGTTGATGAACAGCGGAACGTTGACCTTCAGCCCGGTCTCCATGGTGGCGGGCTTGGTGGCGTTGCTCACGCGGTCGCCCTGGATGCCGGGGTCGGTCTGGGCCACCTTGAGGGTAACGCCTGCGGGCAGGTCCACGCCGATCAGCTCGCCGTTGTAGAGCAGGACCTTGACGGTGTCGCCTTCCTTGATGAAGCCGCCCTTCTCGCCGACGTTGTCGCCGGGGACGTGCATCTGCTCGTAGGTCTCGAGGTCCATGAACACGAAGAAGTCGCCTTCACGGAAAATGTACTGCATTTCGGTAACGGCCATGTCGGGTTTGTCCACCTTCTCGCCGGAGCGGAAGGTCTTGTCGAGCACCTGGCCGGTCATCATCTGGCGCAGCTTGGTACGCACCATGGCGCCGCCCTTGCCCGGCTTGAAGTGCTGAAACTCGATGATTTCAAACGGCTTGCCGTCGATCTCGATTTTCAGGCCAGTCCTGAAATCCTTGGTCGATATCATATATTTCTCCAAATGTTACCGGTTGTTACCGGGTCTTTTATCGGCTTATTCAGCCCCGCAACCGCTCCACGAGCGCTTGGACACCGAGGGCATAACTCAGAATTCCGAAACCGGCAATCACGCCGATGCACCTCTCGCCCATAATGGATTTCTGGCGCAGGGGCTGGTCGGTGCGCGCCCAAATGTTGCTGATATGCACCTCCACGCAGGGGATGTCGATCCAGGCCAGGCAGTCGGCCAGGGCCAGGCTGGTGTGGGTGTAGGCCCCCGCATTGAAGACCACGCCGTCCACGCCCTCCTCGCGCGCCCATTCCAGGCGGTCGATGAGTCCGCCCTCGGAGTTGGACTGAAAATGGCTCAGGGTCACCTCGGCGGCCTTTTCGCCCATGAGGGTTTCCAGCAGCGCGGGCATATCCTCCATGGTTTGCGAACCATAGATCTCCGGCTGGCGTTTGCCGATGTGCCCGAGATTGGGACCATTTAATATGAGTATATGGTATTTGGCCATGCCCTACCCCCTGACTATTTTCCGCTATGTCTTGACGCGCCACCATAAAAAAAGAACATTGGGGGCGTCCTGAAAACCACTGCCTAAACGGTGTCTCTTTATGAACCGAACCATTGAGTTAGTCAAAACAATATACGAAATCAAGCAGCTCGAAGACATCGACGCTCCCCAGATCGCCCTTGCCGGGCGCTCCAACGTGGGCAAGTCTTCGCTGGTCAACCGGCTGGCCGGGCGCAAGGCGCTGGCCAAGATCAGCTCCAAGCCGGGCAAGACGCGCAGCCTCAACTACTACCGGGTGGACCCCGACGGGTACTACCTCGTGGACCTGCCGGGCTACGGCTACGCCAAGTGCTCCAAGCAGGAGCGGGCCAAGTGGGGCAAGCTGATCGAAGCCTACATGAAGGACAACCCGCGCCTCAGGGCCGTGGCCGTGCTGCTCGATTCCCGCCTGCCCCCGCAGAAGATCGACATGGAGCTGACTTCCTACGTCCGAAGCCTCGGCATCCCGGTCATCCCGGTGCTGACCAAGGCGGACAAGCCCAAGCAGCGGGAGCTGGCGCAGCTCCAGACCCAGTGGCGGGACATCCTCCAGCAGGACCGCCTGCCCCTGTCCTTCTCCAGCAAGACCGGCAAGGGCGAGGAAAAGCTCTGGGCCGCGTTCACCGAAGCCGCCGGCGCGTGATCACGCCCGGCGGGGAATAAGCCCTTCCACCCAACCGAGGACCGTGGCCTGGAATCCCGGCAGGGAGACCCAGGCCAGCCTGAGGCTCGCCGCCCCCCCCATGATCGCGTTGCCCAGCCAGGCCGCGATGATGGGCGGCAGCACGCCCTTCTCTCCGGCCGTGGCCCCGACCACGTGCACCCCGTATTGGACGAAGATGAGGATCAGCGACAGCCCGATGTTGGCGTAGACGTTCTCGGACCAGGTCACCAGCGCCAGGGCCAGCAGGGCCATGACCATCATGGAGCAGGCATAGGAAAACTTGCCGTGCCACACGGTGCGCAGGATCTCCACGTTGGACCCGGACTCCTCCAACCGCTTTATCGCCTTGGATAATTCGAACAGCGGGAGCTGGGCCGTGTCGCCCTTCAACTCCACGGCGGCGTACGCCTTGAGGTTCTGGCGCACGGACAGGAACTGGGAGAGCCGGTCCACTGCTATGAACGTCCGGGTGTCCAGCTCGTGCACGTCCAGCAGTCCCCAGCCATGGTCGTCGATGAGCGCCTTCTTGGCGGTCAGGATGCGGATCAGCTCCTGGTTGTCCGTGGTGAACTCGTAGACCGTGATGTCGCTGGCCCGGCTCTTGCCCGGATGGGCCTCCTTGGCCATGACGATGAACGGCCCGTCGCGGAACCAAAGGTCCTTGATGGTCAGTTCGTCCAGCTGCTTCTTGCGGACGTCTTCCTTCCAGATGCGGTTGGCCTCGTATTCGCCGAACACGCCCAGGAACTGGGAAAAGACGAGCTGCCCCCCGCTCCAGACCAAGGCATAGATCACGAAAAAGCGGATGAACCAGGCAAAGGACACGCCCCCGGCGCGCAGGGCGAGCATCTCCCGCGAGCGCGACAGCACCCCGAGCTGGATGACCATGGCCAGGAGAAAGACGGCAGGCATGAGCTGCGATACGATGAGCGGTATCTTGACTATGAAATAGAAAAGGATGGTCTCCGCGCCCAGCCCGGCCCGGATGAAATCGTCCAGCCGGTCGAAGATGTCCGACAGCAGGTAGATGCAGGTGCCCACGGCCAGGCAGATGGCCATGAGATAGAGATTCTGCCGGATCAGGTACCGGCTGAGGACGCCGATCAGCCTCATGCCTCACCCCGCTTCCCGCGCGAGAGCCGCAGATGCCGGAGCCGGTGGATCACCGAGGGGGTCCGCTCCAGGTTGGCGTAGCGCATGCCGACCGAGGCCACGAGCACGAACAGGAGGTTCGGTGCCCACATGCCGTATTGGGGCGGAATCGTTCCGGATTCGCCCATGCTCACGCCGATGGAGAACATGGTGTAATAGACCATGAAGAGGCCCATGGCCATGAGCAGGCCGTACTGCTGCCTGAGCCCCCGGAAGATGGACGCGATGGGAATGGCGAACATGCCGAGCACGAAGCAGCCCAGCGGCAGGGTCAGCCGCTTGTAGAACTCGGTGTCCACCTTGCGGTAGAACCGGTCGTCCTGGCCCGGCATGAGGTCGTGGTCCCCCCGGATGGCGTTCAGCCGGAAAAACGGCATGTCCTTGGCCTTTTCCTCGGAAAAATTGAAGCCGACCAGCAGCTTGCCCAGGTCGAGCTTGATGGAATAGCGGCCGAACTTGAGGACGTTCAACTCGTCCCCGCTCTCGCGGAAGATCTTCCCGTTCTTGAACACGATGTGGATCAGGGCCTGCTCCGGGGTGGACTCGATTTCCGCCTCCGGGGCCACCACGACCACCGAGGTGTTCTTGATGGAGTCGTCGCGCACGAAGGCGAACTTCAACTGGCCCTTCTCGTTGTCCACCTGGTGGGCATAGAAGGTGATGTGCGGGAACTCCTTGTTGAACACGCCCGGCTGGAGCGCGAACTTGGAGTGGGTCTTGGCAAAGTAGTAGAGCTTGGTCTTGAACATGTCCATGCCCCACGCAAGCCCCCAGAACGATATGAAAAAGGCGAACAGCGTGCAGAGCGCGCAAAAGAGCGCCGGCGCGGGCAGCATGCGGTACAGGCTGACCCCGCTGGCCTTGAGCGCCACCAGCTCGTTGTCCGTGCTCATGCGCAGGAAGGTCAGGAACACGCTGAGCATGGTCGCGATGGGGGTGATGAGCAGCAGGAAGAACGGCGTGAGGAAAAAGAACAGTTGCAGGATGTTGAGGATGCCGATGTTCTGGGAGAGGAACAGCGAGCGCAACTGGAGCATCCGCCCCACCAGGATCAGCCCGAGAAGGCAGGAGACGGTAAGCCCGAACAGCTTGAGCAGTTCAAGGAATATCTGGCGCTGGAGAAGCTTCACGACCCGATGCTATGCCTTGTTTTCCTTAAAGAAACGCATGAGGAATTCCGCATCCTTGGGCCCCAGGTTGAACCGCACACCCGCCTCTTCGATGAGCGCGGCAAGGGGTTTGGGCTCCTTGCATTCCCGCATCTCGCAGATCCAGGCGATGGCTTTGCGCGCCAGTTCGCTTTGAGGCATTATGGTGGTCATCGGTTGCTCCTGTCTGTTATTCCTGCTTCCAACGAGGGAAATACACCAGCTTCCAAGGGGTTGCAAGACAGTGTTGGTTCGACTAAACCCTAGGGCGGCAGCGTCCCGAAACCCTATTGCATTACTGAGGATTCCATGGCCCCCTGGTATGTAGCGATCATTCTCGGCATCGTCGAAGGTCTGACCGAATTCCTGCCGGTGTCCAGCACCGGCCATCTGATCATCACCGGCTACCTGCTCGACTTCACCGGCCCCAAGGCGGAAACCTTCGAGATCGTCATCCAGCTCGGGGCGATCCTGGCCGTGGTGGCCCTCTATTGGGACCGGTTCATCGGCCTGCTCGCCACGGACCCGGAACGGAAATTTTCCGGCGTCTACGGGCTGTGGCTGCTCTTCCTGACCTCCCTGCCCGCCTCGGTGGTCGGCCTGCTGGCCCACGGCTACATCAAGGAGCACCTCTTTTCGCCCGGCACGGTGGCCGTGGCCCTGGCCGTTGGCGCGGTGCTCATCTTCGTGGTCGAGGGCATGAACAAGCGCATCGAAATGGAATCCCTGGACGAGATCACCCCGAAACTGGCGCTGGGCATCGGCCTGTTCCAATGCCTGGCCCTGTGGCCCGGATTCTCGCGCTCGGCCTCGACCATCATGGGCGGCATGCTCCTGGGCGCGGGCCGCACCGTGGCCGCCGAGTACTCCTTCATCGCCGCCGTGCCCATCATGTTCGCCGCCACAGGCTATGATTTCCTCAAGAACTACGAGCTGTTCGAACACGGCGACATGCTCTTCCTGCTGCTCGGCTTCCTGGTCTCCTTCATCGCCGCCTGGATAGCGGTCAAAGGGTTCATCATCCTCCTTGGCCGCCTCACCCTGCGTCCCTTCGCCGTATACCGCCTCGGCCTTGCTGTACTGATTCTCCTGTTTTTGTAATATGTTCCAAAAAATCGGCCCAAGCGGGAATTTCCACTTGCCAAGCCGAAAAAGACGGTCTATAGACTGTGACCGCTTCGGCGCACAAACGTGGCGAGGTAGCTCAGTTGGTCAGAGCATGCGGCTCATATCCGCAGAGTCGGAGGTTCAAGTCCTCTCCTCGCTACCACGAATGAAACTGGAAGTCCGTGAAACCAAAAGGTTTTGCGGACTTCCTTCTTTTGCATTTTATGGATCTCGGACGGTCCTCGAACTGTGCTAAGTTGGTGTACCAGACGTCCCTACTGATCTGATGCTGATTTTCTGTCACCTCTAGTTCTCTACTCTCTCCGTACTTGCTACCGGAGCGGCAAGGACCATTTTCCTGACAGAAACCGCCTGGGGATACGTCGCCGAAAGACATGCAGCCAAGACCCTCTCCGAGAATATCGCCAGCAAGCTAGAGTTCCCGGTTGATCTGGAGCATCTCAAGAAATCGAAGTATTGCGGGTGAAGCATCATCTGTACGATCTCGTTTGCGTACCAACTTGATCAAGGTCGCAATGGTCTGAGCACGACTTTCCCTTGACCTTGATATTCACCCCTTCTATATCAACCATGAAGATCTTTTGTTGATTTGGCCATATAACCATCCAAGGAGGTTTAGATGCCAAAAAAACCAAAGAACCATGGGAAGGCTTGGGATGATGGTGAAGTGAAGGAACTCCGGAAATTAGCCAAAGGAAACACCCCTACACGTGTCATTGGGCTTAAGCTCGGACGAACAGAAGATGCAGTACGAGCCAAGGCGAGCGACGAGAACATCTCCTTGAAGCCGACTAATCAGAGCCCCTACGGTTAACTCTCTGATAATCAACTGAATTGGTGTGCTTCGAGACTCAGGCTCTGTGTTCATTGCCACAGAGCCTTTTTTGCGCCGACAAGAAAGACAAAAACGATCGATTCTCCCTGCCATCGGGGAAGATGAAATGGGCAGGCTGTTCAATGTGTCTTCCGAAGACATAAGCGGACGCCACCCTATTGTGTTGGACAACCGGGTACGCCCACCCGTCCAGTAGATAGATCAGGGACAAGCAAGTCGCCCGATGACATATGTCCACACATCCCGCACTGCACCTGAGGGACCAATGTCCACGACTAAGACCAAACGATCGATTCTCCCTTCCATCGAGAAAGACGAAATAGGCCTAGACAGTTCTAGGCGTCTTCCGAAGACCCAACGGCGAACAAATCAACATAATACATTAATAAAAATAAATAAATAAGGGCGCGAAACTTGCTTTATCCCCTGAAACGACAGCATCGGAGGGCAAATTTCGCCATGGAAAACCCCAGCGCCGAACAGGCGATTCAGATCATCGACGACCTGGTCAACAAGACGCTCAACACGCAGGAGGCCTTTGACCGGGCCATCGGGAAGCTCCTTGAAGAAGCCGCCCGCATCCGGGACAACGTCGAGGATGTCGGCAAGCCTCTTTCCAGCGACCAGACCCGGCAGATATTGCAGAACGTGTCCCGCATCATCCGGGAACTCGGCATGGTCGAAAAGGGATTCGGCCCGGCCACGGCCTCGCACCCGCAAATGGCCCGCGATGTCGAGGATGGTGCCATGAAGCAATAGGCCCGTTCACGACGGACGGTGACCTGATGCCCGGCAATCAAAACGCGGTCCCCTTTCCCCCCTGGCAAAACAAAGGCCCGTACCTTTGGCACGGGCCTTCTTCCGTTTCCGAGGGGTGCTGACCCCTACGGGATCGTTACACGGTGAACTTCGTGACCCACAGGTCGTGCAGGTTGCAGAAGCTGGTAGCGTAGTATTCGCCCTTTTCCGCGATCTCGTAGGTGGAGACCGGGGTGTCGGCCGGGGCGAAGACCGTGGCGCCCACCACCTTGCCGTCCGCGGTGACCACGGTATGACGGACGATGAAGTGTTTCTCGCTGTGCGGATGCTTGGTCTGCAGCGTCACCTTGCCGCCGTCCACCGTGACCTGGGGCAGGTGCGTCTGCGCCTTGCCCTTCCACTGTCCCTGGTCATCCGCCGTATAGACGATGTTCGAGGGAAAGGGGCCGGACTCGGCGGAAGCCTTGCGCACGCCGACGAGGGAAAGCCCGGCCGCCATGGCCAGGGCCGATTTGAGGAAAACGCGTCTGTTGTTCATGAACCCTCCAGTTGGCTGATGATTTTGCCTCCATCATACTCCGGTTTCGCCTTTTGGCAACCGGGTCGGACATTTTGCCCTCTCATTTCCGCACCTTTGTCCGCCGTCTGTTGTTTTTTATACGGAAGGCGTATAACAACCATGCAGAGGTGTTGATGATTATGCTCTCCAAGACCCGCGCTCTGCCCATCCTGATCGCCCTCTGCTTCCTCGCCGCCTGCTCCGAGGAACCGGCCAACGTGTTCCAGGGATACGTGGAAGGCGAATACGTCCAGGTTTCCGCCGCCATCGGCGGGACCCTGGAGAATTTGCACGTCATCCGCGGACAGGAGGTCCGATCGGGCGACCTGCTCTTCTCCCTGGACCGGGCCTTTGAAAAGGCCGCAGTGGAGGAGGCCGAACACGGCCTGAAGCGTGCCCAGGACAACCTGGCCAACCTCGAAAAGGGTCAGCGCCCGTCGGAGATCGCTTCCATCCAAGCCCGGCTGCAAAAAGCCAAGGCCGCGGTCGCCCTGGCCAAGATCGAATACGAACGCAGGGTCAAGCTGGTGGCCGAGGCGACCATCTCCCAAGAGGAGCTGGATCGGGCCAAGAGCGACTACGACCAGAAGCGCCAGTTGGTCAGCGAGATCGAATCCGAGCTGCGCACGGCCCGGCTCGGTGCGCGCAGCGACCTCATCCTGGTGGCGGAATCGGAAATCCGCCAGGCCCAGGCGCAACTCGACCAGGCCAAATGGAGCTATGCGCAGAAGGAACGCTCGGCACCGGCGGACGCCTTTGTCTTCGACACCCTCTTCCGCGTGGGCGAATGGGTTGCGGCGGGCCAGCCGGTCGTCTCCCTGCTGCCGCCGGAGAACGTGGAGGTCCGTTTCTACGTGCCGCAGACCGTGGTGGGCAAGCTCCAGGCGGGCCAACGCGTGATCGTCACCTACGACGGCGGGTCCGGGCCGGTGGAGGCCGTCATCTCCTACGTCTCCCCCTCGGCGGAATACACCCCGCCGGTCATCTATTCCAGCCAGAGCCGGGCCAAGCTCGTGTTCATGCTCAAGGCCAACCCCGCGCCTGAAGAGGCGGCCCGGCTTCACCCCGGCCAGCCCGTGGACGTGACCGTCCCCGACCTGCAACCCTAGCGACCGCGGTCCGGCATGGCTTCCGACATCATCATCGACGTCAAGGGACTGACCAAGTCCTTCGGCCCGAAGACCGTGGTCGACGGGCTGGACATGCAGATCCGGCGCGGGGAGATCTACGGCTTCCTCGGCCCCAACGGCTCGGGCAAGACCACCTCCATCCGCATGCTCTGCGGGCTGCTCAAGCCCAATGCGGGGTCCGGCACCTGCCTCGGCTTCGACGTCATCACCGAATCGGCGAAGATCAAGCCACACGTCGGGTACATGACCCAGAAATTCAGTCTCTACGAAGACTTGACCGTGCATGAGAACATCGAATTCACCGCGCGCATCTTCGGCCTGGACAATCCGCGCCAAAAGACCCGCGAATGCATCGAGCGCATGGGGCTCGGCCCATTCGAAAAACAGCTCGCCGGGAGCTTGTCCGGCGGCTGGAAGCAGCGGCTTTCCCTGGGCGTGTCCACCCTGCACTCGCCCCAGCTCCTGCTCCTGGACGAACCCACGGCGGGCGTGGACCCCGGCGCGCGGCGGGACTTCTGGGACCAGGTCCATTCCCTGGCCGCCCAGGGCATCACCGCGCTGATCAGCACCCACTACATGGACGAGGCCGAGCGCTGCCACCGGCTGGCGTACATCGCCTACGGCAACCTCCTGGCCCAGGGGACCGTGGAGGAGATGATCGAAGACGCCGCCCTGACCACCCGGGCCGTGAGCATCAAAGGCGACGGCGACGGGCTGCACGCCCTGGCCGAGGCGCTCAAGCCCCTGCCCGGCGTGGATCAGGTGGTGGCCTTCGGCAACACCCTGCACGTCAGCGGCCGCGACGCCGGAGCGCTCGATGCAGCCCTCAAGCCCTACGACAAGCCCCCCTACGTCTGGCATTCCATTGAGACCAGCCTGGAAGAGGTCTTCATCGACCTCATGCAGCAGAGCAAGGGAGGACTGAAATGAGCCTGTTCTCCTTTAGGCGGTTCGGGGCCATCGTGGGCAAGGAATTCATCCAGATGCGGCGGGACAGGCTGACTTTCGCCATGCTCATCGGCATTCCCCTGCTCCAGCTCATCCTCTTCGGCTACGCCATCAACTCCGACCCGCGCCACCTGCCCACGGCGGTCCTGAGCGGCGACAATTCGCCCTATTCACGGTCCATCGTGGCCGCCATGCAGGCCAGCACCTTCTTCGACATCACCGACTACCCCAAATCCAGAGCCGAGGCCGACAGGCTGATCAGCAAAGGGGCCGTGCAGTTCATCCTGACCATTCCGGAGGAATTCGGCACGGACCTGGTCCGGGGCGAACGCCCGGTTCTGCTCCTCGAAGCCGACGCCACGGACCCCATGGCCACCGGCAACGCCGCCGGGACCTTCCCCGAGGTGATACGCCGGGCGCTGGCCAAGGACCTCAAGGGCCCGAACGTCGGGCTGAACCAGTCGGAAATGCCCGTAACCATCCGAATCCACAACAAGTACAACCCGGAAGCCCAGACCCAGTACAACATCGTGCCCGGCCTGATGGGGGTCATCCTGACCATGACCCTGGTCATGATCACCGCCCTGGCCATCACCCGGGAGTCAGAGCGCGGGACCATGGAGCATCTGCTGTCCACCCCGGTGCGTCCGCTGGAAGTGATGCTGGGCAAGATCATCCCCTACATATTGGTCGGTTACATCCAGATCGGGCTGATCATTTCCTCCGCCTGGCTGCTTTTCGGCGTCCCCATGCACGGCAGCGTCCCCCTGGTATTCGCCCTCTCCCTGCTGTTCATCGGCGCGAACCTGTCCGTGGGCGTGACCATCTCAACGGCGGTCCGCAACCAGCTCCAGGCCGTGCAGATGTCCATTTTCTTCTTCATGCCCTCCCTGCTTCTGTCCGGGTTCATGTTCCCGTTCCGGGGCATGCCCCAATGGGCGCAGTGGGTCGGCTCCATCCTGCCCCTGACCCACTACCTGCGCCTCATCCGGGGCATCCTGCTCAAGGGCAACGGCATCCAGGAATCCATGGGCCACGTCTGGCCCATCCTCCTGTTCTGGCTGATCATCGTGGCCATAGGACTGAAGCGCTACCGCCGCACCCTGGACTGATTGCCGGGAGGACCCAGCAGTTCGCCAAACCGCCCGTACCCATTGGCCGATCTGGCGCGCGCCCGTCACATCCCCCTGCGAACAACCGAGTCCACGCCTCCGCGATTCTCCCCGGCGTATCCGATCTTACGCCCCGATGCTCCGGCTTTCGCCCCGTCCGCTACCCTGCCCGGCATCCCCAACCGTCGGTTTGCCGGGGCAACCCGGCCTCCACGCCTTCGCACGCCGCAGTCTAGACGATCTTTGGCCCGGCCGGATTCTCCAACCCTTTGAGGTTCCAAAGGATCGATTTTCCCGCCGCCACACCGCCAAATCCGCCTGCTTTTTAGTCTAGATAATATTTAGATTTTCTTTAGACTTCTATCATCTATCTGATTACATTTGTTTTATTGGATCAGACACAGCACTTTGGGCAATTTGGGGAAATTCGGCGGTTTTGGTTGCCAAACCGCAGGGAGAACTTATATAGGTCTTGTCCAAATGGTTCTTTGACATGGGGGCGCACTGGTTTCGACGGGGATAGTTGAAGCCGAAGCCGCAGGTCGAGGTTGGTCGATGGCCTCGTTAAAATCGACCACAAAGATAATTGCCAACGACAATTACGAATACGCAATGGCTGCTTAATTGCAGAGTTGCAACTGACAACACAGCTTGTCACGATTCACCCGCCGACGCCTTATAAGCGGGCTGGATCGTCAAATCATAGGGCTAGCTTCATACGTGCGTTTCTAGCTTATGTTGCGAAACTCAAATAGGAACTAGTTCGGCGGCCGTCCGGCCCGGAGCAACCCGCCGTGCGAAACTTTAATCCGGACCTAAACCTGTAGACGCTTTCGCGGATCGTTCTCGGACGGGAGTTCGACTCTCCCCGCCTCCACCAACAACAAAGAGAAACCGCCCTCAATGGGGCGGTTTTTTTTGTTGTCAGTGAATGAGAAAACAGTCTGTCGGAAGGAAGTGGCACTCTCCGGTCCCGCTCTCCTTGCCCCTGTTTAGGCTAACCGACCGTCATAGAGCTTCCCAGCCACTGTTTCGCGCCGATCCCGACAGGCATCCCTTTCGGCTGTCGCCGGCTTGTGCCCATGGTTTCTATTCCTTGATCAGTCCCATGGACTCCTTCAATTCCTTGACGATTTCCTCGGCGGCATCCTTGAAGATATCCTTCCAGGCGCCGACGGTATAGACTCCGCCCGCCTCAACCGTATTCTTGGTCTCAATGTGCCCCACAGGCGATTCGCACGCACGGACCTGGCTTGAAACCTCCAAAACGGTCGAGCCGGCTCCGGGCATCAGCCACCGGCCGAACGCGTTGCCCGGTTCATACTTTTTGACAGTCACGTCGATGGAATAGTCCGGATTCTCTTCCTGATACAGCCCTTCCCGGTTCAATTCATCGACAAGGGCAGTTTTCATGCTCTCCGCAATATCCAACCCCTCATCGTCATCCGAGAAAACGAAACCGGAAGCGTTCCGAGCCGAACCGACCGAGTATTTGGACGAGGCGGGCAACGAAGTACCGCCGTTATCAAAGATCATGTTGTGTTGCCGGGTTCCGCAACCCGCCAATACGACAACCAGGGTCAGACAGAGCAGCGCTTTCTTCATTATCAACCTTATCTGTTTGAATTTTTGGAATTCATAATCACCTATCAAGCGACGCGGAGGTGATCAAGTCTTTTATAATCAATTACACACACTGTCCGCATCACTCCTTCCCATCGCATCCGGTGAGAAGGCGCCCGCCCTGATTTCAAACAACAAGGCCCCGCCGAATGGGCGGGGCCTTGACAGTGTTGATTCACGTCCGGGCTACCACTTGGAGCGGCCTGCCGGGAGGTAGAAAAATTCGACGCGGCGGTTGGCGCTGCTGTTTTCCTCGGAGGTGCTGGGCAGGATGGGCTTGGCGCTGCCGTAGCCAACGGCCTTCATGCGCGTGGCCGGTATGTCAGAATGGTCGAGGATATAGCGAAGGCAGCGGGCGGCGCGGGCGGCGGACAGATCCCAGTTGGAGCCGTAGAGATTGGATTCTGGCCTATCGCCGTCGGTATGTCCGCGAATTATGAGGTTGAAGTCGGTCTTGCCCATGGCTTCGATGACCATGTCCAAACCCTTCCTGGCCTCGGCGCTGAGTTCCACCGACCCCTTCTTGAACATGGCCTGGCTGCTCAGCCGAAGCATGACGCCGGACTTGTCCGTGCTGACGCGGGCCATGCTGGTCAGGTCCTTGGCCCGGATGGCCTTCTTGAGCAACGCCCCCAGCTCGACGATCTCGCGGTTCTCGCGGACGCTCTCGCGCTCCTTGAAGCTCGTGTCCGCATAGGGCGTGGACAGGGCAGCCCTGTCTTCGTACTGGACGCCGAGGGCCTCCTGGATGGAGCCCATGAGCATCTTGAAGTTGGTCACGTCCTGGTTGGTGAAGGACAGGAGCAGGACGAAAAAGCACAGGAGCAGCGTCACCATGTCGGCGAACGTCGCCATCCACGGCGGAATGCCTTCCTCCGGCTTGGGCGGGTCCGACTTGGGCCCGCCACCTTTCTGTTCCAACGCTTCCTGTTCGGCCATAACGGTTACCAGGCGTCCCTCTGGGGCATGTGCAGGTAAAACTCGACCCGCTGGTTCTTTCTCCGGTCCTCTTCCGTATCGTTGGGCACCAGAGGCCTGGTGTCCGCATACCCCACGGCCTTGGCCCGGTTGATCTCGATCTTGCCCTTGTTGATGATGTAGTCCAGGGCCACCGCCGCGCGGGAGGCGGACAACTCCCAATTGGAGGGATAACGGCTGGTGGAGATGGGCCGGTCGTCGGTATGCCCCCGGACCACGATGTTCAGCTTGTAGTCCTTCAGAACCTTGATGACCGCATCGAGAATCTCCGAGGCCTCGGGCCTGAGCTCGGCGGTCTCCGGCTTGAACAGGGCCGCGGAACTGGCGCTGAACACGACCCCGTCGCGGTCGGCGCTCACCCCCGCCCCTTCCATGAGCTTGGTGTCCACCTTTTCAAGCAGCGACTTGATGCGCATGACCACGCTCAGAAGCAGCCGCTCGTCATGGGAAATCTTGGCCGCCATCTCCTTGGTCGCCTTGGAGCTGGTGTTGTATTGGGCCATCTCGTCGGACACGGCCCTGGTCTCCTTCACGCCGAAGGCCCCCTTCAGCGACCCCAGGGCGTCACGGTACTTCTCCTCGCTCTGTTCGGCAAAGGACAGGAGCAGCACGAAAAAGCACAGAAGCAGCGTGACCATGTCGGCGAAGGTGGCCATCCACGGCGGCAGCCCCTCGTCGCCCGGCGGGTCCTCCGGCGGTTTTCTGCGTATGACTTCTTCGGCTTTTCCGGCCATGAATCCTCCGTCCTGACGTGCCTAGGCGGTTTCCCGCAGGGCGGGAGACAGGAAGGCCTGGAGCTTCTCCTTGACCACCGAGGGATGGTCGCCCCTCTGCAGGGAAGACACGCCCTCGATCATGATCTGCATGAACAGGACGTCCTCGCCCGACCGCTCCTCCAGCTTGGTGGCCATGGGGAGGAAGACGACGTTGGCCATGATCGCGCCGTAGAAGGTGGTCAGCAGGGCCACGGCCATGGCCGGGCCGATGGACGACGGGTCCGAAAGGTTGGAGAGCATGTTCACCAGGCCGATGAGCGTGCCGATCATGCCGAAGGCCGGGGCCATGGTGCCCATGCCCTTGAACACGGCCTGGCCCTGGCGGTGGCGCTGCTTCATGAATTCCAGCTCGATCTCCATGACCGAACGGACCAGCCCTTCGCTGGAGCCGTCCACGACCAGCATCACCCCTTTCTTGAGGAACGCATTGTCGATGTTGACCTTTTCCAGCGCGATCAGGCTTTCTTTCCGAGCGGTATCGGAAAGCGAGGTGATGAGCCGAATGATGTCCTGCGGGTCGTTGGACTTGAACATGAGGGTCTTCATCCCGACCTTGAAGGCATTGATGACCACCCCCATGGGGAACATGACGAAGGTCACCGCAAAGGTGCCGCCGATGACCACGACCACGGAGGGGATGTCGATGAACCCTGCGGCGTTGCCGCCCATGAAAATGGTGGTCAGCACCAGGCCAAAGGCACCCGCCAATCCTATAAGAGTTGCAATATCCATATGTTATTTCTTGCTTTTCCCGGTTGAGGCACCGATTTTCACTTCGCCGTTGTCATAGTAGAAATATACGTCTTCCAAAAAGTCGTTGACCCGCAGGTAGGCCGAGCCGATGCAAACCTCGACCCCGGGCTTGACCAGGCCCGGCACCATCACCTTGCACTCATTGAGCCGCTCGGTGGCGTAGATGCCGTCCCAGAGCTTGACCTTCATGTCCTTGAGCAGCTTCAACTCGCTGCGTGCCGATTCGAGGCGGGGCTGATACTCCGTTCGGAACTCTTCCCCCTTGTTCAGGGCCTTTTCATAGGAGGCTATATCCTCGTGAAGTCGCTTTATGCGCTCGTTATACTGCTTGTCGGCATATAAAAGCGAGGGTTTGTACCCCAAAATGAGCATGGTGTCCGTGTCCATGCCCCCGCCCAGCTGCTCGCCCACATATATGTAGTTGTAGGCGCAGAAATGTCCGCCCGTAAGCCGGCTGCCCACGGCCAGGCGGCGCCCCGCATAGGCGTTGCTGTGCATCAGCGCCCCTTTGACCAGGATGTCGCCCTTGGACAGCAGCGTGGCGTATTCGCAGAAGGCGAGCTTCATGTCCTTGCCGGACTCCAGCACAGCCTGCTTTCCGCCCTTGACCCCGCCCCGGCAGTCCAGACTGTCCCGGGCCCTGATGCGCGCTCCCTCCACCTGGCCGACGACCTTGATGTCGCCGCCCTCGATGGAGAAACTGCCCCTGATGGACCCTTCGACCACGATGTTGCCGATAAAATCCACGTTTCCGGTACGGTAATCGATGTCGCCGTGTACTGTCAGCGGGTTCCTGACCAGGATGCGCCCTTCCTTGTAGCAGGCATAGCCGTCCACGGCCGCAAAGAGCTTGTCGGGCTGGTCGCGCTTGATGCCGGTGCCCTTGCCTGCGGGAAAGGATTTGTCTTCGGAGACGAACCGCTCGTCAACACCCTCCCCCGCTTCTTCCAGGGGAATCCATTCCGCGATCAGGGTTCCTGCGGTCACGTTCGCGACAAAATGCCGCTCGTGATGATTCACGCTGCCGTCAGCCTGTTCCCGGGGTCTCAACTTGGCCGGGTCCCAATCGGGATCAAAATAATGTTTGAGGAAAAAAGGCATTAACCCCTCGACAGGTTCCTGTGGGAGAGAGTGTCCATTGCGGTATCAACACGCCCTGCGCCCTCTCCCAAAGGTAGAAAGCGCATGGCCGGAACTCTGAAATTATTATTTAATTATCGACATAGCGTCAATATTTATCATCTTTATAATGGTAAAGAGAATATCTGATCCAAGATTTTTCCCGGCCCTAAAGATAATGCAGGATCTGCCGATAGTATACCCAAGAGGCAAATTGGCTTGGGATGATTCGTGCAACACCAGGGAGGGAGACCATGAATATCCCCGAAATGAATATTGACGTGAAGCAAGGGCTGCACTCGGAGAGCGCCGCCCAGGCTAAGGCAGTGCAAAGACCGCCTGCCCATGACGACCCCGGACGCGATGACTCGCTCATGGCCCGGAAGGACGTCAAGGGCAACGAGATCGGCCCGACCAGGGAAGAACTGGAAACCATCATAGCCGAGGCGGAACAGGCCCTCGATTCCAACGACGTGAAGCTGAAGTTCAACGTCCTGGAAAACAACGACACCATCCAGGTGGAGGTCATCGACTCCAACGGCAAGACCATCCGCAAGATTCCCGAGGACGACTTGATCAAGTTGACCAAGTCCCTCAAGAATCTCGGACAGGGGTTCCTGGACGAAGTGCTGTAGGCCGTTTTCGCGATTCGCCAACGATCGCGCCCCGGCCAATGGCCAGGGAGCGTCTTTGGCGTTTGCTCGCGTTTCTACCGGGCTTGCCAAGCGGCACCCCTTTGGGCATAGTAAAAATGTCCACTGCCCGACGAAAGGAGGCCGCTTATGCCCGACATTTCCATTTCCACAGACACCGTCCAGACCATGTCCATGGACAGCCTGTTCTCGGCCCCGGATTCCATAAAGGACGCCAGCGACGTCATCGGGTCCGGCGAGAACGGCCATGCCGCGGACCAACGGGAAATGGCCGTTGCGGGTGCGGAAGTGGCCTCGCGCACGGAAGACTTCTTCGGCGCGGGCACGGATTTCTCATCCACCGGCACGGATTACGACGTGCAGCAGACCGTCCACCAGGCGGTCTTCGACACCGGCCTCGGCTCCATCACGGACAAGATCGCCTAGCGACGATTCCACGGCACGCAAAAAGGCCCCGGTCCATGGACCGGGGCCTTTTGTCTTTTCGTCGGGCAGCGCCCTACCAGGCCTTCTTGCGCTGGACGGCCAGGGCGGCCTCCTGCTCGTCGAAGGTGTTGAAGCCCGCGTGGCGCATGGCGTCCTCCACGGTGTGGTGCCAATCCCAGCTGGCGTAGATCACCGGCTTGTGGAAGGTGGCGCGGAACTGCTCCATCTCCTGGCGGTAGAACTCTTCCTTGGGGGTCTCCATGTTGTCGCGCAGCTGCTCGCTGAAGCGGTCCAGCTCGCCCTCGTACCATTCCATGAAGTCCTCGGGGGACTTGTACTTCTTGAGGATGTGACCGTAGCTGTTCTCCTCCAGCAGCGCCTGGAGCTTGACCATGTGCTGCTTCTTGAGCCAGGCACCGAGGTCGCGGGTCTTGATGCCCTCGTTCTCGATGGCGGCGATGTCGAACTTGGTCTGGTGGTAGGTGTCCGGCACGACCGAGGCGGAGACGATGCCCGCGATGGTCACCAGGCCGCGCAGGATGACGGAATTGGATACGCCCTGGCCGCAGAAACCGACCTTCTTGCCGGCCTTCTGGCCAGCGAAGATGGCGGACAGGATGGCCCAGACAACCGCCGGGTCCTCTTCGTCGTAGATGTGTTGCAGGCTGGCGTTGTCGCGGTCGGTGGCCAGCACCATCTGGGTCATGTCGTTGGAACCGATGGAGAAGCCGTCCACTTCCTTGAGGAATTCCTTGCACAGCACGGCGTTGGACGGAATCTCGGCCATGAGGATGACCTTGAGGCCGTCCTTGCCGGACTCCAGGTTGTGGACCTGCTTGAGGTAGCGCTTCATGGAGCGGGCTTCCTCAAGGGTGCGCACGAACGGGAACATGATGGACAGGTTGGTGCCGCCGTAGATGCCGCGCGCCAGCTTGAAGGCCTCCAGCTCCCAGTCGTGAATGTTGCGGGACACGCCGCGGTAGCCGATCATCGGGTTGTCCTCGTGGGCCTCGAAGAGCAGGCCGCCGAGCAGGTTCCGGTACTCGTTGGACTTGAAGTCCGTGGTCCGGTAGACGATGTTGCTGCCGTAGAAGGCCATGGCGAAGAGGGCCAGTCCCTGGGACAGGGTCTGGATGTAGTTCTCCTTGCCGGTGGTGTAGCCGCGGGATTCGAGCAGCCTGCGGATGCGCTCCGGCAGGGTCGCCACTTCATCCATCTCGGACTTGAGCCCCATCTTGTGGGCCACTTCCTCGCGCAGGCGGGTGATCCTGTCGATGTAGGCGGTGAATTCGGGATCGTCCTTCAAGCGGCTCACATACTCGGACACGATCCTGTCATGGGCCTGGCGGATCTTCCACGCCTCGGTGCGCGGGGCCGGAACCGCCTCAAGCATGTCATGGAAGCCGAGCACCACGGCCACGTGGGCCTCGGGATCGATGGAGGTCTTGAGGACGTCCAGACGCTCGGTGGCGTAGGAGATGTGTTCGTCGAGCTTGTGGTCCATCTCGCGCAGCTTGCGGTGCATGGCCAGGACCTGGTCGGAGCTTCTCGCCCCCTCCTGCTCGGCCAGGGCTTCCATCTCGCGGGTCAGGCCGGTGATCAGGCCCACGTACTCGCGCAGCTTCAGGGGCATGGTGATCAGGCCGGAGTCGAGCTGCTCCTTCATGACCTTGGTCAGCATGTGATCCATTTCGTTGAGTTTTTCGTCAACGAGGTCATTCAGAACATCCTTGTCGTAGGCCTCGAGGGCCATGGGATGGACGCCGATGTTGCCGAGCATGAATTCGGCGCGCAGCAGGCCGACCTCGAAGTCGGGCACGTTGCGCAGGCGGGACAGGAACAGGGCCTGGCCCACGTCGGCCAGGATCAGGCCGACCTTGGTATTGGTGGCGGGCAGCCCGGCCACGTCGATCTCGCCGCCGACCTCGACCAGGGGCAGTTCGCCCCGGTAGACCTTGCCGCGGGAGCCGTCGACGGTGACCTGCTGGCCGTCCATGGACCGCAGGGCCTCCAGCCGCTGGATGCCGATGATGGCCGGAATGCCCAGCTCGCGGGAGGTGATCGCCGCGTGGCTGGTGTCGCCGCCCACGTCGGCCAGGATGGCGGAGGCGATGCGCATGCCGGGAACCATGTCCGGGTCGGTGCGCTCGGCGGCCAGGATGTCGCCCTTGTTGATCTTGTTCAGCTCCAGGGCGGAACGCAGGTACTTGACCGTACCCTGTCCCGCGCCGCGGGATGCGCCGTTGCCTTCCAGGATGATCTCGGCGGAGTCGATGGCCTTCTTGTCCACTTCCAGGCGGCGCATGAAGATGGTGTGCGGATGCTGTTCGAAGTCCTCGTTCCAGCGGGTCTCCGGGCGGGCCTGGACGAACCACAGCCGGTCGGTCTTGTCGATGCAGAACTCGGTGTCCATGATCATGCCGCCGTAGGCGCGGGAGATGTTGCGCACGCCCTGGGCCACGGTCTCGGCCTGGGCGATGGACAGGGCCCAGCGGAAGACTTCGTTGTCGGCGACCTTGACCACGTGGGTGCCGCTGCCGTCTTCCTTGTAGACGATCTTTTTTTCCTTGCATCCCATGTAGCGGATGACGACCTCGCGGCCGCCCTCGCGCTGGAAGACGTAGAATTTGTCGGGGGTGACCATGCCGCCCACGACCGCCTCGCCGAGGCCGTAGCTGGCGTCGATGGAGACCAGGTCGTTGCGGTCGGTGCCGCGGCAGCCGGTTGCGGTGTCCGCGCTGAACGCGGTGCCGGAGATGACCGGGTTGATCATCCGCATGATGCACACGGACAGGGAGGTGTGCTCGATGGCCCACTCCTTCTTGGCGGTCTCGGCGATGGAATCGTCACCGGTCTCCTCAGCCTTGGTGATGGCGTCGAGGATCGCCTCGCGGCGGTAGGTCATGGAACGCAGGTTGTAGGCCGAGGCGCAATCCCAGTGGTAGGCCTGGAGGCACTCGTCGGCACCCACTATATTAAGGTAGGTATCCTGGAGACCGGCGAAGGCCTTCTTGCGGCTGTCCTCGCCCGCTGCGGAGGAACGCACGGCCACCGGAACGTCGTCCAGCCCCGCTTCCTTGCAGATGGAGGTGTACGCGCCCTTGACTTCCTTGGCGATCTCCTCGGGCACTTCGACTGACAGGATGGCGGACTGCACCAGCACGGAACGCATGCGCAGCTGGTCGATGCCCTCCGGGGAGGTGGCAAACCCTTCGACAACGTTGTTGATGAAGGTGCGCAGCCGGATCGGGGTGCCGGACTGTTTCTGGGACTGCTCGCGGATCTTCTTGCCGACCTCGCGGACGAAGTGCTGGAGGTACTCGGAGTCCTCGTTGACCGCGTCGGAGTTCCAGTCGATCTTGTTGTACTCCTTGTCCACGGTGGCCCGGACCACGGCCGCGTTGACCTTGGTGTCGTCCAGGATGGTGTGGAAGGCGTGGGAGGAAATGGCCCTGAATTCGGGGGCGCGGATGCCGGGGACCTGGCTGATGATGGCCGTGTTGTAGTTCTTGCCGCCCACAAGCAGCTCGGCGTCCTCGCCGATTTTCTTGATCTCGGCGCCGGTCAGCACCAACTTCTGCTTTAGCGACTCGACCTTGGCATCGGGCTTCTTTACTTTGGCTGCCGGTGCCTTTTCCGCTGCGTCATTCTTGGCTTTGGCCATTGTTTCCTCCTGGAAAGTCCGTGTATTTCCGGGGCGTCTCTTCAACCAAACGCGTTCCCGGACAGCGGTTACCGCTGGTGTGAATAGCAAGTGGAATACCAATCAAAACCTGGGCTTCGAGATACCGCTTACAAGCTTCCGGACCCCTTAGTCAACGAAACAATTGGTCCGACCATTATGCCTTTAATACCAATAAATCCATCCTGAAATCGTCACAATTATGAATTCAACAGAAGCTGAAAAATAAAAAAAGCAAAAGCCGACGCACAGTTGCTGTGCGTCGGCTTGCTTGTCACATTACCCCTCCCCCACTGGGGGGAGATCAGGGGTCACCAGACCAATTTCTTGGCCGATGATGATTTTTTTACAGTTTCTGACCGCAATTGGGGCAGAAGTTGCAATCCTCAACCGGAACGTCCACCTTGCAGGTGGGGCAGGTCCCGGCCTCGGGGCCGAGTTCCACCAGCAGCTCCCCTTCCACCACCGGGATCATCTTCTTGTCCTCGGTGTAGTTGGCGGACTTGATGACCCTGCGGACCATGCCCGCCACCGGGGCCAGTACCGACTTCTCCTGCTTCATGATGGAGATGTTGAACAGCTCCTCGCCAGCCTTGACGCGGTCGCCGGGGCGGACGTGGGTAACCCACAGGTCGCCGTTGCTCGGCGAACCGACGTGGAACGGGTTGGACGGGTCGGCCAACTCGGTGGCGTCCTTGCCGCCCACTTCCGGCTCGGCCACCTTGACCTGGTGGCTCATGATCTCGGAATCGAGCACATAGCGGACAACGGCCATGCCGTTCTCGTCGGGCTCGGAGATGTCGAGAATACGCATGAGGTGAGGCTTCTTGCAGTTGCCCTGGAACTCCAGAATCTCGCCCTTCTCCAACCCCTCGAACCAGACGTCGACAGGCAGGTTGTTGATATTGCCGAACTTCTCGCAGAAGTCGATAGTCGTGATGGCGTCGCCCGGGTGGTTGAGGTACATGATGAACTCCTCTTCCGTGGGCTGCCTGTGCAGCCGGGACTGCAACGCCTTCTTCTCCGCCTGCAGGTCCACATCCTTGAGGGTGGTCAGCGGGGAGGCCTCGGTGCGCTCCTTGATGGCGGTCTCCCAGCCGGAGCCGAAGGCCGAGGTGTAGACCCAGTCCGCCGGGAAGCCCAGGGGCAGTTTGCCGAACTTGCCGAGCAGCAGGTTGCGGAAGGCGTCGTTGGAATCCCGGTAGAGATCCAGGCGCGCATCGCGTTCCAGGCTGGTCAGGTCGGACTCGTTGCACAGGGTGACGACGTCGAGGATGTTCAGCAACCGGCGCACTTCGCGCTCGCCGCCCCGCTTGTACGCGCCGGTGACCGCCAGGAACGCGGTGTTCCAGGTGATCTGCGAGCCGGGAGTGACGTCGTGATAGCGGACGATCTTGCGGGTCCCTTCCAGGAACTTGAGCATGTAGGGCAGCAGCTTGATGTACCCCTGCTTGAGCGCGCCCTCCTGCGAGGAGGACGTCGCCCCGCCGGGCATGCCGTGGCGGACCACGTCGTGGTCGATGCCCTGGAAGTACGGCGCGGTGTACCGGTCGTAGTAGGGCATGATCTGCTTGAGCTGGAAGTTGGTGGCCCGGATCATGTCCTTATCCAGATGGGTCTTCAGGCCGATCTCATCCTCGATGTACGCGGCGGTGGACAGGACCTCGCCCTGGCCGTACCAGCGCACGCTCGCTCCGATGGCCACGTCCACGATGTGCGCGCCGGCCTCGGCGGCCGCGCCCATGGTCGGTACGAACAGCCCGTCGGTGTAGTGCCGGTGGGAGTGGATGACCAGTTCGGGATATTTCTTGGTGATGGCCCCGATCAGCTCGCGCATGAACCTGGGCGGGCAGACGCCGGCCATATCCTTGAGGCCGAGGATGATCATCTGCTCGGCCTTCTTCTTGCTGACCCCGCCCGCCTCGGCGCACATGGTCACGATCTCGTCGGTCACGGTCAGGTAGCGGTCCACGTCGAACCCCTTGGCCCAGGACAGGGAGATGGCGGGTTCGAAGATGTTCCGCTTGGAATTCATGGCCACTTCGGCGAAAGGACGCATGTTATCGACATGGTTGAGGAAATCGAAACAGCGGATGACTTCGTAGTGCTCGTTGATCATCTCGCCGGTGAGCCGCATGACGTTCTTGGGCTGCGGTTTGTAGCCCAGGACGTTGGTGGACCGGATGAGGATCTGCTTGAGGCTGTTGGGAGCGAATTTGTTCCACTCCGCAGCCTCGGAGAACGGGTAGGTCATGTTGGCCAGCATGGCCACGTGAAAATGCGCCCCGCCGCCGTTCTCCAGGGAGAAGAAGCCGCACTTGTCCAGCGAGGGACCGATGATGCGGTCTTCGGCCAGCCGGAAGCGGTTGCCGCTGTTGGACTGGGTGATGTCGCGGGTCGTGGTGTCGGTCATGTGGATGATGCCGGCCTCACGGTCCGTGCGCAGGGTGTCGAGGATGGCCTCGCGGTCCATTTTGCGCGAGAAGCGCGGCTCGAACCACGTGGACACCTCGGGCGGCTCGGCCAGGGAGAAGCGCCCCACCCGCTTGTCGTCGCGGCTGCGGTAGTCGCCGAGCTGGACATACTTGTTGTGGCCCAGCGCGGAGATCTCGGCCACCAGCCGGGTCAGGCGCAGGGAATCCGGCTCGCGGTCGGAGTAGTCCATGAGCTCCGCGTAGCTCTGGCGCACGAAATTGGTGTCGTACTCAGCCTCGATGAACCGGGGATGGCTCACGATCTTGCGGTGGAACGGAATGGTCGTCTTCAGCCCGCCGACCATGTACTCGCGCAGGGAGCGGTTCATCAGGGCAACGACCTTGTTCCAGGAGTTGCCGTAGGCAATGAGCAGCGCGGCCGCCGAGTCGTAGTTGGACGGGAAGCGGTATCCGTCGCCCACGCAGGAGTCGATGCGGATGCCCTGGCCGCCGGGCGAGACGTAGCGGGTGATGCGCCCGGAGTTGGGTTCGAAATTCTTCTGCGGGTCCTCGCAGTTGATGCGGCACTGCATGGCCCACTGGAACGGTTTGGTGTTCTCGTCGTTGAGGCGGAGCTGGGCGCCGAAGGCGATGGCGATCTGCTCCTCCACCAGGTCGATGCCGTAGCGGCATTCGGTGATGCCGTGCTCCACCTGAAGCCGGGTGTTGACCTCGATGAGATACGGGACGCCTTCGGCGTCCACCAGGAACTCCACGGTGGCCAGGGAGTAATAGCCCACGGCGGACACCAGGCGGCGGGAATATTCCTTGAGCTGCGCGCGCAGTTCAGGCGTGTACTTGGGCCACGGCGAGGGAGTGATCTCCACCAGCTTCTGGTGGTTGCGCTGGACCGAACAGTCGCGCTCGTCCAGGCAGAAGACGTTGCCGTACTGGTCGGCGATGACCTGGATTTCGATGTGACGCACCGAGGTCAGCAGCTTTTCGACGTACAGGCGGGGGTTGCCGAAGGACGCCTGGGCCAGGGCCGAAGCCTTGGAAAAGGCGTTTTCCAGGTCCTCGTCCTGATAGACCTCGTAGATGCCGCGTCCGCCGCCGCCGCCCTCGGCCTTGAGCATGACCGGGAAGCCGATCTCCTTGGCGATGGCTCGCGCCTCCGGGATGGAGACGGCCCCTTCGGAGCCGGGCACCACGGGGACGCCCTGCTCGATGGCCAGTTTGCGCACGGCCACCTTGTTGCCGAGGATGCGCATGGGCTCCTGTTCGGGCCCGATGAAGATGATGCCTTCCTTTGCGCATTTCGCCGGGAAGGCGTCGTCTTCGGAACAGAATCCCCAGCCGGGGTGGATGGCGACGATGTCGTTCGCCTTGGCCTCGCGGATGATCCTGTCCATGTCGAGATAGGCGCGGGGGTCGGAACCGAGCATGAGCAGCTCGTTGGCACCAGAGGTTGCCGGAGAGGTTTTATCAACGTCGGTGGCGGTCATGATCGCCTTGGCGTTGAACATTTCGGTGATGGAACGGCAGATGCGGCGCGCCGGAATACCCCGGTTGGCGACGAGAATCCGCTTCCCCTTGACCTCTTCGAGTACCTGTTCAAAGGACTTCGGCTTCATGAATCTCACTGGTCTCCTGGACGGAAAATAACAAAAACCCTCACGGCCCCTCCAGCCACGTTCGGGGCCTAGAGAGGAAAAATCGAGCCGGAATGCAGCACCGATCTTTCACCCCCACGCAGCAAAACGAGTCCACCATCCAAGGAGAGGCCCGCCAAGGCGGCCTCATAAGAGGTGTCGTCCCCTTCCCTGACCAAGATAGTTCGTCCGAACCAGGCGAGCTTGCTCTCGAACATTGTGATGAATCGAGTGGGTGGAATCTCGTCGAGCATGACTACATACACGCTTTTCCCACGGCTTACAAGCGTCTCAACAAGGGTGCCGGGGCCGCCGGAAAAGTATGGAAGGCGGGTTTTTCCCGCCGGAACTGAATGATCTTCGCGCATCTGCAAATCAGACGGACAGTCCGCAAGATTAAGCCCTGCGCCGACGATGGACACGCCGTTTCGCTCTTCGATCAATATGCCCCCAACCTTGCGGTTGTTCTGAAGTATATCGTTCGGCCACTTGACGCGGAACTCCCCTCCCAGTCCGGTCAGGACCTCGGAAACGACGTGTCCGGCCACCAGGGGGAGCAGGTCGCGCATGGCCCCGGCCCACGCGCCATCGGACGGTGTCGGCGGGAGCACTATGGAGGCGTGGACGTTGCCGGGCAGGGACTGCCACGGCCGCCGGAGCTGTCCCCTGCCCTCGGTCTGGCGGGCGCAGACGACCGCGCCCCACGGTCCCAGGACTCCTTCCTCCACCAAGCGTCGGGCCAACTCCATGGAGCTGGCGCAGGACTCGGCCAGGACCACGGTGGCCGAAGTCTCCCGCCGCGCCCGCAGCCAGTTGTCCGGCGCGTCCGGTCCTGCCGGTTCCCACGGGCCGAGGGCGCGCATGTCCTTATCCCAGGACGGGTGCAGGGCCGACAATCGCTCAGGGTCGGCCTCCATGAGATAAATTCCTGTTGGAATCATGGTTTACCTTGTGCTAGAAGTAGGCAATGAAGCTGTACCTGGCTGGCGGCGCAGTCCGCGATCTCTTGCTCGGCAAGCCCCTGCACGACCGGGACTATCTGGTCACCGGAGCGACCCGCGAGGAATTTGTGAAGACCTTTCCCCAGGCCCAGGAGGTGGGCCGGGCCTTCCCGGTCTTCCTGGTCGACGGCGTCGAATTCTCCTTTCCCCGCGCGGGTTCCCTTGAAGAAGAAGTAAAAGCCAGGGACCTGACTGTCAACGCGCAATTGCTCGGCGAGGACGGCGAATTGATCTGCCACCCGCAGGGGCTGGAAGACCTGAGAAAACGCATCCTCCGCCCCGCCTCGTCCCACTCCCTTTCCGACGACCCCCTGCGCGTGTTCCGGGCCGCCCGGTTCTGGACCCGTTTTTCGGACTTCACCCCGCACGGCGAACTGATCTACGCCATGCGCGACGCTTCGGCCCAGGGGCTGCTCAAGACCATTGCCGCCGACCGGGTGGGCCAGGAGCTGCAGCGCTCCCTGGAAGGCGCAAAGCCCGGCAATTTCCTCCGGCTCCTGGCCGAGGCGGACTGCCTTGACCCCTGGTTCTCGGAACTCAAGATGGCCAGGAATATTCCGGCCGGGCCGCCCGCCTATCACGACAGCGACATCTTCGAGCACACCTGCACGGTCATGGACCGGCTGGCGGGTGATCCCATGGCCGCCTGGATGGGACTGTGCCACGACCTGGGCAAGACCCTGACCCCGCACGACAAGCTCCCCCGGCATCACGGGCACGACCTGGCCGGGGTCGCCCTGGCCGAGACCCTCGCCCTGCGCCTGCGGCTGTCCAACGGACACAAGGTAGCGGGCATGAAGGCGGCCCGCTGGCACATGACCGCGGCCAGCTACCCGGCCCTGCGCCCTTCCACCAGGGTGGACCTGCTCATGGACCTGCACCTCTCCCGGACCCTTGAACCGCTGTTCCGGCTGGTCCGCGCCGACCACGGCGAAGACTTCGCCGACCGGGCCGAGCGCGACCTGGCCGTCATCCTGGCCGTGCGTCTCGCCCCGAAGGACAGGAACCAGGGAGCCGCGTCGGGCGAGAAACTGCGCTCCCTGCGCGCCATGAAGCTGAAAAAGGTGGATGGCGGAGCAACTCCGTTTTGACAAAAACACCCCGACCGCATAATACTATGCCTGACTGAGCCGAACCACAGTAAACACAGCAACCGACCGACATGGATGGAGAAAACCGCATGAGACTCGTTACCCGTTCCGACTTCGACGGCCTGGCCTGCGCCACCCTGCTCAAACAGCTCAATCTGATCGACGATTATCTGTTCGCCCATCCCAAGGACCTGCAGGACGGCCGCGTCGAAGTCTCCGCCAACGACATCCTGGCCAACGTGCCGTACGTCGAGGGGTGCGGGCTGTGGTTCGATCACCACACCAGCGAGCAGGACCGACTGGGCGACATCCGGTTCGAGGGCGAAAGCAAGCCGCTGCCCAGCTGCGCGAGGGTGATCTACGAGTATTACGGGGCCAAGAAGTTTCCGGCCTCCTACTCCGCCTTCATCGAGGCCGTAGACAAGGTGGATTCGGCCAACCTGACCGCCGAGGAGATCACCAACCCCACGGGCTGGGTGCTGCTCGGCTTCATCATGGACCCGCGCACCGGCCTGGGCCGCTACCGCGACTTCCGCATCAGCAACTACCAGCTGATGCTCGACATGATCGAATACTGCCGCTCCAAATCCGCCGAAGAGATCATCGCCATCCCGGACGTGCGCGAACGCATCGAAAAGTATTTCGCGGACCAGGACGACTTCATCAAGATGCTCAAGGACAACGCCGAGGTGCACGGCGACGCGGTCGTCCTGGACCTGAGGGACCAGGACCCCATCCACTGCGGCAACCGGTTCATGATCTACACCCTGTTCAGCGAGTGCAACATCTCGATCCGGGTCATCTGGGGATTCAAGAAGCAGAACGTGGTCTTCACCGTGGGCCACTCCATCCTCAACCGCACGAGCAAGGTGGACGTGGGCGCGCTGATGCTCTCCCTGGGCGGCGGCGGCCACAAGGCCGTGGGCACCTGCCAGGTGGCCGAACCGGACGCGCCCGAGACCCTGGCCAAGATCATCGAGCGGATCAACGAGCAGTCGTAACCGGGCGGGCTATCCGCCCGCAAGCTCCTTCATGGCCTGACGGGCCTCTTCCCTGCGCCGGGCGTACAGCTCGGCGCAGAAGTTTTCCAGGGGTTCGCGGACGTCCTTCAGGGGCGGCAGGTCCGCCACCTCCGGGAACTGGTACCCCTTGAAGTCGATGGGCACGAAGCACATGTCGTTGTCCAGCCCGCACCCTTCCTTGAGATAGATGTCGCCCATGATCTGCTCCCGCTCCATCTGGACCGGGTTCAGCCGTTTCACCTCGCGCAGCACCGAGGTCACGGACGACTCCTCGTTGGCCTTCCTGATCTTTTCATTGATGTAGGCCGCCACCTCTTCCAGCCGCCGGTAGTGCATGGTCAGCCGCTTGCGTCCCTTCTGGACGGGGTCGTCGTAGTACTGCCCGTGGAGATAGTCCTGGGCCGCCTTGCGCAGCTGCTCGTAGGCGTCGAGAACGCAGGCCGTGAAGCGCCGCTTGCCGGTCAGGGCGAACGGCAGGGATTCGCGGGGGAGGATGCCCGCGCCCTCGGCCTGGGGCATGGAGGCGGGATCGATGCCCAGCCTCCGGAAACATTCGTCCGCCGCCGCCTCGTCGAGCAGCAGGAGCCGCAGGGTGGCCTCGGCGCGGTACAGCTGCTCGACCACGGGCAGGAAGTCGCGGATCATGCCGGAGTATGCCTCCAACGCATTGTCCAGTTCCTTCCTGTTGCCGAAAAAGGATTCGGCCATGTCGGAGACGACATCCTGTTGAAGTTGGTCGGCAAAATCACTGATATCGGACACATTTCCTCCATCCTGATGCATTTATTTCACCAGGAATGGCCATTTTCCTCTCAAATCTCTCCATGGTCAACACATTTGCATTGCTTCAAGCGCTCAAACCCAATAAGGTGCCAGCGTCCAAGCCAAAGCCAACACAAGAGAGCGACATGTTACTGAACGAGCACAAGAGCAAGATCCTGTTCGAAAGAATCGGAATCCCTGTGCCGGAAGGCGCAGCCGTCTTTCCCGGCGACGAGGAGGGATTCTCCCCCGACTTTCCACTGCCCTGGTTCCTCAAGTCCCAGGTGCTCACCGGCGGCAGAGGCAAGGCGGGCGGCATCCTGCGCATCGATGCTGCGGACGACTTCGCCCCCACCGCCCGCAAACTCTTCGGCCTGAACATCAAGGGGCACGCCGTGCCCTTCATCCGCGTGGAACCCGGCGTCGAGATCGGGCGCGAATTCTACCTCTCCCTGACCGTGTCCCGCGAGCGCAAGTGCATCCTGCTCACCGTGGGCCGCGTGGGCGGCGTGGAGATCGAGAACCTGGGCAAGGACAACCTTCTGGTGCAGGAGATCGTCCTGCCGAACGGCCCGGCGCCCAACCAGATCAGGGCGGCCTTCTTCCATCTCGGCCTGGAGAAATCCCAGTTCCAGGAGTTCGCCACCCTGCTCGTGGCCCTGTTCAACGGCATGCTCGACCGGGGTTTGCTCATGGCCGAGATCAACCCGCTCATCGCCACCAAGAACAACCGGTTCCTGGCCCTGGACGGCAAGGTGGAGATCGACGACAACTTCGCGGAGCTGGACCCGGCCACCGAGGAGTATTACCAGCGCGAACACGCCACCGACGAGGAAAACACGGCCCGCGACGCGGGACTGTCCTTCGTCAAGCTGCCCGGCTGGGTCGGCCTGATGGTCAACGGCGCAGGACTGGCCATGGCCACCATGGACCTGCTCAACTTCTCGGGCCTGCCCGCCTCCAACTTCCTGGACCTGGGCGGCGGGGCCGATCAGAAACGCATGGAGACCGCCCTGGCGCTGCTCTTCGGCGACGCCAAGGCCAAGGCCATCTTCATCAATCTTTTCGGCGGCATCCTGTCTTGCGAAAAGGTCGCCCTGGCCATGCAGGGCGCGCTCGGCGGCACGTCCCCGGAGAAGCCCATCGTGGTCCGCATGTCGGGCAAGGACTCCGAGTCCGGCCTGCGCATTCTCAAGTCGCTTGAGGTGGACAACCTGCACATGGTCTCCAACATGCGCGAGGCCATGCAGATTCTGCGGTCCCTCCGCCCGGCGGACTACCCGGCGGTGGAATACCCCACCCCCATGGACCGCCCCCTGGGCGACCGCCCCGCCGCCTCGGGCTACCGGAGCGACGCCGTGTTCGGCATCGACCGCGACACCCCGATCCTGGTCCAGGGCATCACCGGCCGCGAAGGCCAGCTCCACACCCGGCTCATGCTGGAATACGGGGCCAACGTGGTTGCGGGCGTCACCCCGTTCAAGGGCGGCCAGGAGGTCCTGGGCGTGCCGGTCTACGATTCCATTGCCGAGGCCGTGCGCGACCATCGGATCGGGGCGTCCATCATCTTCGTGCCCCCCCGCCTGGCCGCCGACGCGGTGGCCGAGGCGGCGTTCAACGAGATCCCGTGGGCCGTGTGCATCACCGAAGGCATTACCCAGCACGACATGCTGGCCACCTTCGAGCGCATCCGCCGCTCTCCGACCCGCGTGGTCGGCCCGAACACCCCCGGCATCATCGTCCCCGGGCAGACCAAGATCGGCATCCTGCCCCCCACCCCGTTCTCTCCCGGCCCGGTGGCCGTACTCTCCCGCAGCGGCACCCTGACCTACGAGGTGGCGGACCGTCTGACCGCCGCAGGCATCGGCCAATCCCTGTGCGTGGGCATAGGCGGCGATCCCTTCATCGGCGTCTCCTTCGTGGATATGTTCGAAATGATTCGCAATCACGAAGGAACCAAGGCCGTGGTCGTGCTTGGTGAAATCGGTGGACAGGCCGAGGAGAATCTGGCTGAATACGTCCTCCGGACGGGTTTCGACAAACCCGTGGTCTCCTTCATCGCCGGGCAGACCGCTCCTCCGGGCAAACGATTGGGTCACGCCGGGGCGATCCTGGAGAAAGGCGGGACCATCGAAGGCAAGCTCGAAGCCATGAGCCGGGCCGGTTTCGCTGTCTGCCCCAGCCTCAAGGCTGTGGCGGAGATCACGGCCAAGGCACTGAAATAAAAGGAATCAAAGTTGAAGGTACTGTTACTCGACCTGGGCAAGATCATGCGCGGCGGCCAGCGCCAGGTGTTCTACCTCGCCAGGGCCCTGTCCCGCACCGACGGGTTCGAGCCCCTTGTGGCCATCCCTTCGGGCTCCCCGCTCAAGCCCCTGCTGGTGGAGAACGCCATCCCCTTCACCGACCTGCCCTCCCACAGCGACTACAATCCCCTGAACATCCTGCGGGTGCTGTCGGTCATCAAGTCGTTCGACCCGGACATCGTGCACACCAACGATGCCAAGGGCGCGTCCCTGGCCGCCATGGCCAAGAAATTCCGCAAGGGACGGTTCAAGCTGGTGCACAGCCGCCGGGTCTCCTACCGGCTCAAGCCGGGCTGGAGCCGCAAGAAGTATCTGGAGGGCGACCTGCTGGTGGCCGTAAGCCGCGAAATCCAAGACGTGCTCGTCTCCTGCGGCGTACCCGAGGAGAAGACCACCACCATCCACAGCGGCATCGACCCGTCCATGTACGAGGCCGAACCGCGCAAGCACCCCATGCTGACCATCGGCGCAGTGGGCGCGCTCAGCACCCAGAAGGGATTCGAGGTCCTCATCGACGCCCTGGCCCACCTGCGCAAATCCACGGACATGCCGCATTGGCAGTGCATGATCGCGGGCGAAGGCCCGCTGCGCTACGAATTGAAGCAGCAGGCAGAAAAGCTCAAGCTGGCCGACTCCATCCTCTTCCTGGGCTACCGCGACAGCCGCGAGGTCCTGCCGGAGATCGACATCCTGACCGTTCCCTCGGTGGACGGCGAGGGATCGAACGCGGTCATCAAGGAAGGATGGGCCACCCGCACCCCGGTCATCACCTCGGACCTGCCCTCCAATCTGGAGCTGGTCACTCACGAGGAGGACGGCCTGGTCTTCCGCAACCGCGACGCCAAGGAGCTGGCCGATTGCATCGTCAGGCTGGTCAAGGACGAGGCGCTGTCCGCCCAACTGGTGGCCAACGGCACAAGGTCCATGGCCCGCTACACGGACGAAGTCATGGCCGGCAAGTACATGACCCTGTACCGGGGGCTGTGCCGCTAGCCTTTCACGGGGTTCGAACGTCTTGAGTGATCACGTTCCGATCACCGGAATCATTTGAATTTTCCATCCAGAATCAGGTGGGAGAAGTAGCCCAGGGCAAAGGCCGTGTAGAACGGGACGAAGCCCGGGAACAGGTCCGGCACGCCCATGAAGAACGGCACCGCCAGGATGGGCAGCGGGATGAGGAACATGGCCCACCAGGTGTGCGTCCAGCCCCGGTGCGTGCCCACGGCCGGGAGCATGGAGAAGAGCCCGAACCAGGCCGCCCAGACGTACAGCCCCCGGATGATCAGCACCAGGTCCATGACCGCGAAGACCGCGTAATAGAGGTTCTGGCCCTTGGAGTTGGTGTCCACGTCCGGGAACAGCGCGCCGAGCAGGCAGAACCCCACCAGCCCAGCCGCCTGGAGCGGATCGAAGACCAGCCAGCCGAGCAGAACCGCACCCACGACGCCCATGACGCCGAAGAACAGTCCTCCCGCGAGATGTCCCCTGTAATCAGGCATTGTCGAAAAACCCGGAAGACCGCTAGGCGCGGACGGAACGGATGATGAACTCCCTGGCTTCGGAATACAGGCCGGGGATGTCGTAGGGCGTCAGGAACCGGGTACGGACCGCACCCACGATCACGCCGTAGACCATGAAGGCCGCCTGGTTCACTGGCAGCGGGCGGATGGACCCGTCCTCAATGCCCTTCTGCAAAATTTCTTCTATGAGATCAATCAACTGCCTGAACTTGGCCGCGATCTTCTTGCGGTCCAGGTCCGGGTTGTCGTCGCTGAAGGGCGAACACCGGATCAGGGTCGGGAAGGTCTTCACGTTGTCGATGGTGAAGTCCAGATACGCCTTGACGAAGATGCCCATGGCTTCGCAGCCGTTGTCCGCGGCCTCGATGGCCTGGCGCAGGACGCCGATCATGGTGTCGATCAGCTCGGCTCCGGCCTGCATGAAGAGGTTTTCCTTGGAATCGTAATAATGGAAGACCAGGCCGGAGGCCACCCCGGCCTGCTCGGCGACCATCTTCATGGTCGTCCCCGCATAGCCGCAGCGCGCAAACAGCTCCTGGGCCGCAAGCAGGATACCTTCCTTCTTCGTCATGGGGCGCTCCCTTGCAGTCGAAATGTGACAATGAATGGCATTGCTTAGTATGTGAACACGGTTTGTTCAAGGGGTAAATTGAACGGGAGCAGCAAATAAAAAAGGGGCGGAGGCCGAAGCCGCCGCCCCTGGACTGGCGTTTTGCGCCGCCTACATGGCGTTGGAGGACTGCAATTCGTCGATCTGCTTGTCGATCTCCTTTTGCAGCCGCTCGGGCAATCCCATGATGTCGGTGTTCAGGAAGCCGCGTACGATGGTCGAGGTCGCTTCGTCCTCGTCCATGCCGCGCGCCATGAGATACTCGATCTCGTCCTGGGCGATCTTGCCCACGGACGCCTCGTGGGAGAGCTCCACGCCCTCCAGGGAGCCGTCCAGCTCCGGGATGGCCCAGATGCGTCCGCTGCCCAGGATGAGGCCCTGACATTCCAGGTGGCCCTTGCTGGGGGTATGGTGGGCGGCGATGTGGCCCCGGTTAATGATCGTGCCGCCCGAGGCGATGGTCCGGGCGATGATCTCACACCGGGTCTCCGGGGCGTTCATGATCACGCGGTTGCCCATGTCCAGGTGGGACCCTTCGGTGGCGACCACCACGGAGTTGAAGCGGGCCACGGAATCCGGGCCGTTCAGCTCGATGGAGGGGTACATCTGGAGGTCCTTGACCGGCTTGAGCAGCACGTAGTTGGACAGGAACTTGCCGCCCTCCTCGACCACGCCCGCCGAACGCGGCCGCACGGCCACGGATTCGGACCAGTTGTGGACCATGGTGAAGGTCAGGGACGCGTTCTTCTTGACGAAAAACTCGGAGATGCCCAGGTGCGCGCCGGACTTGGTGCCGTGGGCCACGGAACAGCCGGTGATGATGTGCGCCTCGGCCCCCTCCTCGATGATCACGAGGTTGTGGACGTTCTGGCCCACGTTCTCGGACTTGAGCATCAGACAGGACTGGATGGGGTCCTTGATCTTGGCCCCGGCCTTGACCCGGATGAAGTAGCCGCCGTGGAGGTTGTCGTGGGCGGAACGGGTGAACTCGTCCTTGTCCTTGTCCACCAGGGTCCAGTAATACTCCTTGAGGCCGTCGTACTTCTTAAGGGCCTCCTTGATGTCCATGATCTCCACGCCATCGTCCTTGGACTGGCAGTGGACCGCGGACTGGTCCATCTGGAGGTAGGACGCGGAGCGGGTGGACAGGTCGGAGACCACGCCCGCCATGAGGAGCTGATCCTTGTCCTCTTCGGACAGGGCGTTCAGATCGGTGATGGCCTCCTGTTGGAGGCCGTCAAACTTGAAATTCTTCAGATCGACTTTGCTCATATCTATTCTCCCTGCACAGCGGCTAGTTCATGCAGCGGACACATTCCTGGTAGCCGTGCTCCCGGATGTGGTCGAGGATGTCTCTGGGGCGGCCTTCGCAGCACAGATGGCCCTTGTACAGGACCTGGCCCCGGTCGGCGTTGACATAGTCGAGGATATAACCGGTGTGGGTGATGATCAGCCCGGCGGTCTTGACCCGTTCCTTGCGCTCCTTGAGGCTCAGGTCCGGGGCCACGCTGAACTTGCCGTCCAGCACGTCGCGGGCGACCTTGCCCACCAGCTGCATGTTCTCCATGTCCACGCCGGATTCGGGCTCGTCGAAGAGCACCAGGTCGGGCTGCTGGGCCATGAGCTGCAACAGTTCCGAGCGCTTGATCTCGCCGCCGGAGAAGCCCGCGTTGATGTCGCGGTCGAGAAATTCCGACATGTTCACGGTCTCGGCCAGCAGGTCCACGTTCACCACGCCCTTGCGGGAACACATGTTCACCAGGTGGCGGGTGCGCAGCCCGTGGATGGTCGGCGGACGCTGGAAGGACATGCCCATACCCAGGCGGGCGCGCTCGTACATGGGCGCGTGGGTGATGTCCTCGCCCTTGAACAGGATTCGGCCCTTGGTGATTTCGTAGCCGGAGAAGCCCATGAGGGACATGAGCAGCGACGTCTTGCCCGAACCGTTGGGTCCGAACAGGATGAAGGTCTCCCCGTCGTTTATCTGGAGATTGATCCCCTTGAGGACCTCTTTATCGCCGATGTTGACATGCAAGTCTTCAATGGTCAGCATGTGTTTCCTCGCTTTGAATGATGTGCAACAGGGTCAATACTGAAGCACGTCCCGGAAGTCCAGCGATTGATGCGCCGGACAGCCCCAGACACCGCCCCGGACGGGGATTTTGGAATGTACTCGGTTCGACCGAAGGAAGGATACACGATGGCGAAAAAACGCATGAACAACCTTGGCGATCTCAAGCAGCTCAAATTCCGGAAGGAGAAAGAGGATGTCTATTCCCTTCCGTACAAGAAAAATGAGCCTCCCAAGGAAAAAGTCAACCCCGAGGACGACACCAAAGAGCAGGAAATCTTCCTGGCCGCCATGCAGGGCGTGCAGCGCATGGACGGCGAAAGCGGCCGCCAGGTATCCCCTGCCGTGCAGACGGCCGCCGCGCAGCAGCTCTCCGAGGAGGACCAGGCGCGCAACGACCTGGAACGGTTCATGCGCGGCGACATCGAGTTCGAGCTGGAATACACCGAGGAGTACATGTACGGCTACGTGCGCGGCCTGGACATCAAGACCTTCCAGCAGCTCAAGAACGGTTCGCTGAGCGTGGCCGGACACCTGGACCTGCACGGCATGACCTCGGACCAGGCCCGCGACTCGCTGCTCTTCTTCATCCGCGAAAGCTATCTCCAGGGACACCGCTGCGTGCTGGTGGTCACCGGACGCGGCAAGAACTCGCCGGGCGGCCAGCCCATCCTGCGCACCGAGACCGAGACCTGGCTGACCAAGGAGCCGCTCCGGCGCGTGGTCCTGGCGTTCTGCACGGCCCAACCCAAGGACGGCGGCGCGGGCGCGCTCTACGTCCTGCTGCGCCGCCAGAAGAAGACCGAGGGCAAGGTCCAGTGGGACAGGATGATGAACTGGGACGACTGATTCACCCGAAAACCGCTCAACAGGTAAGACGCCCATGAAGAACGACACCCTTTCGCCACACCAGGTGATCGACGCCCTCCTCGGCGTTGTCGGCGAATGCTTTGACGGCGCCCAGGACAAGGGCGCGTTCCTCAACCCCGGTGAAGGCGGGCTGCTCGACCTGCTCGGAACCTTCTCCGCCCGCCAGGCGTCCACCCCGGCGGCCGGAACCTCCATGGCGACCCACGCCCTGCATCTGTCCTTCAGCCTGGACGTCTTCACCGACTGGATAGAAGGCGTCCGGGACAAGGAATACGACTGGAACGCCAGCTGGGAGAAATCCGCGGTCAGCGAAGGGGAATGGCGCGAACTGCTAGAGAGGATAGCCGCCCAGGCCGAAATCCTCAAACAGGCCATCGAGCGGCACGCGCCCAATGACCCGGAGAGCGCCTGGGGCGCGGCGGGAGCATTGGCCCACACGGCCTTCCACCTCGGAGCGCTCCAGGTGAAGGCCGACGTCCTGTCGGGTCGCGAATAGCATGAAAAAACCCCCGCCCTTTCGGACGGGGGTTTTGTTTCGGCTCGTCTAGGCCTGCGCGGGGGCAGCCTCTTCCGGGGCGGGGATGCGATCCGGCCCCCCGGCCAGCCCGGCCATATCCTTGGCCATGGCCAGCTCCTCGGCGGAGAAGATCTTGTTGATGTCGATGATGATGATGAACTGTTCGTTCTGACGGCCCATGCCCTTGATGTACTCGGCATTGATGGCCGCGCCCATCTTCGGTGCGGGCTCGATGGTGTCCGGGGTCATTTCGAACACCTCGCGCACGGAATCCACCAGGGCGCCCATGACCGTGAATTCGCCCTCGAACTCGATTTCCACGATGATGATGCAGGTGTCCACCGTGTCCTCGCCCTGGGACATGCCCAGCTTCAGGCGCATGTCCACCACGGGCACGGCATGGCCGCGCAGGTTGATGACTCCGCGCATGAATTTCGGCGTCCTCGGGATCTTGGTGATGGAGGTCAGTTCAAGCACCTCGCGGACCGTCCCGATGTCCAGGGCGAAGATTTCCTTGCCCAGCGTGAAGGTCAAAAATTGATTGATATCTTTCAGCGCTTCATCAACCATACCAACCCCCTGGTTGTGTATTGTTAATATTTTCCACATCTTGGACGGACAATATCAACTCGCCAACGAAGGTCCGTCCCAAGGGTTGTCCAACAATCTGATTAACTTATTAACCACAGAACCGAAATTATGCCATTATAAATCGGCCCAGTGGTGAAGAAACTGGAAACAGCCGGCCACCCTGCTCTAATCGTCAAAAAAAACACCAAGTTGACATTTTTTCTGAAAAAAGCGTTGACAACGAACCGGTGCGCGGATAGTTACTCACTTCGCGTCGGGATGTAGCGCAGTCTGGGAGCGCACTTGAATGGGGTTCAAGGGGTCGGAGGTTCAAATCCTCTCATCCCGACCAAACGATGAAGTACCCCGGCGGGCCGACCAAGAGTCGACCCGCCATTTCATCGAAAACAGCCGGAACGCTGCTGTAGCTCAATAGGTAGAGCGCGTCCTTGGTAAGGACGAGGTAGACGGTTCAATCCCGTCCAGCAGCTCCACATATCAAAGAAAATCGCCTCTCTCACGAGAGGCGATTTTCTTTTTGCCGATACTGGCCTCATTCCGGCCTCTTTGGAACCCGTCTTTCTAATACCTGTCGAACATATCGTCCTCAGGCTCGGAGTCGGATGCGGGCAAGGCGGTCCGGACAGGATCGGCCCGCCCCTCTCCGCCAAGCTTGAAGAACGCCACCGTGCTCTTCAGAAGATTGGCCTGGCCGGAAAGTTCCGATGCCGTGGAGGACATCTCCTCCGAGGCTGCGGCGATCTGCTGAGTGACCTGGTCCAATTGGTGGATCGCGCTGTTGATTCCCTCGGCCCCGGCCTGCTGCTCGTTGTTGGCGACCGTGATATTGTGAATCAGCTCGGCCGTATGCTTGATGTCCGGAACCATCTTCTCCAGCATCGAACCGGCCTCTTCGGCCACCTTCACGCTCGAAATGGACAATTCGCTGATCTCGGCGGCTGCCATTCCCGACCGTTCGGCCAGCTTTCGCACCTCTGCCGCCACGACCGCGAACCCCTTCCCGTGTTCACCCGCACGCGCGGCTTCAATGGCCGCATTCAATGCCAGCAAATTCGTCTGACGGGCTATTTCCTCCACTACAGAGATTTTATCCGCAATTACTTTCATCGCCGCTACGGTCTGGGCCACCGACTTTCCGCCGCTCGTGGCGTCCTCGGCGGAGCGAAGAGCTATCTGTTCAGTCTCTTTCGTATTTTCTGCGTTGTGACTGATATTGGACAGCATCTCCTCCATGGAGGAAGCGACTTCCTCGACATTGGCCGCCTGCTCCGTGGCGCCCTGGGCGAGACTCTCGGCCGTGGAGGACAACTCCGAGGCTCCCGTGGCCACGCTGTCCACGGCTTGGCGCACTTCGCCGACAATTCCCCGAAGTTTGGAACCCATGTCCTGCAGATCATGCCCCAACTGTGCCACTTCGTCCTTGCCCTTGACCTCAATGGAACTCGTCAGGTCGCCCTGAGCCACCATGCGGGTAATTTCGCCGCTTCGAACGATAGGTGTTGCCATGGAATTGGCGAGCTTCCAACCAACCAGCCCGAAAAGGACGGCTATCACAACGCCAATGATGACCGTATTCCGTATGGCTGCGGTCGAAGAGGCAACGATTTCGTCACGTTGGATAAGGGCTATGTACTTCCAGCCGGTCTCCTGGGACACATAGACGCTGCCGAGCATGTCCATGCCGTCCACAACAAGCCCTTCCACCAATTTGTCCGTTGTTGAATTCAACTTGGCGTAGGCCTCGGAAAGCTCCCCCATCTTCTTGAACACCCGCTCCTTATCTCGCGGGTCGGCCAGGATTCTTCCGTCGTCCTGGACAATCATGATGTATCCCGTTTTCCCGATCTGGATGCTGGACGCAATCTCACTCAGTTTTCCGAGGGATATGTCCACTGCGGCGACACCGATCAGTTGCCCCTGATCGTCCTTGATCTTGGTCACCATCCCGATGTTGGGAACCCCCTGCGTCGTGATGTACGCCTTCAGCAACGTCGTATCCGTTTTCGAAGCAGCTCCCTGCTCGTACCATGGCCGCTTCCTCGGATCGTACGAATTGCTGACCTCCTCATTGGGCGCGGCAGTGTACCCGCCATCCTTCAACCCGGCATACACGTACGCGAATTCGGAGTGACTGCGCATGAGCTTGTCGAACGCCTCGAAAGCCTGTCTCTCCAACGCTCCCATGTTGTCCCGCAGGGCAAAATACTTGCCCTCCGGCAACGTGAAAAAGCGCGTCCAGTCGCCCAGTCCGTTTCTGACCGCCGGCATCGAAGCCACATATCTCGTTATGTCTGCGGGACTCTTGAGCAGTTGGCCCACGAAACCGTCAACCATCAGGAGCTGTCCCTGAGCGGATGCCTCGAATGATTCCAAAACGGTTCCACGTATTTGCATCGAAACCATACCGGAAATGACCGTCACCGAAATCACGACTGGAAGAATAATTGAAAGAATGAACTTGGCTCTGATTTTCATGCTCCCCTCCACGTGGAAAGTTCATTATATAAGCATAGCCGAGCAACATACTGAAGACCGTTATAATATGGTTCGGCTACACAATGCGGACTTCTCGCATTCATGCCGTAACGCTGCGACTCGCCCCGATTATTGTGGGCGTTGCTCTTGGCTGCACCTTTTCGCATCCCGATCGGACGAAGAGATACCCAGGCGGTTTTTCGGGCTCATGACGCCGAGGCTCCCGCCGACTGTCCGACAATGCCTCGGAAGGCATGGTATGGAGTTGCCTTTCCGCCCGCTTCGCCCTATTCCAAAAGCACCATCGAACTTTCAACGGAACTCAGAAGATTCCATGCCACGCAAGGGGGTATGGCCCCGACATCCCAGCCGCTCCCGATCGACATCCCGAAGCGGAGGCGATGCCGTCAAATGCCCGGTCAGCTTTGACCAGGCAGAGTTCACAAGGGGATTAGCACAATGGACATTCCGCGGATATTCACCATATCAGAAAGCGCCCACCGCATTCACAACCCTTTCACCGAAGACAAATTCGCCACTCTCGCGCGCAGCGTTGCGTCTGAAGCCGGGTACCCGGATACTCGATCTGGGCAGCGGTTCGGGAGAAATGCTGTGCACCTGGGCCCGCGACCACGGCGTGATCGGCACCGGCGTCGACATGAGCCCGCTGTTCACCAGGCAGGCCGAACAGCGCGCCAAGGAACTCGGCGTGGCCGATCAGGTCGGATTCATCCACGGCGATGCCGCCGGATTCGTCTCCGACGAAAAGGTCGACGTTGCAGCCTGTGTGGGCGCCACCTGGATCGGCGGGGGCGTCCCCGGCACCATCGAACTGCTGGCGCAAAGCCTGCGCCCGGGAGGGATTATCCTCGTCGGAGAGCCCTATTGGCGACAGCTTCCGCCTTCGGACAAGGTGGCCAGGGGATGCCTTGCCAACGGTGTCTCCGACTATCTCATGCTGCCCGATTTCCTCGCGTCCTTCGGCAGCCTCGGCTACGACGTCGTGGAGATGGTCCTGGCCGACCAGGATGGCTGGGACAGATACGAAGCCGCCAAATGGCTCACCATGCGCCGATGGCTTGAGGCCAATCCCGACGACGAGTTCGCGGCGGAAGTCCGGGCCAAGCTGGACACGGAACCCGAGCGCTACGCCGCGTACACGCGTGAATACATGGGCTGGGGGGTGTTCGCGCTGATGTCCCGTTAGGGCATTCGCGCATTCGACGGCACTAACCGGTGCCGTCGTAGATGGTGCCGGTCTGGCGGGCGATCAGGTCGGCCAGGAGCTGCTCAAGGGAATAGTCGGGGTCCGACGGCTTGCGGATCTGGGCGGCCTGATCCAGGAGTTGCGACTGGCTCTCCAGATTGAGCTGCTGCGACTGAAGCGAGTCTTCCTTGCCCTCGTAGACGTTCATGATGGAGGACATCTCGCTCTGCAGGCTCTGCACATAGCCGAGCTGCGTGGCCCGGGTGGCGTCCGCGCCCAGCGCGGTGCCGTCGAGATCGGTCCAGTTCACGCCGCTGGACGGGGTGTCCACCGAATGGAAGGTGATGTTGAACCCGCCGTCCTTGCTCGACTGGATGAAGACGTTGCCGTTGGCGTCGATCTGGTCCGTGCCCCACTGGCCGGAATCGAGCACCGCGATGCCGTTGAAATCCGCGCCGGATATGGCCCCGGTGATCTTGTCCCGCAGCGCGTCGTAGTCGGCCTGGACCACGGAGCTCGTGCCGTCCAGCTCGCCGGAATTGATCTGGTCGATCATGTTCTCCATGTCGTTCAGCGCATCGACGATGGTGGCCATCTCGGTCCTCGCCACGCCCATCATGGAGGCGGCCTCGCCCACGTTTTTCGCGGCCTGGCGCACGGCGGCGGCGTCGCCTCGCAGGGTGCCGCTGATGGCCTCCTCAAAGGGATTGGTGAAGGTGGCCGCGCGCACCGGGCCGCCCAGGACCAGGCTGCGCAGGTCCGTGCCCACGGAAGAAGACGCGAACAGCCGGTTGGTCAGCATGTCCTGCTGCAACAGCTGCATCGAGTAATCGTAGATGAAACTCTTCTCTATGTCCGTAAGCGCCATGACCTCTCCCGTTCAAACGGAGTTTGCCACATGCGTTATCGGCAGCCGCTCCTGAATCTTTAGGGGGAATGAATGCCTCCGGCCTCCCCTTCAAAGCTTTTTATCGCTCGCTTCGCTCGGGTCCGTGCTGATTAAAGTGACCGTGCATTAGTGATCTTGAAACGAATCGTAAAGCTACACATCCTTCTACACCCCCCAAACCTCGCGCAGCGACACAAAAAGTTTGGGGCTGACATAGATCTCTCTCCGTATTAGGGGAAACCATGAGGATAAAGAGATCACGTTTGTCTGGGCGTATTTCAGGCCGCCTCATTGAGCATTTTGTTGCTGGCACACCAGCTCGGACAGCCTGTGAATTGGTCGGGGTAAACCGCAACACTGCTATCAGTTTTTATCATAGATTACGGAATATTATAGCAGAGCAAATGCCCTCAATGGATATGTTTTCCGGTGAGGTTGAAGTAGATGAGAGCTATTTTGGAGGCTATAGACGTGGTATTCGCGGACGGGGTGCTGCGGGTAAAGTGGCAGGGTAATCCCCCCATTTCTAGGGGGCCTGAAAAGTAGAGCCTATGCTGCCTCGCCCAGCCTTGCCCTTGGGGGTACCCCCCAAGGGCAGAGTGCGGCCGTTCGTTGTTGTAGGTCCAAAGCCACCTTGTGGCAAATTCCTGGACCTCATCTATGGTTTCAAACAGGTACTGGCTGAGCCAGTCATATCTCACGGTTCGGTTGTACCGTTCAACGTACGCATTCTGCTGCGGCTTCCCGGGCTGGATGTACTCAAGCCGGATTCCCTTTCGCTTGGCCCAGCCCTGGAGTCGGTGGCTGACGTATTCAGGGCCGTTGTCGCAACGAATCACTTCCGGGGTACCACGCCACTCCATTATCTGCTCCAACGAGCGGATAACCCGCTCCGAGGGCAACGAAAAATCGGCCTCAATGGTCAGCCCTTCACGGTTGAAATCGTCAATCACGTTGAACAGGCGATAATTGCGGCCATTTCGTAACTGGTGGTGCATGAAATCCATGGACCAGACCTGGTTGATAGCTTCCGGTTGCGCAAGCGGCTCCGGCTTTTCGCGCACGATACGTCGCTTGGGCTTGATCCGCATGTTAAGCTCCAGCTCGCAATAAATCCGGTAAACGCGTTTATGATTCCAGCCAAAGCCTTTGACATTGCGTAGGTATAAAAAGCACAGCCCGAAACCCCAGTTACGCTGATTATGCGTCAAACGCAGTAGCCAATCGGCAACACGTTCATTCTCAGCCGAAAGCTTCGGCTCGTAGCGATAGCACGTCTGACTGATGCTGAACGCCTCACACGCCTGACGGATGTTCAGAGCGCTGTGCTGCACGGCTTTCTTGGCCATCTCGCGGCGGCGAGACGGCCTTACCAGTTTTTTGCTAGCGCCTCGGCAACGACTTCGGCCTTCATCTTTTCCTCGGCATACATGCGCTTGAGAAGTTGATTCTCTTTCTCCAGCTCCTTCATGCGAGCCATGAGCGAGGCGTCCATGCCGCCGTACTTGGAGCGCCATTTGTAAAACGTGGCGCTGCTCATGCCGTGCTCGCGGCAAAGCTGAGCCACGGGAATGCCACTCTCGGCCTGCTTCAAAATGTTTAAAATCTGCGCGTCGCTGTAACGTGATTTCTTCATGTAGAATCTCCTTCGATCTGGTTAATGGAAAATTCTACTTTCCAGAACAACTAGTTTTCGGGGGATTACCGCAGTATTTGGCATTCTTAAACGTAACGGAAGGGTTTATGCGCAGATTCTACCCGACACTAAATCGAAGACCTTAAAGGAGATCATCGACTCCCAGGTACATCCCGATAGTGTTGTGTACACGGATGGGTTGTCGTCCTACAATGTCCTCGATGTGTCTGAATTTAAACACTATCGAATCAATCACCTTAAGAAGTATGTCGATGGCCACAACCACATCAACGGGATTGAGAATTTTTGGAACCAAGCCAAGCGCCATTTGAGGAAATACAATGGCATTCCTCGAAAGCATTTTTGGCTGTATTTGAAAGAGTGCGAATTCAGGTTCAATTACGGCTCTCCAAAAGAGCAGTTATCTACCCTGAAGGAATGGATAAAGAGGCATAACGCGACATAGTTATCTATGTCAGCCCCAAAAGTTTTGGAAGAGAGGGGGATGGGGGTCCGGGGGAAGGGGGAGAGGAACCTTTCTCAAAAGGTTCCTCTCCCCCTTCCCCCGGCCGCCGGAGGCATCAAAAAACAAAAGGCCGGCTTGCGCCGGCCTTGAGGAGGAAGGGTGCCCGTTGCCGGGCTTACTGAACGAATTCGGCCATTTTGGCGAAGACGGGGTGTCCGTGATCGTGGCGTTCCACGCAGAGCACGTCTTCGAGTTTGTCCACCTGCTTGATCATCTGGTCCAGCCGCTGATCGGCATCCACCAGGAGCCATATCTTGCTGGTTCCGCCGCCGTTGACGGGCATGCAGGCAATGCCTTCGACGTTGTAGGCGCGGCGGGCGAACAGGCCGCAGATATGGGACATGACGCCGGGATGGTTGTTCACGGACAATTCGATGACGGTCTGTTTACACATGGTTCTCACCTCCGATCATATGGGAATTGGCGGCTCCGGGGGGCACCATCGGATAGACGGGCTCGTCCGGGCTGATGGGGACGTGGATCAGCGCCGGGCCGGGCTCGGCCAGGGCCAGGGCCAGGGTGGCGGCGGGATCGTCGCAGCAGCCGAGGTCATGGGTGCGAATGCCGAACCCTTCGGCGATCTTGATGAAATCCACCTGCTTGGCATAATCGGAGGCCGTGTACCGCTTGCCGTAGAAGAGGTCCTGCTGCTGGCGCACGAGGCCCAGCGCGTTGTTGTTGGTCAGGATGATCTTGACCGGGATGTCGTACTCCATGGCCGTGGCCAGGTCCTGGATGTTCATCATGATGGACCCGTCGCCGCTGAAGCAGATGACCGGCTGGTCCGGAGCGGCCAGGGCCGCGCCCAGGGCGGCGGGCATGCCGAAGCCCATGGTCCCCAGGCCGCCGGAGGTCAGCCAGTGGCGCGGATGGCGGAACGGGTAGACCTGGGCGGTACGCATCTGGTGCTGGCCCACGTCGGTGCAGACGATGGCCCGGTCGCCCGCCAGCTCGGCGGCCTTGAGAATGACGCCGTAGGGTGAGGCGGGGTCGTCCGCGCCGGGGACGAGCATGGGGTGCGCCGCTTTGAGGGCCGCCACCTCACCGTTCCATTCCGCCCTGTCCTGCTGCTCGATGAGCGGCAGCAGCGCCGCCAGGACGTCGGCCACATCGCCCCGGACCGAGGCGTGGGCGGTCTTGATTTTGTCCAGCTCGCTGGGGTCGATGTCCATGTGAATGACCTTGGCCTTGGGACAGAATTCCGGGACCTTGCCCGTGGCGCGGTCGTCGAAGCGCACGCCGATGGCGATGAGCAGGTCGCATTCCTCAAGGGCCAGGTTGGTGTAGCGGGCCGCGTGCATGCCGAGCATGCCCAGGTTCAGGGGATGGCCGACGGGGATGGCTCCCAGCCCCATGAGGGTCATGGCGGACGGGATACCCCCCTTCTCGGCCATGGCCAGGGCCTGAGGCGCGGAATCGGACTGGATCACGCCGCCGCCGAGGTACAGGATCGGCTTTTCCGCGCGGTTGATCATGGTCGCGGCGTGCTCGATCTCGCCGGGGAACAGTTCGGGCGTGGGGTCCGGGCGGCCGGGCTCGGGCCAGGCGTCGAACTCGACCTCGGCCATCTGGACGTCCTTGGGCACGTCGATGACCACCGGACCGGGGCGACCGCTGGAGGCGATGCGGAAGGCGTCCGGGATGACCCGCAAAAGGTCCTCGGCGGACCGGACCAGAAAATTGTGCTTGGTGATGGGCACGGACAGGCCGTAGGTGTCCACTTCCTGAAAGGCGTCGGTGCCGATCATGGACAGCGGCACCTGGCCGGTGATGCAGATGATGGGGATGGAATCGAGCTTGGCGTCGGCGATGGCCGTGAGGGTATTGGTCGCGCCCGGCCCTGAGGTGGCGAAGAACACGGCGGGCTGGCCGCTGACCCGGGCCATGCCCTGGGCGATGAACCCCGCGCCCTGCTCGTGGCGGGTCAGGATGTGTTTGATGCCGCCGTGTTGGCCGAGGGCGTCGTAGAGCGGCAGGTTCGCGCCGCCCGGAATACCGGCGATGGTCCGCACACCCTGCCGTTCCAGCAATTTGATGATGATTTCCGCACCTGACATTTTCATGAGAGCCTCCTGTTTGCCCCGTGTCCGGCGGGAATCCTAAAGAAAAACCCCCGCCGGTTCGCACCGACGGGGGTTTTGAAATTCAATTGCAACAGTCCCGCTATGGCGCGTCCCTATGAACACAACCTACTACTACGTCCACTACGACGAGTACGCCGGCCACGGTTAGGCTGGCGGGGGTGAAGATGGTGGTGTTTTCGACGCGCAACATGGAATTTTCCTTTTGTCCTTGAATTTTGCCTACCCCCGGCCTTTGGAAAGGTCAAGCACTTTCCCGTACTTTGCTTGTCAATCGCTCCATGGCCGGATATTGGGTTGGCACGACACCACGGAGGTTCCCATGCACATACTCGTGATTCTCGCCCACCCCGACCCCAAGAGCTTCAACCACGCCATCGCGGCCAGGGCCATGGAGACCCTGGCAACAAACGGCCACCGGGCGATCCTCCGCGATCTCTGCGCCGAGGGGTTCGACCCCCTGCTGCCCGCCGGGGAAATTCCGCGCGGGGCAACGCTTCCCGCCGATATCGAGCGACATTGCGCCGAGACCGCCGGGGCCGACGGCCTGATCATCGTCCACCCCAACTGGTGGGGCATGCCCCCCGCCGTGCTGACGGGCTGGGTGGACCGGATCATGCGCCCCGGCACGGCCTACGAGTTCGTGGAAGGCGACGACGGCGAAGGCGTCCCGCAGGGGTTGCTCAAGGCGCAAAAGGCCATCGTGTTCAACACCTCGAACACCGAGGCGAACCGCGAGGAGACCGTCTTCGGCGACCCGCTGGAACGGATCTGGAAGGATTGCGTTTTCGGTTTGTGCGGGGTGCCGGACGTGACCCGACGCATGTTCCGGATCATCTGCACCTCCACCCCGGAGGAGCGCAAGGCGTGGCTCGATGAGACGGCCCGGATCGTGTCCGAAACCTTCCCCGCCGAGCCCTGATCATCCGGCCGGAAAGCTTTGCAGGGCCTGCGATCACGCCTGATCGCGCGGGCTACAACCGGTCCACGGCGAGCCAGAAGGCGGCGGCTCCGACAAACAGCCGGACCACGTGGCCGACGTGGAAGTGGTAACCCCAATCGATGGTGAACATGAGCACCACGGCGGCCACGAAGCCGACCAGGATGCACTTCCGCCAGATATTCAGACGCAGCAGATTCATTCAGTACTCCGAAAAAGGGTTGCGGCGGACCGCAACCCTTTCCATTCGTTGAGCGGGCAAAGACGCCCTATTTCTTTGCGGGCTTCCCGGCCGTTTTCTTGGCGGGCTTCTTCTTGTCCTTGTCGTCCTTGCCGAAAGCGGCCAGCTTGTCCACCAGCTCCTTGAGCTTGTCGTCCACCAGCCGGTTGACGGAATTGGCCGGGTACGCGCCGTTCTTGCCGCGCACGCCCGCCTTGACGCCGGTCAAGATCTCGATGCCCTCGTCGATGGTCTTCACGGCCCAGATGTGGAACTTGCCGTCCCTGACCGCCTCGATGACCTCGTCGCGGAGCATCAGGTCCTTGACGTTGGGATGCGGGATCATGACGCCCTGCTTGCCGGTCAGCCCGGCGTGCTTGCAGCAGAGGTAGAATCCCTCGATCTTCTGGTTCACGCCGCCGATGGGCTGCACCTCGCCGTACTGATTCACGGAACCGGTCACGGCGATGTACTGGCGGATGGGCACGCCGGACAGGCTGGACATCAGGGCGTACAGCTCCGTGGACGAGGCCGAATCGCCGTCGATGCCGCCGTAGGACTGCTCGAAGGCGATGGACGCGGCCAGGGAGAGCGGCTTGTCCTGGGCGAACCGGCTGCGCAGGAAGCCGGACAGGATGAGCATGCCCTTGTTGTGCGTGGGGCCGGACATGTCCGCCTCGCGCTCGATGTTGATGATGCCCTCCTTGCCCAGGGAGGTCACCGCCGTGATCCGGGAGGGTTTGCCGAACATATAGTCACCCAGGGAATACACGGCCAGGCCGTTGACCTGTCCCGCGACCTCGCCGTCCGTGTCCACGAACAGGCTGCCCCGGTCGATCATCTCCTGGAGGCGTTCCTCCACCTGATTCGAGCGGTAGACCTTGGCCTCAATGGCCTCCCGAACGTGGTCGCCGGTAACGGTCTTTGCCCCGGCCTGCCCGGCGAAGTAGTCCGCCTCGCCCAGCAGGTCGCCCAGGGCCGGGAACGAGGTGGAGAGCTTCTCCTGCCTGCCCGCCCAGCGCACGGATTCCTCCAGCACCGCGGCCACGCCGCTGGCGTCAAAGGGCTTGAGCTCGTTGCGGTCGACCTCGCCCCGGACGAACCGGGCCACTTCCATGACCGAGTCGTCGGTGTTGTCCATGCTCGACTCGTAGTCGGCGCGGACCTTGAATATCTTTGCCGCGTCCTCGTCGTAGTTGCGCAGCATGGCGTAGAGGTACGGGCTGCCGAGGACGACCACCTTGACCTCCATGTCGATGGGCTCGGGCTTGAGGCCCGTGGCGCTGATGAAGTAATACGGATCAAAGGTCTCGATCTCGATCTTCTCGGTCTTGAGCGCCCGCTTCAGGGTCTGCCACACGCCCGGCTCCATGATCGCGTCCATCAGGTTGATCACCAGATAGCCGCCGTTGGCCTTGACGAAGGAGCCGGCCTTGATCTTGGTGTAATCGGTATGCCAGCCGCCCATGCGGTCCATGACCCGTTCGATGGAGCCGAACAGGTTGCGGTACGTGGGATAGGACTCCACGATGACCGGCGGCCCCTGGGTCTCGGCGTTGTCCACCAACAGGTTGACCTGGTACGGCTGGAGGATCATTTCCGGGGACGGGCCGGGCATCATCATGCCGGGCAGCGGCCCCTGCTGCATGGTCCCGCCCAGCGCCTTGACCGCGTCCAGGTCCTCGACCATGTTTTCCAGCACGGAATCCAGGTATTTCAAGACCTTTTCATCGGCATAGGTTTCACGCAGCGGCTTCATGATGTCCTGAGCCAGGGCCAGGAACATGAGCCGGTCCACCTCGCGGTGCTTTTCGCCCACTTCCTTCTGGATGTTCTTGAGCTCCTGGACGATGTGGTCGATCTCCTCCTTGAGTTCGAGGCGCTTGTCGCGCAGCTGCTCGTACTCCTCGCGGGGGAAGCGGCCCTTGTCCACCAGTTCCTCAAGCTCGATCATCCGCTTGGGCTCGCCGTCCACCAGCGGGACCACGTCCGGGCGCTGGATCGGCCCCATCTGCATGCGGACCACCACCAGGCCGGTGTCCTTCACCTGGTCCTCGATGGCCTTGTAGAAGCTCAAGACCTTCTTTTCGTGGGCCTCGGCGATCTGGTTCTTGCGGGCGATGTATTCCTCGCTCTCGAAGAGCTGCGGGGCCTCGCGCTTCAGATCGTCCAGGAACTTCTGCATGTCCTTCTTGAAGCGGTCGCCCTGCCCCGGTTCGAAGCGGAGCAGGATGGGCGCTTCGGGGTGTTTGAAGTTGTTGACGTAGCAGATGTCGCACGGCGTGGCCCGGCCGTTGTTCATCTCACCCAGGAGCTTGCGCACCGTGGACAGGCGGCCCGTTCCGGGCTGGCCGGTCACGAAGATGTTGTAGCCCTTGCGGAGCATTCCCATGCCGAAACGGAACGCCTCGACACCCCGCTTCTGGCCGATGATGTCCTTTTGCGGATCAAGATCGTCGGTGGTCTTGAGGGAAAGCAGCTTGGGGTCCGGAGACCACTTGAGCTTTTCTACCGGGACTTCGAACGTAGTGGTTTTCTTGGCCATGTATATGTCTCCGTAGGTTATTTCCGGGTGATTGCGATCTTCTGGCCGGGCCTGGGGGCGCACTTGGGGAGCTTGACAAGGAGCACGCCGTCCTGGAACTCCGCATGGGCGTCGTCCACCTCGATGGCGCAGGGCAGCCGCAGTTCCTTGCGGAAGGACCGGCTGCTCACGTGTCCGGGGCCCGATTCGGAGGACTCGGCGACAATGGTCAGCAGCCTCTCCTCTACCGTCACATGGACGTCGTCGGGGTTCATGTTGCCCAGCTCCAGCCGGACCACGAGGGTCTCTCCCTCTTCCGAAAGATCGAGATCACCCGCTATGCGGCAGAACATGACCGGCAGGTCGAAATCCGCGCACAAATCGTCAAAGAGCCGGTCCACATCATTACGCATGCGCGAAATCTCGTTGCGGCTCCAGCGTTTCAAATCAGCCATTGGCTCGTTTCCTCCTGTGGCAATCTGTCGATGAACGTCATTGTCTGCTTACATGGACGGTTCTATCCTAGGACAATCGATAGGAAAAAAACAAGGGTTTGACGATTTTTCGCCAAACCCCGTTTCACAGACTCATGGAGAGCACCCTTAAAGACGGCGAAAAATGTTCGATACCGCCAGGATGACGAAGCCGGTGGAGACCAGCCAGAACGGGCGGACCAGGTCTTCAAGGGCCGGGACCGACATGACGTCGAGTTGAATGAGAATGCCGAGAAGACCGATGATGACGGCGATGATCCAGGTGAGCAGTTGAGGGGCGCTGAGATTCATGGGAGGCGGCTCCGGTTGTTGGGACGTGCTGGATTGCGACTATTCGGATTCCTTGACGAATTCTTCGGCCTCATCCTCCGGAAGAGGTCGGGAGTACAGATAGCCCTGACCGTAATCGCATTGCAGGGAATAAAGCAAGTCCCTTTGCCGCTCGGTCTCGATGCCCTCGGCCACGACGCGCAGTCGCAGGGAATGGGCCATGTTCACAATGGCGCGGATGATTTCGATGGATTCCGTGGTGGTCTCCATGCGCTGGACGAAGCTCAGGTCGATCTTGAGCTGATCCGTGGGAAATTTCTGAAGATAACTCATGGACGAGTACCCGGTGCCGAAATCGTCGATGGACAGCAGGATGCCCAGATTCTTGAGGGCCTTGAGCTGGTTCACGGACTTCATGGCATCCAACATGACCACGGTTTCGGTGATCTCCAGCTTGAGGTGCTCGGGCGGCAGGCCGGACCGCTCCAAAATGGACTCCACGGTGGCGGCCAGTGAGGATTCGGCGAACTGCCGGGCGGAGATGTTCACAGCCACGGTCAGGGCGCGGGCCAAGGGGTACTTCTCCCGCCACCGGTTCATGGTCGCACACGCCTTTTCCAGGATCTGCGCGCCCAATTCGACGATCAGCCCGGTTTCCTCTGCCACGGGTATGAACTCGCCGGGGTTGACCAGTCCCCGCTCGGGATGCATCCAGCGGGCCAGGGTCTCGAACCCGTAGAGAGAACCGTCTGCCAGGTTGACGATGGGCTGGTAATAGGCCTCGAACTCCCTGGCGGCCAGAGCGCGTTTCAGGTCGGATTCCACGGCCAGGACGTTGACCACGCCCTCGCGCATTCCCTTGTTGTAGGCGACGGCCCGGTTCTTGCCGCCCTCCTTGGCCGCGTTCATGGCCACCTGGGCGTTGTGCACGAGTTCCTCGGGTTCCACCGCGGTTCCCGACCCGACATCGTAGCCGATGCTGGGAGAGATGGTGAAGGAAATGTCGTCCACCACCAACGGCTCCTTGAAGGAAGCATGCACCTTGTTGACCACTTGGCGCAGGTCGGATTTCCTGGAGATTTCCTCTATCAGCACGCCGAACTCGTCCCCGCCGAAGCGGGCCACGGTATCCAGGGCCCGGACCGCCTGCTGGAGCCTGATCCCGATGCGGATCATCAGCTTGTCGCCAACGGTGTGCCCGTAGTGGTCGTTGACGGCCTGGAACCGGTCGAGATTGATGAACAGGACCGCGAAATACTCGTTGCTGCGGGAGGCCCGCTCCGCCGCCCTGCCCAGCCGGTCCAGGAAGAGCACCCGGTTGGGCAGCCCTGTCAGAGTGTCGTGGTGGGCGCTGTAATGCAACTGGCCCTCGATGCGCTTGCGGTTGGTGATGTCGCGCATGCTCGAGCGAATGCCCAGTGGGCGGCCCGTATCGGAGTGGATGGAGTGCTTGACCATGCTCAGCCAGCGCACCCGGGCGTTCATGTCGCTGATGCGGAAATCCAGGCTCTCGTCGTCCCCGACGGTCTCATCCTCCATGAAACGCTGCCACTTGGGCAGGTCGTCGCTGTGGATGATGCGTTGCAGCAGGTCCGGCTCGTCGAGAAACCGCTGTGGCGGATAGCCGCTGATCCGCTCGCAGGAAGGAGAAATGTAGATCAGGCTGCCGTCCGGGCCGATCCAGCTCTCCCAGTCGTAGTTGTAGTCCGCGACCATGCGGTAGCGCTGTTCGGACTCGGCCAGGGCCGCCTTGGACGCCTGCAATTCCTCCACCGTGGCCTCCAGCCGCCGGGTGGTCTCCATCAGGGATCGTTTGTGGCGGTGCAGCTCGGCGAAGATGTTCACCTTGCCGCGCAGGATCTCCGGCTCCACGGGTTTGAACAGGTAATCCACCGCGCCCAGCTCGTAGCCGTGGAAAACGTGACGCTGCTCCTTGCTGATGGCGGTGATGAAGATGATCGGCGTGTTGCGGGTGGACTCGTGACTGCGCAGCCGTTCTGCCAGCTCGAAACCGTCCATGCCGGGCATCATGACATCAAGGAGAGCCATGGCGAAATCGTGATCCGGAAGCAGTTCAAGGGCTTCGGCTCCGGAGCCGGCGGTCACCAGGTTCAGATCCCGTCCGCGCAGGATGCCTTCAACCAGCTTCAGGTTGATGCGTTCGTCGTCAACGACCAGGACATCGACAGTGCCGTTCATCGTGTTCCTCTTGCCTGTGGTGCGGCCCCCCGGGCCGTTTCAAATACGCCCGGAATAGGTATCATATCCCGCGGCGTTCGGGAATGATGTTATAAATAACCCGGCCCAATCTGCATCCGTTTGGAATCGTGCGTCCAATAGGCTATGCTGTCCGGCAGTTTGACACAGGAAGGGCATTCTCCCTATAGACCTGCATAACACCAGCCGGACAGGAGAAACATATGACCGATAAAACGGAACAATTCAAGCAGGTTCTCAATGACCATCATCAATGGCCCTGCCCCTACGTCTACAAGTTCATCGTACCCTCGGAAAAGATGGACCAATTCCGCGAGCTGTTCGCCTCGGAAGCCCTGGAGACAAGGCCCTCCCGGACGGGGAAATATACAAGTGTGACAATCACTTCCACCATGTGCTCCGCAGAGGAGGTCATGGGAGTGTACGAGAAGGCCGCCCAGGTCCCCGGCGTCATGTCGCTATAAATCGGGCTCCAAGCCTTTACACCCGTTCGGCCCGTACTTATCCTAAACGAATGCGATTGAATCACATTTGTCATAAGTATTCAGATATCCCCAAAGCCTACCGGAGTAACCATGTGGGAATACACCGATAAAGTTAAGGACCACTTCCTGAATCCGCGCAACGTCGGCACCATTGAGGATGCGGACGGCGTCGGAGAGGTCGGCTCTCTCGCCTGCGGCGACGCCCTGACCCTGTACATCAAGGTCGACGACGACGGCCGGATCACCGACGCCAAGTTCCAGACCTTCGGCTGCGCAAGCGCCATCGCCTCCAGCTCCGCCCTGACCGAGCTGCTCATCGGCAAGACCGTGGAGGAGGCGGAGAAACTCACCAACAAGGACATCGCCGAATACCTGGGCGGACTGCCCCGCGAGAAGATGCACTGCTCCGTCATGGGCCAGGAAGCCCTGGAGCAGGCCATCAAGAACATGCGCGGCGAGGCCCCGTCCAAGGCCGAGCATTCCCATGAAGGCGAGCTGATCTGCGAATGCTTCGGCGTGTTCGACGAGGAAATCCTGCGCGCCATCAAGGAGAACGACCTCAAGACCGTGGAGGACGTGACCAACTTCACCAAGGCCGGAGGCGGCTGCGGAAAGTGCATCCCGGACCTCGAACGGCTGCTGGCCCAGGCCCACGGCGAAGGCGTCTGCGAAACCCCGTCCGAAGCCCCGTCCTTCCCGGCCCAGGGCATGACCAACATCCAGCGCATGCACCTCATCGAGCGGGTCATCGACGAGGACATCCGGCCCAAGCTCCAGGCCGACGGCGGCAACATCCAGCTCGTGGACATCGACCGCGAGACCGTGGTGGTGCAGTTCATGGGCATGTGCTCCGGCTGCCCGTCCAGCCAGGCCACGCTGAAGAGCCTGGTGGAGGGAACCCTCAAGGAAAAGGTCGATCCCGACATCCAGGTACGGGAGGGATAAGCCATGAAGACCATCTATCTCGACAACAACGCCACCACCCAGGTGGACCCGGCCGTGTTCGAGGCTATGAAGCCCTACTTCGTGGACCTCTACGGCAATCCCTCCTCCATGCACCGCTTCGGCGGGCAGGTGGGAGTCAAGATCAAGGAGGCGCGCGCCAACGTGGCCGCCCTGCTCGGCTGCGAACCCGAGGAGATCATCTTCACCTCCTGCGGTTCGGAGTCCGACAACACGGCCATCCGCTCCGCCCTGAAAGCCCGGCCCGACCGCAGGCACATCGTGACCACCGCCGTGGAGCACCCGGCCATTCTGAGCCTGTGCAAATATCTCGAAAAGCGCGACGGCTACGAGGTCACCTACCTCGGGACCGACGACAAGGGACGGCTGGACCTTGAGGAGTACAAGGCCGCCATCCGGCCCGATACGGCCATCGTTTCGGTCATGTGGGCCAACAACGAGACCGGCAACATTTATCCCATCGAGGAGATGGCGCGGATCGCCAAGGAACACGACGTGTTCTTCCACACGGACGCGGTCCAGGCCGTGGGCAAGGTGCCCATCGACCTGAAGACCGTCCCGGTGGACATGCTCTCCCTGTCCGGCCACAAGCTGCACGCCCCCAAGGGCGTGGGCGCGCTGTTCGTGCGCAAGAAGCTCCCCTTCCGCCCGTTCCTCATCGGCGGGCACCAGGAGCGCAGCCGCCGCGCGGGTACCGAGAACACCACGGGCATCATCGCCCTGGGCAAGGCGTGCGAGCTGGCGCTTCGACATATGGACGAGGAAAACACCGAGGTCCGCCGACTGCGCGACAAGTTGGAGACCGGCCTGCTCAAGGCGGTGCCCGACGCCAAGCTCAACGGCGACCCGGAACACCGGCTGCCCAACACCTCCAACATCTCCTTCGGCTATGTGGAGGGCGAGGCCATCCTGCTGATGATGGACCAGCTCGGCATCGCGGCCAGCTCCGGCTCGGCCTGCACATCCGGCTCCCTGGAGCCGTCCCACGTGCTGCTCTCAATGGGCGTTCCGTTCACCTTCGCCCACGGCTCCATCCGCTTCTCCCTGAGCCGGTTCAACACCGAGGAAGAGATCGATTTCGTGCTGGAAAGCCTGCCGCCGATCATCGAGAACCTGCGCAAGCTCTCCCCCTTCTCGGCGGAAAAGCAGGCCCCGGCCTGCACCAAGAGTTTCACGGAGTAGCACCATGAAGATAGCCAACGACATGACGGAGCTGGTCGGGCGGACCCCCATGGTCCGGTTGAACCGGCTGTCCGAAGGACTGAACGCCACCCTGGTGGCCAAGCTCGAATTCAACAACCCCTGCGCTTCGGTCAAGGACCGCATCGCCAAAAGCATGATCGAAACGGGCCTGGCCGACGGGACCATCACCAAGGATACGGTCCTGGTGGAGCCGACCAGCGGCAACACCGGCATCGGCCTGGCCTTTGTCTGCGCGGTCAAGGGCATGCGGCTGGTCCTGACCATGCCCGAGTCCATGTCCATCGAGCGCCGCAAGCTGCTCAAGGGGCTGGGCGCGGAGCTGATCCTGACCCCGGCCGCCGAGGGCATGAAAGGGGCCATCGCCCGCGCCCAGGCCATCGTGGCCGAGATGGACGACGCCTACATGCCCATGCAGTTCGAAAATCCGGCCAACCCGGAGGCGCACCGCAAGACAACGGCCCTGGAGATCTGGGACGACACCGACGGCCAGGTGGACGTGTTCGTGGCGGGCGTGGGCACCGGCGGCACCCTGACCGGCGTGGCCGAGGTCCTCAAGGCGAAGAAGCCCGGCGTCAAGGCCGTGGCCGTGGAGCCAGAGGCGTCCCCGGTCCTGTCCGGCGGACAGCCCGGCCCGCACATGATCCAGGGCATCGGCGCGGGATTCGTTCCCGACGCCCTGAACCCGGAGATCATCGACGAAGTGATCAAGATCGCCAACGACACGGCCGTGGAGACCGCCAAGGAGCTGCTCAAGCGCGAGGGCATCCTGTGCGGCATCTCCTCCGGCGCCAATGCGGCGGCGGCCATCGAACTCGCCCGGCGCGAGGAAAACGCGGGCAAGATGATCGTCTTCATCGTCTGCGACACCGGCGAACGCTACCTGTCCACCCCGCTTTTCGAATAAGGAACCATTCCATGACCAGTGAAGATTACACGTTGGCGGACGTGGTCGCGCTCCTCGTGGAGTCCGGGGACAAAGGCCCGGCCTCGCACCGCTTCTCGGACGAAGCGCCCATGCCCTCGGTGGATATCCTGCGGGATATCGTCGAGGACCTGCGCTGCGTCCTGTTCCCCGGCTATTTCGGGCCGTCCGACATCACCCCGGACACCATGCCCTATTACATCGGGTCCACCCTGGACCAGCTGGAACGCAAGCTGGCCGACCAGATCAACCGGGGCTACTGCTTCGTCTGCGAGGCCACCACCACTGACCGGTGCAACGACTGCGACAAGCGGGCCAGGCGCATCGCCAAGAAATTCATCACCAAGCTGCCCGAGATCAGGGAGTACCTGCTGTCCGACGTGGAGGCCGCGTACATCGGCGACCCGGCGGCCAAGACCCACGGGGAGACCATCTTCTGCTACCCGTCCATCCGGGCCCTGACCAACCACCGCATCGCCCACGAGCTGTACAAGCTCGGCGTGGACATCATCCCCCGGATCATCGGGGAGATGGCCCACTCGGACACCGGCATCGACATCCATCCCGGCGCGACCATCGGACGCTCCTTCTTCATCGACCACGGCACCGGCACGGTCATCGGCGAGACCTGCATCATCGGCGACAACGTGCGCGTGTACCAGGGCGTGACCCTGGGCGCCAAGTCCTTCCCCAAGGGCGAGGACGAGATGCTCATCAAGGGGCTGCCCCGCCATCCCATCGTGGAGGACGACGTGATCATCTACGCCGGGGCGACCATCCTTGGGCGCATAACCATCGGCAGGGAAGCGGTCGTGGGCGGCAACGTGTGGATCACCCGAGACGTTCCCGCAGGAGCGCAGATCGTCCAGTCCAGGGCCATGCAGCAGTCCTTTGAACACGGCGAAGGCATCTGACCGCTTCAAATAAATAACCAATAAAAAAGGAGACATGGTTACCCATGTCTCCTTTTTCTTAAAGTTGAGCTTAAACTATTTTTCCAGCTCCGCGACCAGGGCGGCCAGGGACTGGCCGGACGGCGTCTTGGCATTGGGGTCCATTGCCAGGACCTCCTTCCAGACCTTGAGGGCCGCCGGCTTGTCGTTCAGGTCGTGAAGGTAGACGATGCCCATGTTGAAGCGCGAGGTAATGTGGTTCGGGTCCAGGGACGCGGCGTGGCCGAAGGCATCCACGGCCTTGTCAAACTGCTTGGTGCGACGGTACATGACGCCCAGGTCGGACCAGACGTTGATGTCCATGGGCTTCAGCTCCAGGGCGCGCTCGTAGGCGTTGACCGCCCGCGCGGGCAGGTCGTGGTCGAAACAGAAGTTGCCCAGCTGAATCCATTTCTCCGCGTCGGTCGGGTCGGCGGCCGCCGCGTTCTCCATGTCGGCCAGGGCCGCCGGGTCCGCGGTGTGCGGCACGGGCGACTGGGTGGGCTCGACCTGGCTGGAGAGGTTGGAGCGCTGGTCCCGCTGCCCCACGTAGAGCATGGTCACGGCATTGCCGATGAAGACCCCGGCCAGCAGGCCGATGACCATCAGCAGGTACGCCGAATTCTTTTTCATGTAATTATCTTGCAGTTCCGCCTGTTCGCGCTCTTTCTTGTGCACTCCCATACGTTCTCCTCAAAGGTGGTTTCCATCGGTCGGACCCGGCGGTCCGAGGGGGACAAAAGCACGTTTCCGGCCCTGTGTAAACATTGTGCAACGGGCTGCGGAGGCCGTGCAATGCTTGACTTCGACGCCGTGTTATACCAATCTACGCGGTCTCATTTGAACTTACACTTTCATCTAAAGAAATATACGGTTCCGGAGGACTTGAAAACCCATGAGCGATTACAAGAAGACGCTGCTCCTGCCCCAGACTTCGTTCCCCATGAAGGCCAACCTCAAGCAACGGGAGCCGGAGATGCTCAAGTTCTGGGAGGAGACCAAGGCCTATGACGCGATGGTCGCGGCTGGCGACCCCGACGACACCTATGTGCTGCACGACGGCCCGCCCTACGCCAACGGCCACATCCACATGGGAACCGCCCTGAACAAGGTCCTCAAGGACATCATCGTCAAGTCCCGGAACATCCAGGGCCAGCGGGCCGAGTACGTACCGGGCTGGGACTGCCACGGGCTGCCCATCGAGCACAAGGTCGAGCAGGAGCTGAAGAAAAAGAACAAGGAACTCGACACACTGACCATCCGCAAGATCTGCCGTTCCTATGCGGCCAAGTGGCTGGACACCCAGCGCGGCGAGTTCAAGCGTCTCGGCGTGTTCGGCGTGTGGGACGACCCGTACATGACCATGAAGCCCGAGTACGAGGCGGCCACCGCCCGCGAACTGGGCCGGTTCATGGAGCGCGAAGGCGTTGTGCGCGGCAAGAAGCCCATCTACTGGTGCTGCGACTGCCGCACCGCCCTGGCCGAGGCCGAAGTGGAGTACGAGGACCACTCCTCGCCGTCCATCTACGTCCGCTTCCCCATGGCCGATGAGAATTTCAAGAAGATCGCGGACATCGACGTTTCCAAGCTGTTCATCGTCATCTGGACCACCACCCCCTGGACCATCCCGGACAATATGGCCGTGGCCGTGCATCCGGACTTCGACTACGTCCTGGTGCAGGCGGGCGGCTCCTACTACGTCATGGCCGAGGCGCTGCTCGAATCCTGCGCCGGAAAGTTCGGCTGGGACTCCCCTGAAATCCTGGCCACCTTCAAGGGCGCGGAGATCGAGGGCATCAAGGCCAAGCACCCGATATACGACCGCGAGTCCCCGGTGGTTCTGGCCGACTACGTGACGTTCGACACCGGCACCGGCTGCGTGCACACCGCGCCCGGCCACGGACGCGAGGACTTCGAGACCGGCCTGCGCTATGGGCTGGAGATATACTCGCCCATGAACGACCGGGGCCAGTTCCTGCCCGAGGTGGAGTTCTTCGCAGGGCTCAACGTCTGGGAGGCCAACCCCAAGGTCATCGAGAAGCTGACCGAGCTTGGCAATCTGCTCGCCTCCGAGAAGATCAGCCACTCCTACCCCCACTGCTGGCGCTGCAAGGAGCCGGTCATCTTCCGCGCCACCACCCAGTGGTTCATCGGCATGGACGAGAACGACCTGCGCAAGCGCGCCCTGTCCGCCATCCGCAACGACGTGAACTGGGTTCCCGCCTGGGGCGAGGAACGCATCTACAGCATGATCGAAAACCGGCCCGACTGGTGCATCTCGCGCCAGCGCAACTGGGGCGTGCCCATCTCCGCGCTGATCTGCGAAGACTGCGACGAGACCTGGTTCGACGCCCAGTGGGTCTACGACATCTGCGACAAGTACGCCGCGCACGAAACCGGCTGCGACTACTGGTTCGAGGCCCCGCTGGAGGAGATCGTCCCCGAGGGACTGACCTGCCCCAAATGCGGCGGCAACCACTGGAAGCGGGAGACCGACATCCTGGACGTCTGGTTCGACTCCGGCACCAGCTACGCCGCCGTTGTGGAGCTGCGCAAGGAGACCCGCTTCCCGGCCGACCTGTACCTTGAGGGGTCCGACCAGCATCGCGGCTGGTTCCACTCCTCCCTGCTCGCCTCGGTGGGCACTCGCGAAGTGCCGCCCTACAAGACCGTCCTGACCCACGGCTACGTGGTCGACGCCGAGGGCCGCAAGATGTCGAAATCCATCGGCAACGTCCTTGCGCCCCAGGAGATCATCGACAAGTTCGGCGCGGAAATCCTGCGCATGTGGGTGGCCGCCTCCAACTACCAGGAGGACATCCGCATCTCCGACGAGACCCTGAACCGTCTGGTGGACGCCTACCGCCGCATCCGCAACACCTGCCGCTACCTGTTGTCGAACCTCAACGACTTCGACCCGGCGAACAAGGTGGCCGTGGCGGACATGCTGCCGCTGGACCGCTACGCCCTGGACATGGTCGTGCGCCAGCACGACGCCATCCGCAAGGCGTACCGCAATTTCGAATTCCACAAGGTCTACCACACCCTGCACAACCTGTGCGTGGTCGACCTGTCCGCCTTCTACCTCGACATCATCAAGGACCGCCTCTACGTGGAGGAGCAGAACGGCCTCAAGCGCCGCTCGGCCCAGACCGTGCTGTGGCAGATCCTGCTGATGCTGCTGGAGGACATGGCCCCGGTGCTGTCCTTCACCGCCGAGGAAGGGTTCCAGGCCCTGCCCGACGCCATCAAGGCGGCCCTGGACCAGACCGAAACCGTGTTCGCCCTGCGCTTCCAGCCCGAACGGCCGGAACTGTCCGCCGACGAGCGCGCCCGCTGGCAGAAGCTGGCCCTGGTCCGCTCCGAGGTGAACAAGGCCATCGAGCCCAAGCGCAAGGATCGGGTCATCGGCAAGTCCCTGGACGCCCAGGTGACCCTCTACGCCGAGGACGACATCCGCGAGCTGGTGTCCACCGAGGACATCGACCCGCGCGAGTTCTTCATCATCTCCAAGCTCGTCCTGGACGACCTGAAGAACGCGCCCGACGACGCCTTCCAGGCCGAGGACCTGGCGGACCTCAAGATCGGCGTGACCCCGGCTCCGGGCGAAAAATGCGAACGGTGCTGGCGGATCACCGAGAAGCTGGGCGCTGACCCGGCCTCCCCCGACACCTGCCCGCGCTGCGCCGCGGTACTCAAGACCCTGGGATAGGACGCAGATGAACCGCTACAAGCTGGCAGCCATCTGGGGGACGGGAACCCTCGTCATCGACCAGATCACCAAGCTGTGGGTCCACAACGCCATGGAGGTGTGGACCGGGAAGGAGGTCGTTCCCGGCTTCTTCAACCTGGTCCACGTCCTGAACAAGGGCGCGGCCTGGGGATTCCTGGACGACGAAAACATCGACTGGCAACGGCCGCTGTTCATCGCCATCTCCCTGGCCGCCGTGCTGTTCATCGCCTACATGCTGAAGCTCTCCAGGGAGGGCGACAACTGGATGATCGCCGGGCTGGGCATGGTCGGGGGCGGGGCCGTGGGCAACGCCATCGACCGCATCTGGCTCGGCTCGGTCATCGACTTCCTGGACTTCTATTACGGCGGCTACCACTGGCCCGCCTTCAACGTGGCCGACAGCGCCCTGACCGTGGGCGCGGGCTGCATCATCATTTCCACCCTGCTCAACCGCAAGGGGGCCACGCCGCCCCGTCTTTCCTAGGAGACCATACATGTTCGCAGACTTCTCCGCCCTGACCCCGACCCAATGGGCCGTCATCCTGATCATTGTCGGAGCCTGCTTCTCCTTCAGCGCCTGGGCCATCCTGGACGTCTGGAAGCGTGAGTACGAGTCCTCCACGGAAAAAAGCCTGTGGATGCAGATTTGCATTTTTATTCCCATTTTCGGCGCTCTGACGTATCTTTTCCTTGGCAGAAAACGAGGGAGCCTCCAATGAAAATGAAATTAGACAAGATATTCGCCGTACTTATCGTATTCCTGGCCGTGGCGGCCCTGTCCGGCTGCGCCAGCAAGACCGACGTCGAAGCCATGCAGTCCGAGCGCCAGCAGGACCTGAACCGCATCCGCCAGCTGGAATCCGAGCTGACCGAATCCCGGGAGCAGCTCAAGGCGGAGATCGAGAAATCCAACGACCCCATCCGCGCGAAATCCGCCGACATGTGGGCCGAGATCCAGTCCCTGCGCGCCGAGTTCGCCCGGCTGCGGGGCGAGATGGACGCCGTGAACATCCGGCTGGACCGCCAGGTGGGCGCGACCGATTCCCCCACCACCATGGACAGCCTGGCCAATCGCGTGGCCGAGCTTGAATTCGCCCTTGAGAACCAGCTTTCCGTGGACCTGCCCAAGGTCCGCGAGGAACGCAACGCCGCCCTGGCCGCGCAGGCCCCCGCTCCCATGGCCGTCCCCGCCGCGGGCGCTGCCGCAGATGCGGCCACCGCCTCCGACGACCCGGCGGACGCCGCCGAGGCCAAGGCGTTCGAGACCACGCCCCCGGCGGGCGCACAAGCCCCCGCCGCACCGGCCGAACAGCCTGCGGACACCGACCCGGCCAAGGCGCTCTACGACAAGGCCTATGCCCTGTACAAGGAAGGCCAGTTCGAACGCGCCCGCTCCTATTGGGCCGAGTTCACCGACACCTTCAAGGGCCACGCCTACATCCCGAGCGCGGTCTTCTGGCAGGGCCAGTGCTACTACCAGCTCAAGGACTACGCGCGCGCCGTCATCCTGTACGAAGACGTCATAGAGAAGTACAAGAAGAGCTCCAAATTCAAGGCCGCCCTGCTCAAGGCGGGCTACTCCTGGCAATACCTGGGCAAGCCCGAGCTGGCCAAGATGCGGTTCCAGGAAGTGGTCGAGAAATTCCCCCAATCCGTGGAGGCCACCCAGGCCAAGCGGTCCCTGGACAAGATGAAATAATTGCGGTCATTGCGCCGCCGTGCCATGAACCACTCAGGATAACCCGATGAAAGAAGTCACCAATAACGGTTTCAGGAAAATAGTCTACCTCTCCTTCCCCCCGGAGGTCTCCGGCCGGCCCGTGGTCTGCAACCTGCTGCGCAAGTTCGACCTGAGCTTCAACATCCTCAAGGCGGACATCAGCCCGCGCCACGAGGGAACCATGACCCTGGAGATGTACGGCCGCGAGGACGACTTCCGCAAGGGCATCGGCTACCTCAAGGAGAACGGCATCCGCATCACCCCGGTGGCGCACAAGATATTCCGCAACGAGGAGTCCTGCATCCACTGCGGCGTGTGCACGGCCATGTGCCCCACGGACGCCCTGACCCTGAACATGGACGACAGGACCATCGTCTTCGACGTGGACAAGTGTTCCGCCTGCGGCATGTGCACCCGCGTCTGTCCGGTAAAGTGCATGACGCTGGACATGGAAGAAAACGGGAGACCCTAACCATCCGAGAGTCCCATGAGTGAAGAAAAACGGTCGTTCTCACGAGTACAGGTAAGGTTGAAGGCGCAGGTCAGGGTCATGGAATCCCTGGACTCGCCGCAACTCTTCACCGGGGATACAACGTCCCAGGCGGCGGGCCGCGAGGAATTCATCAAGAAGAGCAAGCTGCCGCCCGAGGTCACGGCCTTCCTGGCCGAGATGGACCGCAAGCTCGACCAGATCATCACCACCATGGGCAAGGACACCGTGCGCGCGGACTTTTCCCTGCCTGTCGAGGTCCGCGAGATTTCGGCCGCAGGCGTCAAGTTCCGCTCGGCCCACAAGTTCACCCCGGCGATCCCCTGGAAATGATCATCTTTCTCAGCCAGACGCCCCTGCGCCTGGCGGGCAGCAAGGGACGCATCCTGGACCAGGACCCGGACACCGGCCTCTACCGCTTCGAGTTCGTGGACCTGCGCGGGACGGACATGGAGGCCATCGTCCAGTTCGTCTTCAAGGAACAACGCGAACAGATTCGAAATTCCAAAATGTAGCCTTTCCCGGAGTACGCATGACCAGCAATGACGAATTGGTTAAGGAGTTGATGGACAAGGTCGCCGACCAGCTTGTGGACAGCCTCAAGGAGTCCATCTCCGCCTCCGTGGAAAAGGAGATCGCCCGGCACCTGTCCAAGGCGCTGCTGGAGGGCGAATTCTACCGCAGGGTGAACGACGACCTCCAGAGCGGCCTGAAGCAGATCTACCAGGAGGTCAAGGCGGCGCGCGGCGGCACCGAGATCAAATCCATCACCGCCGACATCGACCCGGAGGAGCTGTTCTCCGAGACATCGGACCAGCTGGACGCCGTGCTTCGCACCACGGAAAAGGCCGCCGTGGAGATCATCGACATCGTCGAGAAGCTCCAGGACCTCCAGGGTTCCGTGGCCACCATCGTCAAGGGTTTCGAGTCCGGCGGCGTGACCAGGGAAGACCGCGAAAAGCTCAAGGAAATCAACAACACCCTCGGCATGGACCTGTCCAACATCATGATTTCCCTGAGTTTCCAGGACCTGACCGGGCAGCGCATCAAACGTATTATCAATTCCATCCGCCAGATCGAACAGATCGTGCGCGAGGTCATGCTCTCCACCGGGCTGATGATCCGCCAGCGCGAGGTGGAACCGGAAAAGGACATCGACTCCCTGTCCCAGGAGGCCAAGACCCAGGCCACCTCCAAGCTCCAGGGACCGTCCGAGGGGGCCAACCAGGGCGACGTGGACGATCTCCTCGCCTCCCTCGGCCTGGACTGATTCCGTTTTCAGACAGCGAAAAAGGGTGCGCCGGTTATCCGGCGCACCCTTTTTTCGTCTTGTGTCCCGCGTCCTAGGAGAGGAGGACCAGCCCGGCCAGTCCGAGCAGGACCAGGAAGCCCATGGAGTCGGTGATGGTCGTCAGAAAGATGCTCGACGCCTGGGCGGGGTCGCGGCCCATCTCCTTGAGCAGCAGCGGGATGGACGCCCCGGCGAATGCGCCGAGGAGCATGTCCACTCCGAGCGCCGCCCCCATGACCGTGGCCAGCAGCAGCTTGTGCGTGACCAGCAGGACCGCGCAGAAGACCAGGGTCGAGATGATCATCCCGTTCAACAGGCCGATGCGCAGCTCGCGGACCACGGCGAGCCAGGCGCGCTTGCGGTCGAAACGCTCCATGGCAAGCTGGCGGATCATGACCGCCAGGGCCTGCTGGCCGGTATTGCCCGCCTGGTTGGCGACCACGGGCATGAGCACGGCAAGCACCGCCATCTGGGTGATGTTGCCTTCGAAAAGATGGACCACCCAGGCCGAGACCGCCGAGAAGATCACGTTCAGGATGAGCCAGGGCAGCCGCATGCGCACGGAATAGAGCCACGGCGAATCCGAGGTCTCGTCCGCGCCCGCGCCGACCATGGCCTGCATGTCCTCGGACGCCTCTTCGTGGATGATGTCGATGACGTCGTCGACGGTGACCACGCCGAGCAGCCGGTTGCCGAAATCCACCACGGGCAGGGCCAGAAAATTGTAGTGGGCGATGAGGTGCGCGACCTCTTCCTTGTCGATGTTGTAGCCCACGGTGATCAGGTTCTGGGTCTTGACCAGATCCTTGAGCAGGCTGCCCCGCTTGGCCAGCATCAGGTCGCGCAGGGAGAGCACGCCCACCAGCCGGTCCTTCTTGTCCACGAGGTAGGCGTAGTACGGAATCTCCTTGTCCTCGACCTCCTCGCGAATCTTGGCCACGGCCTCGTCGGCGGTCAGGTCCTGGTCCAGGATGACCACCTCGGTGTTCATGACGCCGCCCGCGGTGTCGGGGTCGAAGGTCAGGAGGGTCTTGAGCTCCGCGCGATCCTCGGCGGTCACGCGGCTGAGGAGCGCCCTTTGCAGGTCCTCGTTCAGCCCCTCAAGGAGGTCGGTGGCGTCGTCCGGAGCCATCTCCTCGACGATGCGGGCGGCCAGCCCCCTGTTCAGGCTGCTGATGAGCGCCTTCTGGTCGTGACCGTCCATCTCGGCGATGGAATCGGCCGCGTCCTTGATGGGCAGCTGCTTGATGAACTTGACCTGGTCCGCAATGTCCAGTCCTTCGATGGTCTCGGCGGCATCGGCGGGATGCTGCGACTCGATCTCGACTCCGGACAGGGCTTCCTGTTCATCGACGCTGTCGAAGGTCATTTCCTCTTTGGCGCTCATGGGCAAAAGACCTAGCCCAAATCCAGGCTCAGGTCAAAGCAATCGGACTTTGGCTTTATGATATTATTGTGAAATATTTCATCAACCGGTCCGGCCCTTGACGAAAGGGGCTGCGTGCCTTACTTGCCATCATCACCTTGCAAATATATGGATGAAAACCATGCCCAGCACCATTTTCGACGATTTCTTCCAGGCCGAGGCCAGAATGTTTCTCCTGGCCACCATACGCATAGCCCTGGCCGAGGACGGCACGGACCTGACCAGCCAGGGGCTGTTCACCGAATCCGACATGGCCCAGGCCCTGATCGTGGCCAAACAGGACACCGTGGTGGCGGGACTGCCCATCATCCCCATGGTCCTCGAATTCGGCGGCCAGGACTGCCAGGTGCATCTCAACGTGGACGACGGCGACCGCGTGTCCGAGGGGACCATGGTGGCCGCCCTGCAAGGCCCCGCCCAGCAGATTCTCAAGGCCGAGCGCGTGATCCTCAACTTCCTCTGCCACCTGTCCGGCATCGCCGACCTGACCGCGCGCTACGTGGAAGCCCTCAAGGGCACCAAGACCACCCTGCTCGACACTCGCAAGACCCTGCCCGGCCTGCGCTTTCCCGAAAAGTACGCGGTCCTGGCGGGCGGCGGCAAAAACCACCGCCTGACCCTGTCCGAGATGCTCATGCTCAAGGACAACCACATCGACCGCGCGGGCTCCATCGTCGAGGCCGTGAACCAGCTGCGCAGGGCGTACTCCCCCTGCCCGCCCATCGAGGTGGAGTGCCGCACCCTGGACGAAGTCCGCGAGGCGACCGGGTGCGGGGTCGACCGCATCATGCTCGACAACATGGACGCCGAGACCACGCGCGAGGCGCTCGGCCTGATCCCAGAATCCATAGAGACGGAACTGAGCGGCGGCGTCTCCCTGGAGAACATCCGTGAAATTGCCGAACTCGGGCCGGACTACATCTCCGTGGGGCGCCTGACCCACTCTGCGGCCAGTTCCGATTTCAGCATGCAATTCGTGCCGTTACGATAAAGAGGAACATTGTGGAAAACGCCAAGGCAATCATTTCGGAATTCAGGGACGCCATGGGCGATTCCCTGTGCATTCTCGGCCACCACTACCAGTCCGACGAGGTCATCGACTGCACGGACATCCGGGGCGACTCCCTGGAGCTGGCCCGCAAGATCAACGGGCTCAAGGCCGAGCACATCGTTTTCTGCGGCGTCTTCTTCATGGCCGAGTCCGCCGCCATCCTGAGCCGGCCCGGCCAGAAGATCCACATTCCCGACCCCACCGCCACCTGTCCCATGGCCGACATGGCCGAAGCGGGCCGCGTGCGCAAGACCCTGGCCATGCTCGAAGAGAGCGGGCGCAAGATCGTTCCCCTGACCTACGTGAACTCCTCCGCCGCCGTTAAGGGCGTGGTGGGCGAGCACGGCGGCTCTGTCTGCACCTCGGCCAACGCCAAGATCATGCTCGACTGGGCGCTCTCCCAGGGCGACGCGGTCCTGTTCCTACCCGACCAGCACCTGGGCAACAACACCGGCGACGCGCTGGGCATCCCGGCTGACCAGCGGCTCCTGCTGCCCCGCGACGTCATCCACGGCGATCCGGCCCTGGCCCTGAACCCGGAGGACGCCGAGGGCAAGAAACTTATCCTCTGGCCCGGTTACTGCCCCATCCACGTGGAATTCACCCTGGACGCCGTGCGCGCCATCCGCGAGAACGAGCCCGAAGCCAAGGTCGTGGTCCACCCCGAATGCGACCCGGCCATCGTCCGCGCCGCCGACGGCGCCGGTTCCACCACCTTTCTGATCAAATACGCCGACGAGGCGCCCGCCGGGTCCACCGTGTACATCGGCACCGAGGAGAACCTCGTGAAAAGGCTGGCGGCCAGGCATGCGGGCTGCAAGACCATCAGGCCCCTGCTCACCGCCCTGTGCGAGGACATGGGCAAGACCACCCTCGACAACCTCGCCCGCACCCTGCAAACCCTCGACAGCGCCAAGCCGGTGACCGTCGCCAACGAGGTCCGTGAACCGGCCAAGCTGGCCCTGGAACGCATGCTCGCCGTTTGCTCCTAGCCGGGCTTGGTGCTAGGACAATGGTCATGAACGATTTCCGCCTGCAATCCGATGCTCTTATCATCGGCTCCGGCATAGCCGGGTCCGTAGCCGCCCTGACCCTGGCAGACCAGGGCCGCGACGTCATCATCATCACCGCCGCGACCGATCTCAAGGCGGGCAACACCTCCCTGGCCCAGGGCGGCATCGTCTTCCAGAACGAGAACGACGATCCCAAGATTCTGGAAAAGGACATCATGACCGCCGGGTGGAAGCACAACTACGCCCGGGCGGTCCGGTTCATCGCCCGCAAGGGCCCGGAAGTACTGAAGGAAGTCTTTCTCGAAAAGTACAAGATACCGTTCAACCAGCGGACCCCGGGCGACTGGTACCTGACCCGCGAGGGCGGCCACTCCCTGGCGCGCATCCTCTACTGCGACGACCACACCGGCCGGAACATCATGGAGGTTTTGTCCGAGGCGGTCCTGGCCCACCCGAACATCCGGGTCCTGACCCAGCGCACGGCCATTGACCTCTTGACCACGCAGCATCACGCCAAGCACTTGGATTTCAAGTACGATCTCTCCAACCACTGCGTCGGGGCCTATGTCTTCAACGACCAGGTGGGCAAGGTCGAGACCATCCTCTCCAAGTTCACCCTGCTGGCCACCGGCGGCATCGGGCAGATATACCTGCACACCACCAACACCTCGGGCTCCATCGGCTCCGGCCTGGCCATGGCCCATCGCGCGGGCGCGCGGCTGATGAACTGCGAGTACGTCCAGTTCCATCCCACGGCGCTCTACGGCGGCACCAAGCGCGGCGAACGAAGGTTCCTGGTGTCCGAGGCCGTGCGCGGCGAGGGCGCGGTGCTGGTCAACTCCAAGGGCGAACGGTTCATGCCCCGCCACGACCCGCGCGCCGACCTCGCGCCCCGCGACATCGTCACTCGGGCGATCATGGACGAGATGCTCGAAACGGACGACGACTCCGTGTACCTGGATTGCTCCGGCATCAACAAGGACGTCAGCCAGCGGTTCCCGACCATCTACGAGCGGTGCCGCAAGATGGGCATCGACATGGCCTCGGACCCGGTCCCCGTGGTCCCGGCGGCCCACTATTTCTGCGGCGGCATCCTGGTGGACACCCGCTCCCGCACCACCCTGGACCAGCTTTACGCGGCCGGGGAATGCAGCTGCACCGGCGTGCACGGCGCCAACCGGCTGGCCTCCACCTCGCTGCTCGAAGGCATGCTCTGGGGCTATGCCGCGGGCCACGATATGGCCGCCCGCCTCAGCCGCTCGTCCCAAACCCTCAGCCGCAAACTGTGCGACTCCATCCCCGACTGGGTCCCCCACGGCATCCGCGACGAGGACCCTGCGCTCATCGCCCAGGACTGGGCCAACATCCGCAACACCATGTGGAATTACGTTGGCGTGGCCCGCACCGGCAACCGCCTCAACCGCGCCTTCGCCGACCTGCGCAAGCTGACCAAGAATCTCCAGGACTTCTACCGCGAAACCGAGCTGTCCAAACCCATCATCGACCTGTTCCACGGCTCTCAGACAGCCTACATCATCACCCTGGCCGCCCTGCGCAACACCCAGACCAAGGGCTGCCATTTTCGGGTGGACTAGACGGCTTTACCGGATCGACAACCCGCATCCCGGCCACCAATCTTCCAGCCCTCGTGCACCAACAGTGCGCGGGGGCTGAAACTTTTCCTGCGCCCGACAACACAATATTTTTCATCAACCTCCCTTTCGCCCCCCTCGATGGCCGGCCCCGCCCAACTCGTGACCCTGGCGCGCCGCGCCCATCCGTAGTAGGCTCCCGGAAACCGCCGGAGGTCTTCATGCGCGCCCCTGTTTCCCGTTCCAACACCCCGCTTTTCCGCCTTTTCTCACTGGTCGCCTGCCTCTTCCTGCTCCTGGCGGCGGGCTGCTCCACGCAAAGCGGGACACAGGGCTCTTCGCTGCGTTCCGAGGACGGAACCGTCCGCAAACCCTTGCAGGACAAGGAGTCTGGAGAAAGTCTAGATAATCTTAAGACTTTTCGAGGACTCTTTTCCGCCCGAAAGGGGGGCGGCGTACTGACCCTTTGCGGGTCCGGAAACGAGCTGAAGGTCCAGGACAGGACCGAAGGCGGGCTGGAGGCTGTGGTGCGCGAGTTCGCCCCGTCGCCAGGGGACGTCTTTTTCGTCGAGTTGCTCGGGCGCCGTGTGGTGCGGCCGCCCCACGACCGGACCCAGGGCGCATTTCCGGTCCCGCCGGAGGTGCAGCTGACGGACGCCGTGGTCTTCGAAGCGATCCACGCCTCCTTCGTCATGGAGAGCCTGGGGTGTCGCGAGCAGTATTCCACATTCAGCTTCAAGGCGCGGGGCAACGAGCCGGGATGGATGGTCCTGGCCGAGCCGGGCAGGATGAGCTTCAACGCCATGGACCTGGCCCAGCCGTTTCTGTTCCGCAATGTGGAGCGGACCGGGGACGACGACAACGCCGAGTACCGGGCGGACGGGATGACGCTGACCGTGACCAGGGGATGGTGCCGGGACACCATGTCCGGCGAGCTGTTCGGCTGGACGGCCGAGGCCGAGGTGGACGGGACGGTCTACCGGGGCTGCGCGGTCCGGGGCGACCTCTGAGCGCCCTGCCCCGCTACCTGCGCCAGAATTCCGGCACGAACAGGATGATGACGGTGTAGATTTCCAGACGGCCCAGGACCATGCAGAAGGTCAGGACCCACTTGGCGGTGTCCGGCATCCAGGCGAAGTTGTCCGTGGGGCCGACCCCGCCGATGCCGGGGCCGATATTGCCGATGCAGGCCAGGGAAGCGGCAAACGAGGTCACGGCGTCCACGCCCGTGGCGGCCACGATGAAGGCGGCCAGGACCAGCAGCCCCACCCACAGAATGGCGAATCCCCAGACGCCGCTGATGACATCGTCCTTGACCACGGTGCGGCCCATCTTGACGTGACTCACGGAGCGCGGATGGATGAGTCGGAACAGCTCCTGGTAGGACTGCTTGAAGAGCAGCATGATGCGCATGACCTTCATGCCGCCGCCCGTTGATCCCGCGCACCCGCCCACGAACATGCAGAACAGGAGGATGGCCTGGGCCAGCCCCGGCCACAGCTCGTAGTCCGCCGTGGCGAACCCGGTGGTGGTCAGGATGGAGGCCACCTGGAACGAGGTGTAGCGCACCGCGTCCGCCGCGTTGTCGTAGTTCCCGGCCGCGTAGACGGCCACGGTGATGACCGCGATAAAGACCAATACCATGATTGAAAAGACACGGAATTCCGGGTCTTTGAACATGACGGAGGGCCGCCACTTGAGCAGCAGGTAGTGCAGGGAGAAATTCACGCCCGCGATGAGCATGAACACGGTGATGACGTAATCGATATAGGCCGAATCAAACCCGGCCACCGAGGCGTTCTTCGTGGAGAATCCGCCCGTGGCCATGGTCCCGAAGGTGTGGCACAGGGCGTCGAACAGGTCCATGCCGCCGAACATGAGCAGCACGGTTTCCACCGCGCTGAACAGGACGTAGACCTTCCACAGGGTCACGGCCGTGTCCTTGATGCGCGGCTTGAGCTTGTCCGGAGACGGACCCGGAACCTCGGCCTTGTAGAGCTGCATGCCGCCCACGCCCAGGAACGGGAGGATGGCCAGGGAGAGCACGATGATGCCCATGCCGCCGAGCCAGTGGGTCAGGCTGCGCCAGAAGAGCAGCCCCCTGGGAACGGCCTCGATGTCCGCCAGCACGGACGAGCCGGTGGTGGAAAACCCGGACAGGGACTCGAAAACGCAGTCCACCACCGAATTGAAGGTCCCGCCCAGCAGGAACGGCAACCCGCCGAAGGCCCCTGCCGCGAACCAACCCAGTGCCACGATGCACATGCCCTCGCGGTGGGTCATGATGGAGTCCTTGTGCGACTTGTGGCGGAAAAGCAGGAAGGCGGATCCGCCCACGGCCACGGTGATGGCCATGGACAGCGCCAGCGGCGTGGCGGTTCCGTCGTCGTAATAGAGTCCCCAGGCCAACGGCAGGACCATGGTCAGCCCCACGCAGGCCACGAGCGCCCCGATGACGTGCAGCACGTACCGCCAGCGCATGCTAGAAGAACTCCACCTTGGTGGTCAGGACCTTCTCGACCTTGGGGATGTTCTGGCGCGAGGAAATGATGATCAGCCGGTCGTTGGGCTCGACCACGGTGTCGCCGCGCGGGATGATCACGTCGTCGCCGCGCTGGAAGCAGAGGACCAGGCAGCCGCGCGGAAACCCGAGGTCCTTGACCGTCTTGCCCACGATGGGGGAATCCCCCTGGGCCACGGCCTCCAGGGCTTCGGCCTCCTCGCCCTTGATGGACACCGAGGACATGATCTTGCCCCGCCGGATGTAGTGCAGCAGGGAGTTGATGGCCGACAGGCGCGGACAGACCACGTAGTCGATTCCGATGGGCTCGATGAGCCGCATATAGCCGAAATTATTGACGCGGGTGACCGTCCGCTTGGCCCCCAGGCTCTTGGCGAGCAGACAGGACAGGATGTTGGTCTCCTCGTCGCCGGTCACGGCGATGACCATGTCCATGTCCTGGATGTTTTCCTCGCGCAGGATCTCCTGGTCGGTGGAATCGCCCATGAGCACGATGGGCCGGTCCAGGTGCTCGGAGAGGTATTCGCAGCGGCTCTGCCGATTGTCCAGCAGCCGTGTGTGGTAGTATTTGTTGTCCAGCGCCTTGGCCAGCCGGAAGCCGATGTTGCCCCCGCCGATGATGAGCACCTTGCGCACCGGGTCGTCCACGATGCCGAGTCGCGTCAGGATATCCTCCTGCTCGCGGATGTCGCAGACGAAATAGACCAGGTCGTCCTTTTTCAGCACGTCCAGGCCGCTCGGGATGATCAGTTTGCCGTCGCGGACGATGGCCGCGATGACCAGGTTCAGGTCTTCGCCGATCTTGTCGCGCAGGTGGATGAGCTGGCTGCCCATGACCGGGCTGTGGTCCGGCAGGTGGATGCCGATGAGCCGGATCTTGCCGCCCGCGAATTCGTTGATCTCCACCGCGCCGGGCACGCTCATGAGCCGCAGCACCGAGTTCACCACCTCTTCGTCGGGGTTGATGATCTTGGTGATGTGCGCTCCCCGCTCGGTGAGCAGGTGCTTGTAATCCGTGTACATCTCGCTGCGCACGCGGGCCAGCTTGGTGACCCCCTCGGAGAGCAGGTTGGCGTAGTAGCAACAGATCAGGTTGATCTCGTCGGAGTCGGTCACGGCCAGCAGGATGTCGGCGTCGGCTATGCCCGCCTCCTCCAGGACGCGCGGGCTTGAGCCGGACCCCAGGATGGTCTGGACGTCGGACAGTTCGGCGATCTTCCGGAGCGCATCATCGTTCTTGTCGATGATGACGACTTCCTTGTTTTCCACCGCCAACCGTTGCGCAAGATGAAACCCGACCTCGCCGGCCCCGATGATGATTACCCGCAATGAGAACTCCTCCGTTCCTTGAAAATCCCCATTCTTCTACGCATGTTTTCGCCCCAACGCAACCGGACGGCAAGCGTTGCGGGCCAATGATTTCCGGCCATTAGAAAAGACGAGCGGCCCGGAAAACCCGGTGCCGCCCGCCTTGGCAATCCGGTTTTCCTAGAGAATCGCCTGCTTGACCGCCTCGATGCCGACCTTGTGCAGCATCCGGGCGGAGCGCATGCGGGTGCCGCCGTTCTCCCGGTAATAATCCAGGAACCGGCGGACCAGTTCGACGGCCTCCTCGCGGGTCAACCCGTCGGCCACCTCGTCGGCGATGCGCGGGCGGCCCGAGGCGTTGCCGCCCACCACCAAGGTCCACCCCTTGGGCTTGCCGATGAGGCCCACGTCCCGGACGTAGCTCTCGGCGCAGCACATGGGGCAGCCGGACACGCCCACCTTGAGTTTGGCGGGCAGTTCCGCACCCACGAACATCTCCTCCAGCTCCAGGCCGAGGCCAAGGGAGTCGCGCACCCCGAGCTTGCACACGGCGGTGCCGGGGCAGGCCTGCACGTAATGCACGCACAAACCGACGGCCGGACCGATGTCCATCTTGAGATCGTCCCAGACCTGGTCCACCTGCTCTTTTTCCAGCCCCACCAGGGCGATGCGCTGGCCCGAGGTGATCTTCATGATCGGAATCTCGAACTTGCGCGCCACCCGCGCCAGGGCCTCCAGCACGTCGGGCGTGACCAGCCCGACCGGGGTCCTGGGGACGATGGCGTAGGTTTTCTTGTCGCGTTGCAGTATCGCGCCCTTGGGCGTCTCGTCCGACATGGCTCCTCCCTTGCTCTAACGTTCCCCGCCGAAAACGGCGTCCTTCACGGCTTCTATGCCGACGCGCTCCACAAACCGTGCGGTGCGCTCCTTCACCTTGCCATGCTCCGCGTAAAACGCAAGGGCGCGGGAGATGATTTCGAACGCCTCCCCCTCGGTCACGTCCTCGGCCAGGATGTCCGCCTTGCGCACCCGCTTGCCGCCGTTGCCGCCGAAAGAGACCGTCCAGCCGTGCTTCCTGCCGAACAGCCCGACGTCGCGGACCATGGATTCGGCGCAGCACATGGGGCAGCCGGACACGCCGGTCTTGAGCTTGGCGGGCAGGGTGAACCCGGCCAGCACCCGCTCCAACCGGTCCGCCGCGCCCATGGAGTCCTGCTGGCCGAGCTTGCACCCGGCCGACCCCAGGCAGGGCTGGACCTTGTGGGCAAAGCAGTCGCCCACCAGCCCCACGGCCTCGACCACCTCCCTGAGCGCCACCTCGGGAACGTTGTCGATCATCATCCGCTGGCTGGCGGCCAGCCGTACGCCGGGCAGCCCGTATTTCTCCACCGCGCGGCTCACCGCGTGGAGCAGCGCCGCGTCCATCTGGCCCAGCCGCATGCGCGGAACCACAGTGTAGGTGCCGTCCTTGCGCGCGCGGACCGCGCCCTTGGGCAGCCCCTCAATGTATTCTTCAATGCTCATAGCGTGTTGCCCGTCCTAGATCGGCGGCGCGATGTGCACCAGCACGCGCATGTCGGTGATAGCCCGGACGCCGTGCTGCTCGGCGATCTGCGAGACGAGGACGTCGCCGGGGCGGGCGGGCATGGTCGCGCCGTCCGCGCCCAGGAACTCGCCCTCCCCTTCCAGAATGGTCAGGGTCAGCTCCCCTTCCAGATCGTGGGAATGAACGGGCAGCTTCTGCCCGGCCTTGAAGTTGAAATTGATGACCTTCATGAACTCCGACTCGTGGGCCAGATAGTTGGAAAAGGTCAGGTCCTTGAAACCGTGGACTTCGAACAGTTCGATCTTCTTCATGATGCTTCCTCCTACAGCCCGAATTCCACGGGCACCGTCGACAGGACGGCTCCGTTTCGGGCCACGGTGACGCGCTCGGTGGGTACGGACTTGCCCGCCCGCCGAACCGCTTCGTTCAGGATGGCGCTCATGCTGGAGCAGCAAGGCACTTCCATCTCCATGACGGTGATGGATTTGAGCTCGTTTTCAGCGATGATGTCCGCCAACTTCTCTACGTATTCCATCTGGTTGTCAAACTTGGGACAGCCCATGAGGACCACCCGGTCCGGCACGTACTCGCCGTGGTAGGACGGCATGGCCACCGGCACGCAATCCGCGGTCAGGAGCAGGTCCGCGCCCTTGAGAAACGGCGCGGTGGGCGGCACCAGCCGCAGCTGCACCGGCCAATGGGACAGGGCCGAGCCCTGCTGGGCGGCGGGGACGTTGGCCTTGCCGCAGGGGGTCAGGGATTGCAGGGCAGCGCCGGGGCAGCCGCCGGGCCTGGGGCCGCCGGACCCCATGCGCAGGCTCTCCGGGTCGGGCATGTGGTCCGGGACCTCGCGGCCCTGGGCCTTGAGGTGCTCGGTCACCGCGGCGGGGTCGAAATCGGCGGCCTCGCGGACCACCACCTTGAGCGCGCCCGTTGGGCAATCGCCCAGACACGCGCCCAGGCCGTCGCAGTAGATTTCCTTGACCAGCCTGGCCTTGCCGTCCACGATGGCCAGCGCGCCTTCGGCGCAGGCGGGCACGCACTGGCCGCAGCCGTTGCACAGTTCCTCCGTGATGGTGATCATCTTGCGCTTGCTTATCATTTCTCTATCCTCTCGTTTTATTGAATTGATTTATATCCTGGCCACACCGAGAAAGACGGCGTGGAGGGTCACCGCGAGGACGATGAACAACGCCCTGGCGGTTCGATTCGAAAGCCCCGGAAACACATACCCGATCTGCCGATGCGCGCAGGCGGAGACGCAATCCCCGCACAGGGTGCAGGACAGGCCGGGTCTGCCCCGCTCCAGCCCGCTTTCATCGAGGGCGTTGTAGCGGCAGCGGGTGAGGCACGCGCCGCACCGGGTGCAGTCCGCGCCTATGCGGATGCGCCAGGGCGACAGCCTGCCCAGAATATTGGCGACCAGCCCCATGGGGCACCAGGTCGTGCAGTGAACCATCATGCCCCGCCGCCGGGAGACCAGGACCATCATGGCCACGCCGCCCAGGCCGAACGCGGCCCCGAAGAGCACGGCGGTGGCGCCCGGGACGCCGAAGGCGCGCAGGGCCAGGGCAACGCCCACGGCCAGGACCAGGCTCGCGCCGCGCCCCAGCACGCTCAGGCGGCGCAGCGTCGCGGAAGGCGCGGGCCGGGGCCCGAGACGGCTCATGGCGTCGTCCCACGCCCCGATGTAACACAGGTGGCTGCACCAGGCCGGGCCGACCAGGGCCAGGGTCACGCCGAACAGGATCAGCATGAAGAAGCCCGCACCCCGGAAGACGGGACCGGCCACGATCAGGGCCGGGACCGGCAGATGCAGGGTCCCGGTCATGAGCATACGGTCCATGCCGGACAATCCCAGGGCCAGTTGCAGGAAGAACAGCGCCGAAAACAGCCCCCAGATGCGCGGCCGGACCCTGCGGTGGCCTGCGGGGGAGGCCATGAGCGAGCCTATCCACTGCGCGTAGAACCCCAGCAGGAATATCTCCAGCCACCCCCAGCCCGGCAGATAGCGGTCGGCCAGGAGCACCGGGAACGGGGCCTTGGCTCGAACCAGGGCCAGGGTGAAGACCGTCAGGATGAAGATGGCCGCGCGGGGCCAGGCCCATTCCCGATCCCGGTCAAAGAAGCGGTCCAGGCGAGGGCCGAGCAGGAGCGCCATAGCCAACCCGTCCAGCAGGATGACGATGCCCATGATCAGGGCGAGGCGTCCCCAGGGAAGCCCGAAAGCCTGGCGGAAAGCGACGAGATCGACCGTGATCTGCGCCCAGGCCAGGCCGCCCCACAGCAACGCCGCACCACCGACCAGCCGCACCCACCCCTGGCGGGTAAACAACAGCCCGACCAGAGCCGCGAAGAACGCGGTCAGGCCGAAGTCCCCCTGGCGCAACGCGTGCGCACCGAGGAGCAACAGGGCCGCCGACGGCAGAATCAGGCGGTATGAATTCAGGGTTCCGTTTTCCATGGCCCCACCATGAACAATTTTTTTGACGCCAACCATGACTTAGGTCAAATTGAGCGTATCTCATTAAATTATGGAGAAAATGATAAACATGAAAAAGCTGGACGCGGTTCGGGACGTGATCTTCTTTGACGGACTGCCCGACGACATCCTGGAACGGCTCGCGGAGATAGCGGTTCTGAAGCGGTACGCCAAGGGCGAGACCCTGTTCCTGGCCGACGCCGAAGCGGACGGCTTCTACGCCCCGGTCAGCGGACGGGTGAAGGTCTTTCGCACCTCCCCGGCCGGAAAGGAACAGATTCTCCACATCTTCGGCGCGGGCGAGGCCGTGGGCGAGGTACCGGTCTTCGAGGGCGGGACCTTCCCGGCCCAGTGCGAGGCCGTCGAGGACTGCGACGCCCTCTTCTTCCCCAGGCGGGACTTCCGCCGCATCCTCCAGGAGGACCCGGACCTGGCCATGAAGATGATGGCCATGCTCTCCCAGCGCATGCGCTCCCTGGTCCACAAGATCGACGACCTGAGCCTCAAGGAGACCCCGGCGCGGGTGGCCGCCCACCTGCTGCTCCTGCGCTCGTCCACGGATTCCGACACCTTCCGCCTGGACCTGCCCAAGGGGCAGATCGCCCTCTACCTCGGCACCATCCAGGAGACCCTGTCGCGCATCCTCAAGCGGTTCTCCGAGGACGGATTGATCGCCATGTCCGGCCGCGAGATCACCGTGCTGGACCGGGACGGGCTGCGGGACATCGCCGAGTCCGGCAAGTAGACGCAAAAAGGGGGCCTTTCGGCCCCCTCGCTCTTCATTCCCTACCGGATGCGCCTAGTGGTCGTACTGCTTGGCGTATTCGGCGTCGTTGTACATCCCTTCCCCGTAGAGATCCTTGCCGTAGTCGGCGATGAGCTTCTGCCCTTCGGCGGAGCCCACAAACTCGATGAACGCCATGGCCACGTCGTGGTTGGGCGCGCCCTCGGGCACGGCCAGGGCGTGGTAGGTGTTGATCAGCATGGGATCGCCCCGGAAGAGGATGGTCAGGTCGGGGACGTCCTTCTTGCCCGCAACCCAGGTGGAGCTGTCGGTCATGAAGTAGCCGCCCTCGGCGTTGGCGCGGAGCAGGGTGGCCATCATGAAGTCCTTGGTGACCACGTACCACTTGCCCTCGGGCTTGATGCCCGCCTTCTTCCAGACGGCCAGCTCCTTCTTGTGGGTGCCGGAGTTGTCGCCGCGCGACAGGAACAGGGCGCCCGCCTTGGCGATGCGCGCATAGGCGTCCGCCGCGTCCGCGGCCTTGGCGATGCCCGCCGGGTCGTTCTTGGGACCGACGATGTAGAATTCGTTGGAGCCGATCAGGGTGCGCCCCACGGCCCAGCCGTCGGCCACGGCCTTCTTCTCCGCCGCCGGGGCGTGGACCATGCACAGATCCACGTCGCGGGCCTGGAGCAGGCTCAGGGATTTGCCGGACCCGGCCTTGACCCAGCACATGGTCGTGCCGTGCTTGGCATTGAAGTTCTCGGCCAGGACCTTGAGCATGCCGAGCTCGCCGGGCGAACCGGTGGCCAGCTTGTAGACCTTGGCGGTGTCGCCGTAGGTCTCGGTGCAGGTGACCTCGCCGGCCTGGGCCGAACCGAGAAGGAGCAGAAACAACAGGGAGATCAAAAGCAGTTTTTTCATAGTCTAACTCCGTAACTGGTTTAAATGACGCCCAGATTACAGATTATCATTATGCACGGCAAGACATATTGATCTTTTCTATGATTCAGCACAAAGACGGCGCGGGCCAACGCAAAAAGCCCGCCGCACGGATTGTGCGGCGGGCTGCAATATTGCGGCGAATTACGGCTATTCCGCGATCTTGTTGACGGCGGTCTGGAGGCGGGCGATGCGGCGCTGGGCCTGGCGGGAATGGATCACATTCTTGCGCGCGGCCTTGTCCAGCACGGAGCTGGCTTCCTTGAGCAGCTCCTGCGCCTTGGTGGTATCCTTTTCCTCGATCGCAAGACGAACGGCCTTCACGGTGTTCTTGATGCGGGTCTTGGAAACACGGTTGCGGGCGCGACGCTTCAAGCTCTGACGATGCCTCTTCATGGCGGACTTGTGATTAGCCAAGGTAATTTCTCCTGATCGATTTGATATCGTAAAAATACGTTTGTTTGTAATTCTTCCCGAAGGGAGAGCCTTTTATATGGACTCTCCTCCCGATGTCAAGCCTTTTCTGATCTGAGGAAACACTGAATGATTCCTCTTTCGGGAAGTGCTGAAGAATTTTTCGCAGCAACGAAGCCAGCGGGCAATTATTCAGTGCTTCCCAACACTATACCTGCAGGGCGTTGAAGTCGGCCAGCCGTCCGAGCCGGTCCACCAGCGCCTTGAGCAGGTTGAGACGGTTCAGCCGCACGTCGGCGGCCTCGCACATGACCATGACGTTGTCGAAAAACCCGTCCACGGCGGGACGCAGCTCGCCGAGCAGGCCGAACAGCCCGTCAAAATCGCCGTTCTCCCAAAGGTCGTCGAAGCGCGGGCCGAGTTCCTCCAGCTTGGTGCCGAAGGCGATCTCGTGCTCGTCCTCGAACAGCTCCGGGTCCACGGCCCCGGTCAGCGGTTCGCCCGCCTCGTCGCCCTGCTTGCGGATGATGTTGGCCGCGCGCTTGAAGGTCAGCACGCTCTGCTCGAAGTCGTCGCGCTTGCTGAACACGGCCAGGGCCGCGAGCCGCGCCTTGAGGGTGCGGATGTCGCTGAATCCCGCGCCGATGGCGGCGTCCACCACGCGGGTGTCTATGCCCTGTCCGGTGAACAGGGCGCGCAGCCGCTGGGCGAAGAACTCCATGAGCTTGTCCAGGGACTCGGCCTGGTCTCCCTTCCATTTCACGCCGGAGTAAGCCTCCTGAGCCCACCTAAGGAAGGTCTCGAGGTCCACGTCCAGCTCGTGCTCCATGATGATCCGGGCGATGCCCAGGGCGCAGCGGCGCAGTCCGTACGGGTCGTTGGCCCCGGTGGGGACCTTGCCCAGGCCGAAGCAGCCGGCCATGGTGTCCGCCTTGTCGGCCATGGAGACCAGTGCGCCGGACAGGGAGGACGGCACCGGGGTGTCGGGACCGGCGGGCAGGTACTGCTCGTAGATGCCCTTGGACACGATCTCGCCCTTCCCGGCGCGTTCGGCGTAGATACCGCCCATCTTGCCCTGCAGCGAGTCGAACTCGATGACCATCTCGGACACCAGGTCCGCCTTGGCCAGACGCCCGGCCAGGGCGTACTTCTCGATCTCGCCCGGCAGGATGGACTTGGACTCGCCCAGGGTCTCGGCCAGCTTGGCGCACAGGGTCTCTATGCGCCGGGACTTGTCGCCCACGGAACCGAGCGGGCCGAGGAAGACCACGTTCTCCAGCTTGTCCAGCCAGGTCTCGAACTCCACCTTGCAGTCCGCCTCCCAGAAGAAGCGGGCGTCTTCCAACCGGGCCTTGAGCACGCGCTCCCACCCCTTCTTGACCAGGGACACGGCGGTGGGCTCCAGGTTCAGGGTGGTCAGGAAGTGCGGCATGAGGTTGCCGTCGGCCCCCTCCACGCCGAAGGACTTCTGGTGGGACTGCATGGAGGTCAGCAGGACCTCGCGCGGCAGTTCCAGATACCGGGGGTCGATGTCGCCGATGAGCGGCTTGGGGTATTCCACGAGGTTGGCCACCTCGTCGAGCAGTCCTTCGTTCCAGACGATCGCGCCGCCGAGCTCGCCGGCCAGCCGGTTGCCCTCGTCCACGATGGTCTTCTTGCGCTCCTCGGGGTCGATGACCACCTTGCACTGGTCGCGGACCACGGAAAAATAGTCGCTGACCGAACCGATGGAGAAGGGGCCGGGGCCCATGACCCGGTGTCCGCGCGTCTCGCGGCCCGAGGTCAGGTTCTCGACGGTGAATTCCACCACCTCGTCGTCCAGCAGGGCCACGAGCCAACGGACGGGACGGCCGAAGGCGAAATCGTAGTTGCCCCAATGCATCTTCTTGGGAAAGGACAGGGACTCGATGCACTTGATGCAGACCGAGGGCAGGATGTCCACGGTCTTGCCGCCGCCCACGGTCTTCTTGGCGGCCAGGTACTCGCCCTTGCCGGTCTCCATCTTGAACAGCGCGGACTCGTCCACGCCCTGTGTCTTGGCGAACCCCTGCCCCGCCTTGGTCAGGTTGCCCGCGTCGTCAAAGGCGATGCGCACCGGCGGGCCGGTGACGGTCTCCTCCTCGGCGCGCTGGGTCAGGGCCAGGGAGGGAACGTGCGCGGTGATCCGGCGCGGGGTGGCGTAGCACTTGACGCCCCCGTTCTCGACCATGGACTCGGCCAACCCTTTGGCAAAGGCTTCCTCAAGCTCCGCCGCCAATTTGGGGACGAAGCGGGCGGGCATTTCCTCGGTTCCGATTTCCAGAATGAATTCGGCCATCTTACTTCTCTTGTGTAGGCGATTGTTCGACGCTGCCGCCGGTTACTTCTTGAGCATGGGATAGCCCATCTCTTCCCGCTGGTCCGCATACAGCCTGGCGATCTTGGAGGCCAGGTTGCGCACGCGCCCGATGTAGGTGGCGCGCTCGGTGATGGATATGGCGCCCCGCGCATCCAGCAGGTTGAAGGAGTGGGAGCACTTCAGGCAGTAGTCGTAGGCGGGCCAGGGCAGCCCCTCCTCGCACAGCTTGAGGCACTCGGCCTCGAACTTGTTGAACAGGTCGAAGAGCATGTCCGCGTTGGACAGCTCGAAATTGTACTTGGACATCTCGACTTCGTTCTGGTGGTAGACGTTCCCGTAGGTGATGGTGTCGTTCCACATGAGGTCGTAAACGGATTCCTTCTCCTGGAGATACATGGAAATGCGCTCCAGACCGTAGGTGATCTCCACGCTGACCGGCTTGAGGTCGATGCCGCCCACCTGCTGGAAGTAGGTGAACTGGGTCACTTCCATGCCGTTGAGCCAGACCTCCCAGCCCAGGCCCCACGCGCCGAGCGTCGGGGATTCCCAGTCGTCCTCCACGAACCGGATGTCGTGGGCCGCGGCGTCGATGCCGATCGCGCGCAGGGAATCGAGATACAGCTCCTGGACGTTGTCCGGGGACGGTTTCAGGATGACCTGGAACTGGTAGTAGTGCTGGAGCCGGTTGGGATTCTCGCCGTACCGGCCATCGGTCGGGCGGCGGGAAGGCTCCACGTAGGCGGTCTTCCACGGCTCCGGGCCGATGACCCGGAAGAAGGTGGAGGGGTTGAACGTCCCCGCGCCGCATTCGATGTCCATGGGCTGGACCACGGCGCAACCGTAATCCGCCCAGAACGCCTGCAATTTCAGTATGACATCCTGAAAGTTCATTCTGTACTCCAACTCATACCTTTTTATACATGCCGCCCTCCCAGGAGAGTCCCAGGTGGTAGGCGACGAAGAGTTCGATCAGCTGCCCGGCCTGACGCCGAACCTCGGCGTCCATGGATACGGCGCACCAGTCCGACGGGCTGCTGTGCTGTATCCAGTCCAGGGCGCGCAGCACCCCGGCGGAAATCGGCCGAGCAAGTCCCTCTAACGGTTTCCCGTCCGAAAGACAAGTCCGGCAGACCACTTGGCCCCGTTCCACGTTGAACCGGTGCCCGTCCGTTCCGGTCAGCGGACGCCCGCAGTTGCCGCAGGACAGGAAGTCGGGCGTATAGCCCATGTCGAAGGCCAGCTTGGCCCGGAAGAGCCAGGGGGTGAAATCGCTGCAACCGCCCCCCTTCTCCAGGGAATGGAGGGTCTCCAGGAGCAGTTCGTAGGCGGGCCTGGCGTCCGAGGGGTCGATCTCGACGGCCTCGACGAACTTGACGCAGTTGACGGCCAGCCCGGTCTGGGACGGGTTCCGGCGCAGTTCTGGAAAATTGTGCAGCAGGGTCCCCTCTTCGAGGACGGTGTAGGTGCCGGTTTTGTTGGTCCCGATGGTGAACAGGACGTGGCTCAGGGGGTCGAGGCAGCCCACGAACCGGCGGCGGGAACGGCTGCCGCCGAAGGCGAAACCGTTGAACACCCCGCGCGAGGGTGTCAGTATCCGGACCCAGAGATCGGCCTCCCGAAAACGTCCGACCTTGAGTACGAGACCTTTTTCGGTGGCGCTCATGCCTGTTCCGATCCGCGCGGCGCGGCTACATCCCGAAGGTCAGGGTCTGGATGTTGCTCTTGTTCGAGTCCAGGGGATACGGCTGGCCGTTGTAGGTCACGGTCACGCCCGCCACGTTGCCGATGCGGATGCGGCGCGGGCTGTTGAACATCAGCCGCAGCGGCTCGCCCTTGCGGAGCACGAAATCGCGGGCCAGCTTGTTCTCCTCGCCCCGCCACACGCCGATCCAGCACCCCTTGTCCGTGGTGGCGCGGATGATCAGCACGTGGGCGTACTTGGCCTCGGCGGGTACGCCCTCCTGGGTGATGGCCGCCTCTTCGTCGGCCCCCTCCTCGGCGGCGGCCGGGGCGGGCTGCGCGGGCGCGGCGGGAACCGGCTTGGTCTCCGCCTTGGCAGCGAGTTTGTCCGCAGACTTTTCCTCGGGCTTGACCTCGGGTGCGGCCTGTTCCGAAGCGGGCAGGCTTTCGGCGGCCTTGTCCTCGGCGGGTTGCTCGCCTTCCACGGCGGGCTGGGCTTCCTGCCCTTCCGGCGCGACCTCGGCCGGCGGTTCGGGCGCAACGGGCGCTTCCTCGGTCCGGACCGCGGGCGCGGGCTGCACCGGCTCCGGGGTCTTGGCCCGGTTCAGGTTCAGGACCAGGATGATCACGGCGCAGCACAAGGCCACGACGATGAGGATGGACGGCCAGACGGAACGCTTGCGCCCGGCGGCCGGTTCGTTGCCCTGAAAGGCCTTCTCCGCGTTGGGGGAGACGTCGTAGGTGATGTCCGTGGATTCCGGCTCGGTGAGACGGAATTCGCGGTCCACGACCATGGAAAGTTCGTCCGGGTCAAGGCCGAGCAGTCGCGCGTAGCTCTTGACGAATCCCTTGGTGTAGACGGGATGCGGCAGGCTGGAGCGGTCGCCGCTCTCCAGGGCGAGCAGGATGACGCGGCTGATCTTGGTGGCCTCCATGACCGTCTTGATGGTCAGCCCCTTTGCCTCACGTTCGCGTTGCAGGGTTTCGCCGAGTTCCTGAAAGTTCATTGGGCTACTCCGTTGTCGGGCTTGAGTGAATCATCCATGTACACGATGACCGAGCTGCGCTTCAACTTTTCGAAATACTCGGTGAACACGGTCTCCCGCTTTTTCTGCATCAGGTCATTATAGATGCCGTCCCGGACTTCCTCCAGGGGGACCATCTTGTCCTCGTCTATCTTCACCGGGGAAAGCAGCGCTTCCCTGCCCTGGATGGTCAGGGGCTGGCCCACGCCGCCCTGCTTGACCCCCTGCAGGGAATCCTTCCATTCCTGGGCCAGGTCGTTCCAGCTGAGTTCGCCGATGGAACCGCCCTGCTCCTTGCCCGGACCGACGCTGTACTTGGTCACGGCCTCGGCAAAGGTGACCTCACCGGACTCGATTTCATCGCGGACCTCGACGGCGGACTTTTCGGGCGGCAGGAGAATGATGGCCAGCTCGACCATCTTGTCCATGGTGTAGTCGCCCTTGCGCGCCTCGTATTCATCCTGGATCTCGGTGTCGGTGACCAGGACCTTGCTGTTGACCATGTGGCCGATGAGTTCCTGCTTCTCCAGGATACCCTTGAGGCGGGTCCGGAACTCCTCCATGGTCAACCCGTCCTCCTTGACCACCTCCTCGAACTCCTCGAGGGTCAGCTCCCGCTCCTTGCGCACCCGCTCGATCTCCTTGTCCATGACCTCGTCGGTCACGTCGATGCCGAACCTGTTCACTTCCTGCTTGATGAGGATGTCGTTGACCAGGTTCTCCAGGGCCTGCTTGCGCAGTCCCTCGAGCTGCTGCTGCTCCTTTGCCGAGAGCTGCCGGTCGCCGATCTTGTCGAGCACCGGCTTCATCTCTTCATCCAGGTCGTACTGGGTGATGATGGAATCGTTTATCTTTACCAGGATGCGGTTGATGACCGTATCGTTCGCCTGCGATGCGGCAGGCCATAGCATGAGCATGGCTCCCATGAGCAAGGAAAGTACTTTAACCACGCATTCTACTCCTTGAAATGGCGGGAGAGAAACCCCTCTCGCCGGAATCGTTGTCGGATTCTAGTCGGTTTGCGCCGAGTATGCAACGAGCGGGCCGATCAGATGCCCGTATCCTCGCCGACCTGATCCAGGGGGATGGTTTCGTCGCCCTGGCCGGGCTCCCCCAGACCGTCGTGCATGCCGCCCTGCTCGGCGTCGGACTCGACGCCCGGTTCCTCGGGCATCACGTCCGGCTCCACCGCCTCGGGTTCGGACTCCCGTCCGTCGGGAAGCATCTCCACGGGCGGCACGTCGTCGCTGTTTTCGGCGGCGTTCAGCAGATGTTCGCTGACCTTGATGTCCGCCGAGGCCAATGCACCGGAAAGCCATTCCTCGAAGGCATGCTGAAGCTTCTTCTCCAACAGCGCTTCCTCGACCAGCGGGTAGGCCTGGGCCGGGGGCAGGACCTTGGCCTCGCTGCGCTCCAGCAGGACCAGGGCCTCGAACCCGAAGCGGTCCGTGAGCACGTCGCTGGCCTGACCCGGCTTGAGCCCGCCCAAAGCGTTGCGCCAGGGGGCGGAGAGCCGCCCTTCCCGGACCACCACCTCGCGGGTCTCGACCTCGCCAAAGGCCGTGGCCAGGTTCACCTGGTCATGGTCCTTGAGGTATTTTTCCACGGCCTTGACCACCAGCTCCCGGCTGGGGCCGCGCACCACGAGAACGCGCAGGCTCTCGGGCAGGTAGAAATCGGAAATATGGTCGCGGTAGTATTTCTCGGCCTCTTTGTAGTCGATCTTGATCTGCGCCCGCAGAACCTGGTGAAAGAACTTCTTCTGGGCCAGGTAGTAGCGCAGTTGGCGGCGCCACGCCTTGAGGTCGATATACTCCTCCACCAGGACCTGGTCGAAGGCGCCCTCCGGGTAGTCCTTGCGCACGGTCTCTTCGGCCTCGCGCAGCTCCTCGTCAGTCACGGCCAGGTCGCGGCGTCCCAGCTCCTGGACCACCAGCTCCTGGACGATGAGGTCCGCCAGGATCTCGCCGTACTCGTTGCGCAGCTTCTCCACGCTGGGGACATAGGTCCCGACGCTGTCCGCCTGGAACTGATCGTGCTGGAACTCCAGCTGGGTCAGGTAGATGGGCTCGCCGTTGACGCGGGCCACTATGCCCATGTCGTCGGAATCGCCGGAGCACGCGCCCAGCAGGAACGCCAGAAGGAGCAGGACCGATATATTGCGTAGCTTGATCATTCGTTACTTGCCTTGTTGCTTTTCCCCGTCGAGCAGCCCTTCCAGGTCGGCCGCGGTGGTTTCCAGGGCCTCGCGCATGGACGGCGCGTCGCCGTAGCGGATCTCCAGCTTGGCCGGAGGCAGGAGCCTGGTCGTCTCGGACCGTTCGCCGACCCAGCCGATGAGCCTTTCCGGGCTGGCCGCGATGGCGTTTTCCTTCCAGGTGATCACGGCCCTGCCGGGATACAGCTCGGCCCTGGCGGCCTGGAGCCGGGACAGGGTCCGCTTGAGCTTGAGCACGCCGAAGAAGGCGTCCAGCTCGTCCGGCAGCGGGCCGAACCGGTCGCGGATCTCGGCCTCGTATTCCCTGAGCTCCATGTCCGAGGAGGCCGAGGACAGCGCCCGGTAATAGCGCAGCCGCTCCCTCGAATCCGGGATGTAGCCGCCGGGGATATGCGCCTCGAACACGAAATTCAATTCCGGGTCCGAGACCCTCGCGTGCTCCTCGCCCCGAATCCGGGCGACCTCCTCCTCCAGCATTTCCAGGAAGAGTTCGAGGCCGACCTTGGCGATCTGGCCAGACTGGGCCTCGCCCAGGATGTTGCCCGCGCCGCGCAGCCGCAGATCCTCCATGGCCACCTTGAAACCTGCCCCCAGATAATCCATGTCCAGAATGATTCGCAAGCGTTTGCGCACGATTTCGGAAATATCCCTGACGGACGGGACCACGAAATAGGCATAGGCCTGGCGCTCGCTGCGCCCCACCCGGCCCCGGAGCTGGTACAGCTGTCCCAGGCCGAAGAGCTGGGCCTGGTCCACGATGAGCGTGTTGGCGTTGGGAAAATCCAGGCCGGATTCCACGATGGAGGTGCACACGAGCACGTCCAGCTCGCCGTGCCAGAAGTCGCGCATGGCCTCTTCCAGCCCCTTCTCGCCCATCTGGCCGTGGGCCATGCCCACCTTGGCGTCCGGGACCAGCCCCTTGACGTAGTCCGCCACGCGGGCCAGCCCGTTGACCCGGTTGTACACCCAGTACACCTGGCCGCCCCGGTCCAGCTCGCGGCGCAGGACCGCCTTCAGCTCCAGGTCCTCGCGCTCCATGATGGCGGTCTCCACGGGCTTGCGGTCCACGGGCGGGGTCTCGATGACGGACAGCCCGCGAATGCCGGACAGGGAGAGTTGCAGGGTCCGGGGGATGGGCGTGGCCGTGAGGGTCAGGACGTCGATATTCTGCCTGAAATGTTTGAGCTTTTCCTTGTGCTTGACGCCGAACCGCTGCTCCTCGTCCAGGATGAGCAGCCCGAGGTTGGGCAGTTCCACGTCCTTGGACAGGATGCGGTGCGTGCCGATGAGGATGTCGATTTCGCCGCGCGCGGCCGCCTCCAGCACGGTCTTCTGGTGCTTGGGCGAGACGAACCGGCTGAGCATGCCCACGCGCACCGGAAAACCCTCCATGCGCCGGGTGAAGGTCTGGTAGTGCTGCTCGGCCAGGACCGTGGTCGGGCAGAGCAAGGCGGTCTGGCGGCCCTCCAGGGCGGCCCGGAACGCGGCGCGCAGGGCGACCTCGGTCTTGCCGAAGCCCACGTCGCCGCAGACCAGCCGGTCCATGGGCTCGGGCTTCTCCATGTCGCGGAACACGTCGTTGACGGCCTTCTCCTGGTCCGGGGTCTCCTCGAACCCGAAGGTGGCCTCGAATTCGGCGTACATGTCGTCCAACGGGCCGTAGCCGTACCCCTTGGCCACCCGGCGGAAGGCGTACATTTCCACCAGCTCATGGGCGATCTTCTCGATGGCCTTGCGGACCTTGGCCGTGGTGTTGGCCCAGCGGCTCCCGCCGAGCTTGTCCAGGGCGGGCGTCCTGCCCCCCTCCGGGCCCTTGAACCGCTGCACGAGGTTGAGCCGGTCCACGGGCAGGTAGAGCTTGTCCTCGCCGGAGAAGAACAGCAGGAGGTAGTCGTTGGCCCCCTCCCCTATGGAAAGATGGTGCAGCCCGCCGAACTGGGACAGCCCGTAGTCGCGGTGGACCAGCAGGTCGCCCTCAGACAGGTCCTCGTAGCGGTCCAGTCCCTTGAACGCCTTGTCGCCGCTCGTCCGCGCCCGGGCGGCTTGGGGCTGGAGGACCTCCTCGCCCAGGACGCGGGTCCGGTTCCAGCCGATCTCCATGCCCTTGCGCAGGGGGGAGACCAGGGCGTAGAGGCCGGGGCGGCCCGGCACGTACTCCAGGGTAACGGGCAGGTTCTCCTGCTCGGTCAGGGTCAGGAACTTGGTCCGCGAGCGCTGGGTGCGGAAACTCAGGATGGTGGTCTCGCCCCCGCTCTGCCACTCCTTGATGCCCGCCATGAGCGCGGCCCAGGGGCGTCGGGACGCCTCCGGCTGCCAGAAGATGTCGGTGAAATCGCTGTACGGGGTCTCGGGCAGGTCCAGGCCGCTCTTTTCGCGGCCGATGGTCAGCTCCTCGAAGACCATCTGACGCGCGGACTGCCACGCCTTGCGCGCCACGTCGTGGGAGCGGATGACGAACCGCTTGGGCAGGGTCACGCCCTTGTCCCGCTCCTCCTCCTTCAGAAAATCGCGCCACGCCTGGTCCCGGTCCTCCAGCCGCGCCCGCAGCGCGCCGCCGGAAGAGAGCAGGAACGAGGCATCGCGGGGCAGGAAGCTCTCCAGCCCCACCGGAGAATCGTAATACAGGCCGGGCCAGATGAAGCCGTCGTTGTTGTCCAGCCGCTCGGACAGGACCTGCTCCTGGGCCGGGGTGATCTCCCCGGTGCGGCGCAGCTTGTCCCACTGGTCCCTGGCCCGGAAGGCCCGGTCCCCGGAGGTGATGCACGGGGCCACGGGCAGGAGCACGGCCTCCTGCAGGTCCGCCTTGGACCGCTGGCTGGCCGGGTCGAAGAGCCGGATCTCCTCCAGCACGTCGCCGAAGAACTCCAGCCGGAGGGGCAGTTCGTAACCCGGCGCGTGGATGTCGAGGATGTCGCCGCGCATGGCCATGTCGCCGGAGTCGGTGACCAGCTTGCGCCGGACGTAACCCCAGGAGACCAGCTGTTCGAGCAGGATGTCCGGGGACATCTCCTCGCCCTTGGTCAGGGTGGCCCAGTTCTCGCGCAGGACGTTCTCGTCCGGCCAATGGGGCAGGAGGTTGTCGGCGGTCATGAGCACGCCGCGCGGGCCGTCGCGGTAGACCAGGCCATACAGGGCCGCCCACCGCTCGCCCCATCCCTGCGGTTCCGGGGTCCTGGAAAGGTACGGCGGCAGGAAAATCCACTCCCGTTCCCAGGAGGGCTGCTCGAGCCCCCCGAGCTTGCCGACGGAGAACAGGGTCAGCAGCGCCTGCATCTCCCGGTACTCGGTCACGCCGGGCACGACCACGACCACGTCCCGCCCCTCGGCCAGCAGGGAGACCGCGAGCAGGGCCTGGGAGCCGGGGCCGCTTTTGAAGACGCGGACCGAATCGACGGTCCCCTTCATGAAGTCCGATATGTCTTTGGGGAAATGTGCTGGCATGGGTTTTCGCGCGGCGGTTTGCCTGTCTCTTTCTCGGAAAACAGAAAAGCCGCCTCATCCCTAGCGGGAGCAGGACGGCTTGTCATCAAGAAAATGGTCGGACTAGACGGCGCCCAGCGCCTCCTTCTCCTCGTTGTCGAGCAGGGAGTCCATGTCGAGCAGGATCAGGAGCCGGTCCTCGAGCTTGCCCACGCCGTCGATGTAGTCGGAATCCATCCCGGCCACCACGGGCGGCGGGGGCTGCACGGAGTTGGCCGGAATGCGCAAGACCTCGGAGACCGCATCGACCACGAACCCGACGATGATCATGTCGATCTCGATGACGATGATCCGGGTATATTTGTCGTGCTCCTTGGAGCGCAGGCCGAACCGGCGGCGCATGTCCACGATGGGAATGACCTTGCCGCGCAGGTTGATGACCCCTTCGACGAACTCCGGTGCGCGCGGAACGTTGGTGATCTCCATGGTCCGGATGATCTCCTGGACCTGGAGGATGTTGACCCCGAACTCCTCGTCGCCGATGCTGAAGGTCACCAGCTGGATCAACTCCTGATCGACTTCGACTTCTTCGGCGTCGAAAATATCTTCAGCTTCCAAGTTCATGGCATCCCCGTCTTGAGAGAGTCAAACAAGTAGAACTGGCACCGCGCCGACAGCTTCAGAATTTGGCAACCCTGCCCTTTTTTGTCAATGAGAATATCCAGCCGTTCGGAATCCTTGGAAAGAGTCGCCATTCCATCCCTGCCCGACCCGGCCCGGCCCGCCTCCCCCGCTTTTTTCGCCAATGAAACGACTCTGTTGTGACTTTTCTGCCATCGCGCCCGTACTGCGTGGTTGACGCTTATGGGATAAAGGGCTAACGTAAGTCGCACTACACATCTATTTATCTGATTTTTTTCACTTTTCGAAAAAGAGGGCAGGCTACAATATATGGGTCAATACGCCAGTTTCAGCGACAACGACACCCTTGAGGCTCAGGTAAAAACCCTGGCCGACGACGAACTTCTCGACTTCTGGGAGGAAACCCAACAGCTTGCAAGGATGCTGGATCAGGCGGAACAGACGGACCTGGAATACAACCCGGAATACGAGAGGGTTATCCTCCAGGAACTGCAATACCGGACCTGCTTCAAGGGCCGTTCCTAGACGTTTCCCGAACCAACGCAAAACTCCCCGCCTCTGCCGAGACGGGGAGTTTTTTTACGGCTGCGGCCGAGCCGCCCTATTCGACGGGCGTGCGGCCGATGGAGAAGTAGGCGAAGCCCGCCTTGCCCATGCGCTCGGGGACGTACAGGTTGCGTCCGTCGAAGACCAGGGGCGCGGTCATGGCCGCCTTGATGCGGTCGAAATCCGGGTTGCGGAACTGGTTCCAGTCGGTGATCACGGCCAGGGCGTCCGCCCCGTCCAGCACGGCGTACTGGCTGTCCACGATTTCCAGGTTCTCCAGGTGGCCGATCTCTCCGCGGGCGCGGGCGTTGGCCACCGGGTCGAAGGCCCGGACCTTCATGCCCAGCGCGGTCAGGTCCTTGATGACCTCAATGGCCGAGGCCTCGCGGATGTCGTCGGTGTTGGCCTTGAAGGCGATGCCCCAGATGGCCAGGGTGCGGCCCTTCACCCCGCCCTGCGGCTCGAAGTACGCCTTGATCTTGTCGGCCAGGACGTGCTTCTGGGCGTTGTTGACCTCGTCCACGGAGCGGATCAGGCGGGCGTCGTAGCCGTGCTCGGCGGCGGTGCCGATGAGCGCCTTGACGTCCTTGGGAAAGCAGGAGCCGCCGTAGCCCACGCCGGGGTAGATGAAGGAGTAGCCGATACGGGAATCGGAGCCGATGCCGGCGCGGACCTCGGACACGTCCGCCCCCACCCGCTCGCAGATGTTGGCCACTTCGTTGATGAAGGAAATCTTGGTCGCCAGCATGCAGTTGGCCGCGTACTTGGTCATCTCGGCAGAGCGAACGCCCATGACGATAAGCTTCTCGCGGCTGCGGGCGAACGGGGCGTACAGGGACTGGATGGTCTTGGCCGAATGCTCGTCCCCGGTGCCGACGATGACCCGGTCGGGCTTCATGAAGTCGTTGACCGCGTCGCCCTCCTTGAGGAACTCGGGATTGGAGACCACGTCGAAGGCGATGTCCTCGCCGCGCTCGGCAAGCTCCCCGGCGATGATCCCGCGCACCCGGTCGGCGGTGCCCACGGGTACGGTGGACTTGTCCACCACGATCTTGGGCGAGGTCATTTTCCGGCCGATCTCGCGGGCCACGGCGTCCACGTAGCTCAGGTCGCAGGAGCCGTCCTCGCCGCAGGGGGTGCCCACGGTGATGAAGACCACCTCGGCCTCGGCCATGCCCTCGCCCAAGTCGGTGGTAAAGTGCAGGCGGCCCTGCTCGGTGTTGCGCTTGACCAGGTCTTCGAGGCCCGGCTCGTAGATGTGGACCTTGCCGCTCTCCAGGGTCTCCACGACCTTGGGGTTGACGTCCACGCAGAAGATATTGTTTCCCATTTCGGCGAAGCAGGCCGCGGAAACAAGTCCCACGTAGCCGGTGCCGACAATGCATACATTCATAGGTAATGCTCCGGATAGGGTTTCTATTCTTGTCAGGCCAAGCCGATACCCCGTACCGGCAAGCGCGTCAATATGAGAGAGAATTGTTGCCGGATTGGTACAACTATTGCCATTCGGACCCAGGTGACTTAATCAATGGGGATACTACGCAATCAGGCACTCGGAGGATGATAAGATGCCGGTACTCGTTGTCAACGTCGATCATGTGGCCACCCTGCGCCAGGCCAGAATGGGCATCGAGCCCGAACCCGTAACCGCCGCCTACATGGCGGAGATGGCCGGGGCAACGGGCATCATCGTCCACCTGCGCGAGGACCGCCGCCACATCCAGGACCGCGATGTGGAGCTGATCAGGAAGACCTGCAACACCCGCCTGCACCTGGAGATGGCCGCGACCAAGGAGATGCAGTCCATCGCCCTGTCCGTCATGCCGGAGATGGTCTGCCTGGTGCCGGAAAAGCGCCAGGAACTGACCACCGAGGGCGGCCTGAACTGCATCGGCCGCGAAAAGGAGCTCAAGAAGTTCCTGGCCCCCATCCACGACAAGGGCATCCGCGCCAGCCTGTTCATCGACGCCGACCCCAAGCAGATCGAGGCCGCCGTGGCCACGGGCGCGGAGTTCATCGAAATCCACACCGGCCACTACGCCGACGCCAAGGAATACGGCGCGCGCCAGGTGGAGCTGCAAAAGATCATCAAGGGCGTGGCCCTGGCCAAGGACGTGGGCCTCAAGGTCAACCTCGGCCACGGCCTGAACTACCGCAACATCCTGAACTTCAAGGACGTCCCCGGCATCAGCGAGTACTCCATCGGCCACGCCATCATGGCCCGCGCCATCTACGTGGGGTTGGACCGCGCGGTCAGGGACATGGCCGGGCTCATCCGGACCTTCGCGGACTAGCGGATGATACTGGGAACGGGCATCGACCTGACCGAGCTGGACCGCATCCGGGATCTCTGGAACCGCTTCGGCCGCAAGTTCGCGGCCAGGGTGCTGACCGAGCGCGAGCTGGCCCAGCTGCCGGAAAAGAACCCGGTCCCCCGGCTGGGGGCGTTGTTCGCGGCCAAAGAAGCTGCGGTCAAGGCGCTCGGCACGGGCTTTGCCCAGGGCATCCACTTCAAGTGCGTGGAGATCATCCACAACCCCAACGGCAAGCCGGAGATCTACTTCCTCGGCGAGGGGCTGGCCCGATGCGAGGACATGGGCGTGACGGGCGCGCACGTCTCCCTGACCCACTCCCGTGACACCGCCGCCGCCACCGTGATACTGGAAGGATAGCCCGGAAACCCCCAACATTCAGGAGTATTCATGCTGCTGCCCCTCCCGACTCCCGCCGAAATGGCCCTGTGGGACAGGGAAACCATAGAGACCGTCGGCATCCCCGGCGTGACCCTCATGGAGTGCGCCGCGCGCGAGGCGGTCAACGTCCTCCTGGAGGAGTTCGGCCCGGTGACCGGCGCGGTGATCCACTGCTTTGCCGGGTCCGGCAACAACGGCGGCGACGCCTTCGCCATGGCCCGGCACCTCGCCGACCTGGGGGCCGAAGTCACGGTCTTCCACACCAAGCCCAAGAAGCGCTACCGGGGCGAGACCCGCACCAACCTGCTCTGGGCGCAGAAACTCGGCGTCCCCCTGTTCCATCTTTCCGGCGTGGACCTCGCCGCCCTGCCCCAACCCGACGTGATCGTGGACGGGCTGCTCGGCACCGGATTCGAGGGCGAGCTGCGCGACGACGTGCTGGCCCTGGTCCGCACCGTGAACCGGCTCGGCGAACGCGCCTTCGTGCTGGCCGTGGACATCCCGTCGGGCTTAAGCGGCCTGACCGGGCGTCCGCTGCCCGAGGCGGTCTTGGCCGACGCCACGGCCACCTTCCAGTCGCCCAAGCTCGGCCTGCTCATGCCCGAGGCCGCGCCCTACGCGGGCGACCTCCACGTCTGCCCCATCGGCATCCCGCTCAAGGTCCAGGAGGACAACCCGGTCCGCCACCACCTGCTCACCGGCGAAATCATGGACGTCGTCCCCGCGCCCGCCCCGGACATGCACAAGGGCAAGGGCGGGCACGTCCTGATCGTGGGCGGCAGCCGGGGACTGACCGGCGCGCCGCACCTGGCCGCGCTGGGCGCGCTGCGCAGCGGGGCCGGACTGGCCACCGTGGCCTGCCCCGCCGGGCTGGCCGACGCGGTCAAGGCGGGCTCCCCGGACATCATGACCCTGCCCCTGGGCGACGGCGAGGACTGGACCCCGGCCATGACCACGGCCCTGGCCCCCGAACTTGCCCGGTTCGACGCCGTGGTCCTCGGGCCCGGCATGGGCCGCACGCCCGCCGCAACGGCCTTCGTCCTCGCCTTCCTGGCCGGTTGCGACCTGCCCGTGGTCGTGGACGCGGACGGCCTGTTCGCCCTGGCCTCGGCCCCCGGCGGCCTGGCCCAATTGGCGGAACGGACCGTGCTCACCCCGCACCCCGGCGAGATGGCCCGGCTGCTCGGCACGGACGCGCCGGCCATCCAGGCGGACCGCATCGGCGCGGTCAACCGATTTCTCACCCGCTGCGACGCCACCCTGGTGCTCAAGGGCGCGGCCACCCTGGTGGCCGACCCGGACCTGACCTGCGTCAGCCCCTTTGCCGAGCCCAACCTGGCCGTGGGCGGCTCGGGCGACGTCCTGTCCGGCGTCATCGGCTCGCTCATGGCCCGCGGGCTCACGCCCATGGAAGCCGCCTGCGCCGGAGTCTTCTGGCACGGGTTGGCCGGAGAATACCTGAATCACGAATTTCCCGAACGCGGCAATCTCGCGTCCGAAATAGCCAACACGCTGCCCCACGCCGCGGCAGCCTTCATCAAGGAGCTCGATTAATGCTGAAAGCCAAAGACATCATGTCCACCGACTGCATCACCCTGACCCCGGACACCGACATCACCGAAGCGGCCAAGACCCTTCTGGAAAAGAAGATCAACGGCGCGCCCGTGGTGGACGAAGGCACCGTGGTCGGCGTGCTCTGCCAGTCCGACCTGGTGGCCCAGCAGAAGAAGGTCACCCTGCCCTCCTTCTTCACCCTGCTGGACGGGGTCTTCCCCCTCTCCTCCCACGACGAGTTGGAGCGAGAGATGACCAAGATCGCGGCCACCAAGGTCTCCGAGGCCATGACCCCGACCCCGACCTTCATCACCCCCGAGACCTCCATCGAGGACATCGCCACCATGATGGCCAACGAGAAACTCTACACCCTGCCCGTCATCGACAACGGCGCCCTGGTGGGCGTTGTCGGCAAGGAAGACGTACTCAAGACCCTGCTCAAGGGCTAGGCGCGGCAGTCCGGAATGGCCGTCACCCTGCACCTTGCGGACAGCGAGGCCACCGTGGCCCTGGGCCGCGCCCTGGCCTCGATCCTGTCCGGAATGCACGCCCCCCGGCTTTGCTCTTGCAAGGAGAACTCGGATCGGGCAAAACCACGTTGGTCAGGGGTTTCGTGGAATCCCTGCCCGGCGCGGACATGGCCGAGGTCTCAAGCCCCAGCTTCAACATCTGCAACCTGTATCCCACGGAGCCGCGGGTGGCTCACTTCGACCTCTACCGTCTGGAGGGGATGGAGCCGGACGACGCCCTGTTCGACTGCCTGGAGGACCCGGCAACGATCACCGTCGTGGAGTGGATACAGTACCTGCCCCGGAAATATTGGCCCGATGAGGCCATTTTCCTGGAATGGACACCCTCGGACACTGGACGAAGCCTCGTGTTGCATGCAATGGGAGGAACGGCGCAGCAGGCCCTTGACGCCCTGCGCACTCGGAGAGAACCGCATCAGGAAGAGCAGTAGCGAAAAATGAACATCGTCGTACAAAAGTTCGGAGGCACGTCGGTCCGAAACCTGGAATGTCAACGCCAGGTCATGCAGAAGGTCCTTCGCCCCTACCGCGAAGGCAACAAGGTCATCGTGGTCCTGTCCGCCATGTCCGGTGAGACCAACCGGCTATTGGGCCTGGCGAACGAATGGTCCGAGAACCCGGACCCCGCTGAGGTCGACGCCCTTGTCTCCACCGGCGAGCAGGTCTCCTGCGCGCTGTTCGCCATGCTGCTCAAGCAGCAGGGCGTCAAATGCCGCTCGGTGCTCGGTTTCCAGGCCCCGGTCCACACCGACTGCGAATACGGCAAGGCCCGCATCACCGACATCGACGAGACCAAGCTCAAGGGCATGCTCCAGGAGTACGACATCCTCGTGGTGGCCGGATTCCAGGGATGCGACGAGAACGGCCGCATCACCACCCTGGGCCGGGGCGGGTCCGACACCTCGGCAGTGGCCCTGGCCGCCGCCATCAAGGCCGACGTCTGCGAAATCTACACCGACGTGCCGGGCGTGTTCACCACCGACCCGAACATGTGCACCGACGCCCGCAAGCTGGACCGCATCGCCTATGACGAGATGCTCGAAATGGCCAGCATGGGTGCCAAAGTGCTCCAGATCCGGTCCGTCGAATTCGCCAAGAAATACAATGTAACCGTCCACGTCCGCTCCACCTTTTCCGACGAGCCGGGCACTATAGTCACCCAGGAGGATGAGACCATGGAAGCCGTACTTGTTTCCGGCATCGCATACGACAAGGATCAAGCCCGCATCACGCTGATTCACCTCAAGGACACCCCCGGCGTGTCCGCCCAGATTTTCTCCCCCCTGGCCGAGCAGAAGATTCTCGTGGACATGATCGTCCAGAACCCGTCCAAGGACGGCCTGACCGACATGACCTTCACCGTGCCCCGCGCCGACGTGAAGCAGACCATCAAGACCCTGGAAAAACTACAATATGAAATTGGCTACGAGGAGCTGACCAGCAACCTGAACGTCGCCAAGGTGTCGATTATCGGCGTCGGCATGCGTAACCATTCCGGCGTGGCCTCCAAGGCCTTCCGGGCGCTTGCCGATGAGAACGTGAACATCCTGATGATAAGCACGTCCGAGATCAAGATCACCTGCCTGATCGACGACAAGTACACCGAACTGGCCGTACGCACACTCCATAAAGCCTTCAACTTGGAGGAAGGCGAACACATCGAGTAGCCGATGACAAACGTCACCATATACGACACGACTTTACGAGACGGGGCTCAAGCCGAAGAACTGAATCTGACCACCCAGGACAAGGTGCGCATCGCGCACAAGCTGGATGAACTCGGCATTCACTACATCGAGGGCGGCTGGCCCGGCTCCAACCCGACGGACGGGAAATTCTTCGACGAGATAAAACACCACACCTTCGAAAACGCCAAGCTGACCGCCTTCGGGTCCACCCATCTGGCCAAGACAACGCCGGACAAGGACCCGAACCTGGCCGGGCTGCTGGAGGCCGAGACCCCGGTCGTGACCATCTTCGGCAAGACCTGGGACCTCCACGCCACCACCGCCCTTGGGATCGAGCTGCCGCGCAACCTCGAACTGATCGCCAACTCCGTGGCCTACCTCAAGGCGCGGGTGGACGAGGTCATCTTCGACGCCGAGCACTTCTTCGACGGGTTCAAGCACAACCGCGAATACGCCCTTGAGGCCCTGGCCGCCGCCCTGGAAGCGGGCGCGGACCGGATCATCCTCTGCGACACCAACGGCGGCACCCTCACCGGCGAGGTGGGCGAGGCCGTCAAGGCCGTGGCCGCCCGGTTCCCCGGAGCGAGCTTCGGCATCCACGCCCACAACGACTCCGAGCTGGCCGTGGCCAACTCCATCGAGGCCGTCCGCCTCGGCGCGAGCCAGGTCCAGGGGACCATCAACGGCTATGGCGAACGGTGCGGCAACGCCAACCTCTGCTCCGTGATCCCCAACCTGGAACTCAAGCTGGGCATCGGCGTCATCGGGGCCGAGAACCTCAAGCGACTCCGGCTGACCTCGAACTTCGTCAGCGAAATCGCCAACCTGCGCCCGTTCATGCGGCAGCCCTTCGTGGGCTCCTCCGCCTTTGCCCACAAGGGCGGCATCCACGTCAGCGCCATCCTCAAGGACTCACGCACCTACGAGCACGTCACGCCCCAATCCGTGGGCAACGTGCAGCGCGTGCTGCTCTCGGACCAGGCGGGCAAGTCCAACATCCTGTTCAAGGCCCGCGAGCTGGGCTACGACCTGGACAAGAACGACCCCACCGTGGACCGGCTGCTCAAGGAGCTGAAGCAAAAGGAGAGCATGGGCTACGAATACTCCGTGGCCGACGCCTCCTTCGAGCTCGTGCTCCGCGAGGCGCTGGGCAAGCCGCTCGACTACTTCCACTTCCGCCACTTCTTCGTGGTGGACGCCAAGCGCGAGGAGGATGCCGAGCCGTTCACCGAGGCCACGGTCATCGTGGACGTCAAGGGCCAGCAGGAACACACCGCCGCCACCGGCATGGGCCCGGTCAACGCCCTGGACCGCGCCCTGCGCAAGGGCCTTGAACGGTTCTACCCCCGGCTCGGCGAGATCCGGCTGCTCGACTTCAAGGTCCGCGTCCTGTCCGGCGCGGTGCGCGACACCGGCGGCACCGCCTCCTTTGTCCGCGTGCTCATCGAAACCGGCGACAAAACCGACCGCTGGACCACCATGGGCGTCTCCCACAACATCATCGAGGCCTCCTGGCAGGCCGTTGTCGACGCCATCAACTACAAGCTCTTCAAGGACGAATCCGCCGAGGCTTAAAAGCCTCCGGCGGTCGGGGGAAGGGGAAGGAAAAACCTTTCGAGAAAGGTTCTTTCCTTCCCCTTCCCCCGAACCCCCATCCCCTTCCTTTTCCAAAGCTTTGTATCGCCGCTTCGCGGGTTTCTAGCGCAATAAAAAAGCCCCCGGCTCGTCAAAGCCGAGGGCAGCGTTTATTCTTTGCCGTTTGGAGCGATTCGGGTGGCGCAGCCACCAGACAGCGGCTCTCACTCCCGCGCTATGAATAGGCTTTGATTCGCCCCGTCCTGGGGCTCACCCCTTCGGGGCGTTGCGGAAAGACCGCAACGTCCAAATCCGCTGTCCTGCGGATTTGTCGAGAGTGGTGCAGATGTGCATTTTCTTCCTGGGGGCTTTCGCCGCAGCGTAGTGGGCCTACGTGAGGACGAAAGCCCCCTGGAAAAAATGTGCAGATGCGCCGCTATCGGGAGCCGCCTACAGTGCGGCCACCTTTTTGGTCAGCCGCAGCAGCTGGTTCGTGAAACCGGCTTCGTTGTCGTACCAGACGATGACCTTGAGCTGGGTGCCGCCCATGACGCGGGTCAGGGAGCTGTCCACCACGCCGCCGAAGGTGGAGCCCATGAAATCCACGGACACCAGCGGTTCGTCGGTGTAGCCCAGGGAGTCGTTGGCCGCCGCCTTGAGGGCCGCGTTGACCTCCTCGGGGGTGGTCTCCTTCTTCAGCTCGCAAACCAGGTCCACCAGGGACACGTTCGGGGTGGGCACGCGGATGGCCATGCCGTCCAGGATGCCGTTCAGCTCAGGGATGACCAGCCCCACGGCCTTGGCCGCGCCGGTGGTCGTCGGGACCATGTTCACGGCGCAGGCCCGGGCGCGGCGCATGTCCTTGTGGGACCCGTCCAGGATGCGCTGGCTCATGGTGTAGGAGTGCACGGTGGTCATGATGCCGTGCTTGATGCCGAAGGTGTCGTTGATCACCTTGGCCACCGGAGCCAGGCAGTTGGTGGTACAGGAGGCGTTGGAGATGATCTTGTGCTCCGCCTTGAGGTCGCCGTCGTTGACGCCCACCACGATGGTCGCGTCGGCGTTCTTGCCGGGCGCGGAGATGATCACCTTCTTGGCCCCGCAGGCCAGATGCTTCTCGCAGCTCTCGCGGTCGGTGAACTTGCCGGTGGACTCGATCACGATGTCGCAGCCCAGGTCGCCCCAGGTCCATTCCCCCGGCGCGTTGCGGGTCACCTTGACCGGTTTCCCGGCCATGACGAAGCCGTCCTCGGAGGGCTGCACGTCCGGGAAACGGCCGTGCACGGAGTCGTATTTCAACAGGTGGGCGAGGTCCTCGTTGGAGGCGCGCGCATTGACGGCCACCAGTTCCAGGCCCTTTTCCTCGGCCAGCAGGCGGGCCAGGTAACGGCCGATGCGTCCAAATCCGTTCAAACCTATTTTCGTCGCCATGCGGATTCCTCCTGTGGGTATCGATTTATTCTATTGTACTGATTGAATCGGGCAACAACCATACTTTGTGTACGGTTTTCCGTCAACGGGGTTCGCTAAAACGTACTCTTGAGCAGTCCCAGGGCCTCGCGGTCCGTAAAGTCGAAATGGAGCGGCGTCAGGGTGACGTGGCCCCTGGTCAGCAGCGCCCTGTCGCGGTCCGCGCTGATCCGTTCGGGCGGGATCGCCCCGGACAGCCAGTAGTACGGCCTGCCGCGCGGGTCCTGCCGGGTGTCGTAGACGTCGTCGTAGGACGCGCGGGTGTGGGGGCAGACAATCAGCTCTTTGGCATCCTCTATGGGCAGGTCCGGGAAATTCAGGTTGAGCACGCACTTGCGCGGCAGCTCGGTCCAGGGGATGCGCGGCAGCAGCTCGGCGCAATAGCGCGCCTGGCCGCTCAGATCCTCGGGATTGAAGTTGTCCATGGACACGGCCATGGACGGGATCTCCATGAGCGCGCCCTCGGTGGCGGCGGAGACCGTTCCCGAATAGAGGATGTCCACGCCCACGTTGGCCCCCGCGTTGATGCCGGACAGGACCAGGTCCGGCCGCTTGTCCAGCAGGGTCGAGAGGCCGAGCTTCACGCAGTCCACGGGCGTGCCGTACACGCCCTGCCCCACGAAGCCGTTCTCCTTGAAATGCTTGACCCGGATGGGCATGGACAGGGTCACGGCGTGACCCACCGCAGACTGCTCGGTGACCGGGGCCACGCAATGGACCTCGTGCCCCGCTTCCTTGAGGGCAAAATAGAGTGAGCGCAGGCCGATGGCCTGGATACCGTCGTCATTGGCGAGCAGAATGTTCATCGCTTCTCCGGGTGCGTAAGCTTGATTTGACAATCCGAGTGAAATCAGGTTCATAACCTGAAGCGGCCGGTACGCATTCTGCGTAGTCCGTTTCCGGCCTGTACGCGAACGATACGCGCATGGGCCAGGTATCTCAACATCAATTCAATGGCAAGCTCAGTGGGTAAAAAGTCGCAATATATACAAAGTCTGTCTCCCGGCCAGCCGGTTGACGACATGTTTCTCATCGCCGGGGCCAATCAGGCGCAGTCCAAGAACGGTCCCTACTGGAACCTCACCTTTCAAGACGCCACGGGGTCCGTGGACGGCAAGATATGGAGCCCCAAGAGCCTGGAATACCCGAACATCGAGCCGGGCTGGATGGCCCGCGTCCGGGGCTTCGTGGAGAGCTACCGCGAGCGCAACCAGCTCAAGGTGGACCACATGGAGCTGCTGCCCACGCCCGGCCCCGACGTGGACCTGGCCGATTTCATGCCCGCGTCCAAGATCCCGCCGCGCGAACTCATGGAGGCGCTTGAGGACCTGGTCACCGAACACATGAAGCACAAGCCGTGGAAGACCTTCTGCCGCAAGGTGCTGGGCAACGAGGAGGTCCGGGCGAAGCTGCTGACCGCGCCGGGCGCCAAGACCGTGCACCACGCCTACGTGGGCGGTCTGCTGGAGCACACCCTGGGCGTGGCCAAGGCGTGCATGGCCCTGTGCGACGTCTACCCGGACCTGGACCGCCAGACCCTGCTGGCCGGGGCCATCTTCCACGACCTGGGCAAGGCGTGGGAGCTGTCCGGCGGCCTGGCCAACGACTACACCGACGAGGGCCGCCTGTTCGGCCACATCCAGATCGGCGTGGAGAAGCTGGAGCCGTTCCTGGCCCGCAGCAACCGGCTGGAGGAAGGTCTCAAGCTCCATCTCAAGCATCTGATCACCAGCCATCACGGCGAACACGAGTTCGGCTCCCCGGTCCGGCCCAAGACCCCGGAGGCGTTCGTCCTGCACTTTGCGGACAACATGGACGCCAAACTGAACATGATCGACCAGGCCTACGACGAGATGGACAAGACCGGGGCCGCCTGGTCGCCCTACCTCCGCTTCCTGGAGCGCAACGTGTTCAGGCCGGAACCGACCCCCGGCCAGGCCGGGAAGCAGTCCGCAAAACCGGAGAACCAATGTTTATTACCTTTGAAGGCATAGAAGGCACCGGCAAATCCACCCAGATCGCCCGGGTCCGCGACTATTTCGAATCCCAGGGCCGCGAGGTCTTCCTGACCCTGGAGCCGGGCGGAAGCCGCATCGGGCGCGAGCTGCGCAAGATGCTCCTGCATGTGGACAACCGGGAGATCACCCCGATCACCGAGCTGTTTCTCTACCTGGCCGACCGCGCCCAGCACGTGGGCCAGGTCATCCGGCCCGAGCTCGAGGCGGGCAAGGTGGTGCTCTGCGACCGGTTCGCGGACTCGACCATCGTCTACCAGGGCTACGGCCGCGGACTGGACACCGCCATGCTCCGCGAGCTGAACGAGGTGGCCGTGGACGGGCTGTGGCCCGACCTGACCATCGTTCTGGACATCGACCCGGAGATCGGCCTGAAACGGGCCACCCTGCGCAACATCGAGGACGGCAAGGCCAAGGAGGAAGGACGGTTCGAGGCCGAGCACATCTCCTTCCACAACAAGATCAGGGAGGGCTACCTCACCTGGGCCGCCTTCAACCGCGAGCGGATGAAGGTCATCGACGCCTCCTCCACGCCGGACGGGGTCTTCGAGCAGGTCCGGGCCGTGATCCAGGCATTCGGGGGCGACGCGGACTGATCCCCGCCGGGTCGTTTTTCACACAACCGCGCCTGGATTCTTTCGGGCTTTGTGCTATGGTGCAGCCATATTGCGGCCATACCTCACGACAACAACGCACCAAGGATCGCATGCCAGCAGAACTCCCGCACAAGAAACCAGGCTTCCTGTCCGTGTCCGCTGCGGTGGACACGGCCAAGTCCCTGCTGCTCCTGTCCGGACTGGTCTGGCTGCTGGTCCTGGGGTCGCAACGGTTGGGGTACAACTGGCAGTGGTACCGCATCCCGCAATACCTGTTCAAGTTCGACGACGGCATCTTCACCTGGGGACTGCTCATGCAGGGACTGGGCGTGACCTTCAGGATCACGGCCATCAGCCTGGTGCTGATGCTGGTCATCGGCCTGACCACCGCCCTGCTGCGCATGACCGGGTCGTGGGCGGCGCGGGGAACGGCGCGGGCATACATGGAGCTGATCCGCAACACCCCCCTGCTGATCCAGATTTTCTTCATCTATTTCGTGGTCGCCCCGATCCTGGGGCTGACCGGATTCCAGTCGGCGGTCATCTCCCTGTCCCTGTTCGAGGGGGCCTACGCCTCGGAGATATTCCGGGCGGGCATCACCTCCATCGACCGGGGGCAGTTCGAGGCGGCCAAAAGCCTCGGCATGGGGCCGTACGCCATGTACCGGCACATCATCCTGCCCCAGGCCGTGCGCCGGGTGCTGCCGCCCCTGACCAGCCAGGCGGTGTCCCTGGTCAAGGACTCGGCCCTGGTCTCGACCATCGCCATCCTCGACCTGACCCAGCAGGGACGGATCATCGACGCGGAAACCTTTCTGACCTTTGAAGTGTGGTTCACCGTCGCGGCCATCTACCTGGCCGTCACCCTGGCCCTGTCCGGGGTGGTGCGGCTCCTGGAGCGACGGTTCAACGGCGTCTGGACAAACCAAAGGAGCATCCCTTGACCATCTGGAGAGCCATCAAGATCGGCGGCGTGGTCGTCATTGCCATCCTCGGCATCTCGCACGTCACCTTTGCCCAGGAATCCTGCAAGTAACCTTTCACCCGGCGTTCCGCGCCGGAACAAGGAGACCCCCCATGAGCATCTTACGCACATTTGTCCTCGCAACACTTTTCCTCCTGGCCGCAGCGGCACTCGGCTGCAGCCAGCAACCCGCGAGCCAGACGGCCGCCAAGAGCGCCGCATCGGCCCCCGTCAGCCAGCTCGACACCATCCTCCAGCGCGGCGTCATCAAGGTCGGCTTCGACACCTTCAAGCCCTGGGCCATGAAGGACAAGAAAGGCGACTACGTCGGCTTCGAGATCGAAGTGGCCCGGAAGCTGGCCGAAGACATGGGCGTCAAGGTCGAGTTCGTGCCCACCAAATGGTCGGGCATCATCCCGGCGCTCCTGACCGGCAAGTTCGACATCATCATCGGCGGCATGTCCATCACCCCCCAGCGCAATCTCAAGGTGAACTTCTCCCTGCCCTACGAGTATTCCGGTATGTCCCTGGTGGCCAGCCGCGAGCTCGCCGACGGCCGGTCCTCCATCAACGACTTCAACAACCCGGCCACATCCATCGCCGTGCGCCTGGGCACCACCGCCGCCGAAGCGGCCAAAAACTTCCTGCCCAAGGCCAAAATCCTCTTCTTCGACGAGGAATCCCAGACCATCCAGGAACTGCTCAACCAGCGCGTCCACGCCGTGGTCGCCTCCAACCCGCTGCCCATGAACCTGTCCAAGGAGTACGCGGAGCAGCTCTACCTGCCCATGAAGGACGACTTCACCAGGGAACCCATCGCCTTCGCCGTGCGCAAGGGCGATCCGGACTTCCTGAACTGGCTGAACAACTGGGTCCGCGTGACCATGAGCAAGGGTTGGCTGCAGAACCGCTACGAGTACTGGTTCTATACCAACGATTGGGAAAGCCTGATCATGTAGCCGGGCCGATTCCTTGTCCCGAAATCCGAACAGCAGACGTTGGCGTTTCACCCCGCTGGACGCCGCCATCCTGGCGGCCCTGGCGGGGGGCTTCGCCTACGTCATCTTCAAGGCCGCCACCGGCCTGAACTACCACTGGAACTGGGAGGTCATCCCGCAGTTCCTGATGCGCTACGACGAGACCTCCGGGTCGTGGAAGCCGGGACTGCTGACCCTGGGGTTGCTGACCACCGTGCGCCTGAGCCTGTGGTCCGGCCTCCTGGCCATGATCCTCGGCGTGTTCATAGGCCTCTTCCGGGTCAGCCCCATCCTGTTCAAGCGCCAGATAGGCGGCGTCTACGTGGGGCTCATCCGCAACACCCCGCCCCTGGTCCTGATCTTCGTCTTCTATTTCTTCATCGGCGACCAGATCATGACCCTGCTCGGCGTGGAGGAGGCCGTCTACGGGCTCTCCGAGGGGGCCAGACACGTCTTGGGCTGGTTCTTCGGGCCCATGAACCGGTTCCCCCGATTCCTGTCCGCGCTGATCACCCTGGCGCTCTTCGAGGCGGCCTACATCGCCGAGATCGTGCGCGCGGGCATCCGGTCCGTGGAGGAAGGCCAGTGGGAGGCCGCTGCGAGCACGGGCATGACGCGCGGCCAGACCCTGCGAAACGTGATCCTGCCCCAGGCCCTGCAACGGATGTTGCCAGCCCTGGCAGGACAGTTTATATCCATCGTCAAGGACTCGGCCATCGTTTCGGTCATCTCCATCGAGGAGTTGACCTTCCAGGCGCAGCAGCTCATGACCACGACGTACCGGAGCTTCGAGATATGGACCCTGGTCCTGGTCATGTATTTCCTTCTCACGTTCCTCTGCTCGCTGATTGTCCGCAAACTGGAATTGACCCTGAACAGGTAATGCAGCATGCTCAAATCCCTGAAGAAAATTTTCAACAAAACATCTGACGGAATGCCCGAGACAGAAGCACCCGCCAAACCGTTCGACATGGAGGCGTTTCACATGAACGACATCAAGGTCTATGCCCTTTCCACCTGCATCCACTGCAGGAATGCCAAGAAATATCTCGACGAGTGCGGCGTGAAGTACGAATGCGTCCACGTTGACGAACTGACCGGCGACGAGCGCAAGAAGATCGTCCAGGAGGTCAAGGAACACAATCCGGCGGTCTCATTCCCGACCATCGTCATCCGCGACAAGGTCGTGGTCGGCTTTCACAAGGACCAGATCGACGAAGCCCTCAAGGAGGACTAGCCTTGGACGCCAGACAGCTCTACGAAATGCTCAGGAAGGTCCAGGAACCCAAGGGGTACTATTTCAACGAGGACATGGACATGACCATGCCCCTGCTGGAGAGCCTGCTGACCAACAAGGAACGTCTCGGCTACATGGCCTGCCCCTGCAGGCTGGCCAATGGCGAATTCGAGGCGGACAAGGACATCGTCTGTCCCTGCACCTACCGCGAGGACGACGTGAAGGAGTACGGCGCGTGCTTCTGCGCCCTGTACGTCAGCAAGGAATACAACGACGGGACCATCGAGAAACAGGTGGTCCCGGAGCGCAGGCCGCCCGAGAAGATCCTCTTCTAGGCCTGCCCCGAGGACGCAAGATGAAGGCCCCGCACTTGCGGGGCCTTTTTTCGTGGTCGCTAGATGATGTCCTTGAGGATGCGCAGATGCCGGGAGCGGACCTCGTCGATGATGTCCGACTTGTCCGCCCGGAACCCTCCGGCGTAAACCGCCAGTTCCACGGTCTCCCTGGAGCGGAACCCCTTGAAGTTGGTCTTCTTCTCACGAACCTTCTTGCCGGTGACGAAAGAAATGGTGGATTCGTCCTCCACGTGCTCCGGCATGACCGTGCCCATGGTCACCGAGGAGATGATGATGAACGTCTCCTGGGTGGCGTAGTTGCGCAGGATTTCGGACAGGGCCGCGCCGATGACGGTTCCGGCGGCGGCCCCTGTGATGGCGTCCGCCGGGCGGCCGCCCTGGATGCCCGGCGTGGAGCCCGCCACGCCGCCCGCCGCCGCGCCAAGGAAGGTGTATTCGGCGGGAAGCATGTCCGTGGCCTGGCCGAAATAGCGGATGTTGACGTCGAGCAGGATGCCGAAGTCATCTCCCTGGGTGATCTCGTACCCCACGGCGCCGTATGCCGCCTCCAGCTGGTTACGGAAGTTGTAGATGTCCAGGTCGGGGTCGCCGGTGGTGTTGCGGATGCGCAGCTTGAGCTTGCTGTTGCGGAACATGGCCGGGTCGGTCACGAACTCACCGCTCTTGGTGGCCCCGTAGGAATAGCCCGTGGCCTCGTCCTTGACCAGCCGGCGCGAGTTCTGCTGCCGCTCCACGCAGGAGGCCAGGAGCATCACGACGCACATCAACAATATGATTTTCTTCAGTATATTCATGGCTAGCTCCCCTTGCAGATGCGGACGGAATTGCTGTCGAGGAAGTTGAACACTTCCGAGTAGTGGATGGAGAAGTTGAGCCCCTGCGCCGCGGTGTCCGCGCCGGTCTTCTTGATTCCCCAGTCATGCACGCCCACCACGTAGTTGCCGTAGAACACCGGACCGCCGGAGTTGCCGCCGTTGGAGGCCGCGTCCGTCTGGATGTAGAGAACCCGGCTCGCCGACTCGGTGTAGTTGATGGGCGGAGCCTCGCGGATGGAGCTGATCACCCCCTGGTGACCGAGAATTCCAAGCCGTAGGGATGGCCGATCATCTCCAGGGACTCGCCCAGCGGCAGCTCCCGCTTATTGTAGAAGCAGACCGGCTTGCCCCGGAGGTCCGACTGGATCAGCGCCAGGTCGAGCCGCGCGTCGCGGGCGATGACCCGGCCCATGACCTCGCGCTCATCGAAGGTCCGTAGCTGTACGTAGCTGGACTCGCCGACCACATGGTAGTTGGTGATGACCATGTCCTCGGTGACGTAGAACCCGGCGCCGATGCCGGTACCGGTGTTGCGGACCACGACCACGCTGTCGAACCGCTTGTCCGCGTACTTGTCGTACCCGTAGGTTTCGTCCCTGCGCGCCTGCTGGGCCTTGCTGCGGTCGGCGGTGAAGGCGCGGTGCACGTCGCCCATGTCCGCGTACCGCTTGGCCTCGGCTGGGCGGGACGCATACTGGCCGAGCAGGTCGGACAGGTTGACCCCGGCCGGTTCCAGCTCGTAGCGGACCACGTCCTCCTCAAGCACGGATTCCTGCAGAAACTTGGTCCGCTCGGGATCGCTGTCCTGCAAGGCGTAGCAGACCGTGAAGAAGGACTTCTCGCTGAAGTCGAAGGTGTCGCGGAAGAACTGCTTCCGGCGTTTGTCCACCACGTAGTAGTTCACGGTGGCGAACTTGTAGATGTCCATGTGCGCCTTGGTCACCGGGTACGGCTGGTATTCGGGCTGCTCGATGAACTTGGGGGTGGTGCGGAGTTTCTCCCTGGCCTCGGCCAGGCGCTTGTCGGTCGCGGCGATGAGGTCGTCCTTCTCGCCCTCCTCCAGGTAATGCATGATCGGGTCCCACGCCCAGTGGGTGGTCTCCTTGTTCTTGGCCTCCTGGGCCTCCTTGGTGGCCGACTCCATCTCCGCCTTGGCGATCTCGTATTCCGGGTTTGACTCTCGGACGAAGGAGGCCACATAGGTGGACCGGACGGTCTCCTCCCTGGCCACGACCCGGCGCGCCTTGGCCACCGCGATGTTGACCAGGACGAGAATATCCGCGTCCTTCACCGCCTGGTGCTCGAAGGCCGTGCGCATGGACGCCTTGGCCGCCTCAAACGGCATGTCCAGCCTGATGTCCAGGCCGAAGTCCAGGGCCTTGTCCTTGATCATGTCCGGGCTGGTGACCTGCAGAAAGCCGATTTTGATGCCGGGTATCGTCTTGAGCTCCAACCCGGCTTCGCGGCACTTGCCGTAGGCGGACAGGATATCCTTGAGGTCCGCTTTTTCGGGATGAGGGCACAGGGAGAGGAAATAGTTCTCGGCCATCCGCCCGCGCGCCGACTCCGGCAGGTCCGGACCGTAAACGGCCAGGAACTTCTCGCTCCCAACCCCGTCCATGGCGGACAGCGCCTTGCTCCAGACCGGCTCGTTGGCGGCCAGAAACGCCCGCGCGTCGAGCTTCAGCGGGTATTCCGCAAAGAAATTCCGGCCGTTGTCCAGCGGATAGGTGGCGAAATTGCCGGGCGCGTCCGAACGGACCGCCTCCACCTTGGCTGCCGCACCCTTCAGGGCCTGGTCGTATCCGACGGGACGGAACTGGGGATAGCCGAAGATGGCTGGAGCACGCAACGATCGGGTCAGGGTCTCCATTTCGGACAGGGCGGCCCCGGCCTCGGCCCACCGACTGCGGTCCACGGGCCAGACAAAGGAGTCGGCCCTGGCCGAAAGTTCGGCCACCTGGGGCGAATACTTGAATTGCAGCCCCCTGGTCAGGCGGTCCAAGAGCACGTCGACCTCGGGGTCGCCCATGACCCCGCTGAAATAAGCGCCGTTCTCCGCCACCACGGAGGCGGCTTCATCGACCTTCCCCTGGTCGAGAAGCGCCGCGCTTTTGGCGGCGGGCGAATCGGATCGGGAACCCCCGGTTCCCCCCATCTTCGCGTTGCAGGATATCAAAATCAGGGAAAGACAAACCAACAGGGCCGATACAACGGTACAACGGCGCATGCAAACCTCACTCTTGAACCTCGAATCACCGCGGAGCAACTATCACTCGTAGGTCACATCCCTGCGCGACCGGTTTCTGGATACGACAATCAAATATCAATAGCAACATGCCTGTTGCAAAAAAGAAAATTTTCCAACAAAAAAGACCCTGTCAGAAGACAGGGCCTCATTCGATGAGGAAATCGTGGCGGGGATCAGCGCTGCGAAATGGCCAGGGCGCGGTCCAGATCCTCGATGATGTCGTCCGCGTCCTCAAGACCCACGGAGATGCGGATCAGGTCGGCGGGGACGCCTGCGGCCTGCTGCTCCTCGGGGGTGGACTGGCCGTGGGTGGTGGACGCCGGGTGGATGACCAGGGTCTTGGCGTCCAGGATGTTGGCCAGGTGGGAGCAGAGCTCCACGTTCTCGATGAACTTCCGGCCCGCCTCCATGCCGCCCTTGACCCCGAAGCCGAAGACCGCGCCGGGGCCCAGCGGGAAGGTGTTCTTGGCCCGGTCGAAATCCGGATGGCTCGGCAGCCCGGCGTAGTTGACCCACTCCACCGCATAATGGGTATCGAGGAATTCCGCCACCTTGCGCGCGTTTTCGCAGTGCGTGCGGGCGCGCAGGGGCAGGGTTTCCATACCCTGGATGATCTGGAAGCTGTTCAGTGGGGAGATGGCCGCGCCCGTATCGCGCAGCATGCCGATACGCACTTTGGTGGTGAACACCGGGCAGGCTGCGCCGGACGGCCCGCCCAGGGCCTCCCAGAGGTTGACGCCGTTGTAGGTCGGGTCCGGCGCGGTCAACTCCGGGCACCTGCCCCCGGCCGCCCAGTCGAAACCGCCCTGCTCCACGATGGCCCCGCCCATGGCCGTGCCGTGGCCGCCCACGAGCTTGGTCAGGGAATAGACCGCGATGTCGCAGCCGAAATCAAAGGGATTGAACACCGGCGGCGGGGCCACGGTGGCGTCCAGGATGAACGGCAGCCCGTGGTCGTGGGCCACCTTGGCGATGCCCAGCAGGTCGTCCACGTTGCAGCGCGGGTTGCCGATGGCCTCGCTGTAGACCAGCCGGGTGTTCCCGTCGATGGCCGCCTCGAAGTTGGCCGGGTCCGAGGAGTCCACGAACCGGGCCTCGATGCCGAACCGCTTCAGGGTGTGCTCGAACAGGGTCTGGGTCCCGCCGTAGAGGTTGGAGCCGGTGACGATGTTCTGGCCCGCCGAGGTGATGGTCGTGACCGCGTAGAAGATGGCGGCCATGCCGCTGGCCACGGCCACGGCGCCCGCCGCGCCGTGCAGGGCGGCCAGCCGTTTTTCCAGCACGTCCGTGGTCGGGTTGTTCAGCCGGGTGTAGATGTACCCGGCCTCCTTGAGGGCGAAGAGGTTCGCGGCGTGCTCGGTGTCGTTGAACAGGTACGCCGTGGTCATGTGTATGGGAACGGCCCGGGAGCCGGTGGGATCGGGGGTATGGCCCGCGTGCAGGGCCAGGGTTTGGGGACCGTAATGCTTGTCTGCCATGGTCTGTCTCCTTGAACTGGAACGGGCGGAAATCGCCCTCTTCACGCCTAAAATGCGACAACGGGCGCGGATTGGCAAGGGGGCCGCCCATTGCGATTCATTATCGGAACCATAAGCCGCTCCGGTGGAACGGCTATTGCTAGATTCGGGAACAAGAACAATTTTCCGACGCGGACGGAGCGGTCCGCACCAGACGGTTCAATATTTCGCTAACATAGGGGTCAGCGAAAGGTCCCCGTCCCGGAACATTTCAGAGCAGGTTCGGGGCGGGGATCACTCTTTGGGGAGGGACGCTGCCTCGATCCAGGCCGCGAACGCCTCCTGCGCCCGCTTCCCGTACATCTCCTTGCGGAACTTCTTCTTGATCCGCCCTTCCAGCCCGGGCATCAGCCCGAAATTGACGTTAGACGGCTGGAACCGCTTGTCCGGCTTGGTCCGCAGATGGCCCATGAGCGCGCCGAGCGCGGTCTCCACCGGAGGCTCGGGCAGCCGCTCCAGGCCGGTCAGCTTCCGCCCCAGGGAGAGCCCCAGCCACAGCCCGCAGGCCGCGGATTCCAGGTATCCCTCCACCCCGGTGATCTGGCCGGCCAAATAGACCCCGGGCCGCGCCTTGAGCTGCAAGGTGTCGTCCAGGACTTCCGGGGCGTTGACGTAGGTGTTGCGGTGGATGGACCCCAAGCGCAGGAACTCGGCGTTCTCCAGCCCCGGGATCATGCGGAAGATGCGCTTTTGTTCCGGGTACTTGAGCTTGGTCTGGAAACCGACCAGGTTGAAGGCGGTCTTGTCCGCGTTCTCGGTGCGCAGCTGGACGATGGCGAAGGGCCGCTCCCCGGTCCGGGGATCGACGAACCCCACGGGCTTGAGCGGGCCGAAGGCCAAAGTCATCTCCCCGCGCTCGGCCATGGCCTCCACGGGCAGGCAGGCCTCGAAGTGAACCTCCTTCTCGAAGTCGCGCGGCTTGACCTTCTCGCCCTCGAGAAGCGCGGTCACGAACGCCTTGTACTCTTCCTCGCTCATGGGGCAGTTGAGGTAGTCGTCGTCCTCCGGCTTCCAGCGCGACCCCCAGAACGCCTTGTCGAAGTCGATGGAGTCGCGGGAGACGATGGGCGCGATGGCGTCGTAGAAATAGAGCCGCGCATCGCCCACCGTTGCCATCAGGCTCTCGGTCAGTTCCGCGCTCGCCAGGGGACCGGCGGCGATGACCACCGCGTCGAAACCCTTGAGCGCCTCGCCGTCCAGCGAGGTGATTTCCTCATGAACGACGGTGATCTTGTCGTGATCTTCGATCTTCCCGGTGATGTATTCGGAGAACAGGGCGCGGTCCACGGCCAGGGCGCCGCCCGCCGGAACGCGGGTGGCGAAGGCCGCCTCCATGATCAGGCTGCCCAGCGCCTCCATCTCCTCCTTGAGCAGCCCGATGGCCGCCGCCGGGCCGGTGGCCCGGAAGGAATTGGAGCAGACCAGCTCGGCCAGCCCGTCCTCGGTGTGGGCCTCGCTGCGCTTCTCCGGCTTCATCTCGTACAGGGTCACTTCGACCCCGGCGCGCGCCAGTTGCCAGGCACAGTCACACCCGGCCAGGCCGCCGCCAACGATCACCACGTTCGCCATTTCATTACCCCGGTATCGTTTACGTTCGCCGCAATATGCCGTATAGGAGGGCTTGACGGCGAACCTGTGGAATTCATTATGACAAAACCTTTGTTGGACATACGCGGGCTGACAACCTGCTTTTCCTCGGCCCAGGGCATTGCCAAGGCGGTGGATAACGTCAGCCTTTCCTTTATGCAAGGAGAAACCCTGGCCATAGTCGGCGAGTCCGGCTGCGGCAAGACCGTGCTCGCGCTGTCCATCCTCGGACTCATACCCGATCCGCCGGGCCGCGTCACGGACGGGACCATCCTGTACCGCGACCGCGACCTCCTGGACCTTTCCGAGGGCGAGCTGCGGGAAATCCGGGGCAACGCCATCTCCATGATCTTCCAGGAGCCGATGACCGCCCTGAACCCGGTCTTCCGCATCGACGACCAGATCGCCGAACCGCTGCGCCTGCACCAGGGGTTCGGGCGCAAGGAGGCCCTGGAAAAGGCCGTGGACGCCCTGAACGTGGTGGGCATCCCCAATCCGGCCAAGATCGCCCGGTCCTATCCCCACGAGCTGTCCGGCGGCATGCGCCAGCGGGTCATGATCGCCATGGCGCTGGCCTGCAACCCGGACATCCTCATCGCGGACGAGCCGACCACGGCCCTGGACGTGACCATCCAGGCGCAGATCCTGGACCTGATGAACGATCTGAAGGCGCGCATGAACGGCTCGCTCATGCTCATCACCCACGACCTCGGCGTGGTGGCCCGCATGGCCCAGCGCGTGGCGGTCATGTACTCCGGCAAAATCGTGGAGCTGGCCGGGGTCAACGAACTGTTCAAGACCCCCTTGCATCCCTATACGCGCGGCCTGCTCGCCTCCATGCCCACCCTGGGCGATGATCGCGAACTGAATCCCATCCCCGGCATCGTCCCGGGCATCTTCGATCTGCCCGAGGGGTGCCGGTTCCACCCGCGCTGTCCCAAGGCGTACCAGAAGTGCTCGCTCCTGCTGCCCCCGCTCTTCGAACCGGAGCCGGGCCGCAAGGTCCGCTGCTGGCTGTACGAGGAATGACCATGGCCCCCCTGCTCGAACTGATCAACGTGACCAAGCATTTCAAGGTCTCCGGCGGCCTGCTGGGCCTCCAGACCGGGACCGTGCGCGCCGTGGACGGCGTGACCCTGTCCGTTGAGCGCGGCGAGACCCTGGGGCTGGTGGGCGAGTCCGGGTGCGGCAAGTCCACCCTGGCCAAGTGCATCATGGGGCTGGAGCCCGTGACCTCCGGCGAGGTCGTGTTCGGCAACCGGTCCCTCTCGGCCTGGGACGAGAAAAAGCTGCGCTCCAAGATTCAGATGATCTTCCAGGACCCCTATTCCTCCCTGAACCCGCGCCAGAAGGTCGCGTCCATCATCCGCGAGGGGCTGGACATCCACAACATCGGCACCGGCGACGAGCGGCGCGAGAAGGTCAACCACCTGCTCCAGGTGGTCGGCTTGCGGCCCGAGCACGGCAGCCGCTATCCCCACGAATTTTCCGGCGGCCAGCGGCAGCGCATCGCCGTGGCCCGCAGCCTGGCCCTTGACCCCAAGCTGGTGGTCTGCGACGAGCCGGTGTCCGCCCTGGACGTGTCCGTGCAGGCCCAGGTCCTCGGCCTGCTCAAGTCCCTCCAGGAGCGGCTGGACCTGACCTACGTCTTCATCTCCCACGATTTGTCCGTGGTCAGCCACATCTCCGATCGCGTGGCGGTCATGTACCTGGGCCGGATCATGGAGATCGGCGACAGCAAGACCCTGTTCGAGGACCCCAAGCATCCGTATACCCGCGCGCTGCTCTCGGCGGTGCTTCGGCCCGACCCGGAGAACCAGCCGGAACGCATTCCCCTGACCGGCGACCTGCCCAGCCCCATGAACCCGCCCACGGGCTGCCCGTTCCATCCGCGCTGCCCCGAGGCGTTCGACAAGTGCAGGAACGGCCGCCCGGAACTGATGACCCAGCCCGACGGCATGAAGACCGCCTGCTGGCTCTATTCCGGCGAATAACTGTGCCGACCGCAGCGGACCCCATCTGTATCTGGACCGTCCCGGCCTGTTCCGGCATCATCGGGAAAACATCATCCAACCGCGAGGAGCGAACATGATAAGCCGCGACCAAGCCTTTGCCCTGCTCAAGGAGCACAACACCGAAGCCAACCTCATCAACCACGCCCTGGAGTCCGAGGCGGTCCTGCGCGGCCTGGCCGCGAAACTGGGCCGGGACGAAGAGCTGTGGGGCATCACCGGGCTGCTGCACGACCTGGACTACACCGTGACCAAGGAGGCCCACGACCGGCACGGCCTGGACACCGTGGCCCTGCTCGAAGGGAAACTGCCCGAGGAGGCCCTGGCCGCCATCCGCCGCCACGCCTTCGAGATGAACGGCGCCGAAGGGCCGGAGACCGAGTTCGACTACGCCCTGCGCTGCGGCGAGACCGTCACCGGCATGGTCCACGCGGGCGCGCTGGTGCGGCCCACGAAGATCGACGGCATGACCCCCAAAAGCCTCAAGAAGAAGATGAAGGACAAGGCGTTCGCGGCCTCGGTCAACCGCGACTGTATCCGCGAGTGCGACAAGATCGGCCTGGAGCTTGGCGAATTCCTGCAGATCGCCATCGACTCGGTGACCAACATCGCCCCGGAAGTCGGGCTGGCCGCCGAGTAGCCCGGTTGCACGCACGGGAAATTTGTATTACGCCTTGGACCTCGGCGGAACCCGCCGGATATTCTGAGAAAAAGGAGCAGGGATGGGATCGTTGACCGAGCCGTTCGCCACGGGCGATTCCTTCATTCACCGCATGGACCCGCGCATCCGGCTGGCATGCGGACTGATTCTCACCATCCCGGCCGCCCTGCTGACCGAATCCCGCCCGGCCTGGCTCGCCCTGGCCGGGGGTCTGGTGCTGATGAAGACGGCCCGCCTCGATCCCCTGCTGGTCCTGAAGCGGCTGCTGGTGGTCAACTTCTTCATCCTGTTCCTGTGGTTCTTCCTGCCGTTCACCGTGCCGGGCGAGCCGGTCTGGGACCTCGGCCCGCTGCACGCCACGGCCCAGGGAATCGACCGGGCGCTGCTGATCACGGTCAAGTCCAACGCGGTGGTGGTCATGCTCATGGCCCTGCTCGGGACCATCTCGGTGCAGAACCTCGGCCCGGCCTTGCAGAAGCTCGGCGTGCCGGACAAGCTGTGCCACATCCTGCTCTTCACCTACCGCTACATCTTCACCATCCACGAGGAATACACGACCATGCGCCAGGCCATGCGGGCGCGCGGGTTCAAGCCGCGAACCGACAGCCACACCTACCGGGCCTATGCCTGGCTGGTGGGCATGCTCCTGGTCAAGAGCTGGGACCGCGCCGAGCGGGTCCAGGCGGCCATGCGCTGCCGGGGATTCCGGGGCAGGTTCTATACCCTTGCGACCTTTGAGGCGCACGGATCGGACTACCTGTTCCTGGCGCTCTGCTCGGCGCTGAGCGCGGCCCTCGTGTACATGAGCTTCATCCAAGGGAGGCTTTCTTGAGCCACGCGATCATCGAACTGAGGGACGTCACCTACGCCTTCCCGGACCGGGACGCGACCCTGAACGGCCTGACCTTCCACCTCCACCACGGCGAGAAACTCGGCCTGTTCGGGCCAAACGGCGCGGGCAAGTCGACCATGCTGCACATCCTCATGGGGCTTTTGACCCCGGACCAGGGCGAGGTGGAACTGTTCGGCGTTCCCATGAGCGACGACAAGGCGTTCGAGGCCGCCCGGCTGCGCATCGGTTTCTTGTTCCAGCACTCGGACGACCAGCTGTTCTGCCCCACGGTGCTCGACGACGTGGCCTTCGGCCCCCTGAACCAGGGGCTGACCAGGGATCAGGCCGCCGAACGCGCCAGGGAAGCCCTTGAGACCGTCGGGCTGGCCGGGTTCGAGGAGCGCATTCCCCACAGGCTCTCCGGCGGCGAGAAAAAGCTGGTGGCCCTGGCCACGGTGCTGGCCATGAAGCCCGAAGTGCTGGTGCTGGACGAGCCGACCACCGGGCTGTCGCCCGAGGCCAAGGAACGGCTGGTGGAAATTCTGAAGGGATTGGACCTGGCGCGGCTGGTGGTTTCACACGACCCGGAATTCCTGGCCGCGACCACGGACCGGCTCATCGCCATGCGCGACGGCCGCATCCGCCCCGGCGAGCTGAAGCCGCATACCCACATTCACGTTCACGAGGAAGGGGACGTGCCGCATCAGCACTGACGCGGGCCGCGGTCAGCAGACCGCCGTGCACACCTTTTCGATCTTTTGCTTGAGCTGCTGGGCGCTGAACGGCTTGACGATGTAACTCGACACGCCGAGCTTGACCGCAGTCAGGACGTTCTCGCGGAACGCCTCTGCCGTGATCATGATGAAGGGAACGCATTTCAGGTCCGGATCGTTGCGCACCTTGGCCAGCAGCTCCTCTCCGCACATCCTCGGCATCTTGTGGTCCGAGAGGACGAGGTCGAAGGACCTCCGGCGCAGCAGGTCCCAGGCGATGTCGCCGTCGTCCGCCGTGGTAACGTCCCTGAGGCCGATGTCGCGCAACGCGGTCTTTATGATTCTCTGCATGGTGTTGGAATCGTCCACCACGAGTATCCGCATGTTCAGGTCCAGACTCATGTTTTCCGCCCGATTGTTTGGCCCGCGCCCACGGCGCGGATCCTTTTCTCCCCTAAGATGGTCAAACGCTATAACAGCCTCCTGCGGGGTGCAACCATATTAGAATCCGCAAACCCGCAAAAAAACGATTCACCCCCTTGGCATTCCTGAAATAGACCCTATTATGAGACAACGGCCCGCCGAACCCGGCCCGACCGAACCCGAACTCCACACCATGCCGAACAACGATCTCACAGCGCAGATGTCGCACTCGCCGACCAGGACCATCTGGAAACTGGCCTGGCCCCAGCTCATCATGACCATGTTCCACGTACTCATCGGCATGACCGATGTGTGGGTGGCTGGCTATATCAACCGGGAGGTCCAGGCTTCCCTCGGTATCATAACCCAGTCCCTGTTCTTCCTGCTCGTGGTGGCCATGGCCGTGGCCAACGGCGCGGTGGCGGCCATCAGCCAGTCCATCGGCGCAGGGCTGGAAAAACGGGCCATGCGCTACATCGGGCTGTGCCTGATCCTGGCGGCGCTGCTCGGCGCGGTCTTCCTGGTCCTGGGGCTGCCGCTCAAGAACCTGCTCCTGACCGCCCTGCAGGTGCCGGAGTCCATGCGGCACATCACCCAGTATTTCCTGACCGTGTTCCTGCTCCTGCTGCCGCCCTACTACATGCTGTTGATCACCAACGCGATCTTCCGGGCGCGCAAGCAGGTCCTGTATCCGCTCTACTCCATGATCATCGTCACCGCCCTGAACACGGTCCTCGACCTGGGGCTCGGCCTCGGCTGGTTCGGCATGCCGGAGATCGGCTACAAAGGCTTGGCCTGGGCGACCTTCGGCTCGGTGACCTGCGGTGCGCTGTTCAACCTCTCCGTCCTCTACCGCCAGGGCCAGCTCCGCCTCGCCTGCTTCGCGCCCTGGCGCTGGATGAAACGGGCCATCCCCTACCTGACCAAGGTGGCCTGGCCCTCCGGGCTGATGCAGATCGTCTGGCAGTCCGGCTACCTGGTGCTCTACGCCATTACCGCGAGCCTGCCCCTGAGCGCGGTCAACGCCTTGGCCGGCATGTCCATCGGGCTGCGCATCGAGTCCCTGCTGTTCATGCCCGCCATGGCCTTCAACATGACCGCCTCCATCCTGATCGGCCATTACCTGGGCGCGCGCCAGCCGGAAGAGGCCAAGCGGTTCGGGTTCCGCATCCTGACCTTGGGGCTGGTGTCCATCTCCCTTTTCGCCCTGGTGGTCTGGCAGTTCATCAATCCGTGGGTCGCCCTGCTGACCCGCGACGGGGTCGTGGCCGCACAGGCCGTGAGCTACCTCAAGTGGAACATGCTGGCCATCCCGTTCACCCTGACCAGCATGATCCTGGCCGGGGCGTTCAACGGCGCGGGCGCGACCCTGTACAACATGCTCATCATGGGCGCGGCCACCTGGGGCCTCCGGCTCCCCCTGGCCTACGCCCTCGGCCACGTCATCATGAACGAGGCCGAAGGCATCTGGATCGCCATGTTCTGCTCCCAGGTGGTGCAGTCCTCGGTCCTGCTCTACTTCTACGTTTTCAAGAACTGGCAGCGTTTCGCCATGATCAAGAACCGAAACGGCCAAAAAGGATAAGGAAGTCCATGTCTCTCAATTTCGAACCCATCTCACTGGAACGTCAGGACGAATATCACAAGGCCCTGACGGGATGTCCTCAGTTGCTGACCAGCGATTTCTCCTTTGCCAACGTCTTCGGCTGGGCCGACCACTACGGCCTGGAGTGGGCCTTTCACAAGGAGCTCTGCTTCATCCGGCAGACCAGGCCTCACACGGTCCTGTGGGCACCGGTCGGCCCCTGGGAACAATATGACTGGGCCAACTGCTCGGCCATGACCGAGGGCAGGAAGTTCGTCCGCGTGCCCGAGGCCCTGACCCGGCTGTGGTCCATCGCCTTCGGCAACAAGATCCTCATCGAGGAGAGCCGCGACCACTGGGATTACGTCTATTCCGTGGAGGAGCTGATCTCCCTGTCGGGCAAAACGTTCCACAAGAAAAAGAACCTGCTCAACCAGTTCAAGAAGAACTACCTCTACACCTACGAATCCATGGCCCCGGAATGCGTGGAGGAGGTCCTGGAGATGCAGGACGAATGGTACAAGTGGTACGAGGAGAACAACCCCTCCGAGGCGCTCAAGGCCGAGAACCACGCCATCACCCGCGTGCTCCAGCACATCGACCAGATCAAGGGGTTGATGGGCGCGACCATCCGGGTGGAGGGCAAGGTCATCGCCTACACCGTGGCCGAACCGCTGTGCGAAGACTCCCTGGTCATCCACTTCGAGAAGGGCGACATCCGCTACAAGGGCGTATACCAGGCCATCAACCAGATGTTCCTGGAACACGACGCGGCGGAGTTCACCAACGTGAACCGAGAGCAGGACCTGGGCGACCCCGGCCTGCGCAAGGCCAAGATGTCCTACAACCCAAGCTTCTTCCTGAAGAAATTCGAGGCCGAACTGATCTAAGTCATGTCCCTGCTGCTCTCTTCCGCACCCCGCAAGCGGCTGGTCGTCCTCGGTCTGGACGGCCTGCCCCTGACCCTGGCCCGCACCCTGGGGGCGAGCCTGCCCAACCTGGGGCGCATCGTCGGGGACGCGGCCACGGTCAGGGCGGAGCTGCCCGAGCTCTCACCGGTCAACTGGACCTCGTTCTACACGGGCGAAGGGCCTGAGCGCCACGGGGTGTTCGGCTTCTCCCACCTCGACCCGCGGACCTATGCTCTGCGCGTGACCCGGGGGACGGACGCAACCTGCCCCACGATCTTCGACCGGCTGGGGGAGCGCGGGCTGGTGTCCAGGGTGGTGAACCTGCCCAACACCTACCCGGCCCGCCCCCTGCGAGGCATGCTCGTGGCGGGCTTCGTGGCCCATGATCTGCACAGGGCGGCCCATCCGCCCTTCCTGGCGGCCAAGCTCGCCGAGACGGGGTACAGGCTCGAAGCGGACACCAACCGGGGGCGCGCCGACCTCGGCTACCTGCTGGACGAGCTGCGCGCGACCCTCGAATCGCGCCTGGACGCGCTCGACATCCTGTGGCCCGACCTGTCCTGGGACCTGTTCGTGCACGTTTTCACCGAGACCGACCGGCTGTTTCATTTCTTCATGGATGCGGTGATCCATCGGGACCACCCGGACCACCTGGCCTGCATGCGTTTCCTTGCGGACTGGGACCACGCCCTCGGCCTGTTCCTGGATCGCTTCGACGCACTGCCCGCCCCCAAGCGGCTGCTGGTCCTGGCGGACCACGGCTTCACGGAGATCCGGACCGAGGTCAGCCTGAACACCTGGCTCATGGGCCAGGGGTTGCTCTCCCTGTCCGGCCCGCCGGACGACGAATGGGACGTATCCAAGATCACCCGTGATTCCAAGGCATTCGCCCTGGACCCGGGGCGCGTCTACCTGCACGAACAGGGACGGTTCGCCCGGGGACGGGTGGAGCCGCAGGAACGGGAAGCGCTGCTCTCGCACCTGGAGAACGGCCTCATGGCCCTCGAATACGAGGGAGAGCCGGTGCTGAGGGCCGTGCACAGGGGGGATGCCCTGTACCCCGGCTCCCGGTCGGCCCAGCGCCCGGACCTGGTCTGCGAAGCCCGCCCCGGCTTCGACCTGAAGGCCAAATTCGACCGCACGGAAATTTTTGGTTTGCATGGACGCACCGGGACACATACGGTGGACGGAGCCATCTTCGCCGACAGCCACGGCGCGCGCCCGGAGCGCATGCGGGACGTGGGGCGCATCATACTGCAACATTTCGACATCACGGAATAAATGATCGACTTCGACAACGAATTGAACGAGGCCCAGCGGGAAGCCGTGACCACCACCGAAGGACCTGTGCTGGTCATCGCCGGGGCGGGATCGGGCAAGACCCGGACCATCGTCTACCGGCTGGCCCACCTGGTGAACCAGGGCGTGGACCCGGCCCAGATCCTGCTGCTGACCTTTACCCGCAAGGCGTCCCAAGAGATGCTCGCCCGCGCCGAATCGATCCTGGGCCGCTCCCTGCACACGGCCTCGGGCGGCACCTTCCACTCGTTCTCCTACGCCACCCTGCGCATGAACAGTGCCGACATCGGCTTCGACAACGGATTCACGCTCATGGACCGCGCGGACAGCGAGAACATCTGCAAGGACGTGCGCGACGAGATGGGGCTGGGCAAGGGCGACCGCTCCTATCCCAAGAAGGCCACCCTGCTGGACATGATCACCAAGTCCCGCAACAAGGAACTGCCCATCGACGCCATCATGGAGCGCGAGGCGTACCACCTGTCCCCCTACCTGGAGGACATGCTCAAGATTTCGGACGGCTACGCGCAGTTCAAGCGCGAGCACGCCCTGGTGGACTACGACGACCTGCTCTTCCTGCTCGACAAGTTGCTTGCCACCAACGAACCGCTGCGCAACCAGCTCCAGGCCCGGTACCGATACATCATGGTGGACGAGTACCAGGACACCAACCTGGTACAGGCGCGCATCGTCAAGCACCTGGCGGGCACGCGGGGCAACGTCATGGCCGTGGGCGACGACGCCCAGTCCATCTACGCCTTTCGCGGGGCTAACGTGGCCAACATCCTGGAGTTCCCCAAGATTTTCGAGGGCACCAAGATCGTCCGGCTGGAGAAGAACTACCGCTCGGTGCAGCCCATCCTGGATCTGACCAACGAGATTCTCAAGGGCGCGACCACCAAGTTCGACAAGCACCTCTACTCGGACCTGAAGAGCGACACGCTGCCGCAGGTGGTCCATCCCCTGAGCGACCAGACCCAGGCGCGGCTGGTGGTGGACCAGATACTGGAGCTGGGCCGCCGGTACATGCTCCACGACGTGGCCGTGCTCTTCCGCGCGGGCTACCAGTCCTTCCCGCTGGAAGTGGCCCTCACGCGCATCGGCATCGACTACCAGAAGTTCGGCGGCATCCGCTTTCACGAGGCCGCCCACGTCAAGGACGTGCTCTCCTACATCCGGCTGGTGCTCAACCCCCACGACCTGCTGGCCTGGCAGCGGGCCATGGAGCACATCAAGGGGGTCGGCCCCAAGACCGTGGCCAAGATATACCGGGCCATGCACTCCGGGCTGGAGAACGACAAGAAGTACATGGCCAAGATGCTCAAGAAGCATGAACCGCTTCAGGAGCTGCTGGCCGAGCTGAACCGGCTGCGCAGCACGGTGCAGAAGCCGTCCGCCGTGCTGGAGGCGGTGCTCGCCTTCTATCAGCCCATCCTGATCGAGAAATATCCCGACGATTATCCCAAGCGCCAGGCCGGGCTGGAACAGCTCAGCCAGATCGCCGTGGGCTACACCGAGATGGAGCAGTTCATCGGCGACCTCTCCCTGGACGGCGACCCCGAAGATGAGAAGCGCAAGGAGAACGCCGTGGTCCTGTCCACCGTCCATTCGGCCAAGGGGCTGGAGTGGTCGGCGGTGATCATCATCGATCTGGTGGAGGACCGCTTCCCCTCGCGCAAGGCCATGCAGCGCGCCGAGGACCTGGAGGAGGAGCGCCGCCTGATGTACGTGGCCTGCACCCGGGCCAAGCGCGAGCTGAAGCTGTTCGTTCCCGGTTCGGTCTACAACCGCGCGTCCGGCATGTCCGACCCCACCCTGCCCAGCCCCTTTGTCCTGGAGCTGCCGGACTCGGTCTTCGAGCGCCTGAACGAGTCCTACGGCGGCGGGCTGGAGCAGCGGCGCAGGGCGTACGAGCCGCCCGCACCGGTCCTCGCCCGCAACGAGGACGAGGGGCCGTCGCCGGAACCGGCCGCGCCCAAGGCCGACCCGTCCAAGCTCGGCTTCTGCAAACACAAGATTTTCGGCAGGGGCAAGATCATTGCCCAATTGGAATCGAACAAATTCAGGGTCAATTTCCCGGGATTCGGCCTCAAGGTCATCATCGGGGACTACCTGGAACTCCTCTGATACGCTAAAGGTCAAGACATGAAGAGCGAAGAACAATTCCTTGAACTCATCGACGCCCACTTCCCGCGCGAGCACGACTTCCTCGCCCTGGGCAGGGGCGACGACTGCGCCGTGCTCCGTGGCGGCTCCGACTACTGCGTCTCCTCGGACCTGTTCCTCGAAGGGGTCCACTTCCGGCGCGAATACTTCTCCGCCGCCGACATCGGCTACAAGGCGCTGGCCGTGAACATAAGCGACATCGCGGCCATGGGGGCCAAGCCCGTGGCCTTCACCCTGGACCTGATGGCCCCGCCCGATCTGCCGGACGAGTTCTGGGACGCCTTCTTCAAGTCCATGTCCATGCTCGCCCGGCAGAACGAGATGGTCCTGGCCGGCGGCGACCTGAGCCGCTCTGACCGGCTGGGCATGTCCATCACGGTCTTCGGCGCGCCCGGCTCCACCGGGTTCCTGCGACGCCGCAACTGCGCCTTCGGCGACATCCTGTTCGCCGTGGGCGACCTCGGCCTGGCCCGGGCCGGGCTCATGGCCCTGGAAAAGGACGGCCCGGCGGCGCGCGAGACACTGCCCGCGGCGGTGCTGGCCCACCTGCGGCCCAAGCCCAAGGTGATGATCGGCACCCTGCTCAACGCCGCCGGGGTCAAGGGGTTGATGGACGTGTCCGACGGACTGGCCCGCGACCTGCCGCGCTTCCTCGGCCCGGACCTGGGCGCCGACCTGGTCCTCGCCCCGGGCAAGCTCAACGCCAACGTCATTTCCTATGCCGAGTCCATAGGCGAAGACCCTGCGGCCTTTGCCGTGACCGGCGGCGAGGACTACGCCCTGCTCGGCGCGGTCTCGCCCTTCGAGGCGGGCAAGGCGCAGTCCGTGCCCGGCTACATCCAGCTCGGCACGGTCACCAAAACACCCGGCATCACCCTGAACGGCAGCCCCTTCAAGGTTGCCGGATTCGACCACTTCGACACCTAAATGGAGGCGATATGGACAAGGAACTGGTTGTCATCGGCACGGTCCGCTCCAGCATCAAGGAAGTGAAATCGGCCCCCAAGATGGAGGACGAGGACGGCGCGGTGCGCGCCCGCATCGAGATGGACCCCGCCTATGCCGAAGGGCTGGACGGGCTTGAACCCGGCGCCCGGCTTGAACTCTTCACCTGGTTCCACCAGTCCGACCGCTCGGTGCTCAAGGTCCACCCCCGCGGCATCAAGGAGCGCCCCCTGCGCGGCGTGTTCGCCACCCGCTCCCCGGCCCGGCCCAATCCCATCGGCCTGCACCGCGTGACCCTGGTGGCCATCGAGGAGCCGCTGACCCTGGTGGTGGAACCGCTGGAGGCCATTGACGGCACCCCGATCATCGACATCAAGCCCAAGCCCAAGGGCAGGTAGTCCGTGGACCGCTTCGAGGCCGTGGAGACCACCGGCGAAAACCAGGTGGGCGGCTGGCTCCAGACCACCGACGGGGTTCGGCTGTGGCTCGACGTCCGGGGCACGGGACGCCCCGTGATCCTGATCCACGGCTGGACCATGAGCGGGCTGTTCTGGCGGCGGCAGGCCGAGCTGGCCGACCGGTTCCAGGTCGTCACCCCGGACCTGCGCGGCCACGGCCGGTCGCAGTCCACCCCGCGCGGCCACACCGTGCCCCGCTACGCCATGGACGTACGCGAGGTCATCACCGGCCTGGGGCTGCGTGAAGCGGCCCTGATCGGCTGGTCCATGGGCGGCTCCGTGGTCCTGGAATACTGGAAACAGTTCGGCGGGGACCGGCTGGCGGCCCTCGGGCTGGTGGAGACCGGCCCGTACCCCATGTCTTCCGCGTCCTGGAACACCCACAAATGCCGAGGCGGCGACGAGGAGGCCCTGCACCGGGATCTCGAGGCCATGCGCGGCGACCGCAAGGGATTCGCCCGCCGCTTCGTGGACGCCATGTTCCTGTCCGGCGAGGCCCCGGACCACGCCCTGCGCTGGATGGCCGCCGAACAGCTCAAGGCCCCCACGGACACGGCAACGGCCATCTACGAAGACTACGTCCGGCGCGACTACACCCCGGTGCTGCCCACGGTGTCCGTACCGGCCCTGGCCGTCTACGGACGGTCCCGGCACATGTGCTTCGGCCCGTCAACCGGCCGCTACGTGGCCGCCACCCTGCCCGATTCCTCCTTCGCCATCCTGGACAAAAGCGGGCATTTGCCGTTTTATGAACAACCCGAAGTGTTCAATGAGACAGTGACCCGTTTTCTGAACCGGCTCGACGCTTGAGGAGGATGCCATGAAATTTCAGTCCGCAGTCGCCGCCCTGCTCCTGACCCTGCTCTGCCTGACCCCGGCCATGGGTGCCGAGAAGGCGGGCGTGACCCTGCCCGACGCGGTGGATGTCGGAGGGGCCAGGCTGGTCCTGAACGGCATCGCCCTGCGCGAGAAGTTCGTCTTCGACGTCTATGTGGCCGGTCTGTATCTGGTGGAAAAATCCAACGATCCAGAAGCTATCCTGAAAAAGGACGCACCCCGGATGCTGGTCATGCACTTTGTCCGCGACGTGGACGCCAAGGCGATCAACGAGGCGTGGATGGAGGGGCTTGAGGCCAACGTCAAGGACGTCACCCCGGAGCTGAGGGAGAAGTTCGGCCAGCTCGCCGCCATGATGACGGACGTCAAGGACGGCCAGGCCATGGGATTCACCTACGACCCGGCCTCGGGAACGGACGTCATGGTCGCGGGCCAGCCCCGGGGAGGCATTCCCGGCAAGGACTTCGCGGACGCCATCCTGGCCACCTGGATCGGCCCCAAGCCCGGACCGGGCAAGGGCTTCAAACAACAGATCCTGGGCAACAAGTAGCCCGCCGCCCCCCTACCTGAAGCGCCAGCCGTTGGCGTAGATGTTGAAGGTCTTTTCCCTGATGCGACCCACCAGGCTCAGGTTGTTGCGCTCGGCATAGGTGATGGCCGAGCTGGTGGCCGCCGAGAATCCGCACAGAATGGGGATGTTGGCCGTGGTCGCCTTCATGGCCAGCTCCAGAGCCAGCCGCGACGAGAGCATGGCGATGGCCACCCGATCGAGAGTCCCCTCCAGCAGCGCCCGGCCCACGGCCTTGTCAAAGGCGTTGTGCCGCCCCACGTCCTCGCCGTAGGAGACCAGCTCGCCCGCGTCCGAGAACAGGGCCGCCGCGTGGGTGGAGCCGGTGTTCTTGAACAGGGACTGCCTGCGCTCGAATATCTCCTTGAACTCGAAGAGCCGCTCCGGGGCTATGTGGATGGGTCTGGGCGAGGGAAAGATGCGCCGCACCCCCCGGGGGATATCCAGGCCCACGTCCGCGCGCGCCTGGCCCTGATAGGAGAAGGCGATGCTCCGGATGTCCTCCGGGCACATGATCCTGGCCCCGGCGAACAGGAAGCCCGCCACCAGGTTCAGGTCGTCGCCCGGGGTCCTGGCCAGCACGGCCTCCTGCTGGCCGTTGACGCTCAGCCTAAGGTCCGCCTCCTCTGCTATCTGGTCGTCCTTGAAGGACAATTTCCCGTCCGAGTAGCGCTGGATGGTCACCGGGCTGACCACCTGCATGGGGCTGGCCGCGGCCCGGCGCTCACCCTTGCCCCGCCCGTCCGGGCCGCCCAAGGCCCTCAGATGCGTCGCCCCCATTCCGTCCCCCTAGTCCAGCGTGTTCCAGAGGGTCGGCGAGATGGGTTCCAACCCGTTCTCGCGGGCGAAGATGTCGAGATGGATCAGCCCGATCTGGATGGTGTCCAGGTCCGGCAGCGGCTCGCATTCGCGCATGTCCACGTTCAGGCAGTACTTGCCGCACTTGTGGCACGCCTCGATGCGCTCGAACTTGGCGTTGTCCGTGTAGAACACCTCGCGCGACTCGTTCTCGTCGTTGCCGCAGGCCGGGCAGGTGTTGCGCATGAACCGCCAGTCGTGACCGCACAGGGAGCAGTGCAGGAATTTCTTCCCGCCGCCGCCGACCAGCTGATCGAGGTCGGTCACTTCCCTGGGGGAAAGATGGGAGATGGAGGGGGTGGCCCCGCACACGGGACAGTATCCCCGGCTCCAGGAAATTTTGGAGAGGGGCTCGCCCAGGTTGTCGACCATAGCACAAAGGACAGGCGAGAAAACGGTCTCTGAAATATACAGCAACGTGGTGAACGGTTCGATGCCGAGCTGTACGGAGGTGTTCTCAAAGTGTTTCCAATTGCCTTCGATCCGAGCCTGGGCAAGCCCCGCGATATTGCCGGAGTCGTCCAGGAATCCGCCGAGTTTCTCCCGCACCTCCTGGGACAGTCCCAGCAGTTCGCACAACAGGGGCAACAGCGCCCGGGCCGACTCCTTCATGGGATCGGCAAGGAGGGAAAGATTCTCGTCCACCAGGATCGGCACGCCCGCATTGAGCCGCGCCGCATCGATCTTTGGCGTCACCACCCCCTTGGCGGCCATCTCTTCCCGGAGCCGTCCCTTTTCGACAAAGAGCGGGCCGAACTTCTCGGCCAGCTCGGCATAGGCCGGAACGCGATTCTTGATGGTTTCTAGAGTGGAAAGCACAGTATTCTGGCAGGAAACCGATTTCATGGAAAACTCCGTGTTCCCCGCATCGGGCCGGAGCGTCGTTTGGGACGCTCCGGCCTCCTGCGGAGAGGATTATCAGGTTACGCCTTCATGGCCTTGAAGGGTCTTGCCAGGGTGGCGAGGAACTGCTTCTTGGACATGGGGCCGCCGATCTTGGCTTCGGCGACCGCGAACTCGTGATAGTTCGCGGGGTCGTCGGTGAGCAGGTAGATGACGTTGACGTCCTCGGGATCGGCCAGCATCGCTTTGGGCCACTGTTTCTTGAGTTTGGCCAGACGCTGCTCGGCGAGCTTGAGCATGTCCTCGCGTTCGCCGAAGTTCATGGTCCCGGTGGGACACACCTTGACGCAGGCGGGCAGCATGCCGGCATGGATGCGTTCGTTGCACATGGTGCACTTGGACATCAAACCGGACTGTTCGTTGCGCCTGGGGATGTTGTACGGGCACGCGTCGCGCACCTGTTCCGCTTCTTCGGCGGAGAACTTCGCGGTCTTGTCGGTGAAGACGACCGCGCCGGTCTTCTCATCCTGGACAATGGCCTCTTCGAGGTACACGTCGCCCACCTCCTTGCACGGAGGGACGTCGCAGTGGCGGCACTGGTCCGGGAAGAAGTTCCAGCGGACCACGCCGTCTTCGAGGTGTTCGCTGAAGCGAACGAGCTTGTAGTTGTTGGGGTTCAAATCCTGCGGATTCTGGTGACTGCCCCATTTGTATTGGGTCGTCTGGTTGGCGGGCAGTTCATGCCACTCCTTGCAGGCGATCTGACAGCCGCGGCACGCGGTGCAGCGGGAAGTGTCTATCAAGAATGACTTAGGCATCTCGCATCCTCCTTAGGTTGCCAGCTCGGTGAGCTTGTCGGCCTTGCGAATGTTCACGCAGCAGGCCTTGAACTCGGGAATGGTGGTGTTCGGATCGCCGACCGAAGGCGTGAGCCTGTTGGTGGCGTCACCAGAGCCGGGCGTCGTCCAGCCGAAGCAGAACGGCATGCCTATTTCGTGAATGATGCGTCCATGCACCTTGAGCGGCCGCATGCGAATCGTGACCATGGCAATGGCCTCGACCCTGCCGCGGATGGATTCGACGATGACGCCGTCGCCATTGTTGATGCCCTTCTCCTGGGCCAGTTCCGGGCTCATCTCGACATACAGCTGAGGCTCGGCCTCGAGCAGGTTCGGGATGTTGCGGGTCTCGCCGCCGCCGCACCAGTGTTCCGTCAGGCTGTAGGTGGTCAGCACGATCGGGTAGTTCGGGTCCGCGGGCTTGGCCAGCTTGTCCATTTCGGAGGAGACGAACTTGTACACCGGGCTGTTCAGCTGCTTGGAGAACTTGTTCGAATCCACCGGGGTCTCGACCGGCTCGTAGTGCTCGGAGAACGGCCCGTCCGCTCGGCCGGGGCCGAATATCTGGCCGAAGCCGAACTTGGACATGATGAACGGGTACTTGCCCTTGCCGGTGGCCATGGGAGGCCAGCCGCCGTCGGGCACGTCGCCCACCCACTTGCCGTCCTTCCACTCGATGACGGCCTTGGCCGGGTTGTACGGCTTGCCGTTGAGGTCCACGGAGGCGCGGTTGTAGAGGATGCGGCGGTTGACCGGCCAGCACCAGGCCCAGTTCGGGAACAGGCCGATGTTGGCCTGCATTTCGGTCTGGTCGGTGCTGCGGCGCAGCGCCTTGTTGCCGTCTTCCTCGGTGACGCTGCCCGCGTAGAGCCAGTTGAGGCTGGAGGTGGAGCCGTCATCCTTCAGGGCGGTGAACGACGGGACCTGCTGCCCCTTCTTGTACAGCTTGTCGCCAACCTTGGTGTCCACGGTGAAGCGGCCGTTGATCCGGGCGCACAGGTCCTTGGGATCGTAGGTCTCGGGGTAGTCGAGCCAGGTCACGGCCTCGGGCAGCGTGCCGCCCTCCTTCTCGTACAGTTTCTTCAGGCGGGACATGATTCCGCAAAACATGTCGCCGAAGGGCTTGGACTCGAAGGCGGGCTTGACGACCTGATGGTGCCAGAGCAGCCAGCGGCCGGAGTTGGTGACCGAGCCGTCCTTTTCCAGACGGTGGGCGGACGGCAGCAGGAACACCTCGGTCTTGACCTTTTTGGGGTCAACGCCCGGGCGGTGCCAGTTGTCCGTGGTCTCGGAATGGTGCAGTTCGGAGGTGATCAGCCAATCCAGGTTGTCCAGGGCCTTGCGGACCTTGTTGGAGTTGGGCACCGAGTTCATCGGGTTCAGGCCGATGATGATGCCGCCCCGGATCTTGCCCTGGAACATGCGGTCGAAGAGGAACAGGTAGGAATAGTCCTCGCCCTTCTCGATCTTCGGGAGCAGTTCGTAGCAGAAGCCGTTTTCCTTGGTGGCGTGCTCGCCGTACCAGGCCTTGAGCAGGCTGGCGAAGTACTTGGGCTTGTGCTGCCACCAGTTGGCGGACTGCGGGTCGTTGGATACCGGGGTGTTGCCCTTGACGTAATCGTCGTAGGTCTGCCAGCCGTTGTGCGGCATGGCCATGTAGCCCGGGATGATGTGGTACAGCAGGGTGTGGTCGGTGGAACCCTGGACGTTGGGCTCGCCGCGCAGGGCGTTGATGCCGCCGCCCGCAACGCCGATGTTGCCGAGCAACAGCTGGATGATGCCTGCGGAGCGGATGTTCTGCACGCCGACGGTGTGCTGGGTCCAGCCCAGAGCGTACATCACCGTGCCCGCCTTGTCCGGACGACCGGTGGCGGCGAAGGCCTCGTACACCTTGAGCAGGTTTTCCTTGGACACGCCGGTGGTGGTCGAAACCGTATCCAGGTCGTAGCGGGAGTAGTGCTTCCTGAGGAGCTGGAACACGCAACGGGGGTTCTTCAGGCTGGCGTCGCGCTTGGGCACGCCGTTCTCATCCATCTCGAAGCCCCACTTGGACTTGTCGTAGGTGCGGGTCTTGGGATCGTAGCCGGTGAAGATACCGTCCTTGAATCCGTAGTCCTTGCCCACGATGAGCGCGGCGTTGGTGTAGTTGGCCACGTACTCCTTGAAGTACTTCTCATTGTCCACAATGTACTTGATCATGCCGCCCAGGAAAGCGATGTCCGTACCGGACCGCAGGGGGACATGGAAATCCGACCGGGCCGACGTGCGGGAGAACTTGGGATCCACGTGCATGACGGTGGCGCCCTTGTCCTTGGCCTGCAATACCCACTTGAAGGAAATCGGATGATGTTCGGCAGCATTGCTGCCCATTATGAGGATGGAATCGGCATTCTTGATGTCGATCCAGTGGTTGGTCATCGCACCGCGTCCGAACGACTCTCCCAGAGCCGCAACAGTCGCGCTGTGTCAGATCCTTGCCTGGTGGTCCATGTGGACGACGCCCAGGCCGCGCATCGCCTGATGGGCGATGGCGCATTCTTCGTTGCCCGCGTGGGAGGTGCCCAGCAGGAACATGGATTCGAGACGGTTGACGGTGTCGCCCTTCTCGTTCTTGAGGATGAGGTCCTTGTCGCGGGTTTCCTTGATGCGGGCCGCCATGCGGTCGAACATCCAGTCCCAGCTCTTCTCTTCCCACTTGTCGCTGTAGGGCGCGCGGTACAGGGGCTTTTGCAGCCGGTGGTGGCTGGTGGTCATGGTGAACATGGCCGCACCCTTGGCGCACAGCGAGCCTTCGTTGATGGGGTAGTCCGGGTCGCCCTCGGTGTTCACGAGCTTGCCGTCCTTGACGTAACCGATGATGTGGCAGCTCACCGAGCAGAACGGACAGACGGTCACCACCTCTTTCGCGCCGGAAATCTTGATTTCCGCCGCATAGGCCTTGACCGGGGTCAAGCTGACTCCGATCTGCCCGAGGGTGAGACACGCCGCTCCGGAGCCTGCGAGCTTCATGAAGCTTCGGCGGTCGAGTTTCATACCTGTGGCCTCCTTGATCTGTGCCGGAAAAGCCAATGCTTCCCGGCCGTTGCTTGCCTGAACGACATGTCCAAGCATCGCAATGCTAACATTAAATTCAATTAATTCAATATGTTATATTTAACACGTTGAAAGACGCCGGAAACAGGCTACTCGTAACAGTTCAGATAGAAAGGTAAGAATTCGTTGCCCTTGGACAGGGCAAAGGCCTCCACTTCGCGGTACCACTGATCATAGCTCCGCGCGAGGACCTTCCCAAAGGGAGTGAGGCGGTATCCCGCCCTGCGGTTGGAATCCCGCTCAATGAGTTTTTGGCCGATCAGTTCCTCGGTGACCTTGATCTTTCCCCAGGCACCGCGATAGGACATGCCCAGCGCTTCTGCGGCTCCCTTGAGAGAGCCGTGCTCCTCCACGGACTTGAGCATTTGAAGACGACCGAGGCCGAAGAGCACGCCCTCCTCCGTCTCGAACCACAGGTGCATCCGCATGGTGGGATTTTCCTTGGTCTTCCTCGCCCTTTCACGGTTCGTATCTTTCAACATGATTCACCTCGTCGGGTGCATGATCCGGCAGTCCGCTCCCCGCTTCCGCCAACGGCATCCGCGTCCGCCCGGGAGTGTCGGAAAGCTCCCCCTATGGCTTATTATGTCTTTTAGAGCATAAAAAAGCTCTATTGGACTCCCCTCCTCCGCACAACAACATTACGACTACGCCAAGGTTTGACACCAAACACTCTTCAATAGTCCAAAATCATTGAAATAATACGAGCATCGAAGACCGGCCTAAAACCGACGACTGCGTATGTTGTTACAGTTTTGTCTTCTAATTCAATCTGTTGAAATCATCGGAAAATCGCATTCGGGCGTGAAGATAGTAGTGCCAAACCATTGATAAGATGAAATTCATATCCATTTAGCCGGTCTACTTATAGAAATCCTTACGGTATTACGATTGATTATCTCGATCGCGGCACCGTGAACTCTCAACTCCCTAAACCGAGGAAGGCGGCAATGTCCGAAACCACGCACCACGAAATGTGGGAACGACTGAACCTGGATCTGGAAGCGCACGACGGCCTGCTCGAAGTGCTCGGCAAATTTTACGGGGACATCTACCTGTCCCAGGACAACAGGCTCAAGGGCATGGAGTACCTGGACTTCGTTTTGAGTGAGGTGCACGGCCTGCGGATCAAGGAGCTTCAGGAAGCCAAGGAGGCCGGGCGCAAGGTGGTTGGCACCTTCTGCGTGTTCGTCCCCGAGGAGATCACCCTGGCCGCCGACGCCATCCACGTCGGGCTGTGCGCGGGCGCCGAGGCGGGCAGCGACCTGGCCGAACAGCTGGTGCCGCGCAACACCTGCGCCCTGATCAAGTCGTTCATCGGCTTCAAGATGGCCAAGCTCTGTCCGTACATCGAGTCCACCGACATGATCGTGGGCGAGACCACCTGCGACGGCAAGAAGAAGGCCTATGAGGCGTTCAACGAGATCGCCCCGACCTACGTCATGGAGGTCCCGCAGACCAAGACCGAATCGGCCCGCGCCCTGTGGCGGTCCGAGGTGGTCCGGTATATCAAGGCCCTGGAGGAGCTGACCGGCGTGACCATCACCGCCGAAAAGCTCGCCGAGGGCATCCGCATTACCAACGCCAAGCGCAAGGCCCTGCAACGGCTGACCGCCCTGCGCGCCGCCTCCCCGGCCCCCATCTCCGGCCGCGATTCCCTGCTCATCAACCAGATCAGCTTCTACGACGATCCCGTCCGCTTCACGGCCAAGATCAATGAACTCTGCGACGAGCTGCAGGAGCGGATCGGCCAGGGCAAGGGCGTTGCCCCCGCGGACACCCCGCGCCTGCTCCTGTCCGGCTGTCCCATGGCCGTGCCCAACTGGAAGCTGCCCTTCGTGGTGGAGAGTTCCGGTGCGGTCATCGTGGGCGAGGAATCCTGCATCGGCACCCGCAACTCCCGCGACCTGGTGGACGAATCCGCCAACACCCTGGAGGGCATGATCGACGCCATCACGGACCGCTACATGAAGATCGACTGCGCCTGCTTCACGCCCAACAACGAGCGGCTGGAGAACGTCACCGCCCTGGCCAAGTCGCTGAAGGCCGACGGCGTGATCCACTACAGCCTGCTCTTCTGCCAGCCCTATTCCCACGAATCCCTGAAGGTGGACAAGGCGCTGCAGAACGCGGGCATCCCCATGCTGTCCATCGAGACGGACTATTCCATGGAGGACGTGGCCCAGCTCAAGACGCGCGTGGAAGCGTTCGTGGAGACCCTCGGTTGATCGCCGGACTGGATATCGGGTCCCGCTCCATCGAGCTGGTGATCCTTGAAGACGGCAAGGTGGCCGAAACCCGCAAGGCGCCGACCACCTTCGATCCCGTCACCCAATGTTTGAGACTGCTGGATGGGTTGCGCCCGGCCTCCTTGGTCGGGACCGGTTACGGGCGCGACCTCATCCAGCGCCTCGACCTGACCTGCGAATGCTCGGCCATCACCGAGATCAAGGCCCACGCCCTGGGCGCGGCGCACATCTTCCCGGAGGCGCGCACCGTGCTGGACATCGGCGGACAGGACACCAAGGCCATGTCCCTCACGGGCGGCCGGGTCCTGAAGTTCGAAATGAACGACCGCTGCGCGGCCGGCACGGGCAAATTCCTGGAGTACACCGCCGGGGTCTTCCAGATCCCGGTGGAGGAGTTCGGGCGCTACGCCCTCAAGGGCCAAAACCCGCCGGAGATCAGCTCCATCTGCACGGTCTTCGCCGAGACCGAGGCGACCTCGCTCATGGCGCGCGGCGAAAAGCCCGAGGCCATAGCCCTGGGGCTGCACAAGGCCATCGTCAAGCGCACGGTGAACATGCTCAAGCGGGTCGGGCTGAACTTTCCGGTGGTCTTCACCGGCGGCGTGGCCAACAACCCCTGCGTGCTCAAGCTGCTCGCGGAGGCCATCGGCGGGGAGATAGGGAAGGAGATTCTGGTCCCGGAGAACCCGGACCATATGGGTGCGCTCGGCGCGGCCCTGCACCGCCACATGAGCGGGCAGGACCGGGCCTGACAAAAATTTAGAACTGCGGAACCAGTCGGCGGATGGGCTTGAGGAGCCTGCCCGCACGGCTGGGAGAGGGGCTCGGCACCTCGCTGCAACCGCCCGCGGTCTCAAAGGTGTAGAACAGGTCGTGATCGACCGCGCGGGCCACGCCGAGCAGCTGCTTCATGTCCTTGCGGCGGCAGACCACGAACTGGACCGTGACCGGCCCCTGGGACCCCTCGCCCGCCACGGTGGTCAGCATGAACCCGGCCTGGCGCACGGCCTCGGCGATGTCGCCGCCCCTGCCCGCGCTGATGATGCGCACCACCACGTTGCCCAGGGCGAGCTTCTTCTCGGCCAGGATGCCGACCACGTTGCCCGCAGCGAAGCCAACGGCGTAGAACACGCCGAGCGCGGGCTCCTCGCCGACCTTCATGAGCACCGTGGACGTGCCGAACACCCACAGGGACATTTCCAGGCAACCAAGGTAAAAAGCCGCCCGGGACTCGCCGAGCACGGTGACCATGGTACGGATGGTTCCGATGGTCAGAACCAGCATTTCCGCCAGGAAGACAACGATACCGAGAAACAGGACATCCAAAGTCATTGCAGACCCTCATTGTTGATTTTGGAGAGGGTCGTCTATAGTCTCTTGATCGTCCGGTCAAGGGGTATCGGGTGACAAATCGCGGAATTTTTCCCCGCCCATTTTCCCCCTTTCCAAGGCCAAAAAAATCTCCTTGGATTGCAGAGTGATGGACAAAACAAAAGGCCGACCCCATCAGGGGCCGGCCTTGAACATTTCGTCGCGGACGGGAGCTACTTCTTGAGCCAGCTCATCATCTCGCGCAGACGGCCGCCGACTTCCTCGATCTGGGACTCGGCACCGATGCGGCGCATGGTCTTCAGGCCGACCTGACCGGCCTTGTTGTCCAGGATGAAGTCGCGGGCGAACTTGCCGGTCTGGATATCCTTGAGCACGCGGCGCATTTCCTCGCGGGTCTCGTCGGTGATGATGCGGGGACCGGTGACGTAGTCGCCGTACTCGGCGGTGTCGGAGATGGAGTAGCGCATCTTGGCCATGCCGCCCTCGTACATGAGGTCGATGATCAGCTTCAGCTCGTGCAGGCACTCGAAGTAGGCGACCTCGGGCTGGTAACCGGCCTCCACCAGGGTGTCGAAGCCGGCCTTGCACAGGGCGGTCAGGCCGCCGCAGAGCACGGCCTGCTCGCCGAACAGGTCGGTCTCGGTCTCTTCCTTGAAAGTGGTCTCGATGACGCCGGAGCGGGTTCCACCGATGCCCTTGGCGTAGGCGAGCGCGATCTCCATGGCCTTGCCCGAGGCGTCGACGGCCACGGCGGCCAGGCAGGGAACGGCTCCGCCCTCGGTGTAGGTGCGGCGCACCAGGTGGCCGGGACCCTTGGGGGCGATCATGACGCAGTCCACGCCCTTGGGCGGGGTGATCTGCTGGAAATGGACGTTGAAGCCGTGACCGAAGGCGATGATGTTGCCCTCTTCCAGGTACGGGAGAATCTCGTTCTTGAAAACTTCTGCCTGGTACTGGTCGGGCAGCAGGATCATGATCATGTCGGCCTGCTTGGAGGCGTCGGCCACGGACATGGGCTCGAAGCCGTGTTCCTTGGCCAGATCATAGTTGGGGCCGCCGGGGCGCTGGGCCACGATGACGTTGATGCCGGAATCACGCAGATTCTGGGCGTGGGCATGGCCCTGGCTGCCGTAACCCACGATGGCCACGGTCTTGTCTTTCAGAAGGCTCAGGTCCGCATCATTCTCGTAATACACTTTCATGGGAATATCTCCTCGATATTGTTTGCCCTGATGGGCCGCAATCGCATGGATTATATGAACATGCGAAAACGCCGGGCAGGGAGCGAACTCCCGGCCCGGTGATTCGCGTGATTGCAAATTATAGGTCGATCTGCATGGAACGCTGCATGGCGACGTTGCCGGTGCGGGCGATCTCCTTGATGCCGAAACGGGTGAGCAGATTGACGAGTGCGCCGATCTTGCCCTGGTCGCCGGTGACCTCGATGGTCAACTCATCGACGCTGACGTCTACAACCTTGCACCGGAAGATGTCAACAATGCGGAGTATCTCGGCCCGCTTTGAATCCTCGGCGTTGACCTTGAGCAGGACCATTTCGCGCTCGACGGATTTCAGCTCGGTGAGATCCTTGACCTTGATGGTCGGGACCAACTTGCGGAGCTGCTTGACGATCTGCTCCACGATGGCGTCGTCGCCCTCGGCCACGATGGTCATCAGGGAGACGCCCTTCTCCAGGGTCGGGGCCACGTTCAGCGAATAGATGTTGAAGCCGCGGCCGGAAAAGAGCCCGGCCACCCGGGACAGGACGCCCGGCTCGTTTTCAACCATCACGGAAAGAGTGTGCTTGCTCATCATGGACCTCCTAGACCAACAGCATCTCGGTCAGCGACGCTCCGGCCGGGACCATGGGATAGACGTTTTCTTCCTTTTCCACGCGGATGTCCACGATGACCGGCTTGTCCACCTTGAAGGCCTCGCGCAGGGTCTTTTCCACGTCTTTTTTCTCGGTCACCCGGAAACCGGCGGCACCGTAGGCCTCGGCCAGCTTCACGAAGTCGGGCTGGGCGTCCATGCAGGTGGCGCAGTAGTTCTTCTCGTAGAACAGCTCCTGCCACTGGCGGACCATGCCGAGATAGCCGTTGTTCAGGATCACGATCTTGACCGGCAGCTTGTTGCAGACCACGGTCATCATCTCCTGGATGCACATCTGGATGGAGCCGTCGCCCGCGATGTCGATGACCAGCTTGTCCGGGAAGGCGCGCTGGGCGCCCATGGCCGCCGGGAAGCCGTACCCCATGGTGCCCAGGCCGCCGGAGGTCAGCAGCGTGTTGGGCCGGGTGTACTTGTAGAACTGGGCCGCCCACATCTGGTTCTGGCCCACCTCGGTGGCGATGATGGCGTCGCCCTTGGTGATCTCGTAAATTTTCTCCACCACGTACTGCGGCTTGATGGACTCGGATTCGTCCCTGTAGGTCAGGGGATGCTCCTTGGCCCAGCCCTGGACCTTGTCCACCCACTCCTTGTGGTCCTTGGCCCAGTCGAACTCGGCCAGGGTGCCCTCGGTCTCGGTCTTGAGCGCCGCCAGGGCGGGCTTGCAGTCCGCCACCAGCGGGACGTGCACCGAGACGTTCTTCTGGATGGAGGTCGGGTCCACGTCGATGTGCACGATGGTCGCGTTGGGCGCGAAGGTGTCCACCTTGCCGGTGACGCGGTCGTCGAACCGCGCGCCCACTGCCAGGAGCAGGTCGCAGTTGTTCACCGCCATGTTGGCGGCATAGGTGCCGTGCATGCCGAGCATGCCCAGGAACAGCTCGTCGTCGCCGGGGAACGCGCCCAGCCCCATGAGGGTGGAGGTCACCGGGATGCGCAGGTTCTGCGCCAGCCAGGTGAGCTCCTCGTGGGAACCGGAGGTGATCACGCCGCCGCCGTTGTAGATGAGCGGCCGTTTGGCTTTCTTGAGCAGCTTGACCACCTTGCGGACCTGGCCGATGTGCGGCTTGCTGGTCGGCTTGTAGCTGCGCATGGACACTTCTTCCGGGTACTTGAACTCGGCCACCTGCTGCTGGACGTCCTTGGGCAGGTCCACCAGGACCGGGCCGGGACGGCCGGTGCGGGCCAGGTAGAAGGCCTGCTTGATGGTCGAAGCCAGGTCCGCGATGTCCTGCACCAGGTAGTTGTGCTTGGTGCAGGGCCGGGTGATGCCGACGATGTCCACTTCCTGGAAGGCGTCATTGCCGATCAGGGCCCGGGGCACCTGACCGGTGAAAATGACCACCGGAATGGAGTCGGCATAGGCCGTCGCGATTCCGGTCACGGTATTGGTGGCGCCGGGGCCGGAGGTGACTAGGCATACCCCTACCCGGCCGGTGGCGCGGGCGTAACCGTCTGCGGCGTGAATTGCGCCCTGCTCGTGACGCACCAGAATGTGCTCCACGGACGACTTGGGTATCTCGTCATAGATGTCGATCACGGCTCCCCCGGGGAAACCGAACATGACATCAACTCCTTCCATTTCCAGACACTTCAACAGGATCTGGGCCCCGGTCAACTTCATTTGCTAAGCCTCCTGACGGTACTTGTCGAGCAGGCCCAGCAACGTGGTCTTGCCTGCCAGCTTCTTCTTCTTGAGCTCCTTCACTTCCTGCGTCTCGGTGGGCGACAGATAGGACTTGGACTCGAGCTTATCCAGCATCTTTTCGTACGTGATATGTTGGTCCCACAGAGCCTTGATTTGCGTGTCTTCGGCCCCGTACTTCTCGATGAGTTCAAGGTCATTGGCTTCCATGTGCAACTCCTTTTTACAAGGTTAACGCGGTGAAACGCCTGAAAGAAGACTTCCCCAGTCCGGCTCTCCCGCTGTATTCAAGGTCAGGTGCTTCCTCCTGTTGGTGTGTCCGGAGGCGATGACGACCTGACTTTTTTTCAATCCCAACAAAGTCGCGATGTAGGCAATGAGGCCCTTGTTGGCCTTGTTGTCCACCGCCGGGGCCCTCAGGCGGACCTTCAGGCACCCCTGGTATTCGCCCGCGACCTCATTCTTCTTCGCGCCCGGCTGCGCCCATACATCGAGGCCCCACCCCGGTTCCTCACGGCTTGCGAACACTGGACGTGAAATACGCTCCCCCGTCCTACTCGACCTTCTTCAGGTACTTGAGCTTGGACTCGATCTCCTCGACCTTGTCCCGTTCCGGGTCGCTCCGCTCCAGCATCTCCAGGTGGGCGTTGAGCATCCCCTTGAGCTGGACTTCGAACTGGGTCCGGCTGCGCTTGAGCGACTCGATCTCCTCGTGGATCTGGGCCAGCCGGTTGTGCCCCTTGCGGACCGTGTCGTCCGCCTTGGCGCGGGCCTCGTCCAGGATCAGCTGGGCCTCGCGGGAGGCCGCGACCTTGAGGTCGTCCACCATCTTCTGGGTGGACATCAGGGTATCGCGCAGGGTCTCGTCGCGCTGACGATACTCCTTGAGCGCGGCTTCCAGCCTCTTGATCTTCTTGCGCATCTCCTTGTGTGCGTCGGCTGCGTCGCCGAGGACTTCGGCCAGTTCAAGCATGAACTGGTCCACCTCGGTTCGCGAATAGCCGAGCACGGACTTGGAAAACTGCTTGTTCAGCAAATCGATCTTGGAAACCGTCATCGCGCTCCTCCTGAAGGTTGACTACATGGTCATGCCGGACCCGATGGAAAAGGCCAGCCGGTACAGGTTGCCCACGACCACGATCTTGCACACCTGGATGGCCAGGATGACGACAATGGGCGAAAGGTCGAAACCGCCGACAACGGCAAAGGGAATCCAGCTGCGGACCTTGTAAAAGACAGGTTCGGTCACGCCGCGCAGGAAGCGCACAATGGGATTGTACGGGTCCGGGTTCACCCAGGACAACAGAGCGGATATGATGACGATCCAGAGATAGGCGGTGAGTACGTAGTCGAGAACTGTCGCGATTGCTTGGACGATCAGGTCCATGAGGCCTCCAAAACGGCTGAGCTGTCAATGCTCGCCAGTAATCTCAATGTTGGTAATTTCGCACACGGGATAGCAAGAATCAAGTCTTAATACGCGGATGCGAGCCCTTTGTAGCACCGCTGCATGGCCGCGCGGATGGACCAGAAACTGTCGATGTGCACATCGGCCTGCAACCCCATGTCGCGATACGCCCAGAAGCGTACCCCGGAAGCCTGGGCCGCTTTCTGGTCCACGATGGAGTCGCCTATGTAGGCCACCTCGTCCGGGCGCACCCCGTGGGTGCGCATGATTCGGAACAACCCTTCCGGGTGGGGCTTGGGCTCGGCCACGTCGCAGGAGGTAACCACAGGGTGGAAGAACCCCTCCAGGTCGGTCAGCTTGAGGACCAGCTGCATGGACGAGCCCCGGCTGGTGTTCACCGCCAGGTTGAACCCGGCCGCGCGCAGCCACTCCAGAAATTCGCGGATGCCGTCAGAGCGCTTGAACCACGGAGCCAAGTCGGCCTGGCTGATGCCGGAGCCGATCTCGAAGGCCCGCTTCAGCAGCTCGGGCGGCACGATGTGGCGCACGGCCTCGTCGTGGGTTCGGGAATGGACGAAATACCGCTGGGCGTCATCCATGGGGGGCAGCCCGAGCTGCTCCAGGATGGTGCCGTAATAGCGCATGTTGGCCTCGTAGGAATCAATCAGCACCCCGTCATTGTCAAAGACAACGGTCTTGAGGCCCTCCAGCAGGCGGGGATTCATCATCGGGTTGGCAATCGCCATGTAAACACTCCGGAATTACTTGAGGATTTCGACGGTCAGCGACTTGAGGGCCACGGGCATGGACTGCGGCTCCCTGCGTCGGCAACCGAATCTCCAGGCGGGCGCGGTGGCGGTCAGCCGCCCTTCCCCGTCCTCCTTGAACTCGATGCCGTACTCTTCCCAGGCCTCGAATATCTCGGGGTCTGCGCAGACCAGCTCCGCGTCTTCCGGCAGGAAGGCGGGCAGCGCCTCGATGACCCGCTGCCAGGGAAGCTGGACCTCCTGGCCGTCGGACGCGCCGCCCGTGTGGCTGAAGGTCTCGCCCAACTCGGTCTCGCGCTCGCCCAGGCTGTCCTCTTCGTCCTTGCCCAGGGTCTCGTCCATGGCGTCCCAGCTGTTTCGGACGCCCTCCTCCAGCCCGGCCAGTTCGAGGATGCGCTCCTCGAAGAACCAGGCCAGGAGCAGCACGAACTGGGCCTTGGAACGGGCCTCGCGCTCCTCGCGCTCGGCCTTACCGCCCTGGCCGTCGGCGAACTGGCGGGAGAGCTGGGCCTGGATGGACATGGACGACCCCTCGTAGAAGTCGTCGGCGGTGACCGCGCCGAAATAGGCCATCTCGCCTGGGTCCTTGAACTGTTCGCCGAAGCTGATGCAATCGTTGATCAGCGCCCGCGCGGTGGCGGGATCGAGCGGCAGCCCCTCGGGCCGGAACGAATTGCCCGCGGGCTCGTCTTCCAGGCCGGGGTCGAAAAAGGTCAGTCCGGGAAGGTCGTCGCCGGACCACAGCTCGGGGTGCATGTAGGGAAATGACAGCAGCATGTGCTTTGGCTCCTTAGCTCTGTTCGTCGTCGGTGATCGGTCCAAAGTGGCGGCAGCGCCCGGCGCACCGGGGCAGCCCCATGACGCAGACCCCATCGAGATGATGGGCGCAGCCCGGTGAGGGCGCGCCCTGGCGGTAGGTGTACATCCCGCAATGGAAACGGTCGCGGGCCAGCCGCTGGAACTGCCGCCCCCAGAGATCGGGGACCGCGTCCTCGGCCACGCCGAAATACTCCGCGCGGCTCAGAAATTCGTCGAAGGAAGCTTCCCAGCGGGCCGTGACCTGGCAGCGCCAGGACTGGGTGTAACCGGGATTGAGCCACTCCTCGTAGAAACAGCGTCCGTTCATGTGGTGCCGGCAATTCGTGCCGGGCAGCCGGGTGATCTTGCCCATTCTCGTCTCAGGTTCAATGCGTTGGCAATCGCGAAACCGGCCTAGGACCGGATTCCGATTGTCGATGGGCAATGTGTAAGTCCCGCGCAACCAATTGTAAAGATAAACCGACCTTTGCCCGCCGGGGCCGATCCGGGTAAATGAAGCCCCGTTCTTGACTGGGCCTGACGGTGGGTGTATAGCCACTTACGTCAAATAATCCTGAAGTCATTCACTCAATTGGAGGCAATATATGATCGGCGGACTCGGCGTTTGGGAACTTCTGATTATTCTGGTGATCGTTCTGGTCATCTTCGGCGCGAAAAAGCTGCCCGAAATCGGCGGCGGCATCGGCAAGGCCATCAGCAATTTCAAGAAGGCCACGAACGAGCCTGATGAGATCGACGTGACCCCCAAATCCAGCGCTTCGGAAGACGAGAAGAAGGAAAGCTAGACCCCCTTCCCGACGGAACAAAAAAAGCCCGGTTGCATCGCAGCCGGGCTTTTTTGGTGTCTGGAAAGCGGGTTATTCCTTGTGCTGCCCGGCCAGCCGGAAGCTCAGTCCGCGCTGGGGCAGGAAGGCGTTGAGCAGCATGTTCAGCCGGTCGCGGTTGACCACCGTGACCGTCCAGGTGGCCCCGGCGCCGGTGGGCTGCATGTCCATCTCGGCCAGCTCCACGTCCTGCACGGCGGAATCCCAGCCGCGCAGCACGCGATCGAACTCCAGGACGCCGTCGGGCGAGAACCAGCCGGTCACGGCCAGGGATTCGCCCCCGGTCCCGGCGGCCCGCTCGCGCGGACGGTCGAAATATCTCGGCCAGACCGTGAACCACGCCTCGGCCATGTCCTGGTTGATGCCCATCCACTCCTGGCCGTCCCAGGTCAGGCGGCACTTCCAGGTCCCCTTGTCCGAGCCGCGCTCCAGGACCACGGCGGGCGACGCGCCCTCGGCGGGCTCGATGTTGGTCAGGGCCACCAGGTCGCGCACCTGCTGCTGTTCCTCCTCGGTCAGATCCTGCGGCCAGGCCACGGACGCGGACAGCGGCGCGGCCAGGGTCTCCATCAGCCCCATGGACTTGAGGGAATCGCGCAGGGTCCGGCGGTCCACCCGGACGTCCAGGCTCAGGCTCAGGCCGTCCTCGAAATCCTGCGAGGAAAGGACCTTGTAGCCCTGGATGAACGGCTTGGCGTGGCCCACGAAATACGCCTTGAGCAACGCTTCCCGCGATTCGCCGAGCGATCCCGGGAGCATGGCCTTGGCCTCTTCCAGCACGGCCTGGCCGTACCCCTGAGCCTGGGCCTTTTCGCGCAGCCCGCGCTGGGTCATGCCCTCGGCCATGGGCTCGAAGACCTGCACCTGGCCCGCAAGAGCCACGGTCGCCGCACCCAGCAGCAGGGTCGCCGCCATCAGAAAAATCGTCTTACGCATCCCCTTCTCCCTTGGGCTGTTCGGGCTGTTCGGGCCGGTCCACCAGAATGACCACCCTGCATCCGTCCGCGATGGGGCCGGACTTGACGATGGCCCGCACCAGCCGGGCGTCCGCTGCGGAGATGACCATGTCGGTCCGCCACGAGCCGTAGGCGCTCAGGGCGCGCACGGAGAGGGGCCGGGACCCGACCCGCTCCTGCAGAACCTTGGGGTCGTCGTCGACCGCGTAGACAGCCACGCCCTTTTCCGCCGCATTGGTCCGGCTGACCTGGAAGGTGCCGTACGCGCCGTACCCGTCCTGGCCGTAGATGATCGGGGCCAGGGCCGGGGTGATCTTCAGCCCCCGGGCGTCGACCACCACGCCGGTGTAACCCCGGTTGCCGCCGCCCACCTGCTCCGGCGCGTTGCCGGGCATGTCCACGTTCTGGGAGGTGGCCGTGGAGAGCTTGGGCGGGATGCCGCTCTGGAACTGGATGGTGACGGGCAGGACCAGTTCGGCCAGGGGGCCTCGGAACCGCTCGGACACGCGGACCTTGCCCTGTTCCTCGTAGAGGCCGGGCCCCTGGAACAGGGAGTTTTGGATCAGCCCGCGCACCTGGGCGGCCAGGTCGCTGTCGCCCGACAGGAACGCGCCCACGGTCTGGTGGCCGTCGATGCGCACGGACAGGACCATGTCCAGCAGTTCCTTGCGCGCCTGGGTCGCGGCCTTGCGCACGGCCATGGGGGACAGGGCCTGATCGGATTCGTCCGCGGCCGCGCCCTCCACCGACCGGACCACGGAGACCTCTCCGTTGCCCCAGGCGATGGAACCGCCCTCGTCGGTGGTCTGCACCAGCCCTTCGAAGGCCTGGGCCTGGAAGGGAAAAATCATGAACGACAATATGATGGGAATAAATATTCGAAACGGCATGTGTTGGTTTTCCTGAACTGTTTCAACGGCCGCAGGCCGAGATGGCCGGGGCATCACCGGGTGTATCGCGGTTGCCGGATTTCTGCAACCCGCTTGCCGGAGCGCGGGCCGGGTGCTACCTTTCGGGAATCGGCCAACAACCCACGGAGCGAGACATGCTTATCCACCTCATGCAGCACGGCGCCTGCCTGTCCAAGGAGCTGAACGAACAACAACCCCTGAGCCCGGTCGGCCGGGAGCAGGTGGAGAAGTCCGGCCGCGCGGCGGCCAGGCTCGGCCTGCGCTTCGACCTGGTGGTGGCAAGCCCCAAAGACCGCTCCCGCGAGACCGCCGAGATCATGGCCCGCCAAACCGGCTATCCGGTGGACGAGATCGTGGTCACGGACACGGTCAAGGCCATGACGCCGACCGCCGAAACGCTCGACTTTATCAATGAATACAGCGATATGAAGTCAATCCTGATCACCGGCCACCTGCCCTCACTGGGCGCGCTGGCCTCGGCCATGCTGGCCCATGGAAAGGTACTGGACATCGCCATCGAGAACGGCGGGCTGATGCAGATTTGCCTTGAGCCCGGACAGACTGCCGGGACCCTGAACTGGGCCCTGACTCCGGCCCAGCTGGGCGTCATCGCCGGGAACTGATCAGCCCCGGTCCGCCAGCCAGGACACGACCAGGTCCGCCACCTCGCGGTTCTCGCCGGGCGCGAACCAATGGACGTCCGCTTCCTTGTTGAACCAGGTGATCTGCCGCTTGGCGTACGCCCTGGTGTTCTTCACCCACCGCTCGCGAGCCTCCTCCAGGGTCGTCTCGCCGCGCAGGAAGGCCAGCAGCTCTGCGCAGCCGATGCCGGTCCAGCCGGGCGCGTCCGGGTCCGGGCAGCGCGCATAGGCGGCCCTGGCCTCGTCCAGCGCCCCCCGCTCCAGCATGATCCCGATGCGGCGCGCCAGGTGCGGCTCAAGGGCGTTCAGACTGATGCGCATGCCCACCTTGAGGGCGTCGTAGGGCGCGGGGGCGTGCTCGCTCTCGCCGTGCCACCAGGTCATGTTCCTGCCGGTGGCCAGGTAGACCTCGGCGGCGCGGGCGTTGCGCTGGGTGTCGTTGGGATGGATCTTGGCCGCGTACTCCGGGTCGGTCTTCGCGAGCTCCGCGTGCAGGACCTGCGGCCCTTCGGCCTCGATGCGCGCCAGCACCCCCGCCGGACGTCCTCCGGGATCTCGGGGATGGGCGCAATGCCGGAAAGGAGCGAACGCAGGTACAGGCCGGTGCCGCCCACCAGGATGGGCAACCGTCCCTGGGCGCGAATCTCTTCGATCTTGCCCTCGGCCAGCTCCTTGAGCCGGGCGGCGGTCATTTTCTCCTCGGTGGGCAGGAAGCCGTAGAGATGATGCGGGCAGGCCGCGCGCTCCTCCTCGTCGGGCTGGGCCGTGATGACCGGAAAGTCGCGGTAGACCTGGCGGGAGTCGAAGTTGACCACCGCGGCGGGCAAACGCTCCGCCACGGCGATGGCCGCAGCGGTCTTGCCCGTGCCGGTGGGACCGACCAGACAGACTATGGGAGGCCGTGCGCTCATAGGGCGTGGTTGAAGCCCCATTCGTCGGGAGAAACGCCGTACTTCACGGACAGGGCCGTGACCACCGGGCCGGGGACCAGCCCCCGGATGTCGCCGCCGTAGCGGGCCACTTCCTTGACTATGGTGGAGCTGAGATACATCCACTTGAAGTCGGTCATCATGAACACGGTTTCGATCTCGCGCTTGAGCTTGCGGTTCATGAGCGCCATCTGGAACTCGTACTCGAAGTCCGAGACCGCGCGCAGGCCGCGCATGATGGTCCCGGCCCCCCGGCTCTCCACGTAGTCGATGAGCAGGCAGTCGAACGGCTCGACCAGGACCCTCGGTTCGTCGCGGAATACTTCCTTGGCCAGGGCCACGCGCTCGCCCACGGTGAGCAGGGTCTTCTTGGGCGTGCTCTGGGCAACGGCCAGAATGACGGTATCGAAGACGTTCAGTCCCCGGCGGGCCAGACCGACGTGGCCCATGGTCAGGGGGTCGAAGGTGCCGGGATAGACCGCCAGCCTGGGGTTCAATTTCGCCATAACAATATCCTGGTTTGACCGTATTCCCGGTCAGTTAGCAATTCCATTTTCGCGATGGGCCCGTCCTCCGGGGCGGTCACCGAGGTCTCCACCTCGGCCAGGACCAGCCCGCCCTGCGCGATCCATCCGTTCTCGAGCGCCTTTGTCAGCGCCGGGACCAGCAGGTCCTTTCCGTAGGGCGGATCGATGAACACCAGATCGAACGGCTGGTCCGGACGATTGGACAATACACCAAAAAGGTCCTTGGAGACCACCCTGGCGTACCGCTTGTCCACCTTGAGGTCGGCCAGATTGCGGCGGATGAGGGCCGCGGCCTTGGCGCTCTTCTCCACGAACCACGCGGTCTCGGTCCCCCGGCTGAGGCATTCCAGGGCCAGGGAGCCGGAACCGGCGAACATGTCGATGACCCGGATGTCGGCAAAGACCACGCCCCGCGCCGTGAGCATGGAGAAGATCGATTCGCGCACCTTCATGGTGGCGGGCCGGTAGCCGGGGCCTTCGCTGGTCAGGATCCTGCGGCCCTTGTATTGTCCTCCGACGATCCGCATGGGCTACATCTCGGAGACCAGCTCCACGATCTGCCGGTTGATGTCGAGCAGCTTGTCGCGCAGCTCTGCCTGGTCCACCCAGGGACGGCGCTCCACGTCCACGACGCGGCGCTTCAGCTCGTCGTAAAGGTTCTCTGAATCGGCCAACAGGAAATCCCAGTCCACGCGCGGACGGGCGACCTCCATATCGACCACGGGCTCCAGCTCCTTGCCCGGCTCCAGCTCCAATACCTCCTGGTATTCGGGGATGTGGACATCGAAGCCGAACCGCTCCTTGATGAGCTTGGCGAACTCCTGCTGGACCTCGGCCTCGCCGTGGACCAGGAGGATCTTGGTGGGACGGCCCTGCATGGTGCCGAGCCAGTCGAGCAGTTCGTCGCGCCCGGCGTGGCCGGAAAAGCCGTTGATGGTGAAGACCTTGGCCTTGACCAGCACCTCTTCGCCGAAGATGGTGATCTTCTTGGCCCCGTTGACGATCTTGCGGCCGGGCGTGCCCACGCCCTGCCAGCCCACGAAGATCACGCTCGCCCCCGGACGCCACAGGTTGTGGCGCAGGTGGTGCTTGATGCGGCCCGCGTTGGCCATGCCGCTGGCCGAGATGACGATGGCCGGGCCGTGGGTCTCGTTGATGGCCTGGGACTGTTCGCGGGACTCGGTGAAGTGCAGGTTGGGCAGGTCCAGGGGATTCTCGCCGTTGCGGATCAGCTCCTGGGTGGCCTCATCGAAATATTCCGGATGCTTGCGGAAAATCTCCGTCGCCCGGATGGCCAGCGGGCTGTCCAGGTACACGGGCATGTCTTCGGGCAGCTTGCCCTGCTTCCTGAGCAGGAACAGGGAGTAGATGATCTGCTGGGAGCGCTCCACGGCAAAGGCCGGGATGACCACCTTCTCGCCGTTGCCGTAGCTGTAGGCGATGGCCTCGGCCAGCTCGTCCAGGCTGCCCTTCTCGTCCACATGGTTGCGGTTGCCGTAGGTGGACTCCAGGAAGAGGTAATCCGCGTGCTCCATGTCCACCGGGTCCTTGACGATGAGCTGCTCCGGGCGGCCCAGGTCGCCGGAGAACACGGCCTTGGTGACCTTGCCGTCCTGCTCGTAGTCTATCTCGATGAAGGCCGAGCCGAGGATGTGCCCGGCGTCCTTGTAGGTCACGCGGATGCCCGGCGCGGGCTCGAAGGTCTTGGAGTATTCGACGGTCGCCAGGAGCGGCACGGTGTTCTCGGCGTCGGCGATGGTGTACAGCGGCTTGACCATGGCCCCGCCGGTACGGCTCTGCTTGCGGTTGGACCATTCCGCTTCCATTTCCTGGATGTGCGCGGAATCGAGGAGCATGATCTCCATGAGGTCGCGGGTCGGGGCGGTGCAGTAGATGGGATTCTTGTATCCCTTGGCCACCAGCGCGGGCAGCAGGCCCGAGTGATCGATATGGGCGTGGGTGATCAGGATAAAGTCTATCTTCTTGGGGTTGTAGTCGTCGATGTTCCGGTTTCGTTTCTCGATTTCCCTGTTGCCCTGGTGCATGCCGCAATCCACGGCGAACCGCTTGCCGCCGCACTCCAGGATGTAACAGGACCCGCTGACGGTGCGGGCCGCGCCCATGAAGGTGATTTTCATACAGTGTCCTCGCGTTGGGTTCCGCTCCGGCCGCGGGCAGAATCCGCTTTCGGAAGGAAAGAAATCAGTGTATTGAAGCAGTCGGCGGAATACCTGCATCCGCCGCCACGACTACATGCCCCATAAACCGGGCTCAGGCAACCTCTGCCTTATCACAAGCAAGACAGGAGAACCAATGATTCACCGTTCCAAGCAGTACCTCATAGACGACCTTTCCATCCACGAGTCCTGGCGGCTCTTCAAGATCATGTCCGAGATCGTGGACGGTTTCGAGAATCTCTCGGAGATCGGACCGGCCGTGTCCATGTTCGGCTCGGCGCGCGTCCAGCCCGGCGAAGCGCTCTACGAGCAGACCGTGGAGCTGTCCAAGGCGTTGTCCGACGCGGGCTTCTCGATCATCACCGGCGGCGGCCCCGGCCTCATGGAGGCGGGCAACAAGGGCGCCTTCGAGAACGGCGGCGAGTCCATCGGCCTGCACATCCACCTGCCCATGGAGCAGCAGAACAACCCGTACATGAACGTGAAGAGCGAGTTCCGCTACTTCTTCATCCGCAAGCTGATGTTCATCAAGTACGCGCTGGCCTACGTGGCCCTGCCCGGCGGCTACGGCACCCTGGACGAGCTGTCCGAGGCGCTGGTGCTGATCCAGACCCACCGCATCAAGCCGTTCCCCATCGTGCTCTTCGGCACCAAGTTCTGGGGCGGACTGGTGGACTGGTTCCGCGACCAGATGGTGACCAACAAGTTCTGCAAGGCCGAAGATCTGGACCTGTTCATCGTCACCGACGACATCGCCCAGGTCGTCAGCCACATCAAGAAGCACGTCATCGTCTAATCCCGTGAACAACCGCCGCAAAGCGCTTCTTTTCGGCCTGGCCACGGTGGCCATCTGGTCCACCGTGGCCTCGGCCTTCAAGATCGCCCTGCGCACCCTGGACCCCCTGCAACTGCTGCTGGTCGCCTGCGGGGTCTCCATCCTCGCCCTGACCGCCATCCTCGCAGCCCGGGGCAAGCTCGGCGAGATCACCCGCATGGGACGGAAGGAGACCCTGCGCTGCGCCGGACTCGGCGCGATCAATCCGTTCCTGTACTACGTGATCCTGTTCCAGGCCTACGACCTGCTGCCCGCGCAGGAGGCCCAGCCCATCAACTACACCTGGGCCGTGACCCTGTCCCTGCTCTCCGTGCCCCTGCTGGGCCAGAAGCTCTCCCTCAGGGACCTCGGCGCAATCCTGCTGAGCTACTTCGGCGTGGTGGTCATCTCCACCCACGGCAACCTGCTCGGCATGGAGTTCTCCAGCCTGAAGGGCGTGGGCCTGGCGCTCGGCAGCACCGTGATCTGGGCGCTCTACTGGATATTCAACACCCGCAGCAAGGCGCACCCCATGGCCGGGCTGCTCCTGAGCTTCCTGACCGGCTTCCCGCTCATCCTGGCGGCCACCCTGCTCTTCTCGGAGCTGCCGCCCCTGGAACCCGCGCCCCTGCTCTCCGCCACCTACGTCGGGCTGTTCGAGATGGGCATCACCTTCGCCCTGTGGCTCACGGCCATGAAATACGCGGCCCAGCCCGACGGCGGGGGCACCGCCCGCGTGGCCAACCTGATCTTCCTCTCGCCCTTCCTCTCCCTGGTCTTCATCCACTTCCTGGTCGGCGAGACCATCCACCCCGCCACCGTGGCGGGCCTGGCCTTCATCATCGGCGGCAACCTCCTCATGCAGTACGGCCCCCAAAAGCGCTGACCCGCCCCCCGGACGAAAAAAGGCGCGCAGGCCGAAGCCGCGCGCCGTTCTCCGCCGCCCAAAGGGACGGGGAATCGAAATCAGTCCTTCAAGGCAAAGGTGATGGGCTTGTTGAGCAGGCCGTGAATGGGGCAGCCTTTGAGGGCCGCGAGCACCCGCTTCCGGTCCCGGTCGCTCAGGGTATCGGGCAGTTTCACGCTGTACTCGAAGGTCGAGCCGGTCTCGCCCGGGGTGAGCGTCGCCAACGTCTCCACGGACCCGAGTTCGATATCGTGCGCCTGGGCGTAGACCCGCAGCGTCATGTTCAGGCATGCGGCCAGGGACGCCTCCAGCAACCCCAGCGGCGTGAACCCGGCATCTCCGCCGCCCTTGGACTCGGGAGCGTCGCACACGCCCGTATGGGTGCCGTCCGTGAATTCCGTCAGGAAATTCGCTTTCCCGCTCTTGGTGGTGATCATGATCAGACCTCGTGGTTGGCTTTGGATGGGACCAATGACCTACCACCCTTACACCCCGGTCGCAACCGCGCATGGCCCATTGAAATCCCTCGGCCTAGGCCGTGCCTCCCCCCGTGGTCACGCTCACATCGGCGGCGATGACGCCGAGGACCTCGCCGGAAGGCGAAAAGAACGGACCGGACACGGTGATGCACTCCCGCCCGGACGCGGACGAGGTGTAGACGTCGGAGACGTAGAAGGTCCGGTTGTCGATGGCCCCCCGGAACCAGGGGCGTGCGCCCCACTCGGAACCGTAGGCCGAGGCGTCCTCGGCATAGCCCGACACCTTGCCGCCGATGTTGCTGACCGTCTGCACGCCTCGGGCGTCGGTGATGTAGAGCAGCTCCAGAAAGTCGTTCTCCTTGAGCGCCCTGCGCATGATCTCCTCCTGTCGGGACCGCTCGCCCGACTGGACCCCGGCGGCCCCGGCCATGCGGCCGATGATCTCCTGGACCTTGCCGCTGCCCACGGTGCGGAACACGCCGGTCATCAGGGCCAGCTCCTCCACGCGCGCGGACAGCTCGACCACGGCCTCGGCGGCCTCGGCCATGCCCTTGTCGGTCTCGAAGGAGATGGAGTGCACGGCGGAGATGGTCCGGGTGACCTCCTCGGAGGACACGGACTGCTGGGTGGACGCGGCGGCGATTGCGCTGATGCGCTGGGAACTGGTGCCGGAATGGGTCACGATCTCCTCCAGGGCGGCACCGGATTCGCGGGCCAGCCCGGCGGCTTCGTCGGCCAGCCCGGCCATGTCCTTGACCCCGTCGATGGTCCGGGAGACCTGGGCCTGGATGCCCTCGATGGCCACGCCCACGTCTCGGGTGGCGTCCATGGTCTTCTCGGCCAGCTTGCGCACCTCGTCGGCGACCACGGCGAAACCGCGCCCGGCCTCGCCCGCGCGGGCCGCCTCGATGGCCGCGTTCAGGGCCAGGAGGTTGGTCTGATCGGCAATGTCCGAGATGACGCCCATGATGGCGCCCACGCCCTGGGCCTGGGCCCCCAGACCGGCCACGGACTCCACCAGGGACTGCGAGTTGCGGGACACCGCACTGATGGACTCCTGGGTCCGGGTGACCACGGCCGAACCGGATTCGGCCAGGGACATGACCTGTTCGGCGTCCTCGGCGGCGGCGCTGGCGCTGGCGGCGGTCTCGCTGACCGCGGCGTTCATCTCCTCCATGGCCGAGGCGGCCTCGGAGATGAACCGCTGCTGCTCGGCGGCTCCGTCGCGCGCCTTGGCCGAGGCCGCGTCCAGAACGGACGAATGGCTGCGGATGGACTGCACCGAGTGCTCCAGGGTCCCGGCGGCGGAGAGCAGCCCCTCGCAACGGGCGGCCTCGCCCTGCCTGCGCGCCTGCTCCGCCTGCTTGCGGGCCTCGGCGCTCTGGGCCTTGGCCTCGGCGGCTACACTTTCGGCCTTTTCGGCTCGATTTTCTAACTCGCCAATGTAATTGACAATCAGGTTCAGACTTTCAGAAAGCTTGCCATAATTGTCACTTCCCGCCATGGGGAATTCCAAATCCCTCCTGCCCGATGCGGCCAGCCTGCAGAGATTCGTCAACGTGCTATATTTGTTATGGATAGTGCGGGCGGTCAGAAACCAGCAGCCCCAGCACGCCCCTGCCAGAACCAGGGCCAGCAACCCCAGACCCAACGGTCCGACGTCACCAAGGGCTGACAGAATTGTCACCTCACCCGCCGCCGCCACGGACGGCGTCAAGGCCACAAACGCGCCCAAGACCATTGGGACGCTAAAAATCACCGCCAGATAGTTGAACTTTTCCTTCATGGTTTCACTTGTTCCCCATATTTACTTGAAAACCGGAGCTGTGAATTTAGCAAAAGCCGGGCCACCATTGACGGGCGAACCGATTTCCGCACGTCCCTGGACCGGATGCCGGGGTGCGAACAAGAAAAAGGCCGGTCGCGAGGGGCGATCCCACCGCAACCGACCTTCGCAGTCAATTATGTATCCGGTCTACAGAAAGTCGGGATCGATGCCTGCCTTGCCCCCGGCCAGGATGAGCTTGAGATAGCGGATGGTCCGGTCGTCCACCGGGACGATGGGGAAGTTCTCGCGGCAGGCGTCGCATTGGGCCATGGCGGGCCGGGAGGGCGCGATGAGCGGCACCTCGCGGCTGCAATGCGGGCAGGGGTAGAGGAAGATCATCTCCATGGCCGCAGGCTTGACCGGAGTCAGGGGTTTTTTGCTTTCCGCCATCATTTTCCCTTTGTTATCAGATTCTTGCCGGTCATCTCCGCAGGCGGCTCAAGCCCCCACAGGGAGATGACGGTCGGGGCGATGTCGCCGAGGATGCCCTCTTCGAGGACCGCACCTTCGCACCCTTTCTCGATATACACAAGGGGCACCGGATTGGTGGAGTGGGCCGTGTGCGGGGTGCCGTCGGCGGCGAGCATCTGCTCCGCGTTGCCGTGATCGGCGGTCAGCAGCACGCGCCCGCCGTCGGCCAGGACCTTGTCCACGATGCGGCCCACGCAGCCGTCCACGGTCACGCACGCCTGTTCGGCCGCGCCCATGATCCCGGTGTGGCCGACCATGTCGAGATTGGCCAGGTTGCAGACGCAGAGGTCGTATTCGCCCCACTTGGCGATCAGGGTGTCGGCCACCTCGTCGGCGGACATCTGCGGCTTGAGGTCGTAGGTGGCCACCTCGCGCGGGGACGGGATCATCACCCGGTCCTCGCCGGGGAACGGCTCCTCGCGCCCGCAGTTGAGAAAGTAGGTCACATGGGCGTATTTCTCGGTCTCGGCGATGCGCAGCTGGTTCATGCCCCTTGCGGAGACGAATTCGCCCAGGGTGTTGTCGTAGCTCTCGGACGGAAAGGCGGTTTCCATGGGGAAGGAGGACTCGTACCGGGTCATGGTCGCAAATCCGGCCAGGTCCGGCACGCGGCTGCGCGAAAACTCTTTAAAATTCTTATCGAAGACGGCCCGGCTGATCTCCCGGGCGCGGTCCGCCCGGAAATTGAAGAAGAACAGGCCGTCGCCGTCCTTGAGCCGCCCGTCCACGCCGCTGACCACGGAGGGCTTGACGAACTCGTCGTTCTCACCCGCGTCGTAGGACGCCCGGATGGCGGCCAGAGGATCGTCGATGACCACGCCGTCGCCGTCCACCAGCGCCCGGTAGGCCACTTCCACGCGCTCGAAACGCTTGTCCCGGTCCATGGCCCAGAACCGGCCGCTGACCGTGGCGATGCGCCCCACGCCCAGTTCGGCCAGCTTGTCGGCCAGCTGCCCGACGTAGCCCAGTCCGCTGGTGGGGCCGGTGTCGCGCCCGTCCAGGAAGACGTGCACGAAGACCTCGGGGATGTTCCGGGCCTTGGCCATTTCGAGCAGCGCGAAGAGATGGTTGAGATGGCTGTGCACCCCGCCGTCCGAGATCAACCCCATGAAATGCAGCCGTCCCGAACCGGCCACGGTCCGGTCCATGAGCTTCACCAGGGCGGGATTCTCCTTGAGGGAGCCGTCCTCGATGGCCATGTCGATGCGGGTCATGTCCTGGTAGATGATCCGCCCGCCGCCGATGTTCATGTGGCCCACCTCGGAGTTGCCCATGAATCCGTCGGGCAGCCCCACGGCGCGGCCCGAACAGGTCAGCCGGGTGGAGGGATAGTCGGCCAGGAACCGGTCGAGATGGGGGGTGGCGGCGTTGCGTACGCAGTTGCCCGCGCCGTCCGGGGCGATGCCCCAGCCGTCGAGAATCAGCAACAGGGTCTTCTTGGGTTCGGCCATGTGTCTGTCGTCCATCAGGCGTCGAGTTCGATGCGGGGCGCCTCGGTCCACATCCCTTCGATGTTGTAGAATTCGCGCAGCTCGTCGAGGAAGACATGCACGATCACGTCGTTCAGGTCGAGGAGCACCCACTCGCCGGTCTTGTGACCTTCCATGCTCAAAAACTCGACGTTCTCCTCGGAGGCCATCTCCAGCACATGGCTGGCCAGGGCCTGGGCATGCTTCACGCCGCGCGCCGAGACCACGATGACCACGTCGGTGACCGAAGTCATCCCGGCCACGTTCATGGCGCAGATCCGTTCCGCCTGCTTGTCATCCAACCAACCGGCCACGAGACGGGCCTTTTCAGGGCTCTCCATCTCTTTGAATTTCTTTTCCTTATTTAGCAAATTACTTCCTTGTTTTTGGTGATGAATCGAAATTATTCTTCGGGGTAACGAGCCAGGAGCACCTCGTCGAGCCCACGCTTGGGCACGTGGTGTCTGCCGTCCTCGCCGGTCCAATACTTGATACTGCCGTCGGAGGGAAGCGGTTCCACGACCACTTCCTGGGCCGGAATGCCCAAAGCCAGGACCAGCAGGATCTCGAACCGGCCCGGCAGGTTGAAGATGCGGCCCAGCTTGCCCCGGTTGACCGTGGCGATGATGCACCCGCCGAGCCCCTTTTCCACCGCACCGAGCATGATGGTCTGGGCGGCGATGCCGTGGTCGCAGCCGGGCGTCTCGGCGATCTCCTTGTCCAGGACGATGACGATGTAGCCCGTGGGCCGCTGCCCTTCGTCCGGGCCGGCCCAATCCTTGAGATATCCCGCCCAGCCGAGCAGCGGAAATATCTGCGCGCACTGTTCCGGGTCGGTGGTCACCAGGTATTTGAGCGGCTGCTTGTTCATGCCCGTGGGCACGAACCGGGCCATGTCGACCAGCTCCACGAGATCGCCGGCCGGGATGGATTTCGACTGATCGAATTTACGCCGCGTCCTGTTTTGCTCAACCAATTCCCTTAGCGTCATGTTCACTCCATTGTTAGTTGCCGATCGCTCATTGTGTAATGCACTTTGGACCGGTCCGCAACACGGCCGAAGGGGCGCGACCAGCCGGTTGCCGGGCACAAACCCCTTGACGCTCCCTGGAACATGGGGCAGTCTTTCGTCTATGCAACAATACCTATCCTCGCGCTTTTCCTGGTTTACGGGCTCTCTGTAGGAGGCTCGTGGAAGATTCATGGCGCAGGAATGATGCCTTTAAGGAGACCACGGGCTTACGGAACCGTGGTTTTTTCATATGCACACCATGGCTGATTACAGGCCGCCCAAGGAGGTTGAAGGATGATCTACGACGTGAAGAACGAAACCCTGCCCAGGGAGGAGCTGGAGGCGATCCAGCTGCGCAGGCTCAAGGCGCTGTGTGAACGGGTTTACGCCAACGTCCCGTTCTACAAAAAGAAATTTGACGAGAAAGGGGTCAAGCCCCAAGACATCAAGAGCCTGAAGGACATCACCCTGCTGCCCTTCACCGTCAAGCAGGACCTGCGCGACCAGTATCCCTTCGGCCTGTTCGCCGTCCCCAAGGACCAGATCGTCCGCATCCACTCCTCCTCCGGCACCACCGGCACCGCCACCGTGGTCGGCTACACCGCCCGCGACATCGAAAACTGGGGCCAGCTCATGGCCCGCTGCTTCATGGCCGCAGGCGCCTCCGCCGCCGACACCGTGCACAACGCCTACGGGTACGGCCTGTTCACCGGCGGCCTGGGCGCGCACTACGGGGCCGAGGCCCTGGGCGCGACCGTGGTGCCCATCTCCGGCGGCGCCACCCGCAGGCAGGTCATCCTGCTCAAGGACTTCGCGCCGGACGTCATCTGCTGCACTCCCTCCTACGCCCTGTTCCTGGCCGAGACCGGCCTGGAGATGGGCATCGACATCCGCGATCTGCCCTTGCGCATCGGCATCTTCGGGGCCGAGCCGTGGACCAACGAGATGCGGCTGGAGATCGAGAAGAAGCTCGGCATCACGGCCATCGACATCTACGGCCTGTCCGAGGTCATGGGACCCGGCGTGGCCATCGAGTGCGCCGAGGCCCAGGACGGCCTGCACATCCAGGAGGACCACTTCCTGGCCGAGACCATCGACCCGGTGAGCGGCGAACCCGTCGGCCCGGGCGAGGAAGGCGAGCTGGTCTTCACCACCCTGACCAAGGAAGGCATCCCGCTCATCCGCTACCGGATGCTGACCGCACCCGCGAGCACAGCGCGACTGAGACCAGTGCATCCCCTGACCAGGAAGGCATCCCGCTCATCCGCTACCGGACCCGCGACCTGACCACCCTGAACACCACCCCGTGCAAATGCGGCCGCACCACGGCCCGCATGAAGCGCGTCACCGGCCGCTCCGACGACATGCTCATCATCCGGGGCGTCAACGTGTTCCCGTCCCAGATCGAGTCCATCCTCATCGAGACCGAAGGCCTCACCCCGCACTACCAGCTCATCGTGGAGCGCCAGGGCAACCTCGACACCCTGGAGGTCCAGGTGGAGGTCAACGAATCCCTGTTCTCCGACGAGATCAAGAGTTTACAGCGTGTGGAATCAAAGGTAACGAAGAACATCAAGGAATTCCTCGGCGTCACCGCCAGGGTCAAACTGGTCGAGCCCAAGTCCATCGAGCGCTCCATGGGCAAGGCCAAGCGGATCATCGACAACCGCAACAAGGGCTAAACCAGCCGATACACCAAGGAGAACACCATGAAAGCCGATCAACTCTCCATATTTCTGGAAAACCGGGCCGGTCGCCTGGCCGAAGTCACCCGCATCCTGTCCGAAGCGGGCGTGAACATTCGTGCCCTGTCCCTGGCCGACACCTCGGACTTCGGCATCCTGCGCCTGATCGTGTCCGACTTCGACAAGGCCAAGGACAAGCTCAAGGAAGCGGGCTTCACCGTGGGCCGCACCTCGGTGGTGGCCGTTGAGGTCAATGACCAGCCCGGCGGCCTGAACGCCATCCTGGGCATGCTCCAGGAAGCGGGCATCAACGTGGAATACATGTACGCCTTCGTGCAGCAGTCCGGCGACTCCGCCGTGCTGATCTTCCGCTTCGACCGCACCGACCAGGGCATCGAACTCCTCCAGAAGAACAACATCACCATCATCCCCGGCGACAAGCTCTGCTGCATGTAACCGGACGATACCCCGCGCAAACAAAAAGGGTGGAGGCCATGGCCCCCACCCTTTTTTCGCGCTCGAAACGGACCTAGCGGTACTGCTCCATGATCCGGTCGTAGACACCCTGCTCCCGGTTCACCCGGATCCGCTCGTTGATCGACTTGAGCAGCGGGATCATCTCCGGGCTCTTGCTGAAGGCGAAACGCAACTGCGAACGGCCCAGGGGGTCGGCTGCGACGTGATAATCCTCCGGGCGCAGCTCGATCGAGTTGCGGATGAGCCAGTTCACCGTGGCCCTGTCGAACAAGGCTACGTCCACCCGCCCGGCCTTGAGCATCCTGAGCAGCACCAGATCGCTGTTGACGTTGTAGCGGTTGGCCTTGCCCGACTCGAAGAGCGTTTCAACCTCGGGATAGTTGAACCCCTTGATGCAACCGATGGTCAGGCCGTACAGGGAGCTCTCGCCCCTGTACTCCACGGGATGCGCGCTGGTGGAATAAAGCACGGTCTCAAGGGTCATCACCGGCTCGCTCCACAGGAAATTTTCCGCGTCGTCCATCCAGTCGATGCATTCCAGCCGGGTGTACAGGGTATCGCCCCGCTCGCGGAGGGCGCTGCGGGCCGCAGGCTTCATGCTCACCACGGGCTCCACCCCGTCGGGCATGGAGGCCCGGAATATGTCCAGGGCCGCGCCCTGGGGCTCACCTTCCACGACCATCTCGAACGGCGGCCAACCCCGCGTGAACAAGGCGAAGGTAATCGAATCACCGGCTCCGACCGACAAGGTCGCTCCCAGGACGACAACCACAAGAAGCAGTGCGCAACCAATTATATTTCTTAACGATATATTCAAATATACTCCTATCCACAACCCTTTTGAAACAATAGGTAATTTCCTTTCAATACTGAAAAACCGCAGCCTGGAAAATAGCAATAAGCAGGATTTTCCGTCGTTATCAACAGCTTCTTAACAACTCTCCGGAAACGAACGCGGTTATCCGGAATCGTTGTTTAAAACAAAACCGGAACACGCTTGTTACGATTGCAAGACAACGCCGCATCCCGATGGACCCGGCCGGAACCCTCGCGTATACATGAATAATGGTCCAAATACGCCTATGGATGGAATTTGCGGTCCTGTTCGGTGTCATTCCGCTCTGCTACGCCATCGGGTGGCTGCCGCTGCCGAAAATCCCCCTGCTCCTGACGGTTTCCGGCGTGGCCCTCGCCTATCTCATCAAGACAAAAAATCTGCCGAAATCAGCTGTTTTCATCCAATTCAGAGAAATCAAGCCCTACATTCGGCCAATAATTCTCCGTTGTCTTGCCGTGACCGCCTTTTCCGTGGCCGCGGTGGCCGTTCTCACCCCATCCGAGCTGTTCGCCTTTCCCCGGTCGCGCCCTCTGCTCTGGCTGGCGGTGATGGGGCTCTACCCCATCCTGTCCGCCCTGCCCCAGGAACTCCTCTACCGGGCTTTCCTGTTCGCGCGCTATCCTCCCATCCTGCGCACGCCCGCCGCCCTGACCCTGGCCAGCGTCCTGAGCTTCGCCTTCCTGCACGTCGTGTTCGGGAACCCGGTGGCCGTGGTGCTGACCATCCCGGCAGGGTACGTCTTCACGCGGACCTACCGCGACACCGGCTCCCTGACCCTGGCCGCGCTGGAGCACGCGGCCTACGGGTGCATCGTCTTCACAGTGGGGTTGGGTCGCTTTTTCTACCATCCGGCCTGACGAAGACCCCTCTTTTCCCTGCAAACGGGTTGCCCAAAGACGGACAGCGGCTTATACTCTCCCATGCTCGGCTGAATCCCTAGCCGAAGACCAAGGCGGTGTCCTGATGGAAAGCGAAGTAGTAGACAGCAAGTTTTTGGAATCCATGGCAAAGCGCCGTCCGTTCATGAAGCGGATGTTCACCGTGTTCATCTCGCAGGAGCCCAAACGGATTCAGGACATCCGCAACGCGCTGAACGACCGCGACCAGGAACGGTTGCGGCATCTGGTCCACTCCCTCAAGGGCGGGGCCGCCACCATCGGCGTGGAGCGGGTGCGCGCCTGCTGCCTGGAGATGGAAAACGCCTCCAAGGCGGGCGATCTGGAAAAGGCGGCGGAGCTCATGGACAAGCTTGAGCTGGAGATTCGCCGCGCCTATGCCTTCATGTTCAAATACCTGGCCGAACACTAGACCGGCGCGATCGGTACGCATGCAAGCCCTCCGGCGGTCCGGGGGGCTTTTTTTGCGCTCGTGAGACTAGGGATTGAGCGGGGCGCGGCCCACCCCGGGCCAGATGCGGACCAGGCCGAATCCGGCGCGGATGAAGGTCCACAGGGCCGTGGCCAGCCAGATGAAGACCAGCACCTGCGGAGGATGGTACAGTTCCACGGCCAGCACGCACGCCCCGGCCACGATGGATGCCGCCAGCATGACGTTGCGCAAATAGCCGAAGTCGCCGGCCCCCCAATGGATGCCGTCCGTGGCAAAGGACAGGGACCCTATGGGCTGGCTCAGGGCGACCACGATCCAGCCAGGCCCGAACACGGCGTGGGCCGAGGGCGGCACCAGCAGCCAGGCCACCACGTCCGAACCGAGCAGCATGAGCACGCATAAAGCCACGCCCGTGCCGAAGCTCCACCAGCACACGGCACTGGCCACGCGGCGGGCGTTGGCCCGATCGCCCGCCCCCAAAAACCAGCCCACCAGCGACTGGCCGGTGATGGCGAAGGCGTCCAGGAACAGGGCCGAAAAGATGAAGAACTGGCGGATGGCCTGAAAGGCCGCGCCCTGGTCCGAGCCGAACCGGTTGGCGACGCGGGTGCACAGGGCCAGGAAGACCAGCACCGCGCCCGTGCGCACGAACAGATCCCCGCCCACGCGCATCAGCCGGGCCAACCCCGCGCCGCGCATGCGCCAGGTCAACCCCAGGGAACGGCGCACCGCCTCCAGGCACCAGACCGCGCCGATCCACTGGCTGATCGTGCTGGCGATGGCCGCGCCCGCCACGCCCATGGGCGCGACCAGCGGATTGCCAAAGATCAACGCCCAGTCGAGAAACACGTTGACCACGTTGACGCCCACGGCCACGTACAGGGGGGTGCGCATGTCCTGGACCCCGCGCAACCCGCCGAAACAGGCCAGGGTGACCAGCACCGCGGGCGCGCCGAGCAACCGATAATACATGTAGTCGCAGGCCAGATCGTTGACCTGCCCCTCGGCCCCGAACAGCCCGGCAATGGGCGCGAGGAAGCCGATGGACGCGAACATGATGGCCACCCCGATGCAACCGGCCAGGAAACAGGCCAGGGAGACCAACTTGACCGCGCGCTCGTGGTCGTTCCCGCCCTCTGCGTGGGCCACTTCGGTCTGGGTGCCGATGCCGAGAAAGGTGAACGCCCAGAAGATGGACGTGAAGGCGACCGTGCCCACGCCCAGCGCCGCCACCGGCTCGGAACCGGGCAGCCGGGCCACGAAGGCGGTGTCGGCCAGGCCGGTCAGCGGCTCGGCCACCAGGGAGAACAGGACCGGGACCGCCATGCCCACAAGGGTCCGGTTGGGTTTCCCGAGAAAGGGATGCTGTTTCAACGGCCCGACGGCTTGATCCCGCACGGCGTATCCTCCTGACAAGGAATTCCTGAACACAATGGGGGCGCAATGACAAGAGATGCTTTCCAATTCCCGTCATATTCTGCTATCTCAACCCCATGGAGAACCTGGAAACTTCCCTTCTGCTCGGCCTGGCCAGCCTCTTCTACACCGCCATGGAGATCACGGGCATCATCACCGCCATCATCGCGGTCCGGGAGACGCGCACCCCGCAGGGGGCCATCGCCTGGGCCATCTCCCTGGTCACCTTCCCCCTGTTCTCCCTCCCGCTCTACTGGATATTCGGCAAATCCAAGTTCAACGGCTACGTCGAGGCCATGCGCGCGGGCCGCGAGGAATTCGCCCGGCTCATCGGCGACCGGCACTCGGTGCCGCCGGTGCGTCCGCTGCACGATCGCAAAAGCCCCCACGCCCCCCGGACCCTCTTCGAGACCCTGGCCCGGGCACCGTTCCAGGGCGGCAACGACGTGAAGCTGCTGATCAACGGCGAACCCACCTTCCAAGCCATCTTCCAGGCCATCGAGACGGCGGAAAAGTACATCCTCATCCAGTTCTACATCATCCACGACGACGGACTGGGCAACCGGCTGAAGGAACTGCTCATCCGCAAGGCGGCGCAGGGCGTCCGCATCAGGCTCCTCTACGACGAGGTGGGCAGCTACCATACCCCGGCCGCCTACTGGAAAGCCCTGGAGGACGCGGGCATCGAGGCCCACCCCTTCCACACCACCAAGGGGCCGGGCAACCGGTTCCAGCTCAATTTCCGCAACCACCGCAAGATCGTGGTCGTGGACGGCCGCGTCGGGTTCGTGGGCGGCCACAACGTGGGCGACGAATACCTGGGCGGCAAGGACAACGGCTACGGCGGCTGGCGCGATACCCACATCCGCATCTGCGGCCCGGCCCTGCTCCAGGTCCAGGTCTGCTTCGGCAAGGACTGGTACTGGGCCACGAGCACCATCCCAGATATCGACCTGTCCATGCCCGACGCCTGCGGCGACGTGGAGTTGATCGCCCTGCCCACCGGCCCCGAAGACGCCCTGGAGAACTGCTCGCTCATGTTCATCCAGGCCATCGAATCCGCACGCGACCGGTTCTGGATCGCCAGCCCCTATTTCGTGCCGGACAGCTCGGTCATGAAAGCGCTCCAGATGGCCGCCATGCGCGGCGTGGACGTGCGCCTCATGCTGCCCATGAAACCGGACCACCTGCTGGTCTACCTGGCCGGGTTCTCCTGCCTCAAGGAACTCGCCCTGCCCGGCGTGCGCGTCTTCCGCTACGACGACGGATTCCTGCACCAGAAGGTCTTCCTGTCCGACGACAGGCTCGCGGGCGTGGGCACCGCCAACCTCGACAACCGCTCCTTCCGGCTCAATTTCGAACTGACCATGATCGCCGAAGACAAGACCTTCTGCCGGGAAATCGAACAGATGTTCCTCACCGACTTCGATCACTGCGTGGAAACCGAACCCGACGAATACGACCGCAAGAACCTCGTCTACCAAACCGTCATCCGCTTCGCCCGCCTCCTGTCACCCATTTTGTAATGCCGGGGGAAGAAATGCCTCCGGCGGCCAGAGGGGGGAAACTTTTGAAAAAGTTTCCCCCCTCTGGACTCCCCCCTTCCAAACTTTTCGTGTGCCTTCGGCAGGTCCGTACGAGCGCCGGAGAGCGTGCCCGATTAATCAATAAGAACAAACGACAAGAAGCACGTCTTCCCATCCCCCACAAACCTCGCGCAGCGACCCAAAAAGTTTCGGAAGGGAGATGGGGTTGGGGGGTCCAGGGGGGAAGGGGAAGAGGGAAACCCTTTTCTCAAAGGGTTTCCCTCTTCCCCTTCCCCCCTGGCCGCCGGAGGCAAAAAAAGGGTGGCGCATCCGCAGGATGCGCCACCCTTTGTATTTGGTCTCAGCACAGGCGACTAGAAGATATCGGCCATGTTGTAAAGTTTGCCGGGCTTTTGGTTGGCGAGCCATTTGGCGGCGCGCAGGGCACCGGCGGCAAAGGTTTCGCGCGAGTGGGCGCGGTGGGTGACCTCGATGCGTTCGCCCGGGCCGAAGAAGAACATGGTGTGTTCGCCGACCACGTCGCCGCCGCGCAGGGTCTGGACGCCGATCTCGTTTTTGGGGCGCTCGCCGATGATGCCGTCGCGGCAGTGCTTCTTGACGTCGTCGTATATCCAGCCGCGCGCCTCGGCCAGGACCTGGGCGAGTTTGAGGGCGGTGCCGCTGGGCGAGTCCTTTTTCATCTTGTGATGGGTCTCGACGATTTCCATGTCGTAATTTTCGCCCAGGGCGTGGACGAGCATGGGCATGATCTTGAGCAGCACGTTGATGCCCACGGACATGTTCGGCGCCCAGAAGAGGGGCACCTGTTTGGCGGACTCGGCCAGCTCGGCCTGCTGATCCGGGTTGAGGCCGGTGGTCCCGATGACCGCCGGGTTGCCGTTCTTGGCGGCGATCTTGGCCATGGCCACGGAGGATTCCGGGGCAGTGAAGTCGATGATCACCGCGCCCGGCACCTTGGGCAGCAGGTCTTCCAGGCAATCGGAAATTTCGCAGTCCTCGTAGTGCATGCCGTCCGCATTGCCCTTGCGCTCGCACGCGCCCACCAGGTTCAGCCCCTCGTCGGCCAGGGTCTGGTTGACCAGCATGTTCCCCATGCGGCCCTTGGCCCCGAGGATGACGATGTCCACAGTCATGAGACGCTCCTTGTAACGTGTTGAAAAGTTGGTATGTCTAGAAGTCCAGCAGGGACTTCGGCTTTGTCTCGGTCTTGCCCTGGAGTAATGCCAGGAACCCGTCGTAGTCAATGACTTCCACTCCGAGGGTTTGGGCCTTGGCCACCTTGGACCCGGCCTTTTCCCCGGCCACCAGGTAATCCACCTTTTTGGAGATGGTCTTGACCGGCATGCCGCCGTTGGCCTCGACCATGGCATGGGCCTCGTCCCGCTTCACGGGCAGGGTCCCGGTGAACAGGAATGTCTTTCCGGCCAGCGGCGCGTCCCCGGAGGGTTGTGCTTCCGGCGATCCGCCCTTGGGCCAGAGGCCGACGTTCTTGAATTTCTCGACCATGGCCCGATTGCCCTCATCCACTTTGAAGTCCAGGACCGACTCGGCCATGATCCCGCCGATGCCGTCCAGGGCGGTCAGGTCCTCGATGGTCGCGGCGAAGAGCGCGTCCAGGTCCTCGAACCGGGCGGCCAGGGCGCGCGCGGCCTGCTCGCCGATGTGGCGGATGCCGAGTCCGGCGACGAGCCGCCACAGCGGGGCCGTCTCCTTGGCTTTCCTGATTGCCTTGACGAAGTTTTCCGCGGACTTGTCACCCATGCGCTCGTATTTGAGCAGGTCGGTCTTGTCCAGGGTGAAGAGGTCCGCCGGAGTGTTCAGGACCCCGTCCTCGGCCAGCTTGCGGACCCACTGCTTGCCCACGCCCTCCATGTCCAGCCCCGCCTTGGACACGAAGTGGATGAGCCGCTGCACGGTCTTGGCCGGACAGGCCGGGTTGGTGCAGACCACCCGCTCCCCGTCCTCCACGGCCGGGCTTTCGCAGACCGGGCAGGTCATGGGAAAGACAAAGGGCGCGGCGTCTGCCGGACGCTGCTCCAGGTCCACGGACAGCACCTGGGGGATGACGTCGCCCGCGCGCTGGATGAGGACCGTGTCCCCGATGCGGAAGTCGCGCTCGGCGATGTACCCCTTGTTGTGCAGCGTGGCGTTGGAGACGACCACCCCGGCCAGCTCAACCGGGTCCAGCTCGGCCACCGGGGTGAGCACGCCGGTGCGTCCCACCTGGATGCGGATGTCGTGCAGCCGGGTCTTGGTCTGGTGGGCCGGGAACTTGAGCGCCAGAGCCCAGCGCGGCGCCCGGGAGGTGTAGCCCAGCGCGTCCTGCATCTCGCGGTCGTTGACCTTGGCCACCACCCCGTCGATCTCGAAGGGCAGCGTGGCGCGGCGTTCCATCAGTTCCAGGAAATAGTCGGCTACCTCGGCGGCGGATTGGCAGAGCCGGACCTCGGGCGGAATGGCGAAGCCGAGCGTGCGCAGCCCTTCCATGAGCCGTTGCTGGGTGGGCCAGTTCTCGGCCTGGTCGGCCCATTGCACCCTCCCCACCCCGTAGGCCAGGAACCGCAGGGGGCGCGAGGCGGCCACCTTGGGGTCGAGCTGGCGGATGGACCCGGCCGCGGCGTTGCGCGGATTGGCGAAGACCTTCTCGCCCTTCTCCCGCTGACGCTCGTTGAGGGCCGCGAAATCCTTGTTGGCCATGACCACCTCGCCGCGCACCTCCAGGAGCTGCGGAACGGTCCCGCCGCGCAGGGTCAGGGGCAGGTTCATGACCGTGCGCATGTTGTGGGTCACGTCCTCGCCGACCATGCCGTCGCCGCGCGTGGCCGCGCGCACGAACCGCCCGTTCTCGTAGATGACCTCCAGGGCCAGCCCGTCCATCTTGGGGTCGGTCCAGTAGGCGACGTCGCCGGTGCCGAGCCCCTTGGCCACCCTTTCGGCAAAGGCGCGCCACTCGTCCACGTTCATGCCGTTGTCCAGGGAGTACATGCGCAGGGCGTGCTCGTAGGTGGCGAACCCGGCGGCGGGCTCGCCGCCCACCCGCCTGGTGGGCGAGTTGGGGTCGTCCAGCTCCGGGTGCTCGGCCTCCAGGGCCGCCAGCTCGCGGAACAGGACGTCGTACTCGGCGTCCGAAATCTCCGGATCGTCCAGGACGTAGTAACGGTGGTTGTGATACTCGATTTTTTCGCGCAGCAATGCCGCGCGTTCTTTGACGCTCAAGGGGACCATACGCTCCGTCTACCTGATATTATTACAAAATTTCTTTGAGTTCAGCCAGATTCTTCTTCATGCCCACGGCCAGCAGGGTGTCGTTGGCCTGGATGACTTCCTTGGGGCCGGGATTGAAGACCATCTCCCCGGATTCCTTCTGGATGGCGATGACGATGAGATTGTAGTTGGCCCGGATCTTGGATTCGATGAGGTCCTTGTTCACCAGCTCGGACTCGGGAGAGACCAGCAGCTCCTCCATCTGGAGGTCGATGTTGCCGCGCACCGCCAGTTCGAGAAAGTTGGTCACCGTGGGGCGCAGGACGTTCTGGGCCATGCGCAGGCCGCCGATGAAGTGCGGCAGGACCACCCTGTTCGCTCCCGCCCGCTCCAGGCGCGAGATGTGCGACTTGTCCCCGGCGCGGGCCACGATGTCGATCTTGGGGTTGAGCTGCCGGGCGGTCAGGGTGACGTAGACGTTGGCCAGCTCGCTGGTCACGGCGGAGATCAGGGACTTGGCGTGCAGCAGCCCGGCGGACAGGAGCACCTGGTCGCTGGTGGCGTCGCCCTCGATACACAAAATGCCGTCCTGCTCCATCTTGTCGATGAGTGCGGAGTCGTTCTCGATGACCACCACGTCGTGGCCCTCGGCCATGATCTCCTGCACCACGATGCTGCCGATACGGCCGTGGCCGCAGACGATGAAATGGTTTCTCAGCTTCTCGATCATCTTCATCATTCTGTGCTTACCCCACATGATTTGCAGACGCCCGTCTATGAGCACCTGGGCGAACGCACCCGCGATGTACACGAAACCGCCCACGCCGAGCATGATCAGGACGGCCGTGAAGACACGCCCCTCCGGCGAAAGCTGGTTCACTTCCATGAATCCCACGGTGGAGAGGGTGATGACCACCATGTAGAAGGAACTGGCCAGGTCCCAATGCTCGTAGACCATGTAGAAACCGATCCCGAGCAGGAAGATCACGCACAGGTAGCTCACGCCCAGCAGGATGCTCCAGAAGGAGCCCAGCCTGGCGCGCAGCCGCAACATCCGTCGATGGAAATTCCCTTTCATTCCTTACCCCAGCTCCAGCATTCGCTCGCGCAACCGGGCGATGCGGTCCCGAAGTTCCGCCGCCCGCTCGAATTCCAGTTCCTTGGCGGCCTCGCGCATCTCGCGCTCCAACCGCTTGACGGTCTTGTTCAGCGCCTTGGGATCGAGCGAGTAGTCCTCGCCCTCCTCTGCGGCCAGGGCCACGTTCCCGGTCCCCGGCGCGCCCCGGCCCAGCTCCCCGAAGAGGTTGTCCACCTTCTTGCGGATGGTTTCCGGCGTGATGCCGTGCTCCAGGTTGTATTCCTGCTGCCTGGCGCGCCTGCGCTCGGTCTCGTCCATGGCCGCGGCCATGGAATCCGTGACCTTGTCGGCGTAGAGAATAACCCGCCCTTCCGAGTTCCGGGCCGCCCGGCCGAAGGTCTGGATGAGCGACCGCGCGGAGCGCAGGAATCCCTCCTTGTCGCCGTCCAGGATGGCCACCAGGGAGACCTCCGGGATATCGAGCCCCTCGCGCAGCAGGTTGATGCCCACCAGGACGAAGAATTCGCCCGCACGCAGCGCCTGGATGATGGCCATGCGCTCCAGGGTGTCGATGTCCGAATGCAGGTACTTGGCCTGGACGCCCATCTGGTTCAGGTAGTCGTTCAGGTCCTCGGCCATGCGCTTGGTCAGCGTGGTCACCAGGACCCGCTCGTCCCTTGCCTGCCTTTTCTTACACTCCGCCAGCAAATCGTCAATCTGGCCCTTGGTTTTTCGGACCTCTATCTGCGGGTCCACCAGGCCGGTGGGCCGGATGATCTGCTCCACCACCACGCCCTGGGCCAGGTCCAGCTCCAGGGGGCCGGGGGTGGCCGAGACGTAGACCGCCTGGAGCACGCGCTCCTGGAACTCCTCGTAGTTCAGCGGCCTGTTGTCCAGGGCCGAGGGCAGCCGGAAGCCGAAGTCCACCAGGGTGGTCTTGCGCGAACGGTCGCCCCGGTACATGCCGCCCACCTGGGGCAGCGCGATGTGCGATTCGTCCACGAAGAGAATGAAGTCGTCGGGGAAATAGTCGAGCAGGGTCGACGGCGGCTGGCCCTCCACGCGCCCGTCCAGGTGGCGCGAGTAGTTCTCGATGCCGTTACAGTAGCCCAGCTCCTCGATGGTCTCCAGGTCGTACTGGGTGCGCTGCTCCAGCCGCTGGGCCTCGACCAGCTTGTTATTGCGCTTGAGGTAGGCCAGCCGGTGCTGCAGCTCGTCGCGGATGTCGCTCACGGCCCGGTCAAGGTTGTCGCGGTCGGACACGAAGTGGGAGCCGGGATAGATGACCGTCTTGCGCAGCCGGTCCTTGACCTCGCCGGTCAGGGGATCGGTCTCGGAGATGGAGTCGATCTCGTCGCCGAAGAATTCGATGCGCAGCGCCTTCTCGCGGCTGTAGGCCGGAATGATCTCGACCACGTCGCCGCGCACCCGGAAGGTGCCGCGATGGAAATCGTAGTCGTTGCGCTCGTAATGGATTTCCACCAGCCTGCCGAGCAGGGACTCCATGGCCAGGGTCTGGCCCTCCTCCACCGGGATGACCATCTTGGCGTAGAACTCCGGCGAGCCGAGGCCGTAGATGCAGGAGACCGAGGCCACGATGAGCACGTCCTTGCGGGTCAGCAGCGCGTGGGTGGCCGCGTGGCGCAGCTTGTCGATGTCGTCGTTGATGGACGAATCCTTCTCGATGTAGACGTCCGAGTGCGGCAGGTAGGCTTCCGGCTGGTAATAGTCGTAATAACTGACGAAATATTCCACCGCATTGTCCGGGAACAACCCCCGGAACTCGGTGTAGAGCTGTGCGGCCAGGGTCTTGTTCGGGGCCAGGACCAGGGCCGGGCGGTTGAGCTGCGCGACCACGTTGGCCATGGTGAAGGTCTTGCCCGTGCCGGTGGCGCCGAGCAGGACCTGATCGCGCACCCCGGCGGAGAGTCCGGCGGTGAGCTCGGCCACGGCCTGGGGCTGGTCCCCCTTGAGGGTGTATTCGCTGACGAGTCTGAATTCCGGCATGTACGCTCAACCATGGGCTTGAGATAGCCCGGCAAAACAAGTAAAGATCAAGAAAAGACCGCAACCGCGACCCGGAGTAAGCCAATGGAAATCGCCATCAACGCCCCTGCTTCCCCGCTGCCCTGTGAACGCGCCTTTTCCCTGTCCATGGTCATCAGGAGCTTCAAGGGCAGGCGCGACGTGGACGTTCACCTCTTCCGCTCCCGCTGGACCCCGGACGAAGAGGCGGACACGGATTTCGCCGCCCTGGTCCGGTCCGGTTCGGGCAGCCGCTCGGTGATCCTGGAATCCTTTACGGCGGCGGAACGCGACCTCATCGTCAATTACCTGAAAGAGCAGTATTCCACAAGGCTTACGGCCATCGCCTCCAACCCGCTCTCCTTCCCGGTTCCCGAGGGTCTGGCCGGGTTCACCGAGATCCAGCCGGGCAAGGACGCGGGCTTCATCGAGTTCGAGAAAATCCCGAGCTATCCCCTTGAGTTCCCGCTCATGGGCTACTATGACCTGAGCCTGCACCCGCCCCTGACGGACGAGGAATAGCCGCTCACGGCTGGCCGTCGAACCGCCACTTCCCCTCGCGGGTGGGCGTCTTCATGCCCTCGCGGATCAGGTGCAGGAACCGGAACCGCTGGAACTCCCGCGCCCCGAAGCGCAGGAGGTGCCGCGTGGTCTGCTGGCAGTCGATGAGGGTGAATCCCCACTTGCGGACCTGTTCCACGAACACGGCGAACGCCGCCTTGGACGCGTCCGGCACGTGGTAGAACATGGACTCCCCATAGAAGATCGAGCCAAGGGACACGCCGTACAACCCGCCCACCAGGTCCCCGTCCCGCCACGCCTCCACGCTGTGCGCGTAGCCCAGCCGGTGCAGCAGGATGTACGCCTGGATCATGTCGTCCACGATCCAGGTGCCCTCCTGCTCCGGCCGGGGGCAGAAGGCGCAGCGCCGGATGACCGCCTCGAACCGGGTGTCCATGGTGAAGGAGAAGGTCCCCTTGTTCAGCACCCGGCGCAGGCTGCGCGGCACGTGCAGCTCCTCCGGGACCAGCGCCAGCCGGGGATTGGTGGACCACCACAGGATCGGTGAGTTCTCGGCGTACCAGGGAAAGATGCCGTTCGAATAGGCCGTGAGCAGCCGCTCGGGGCAGAGGTCGCCGCCCACGGCGAGCAGCCCGTCGGGATCGGCTTCTTCCGGGTCGGGAAAGACGGGCTCTTCGAACAGGCGGTAGATGGTCATGGGGGATACGGCGAAGGGGCGGCCGGGCCGCCCCTTCGATGATGGCTATTGCTTGGGACCCGTGGTCTCGTAGGAGAAGGAGAACTCCCTTTCCTTGTCCCCGCCCTTCTTCTTGCCGGACCGGCCGGACTTCTTGGCCACGTCCACGGTGACCACGCCGCCCTTGGTCAGCTCGCCGAAGAGCAGCTCGTCCGCGATGACGTCCTTGATCTCGGTCTGGATGACCCGGCCCATGGGACGCGCGCCCATGGCGGTGTCGTAACCCAGCTCGGCCAGCCTCGCGCGGGCCTTCCCGGTCAGGGCAACCACCACGCGGCGGTCCTGGAGCTGATCGTTCAGCTCCTTGATGAACTTGTCCACGATCTGCTCCATGACCGGCTGTTCCAGGGCGCGGAAGGTGACGATGGAGTCGAGTCGGTTGCGGAACTCGGGGCTGAACAGCTTCTCCAGCGCCTTGAGCGCGTCGCCCTTGCGGTCGGCGTCCTCGTCGCGCTTGAAGCCGATGGCCCCCTTGGCCATCTCCCTGGCCCCCGCGTTGGAGGTCATCAACAGGATGACGTGCCGGAAATCCGCCTTGCGCCCGTTGTTGTCGGTCAGGGTGGCGTAGTCCATGACCTGGAGCAGGATGTTGAAGACGTCCGGGTGGGCCTTCTCGATCTCGTCGAACAGGACCACGCAGTGCGGCTTCTTGCGCACGCCCTCGGTGAGCAGGCCGCCCTGGTCGAAGCCGACGTAGCCAGGAGGCGCGCCGATGAGCCGGGCCACGGCGTGCTTCTCCATGTACTCGGACATGTCGAAGCGCAGGAAGCCGATGCCCAGCACCTGGGCCAGCTGGCGGGCCAGCTCGGTCTTGCCCACGCCGGTGGGGCCGGTGAGCAGGAAGCTGCCCACGGGACGCCCGGCCTGGCGCATGCCCGCGCGGGAGCGCTTGATGGACTTGGCCAGCGCGGCCACGGCGTCGTCCTGGCCGAAGACCACGGACTTGAGGTCCCCTTCCAGGCTCTTGAGCCGCTCGCGGTCGGACATGGTCAGCCGGCGGGCCGGGATGCGCGCCATGCGGGCCACGACCTTTTCCACGTCGGCCACCTTGATGCGGTCGCCCTTGCGCGGCCTGCCGGAGAGCTTGTAGAGCGCCCCGGCCTCGTCCATGACGTCGATGGCCTTGTCGGGCAGGAAGCGGTCCGTGATGTGCCGCTCGGACAGCTCGGCCGCGGCCTTGAGCGCGAAATGGGTGTAGTTGACCCCGTGGAACTCCTCGTAGTGGGGTTGCAGCCCCTTGAGGATGGCGATGGTCTCCTCCACGGTCGGCTCGGCGATCTCGATCTTCTGGAACCGACGCGACAGGGCGCGGTCCTTTTCGAAATGGTTCTTGTACTCCTCGAACGTGGTGGACCCGATGCAGCGGATCTCGCCGGACTGGAGGAGCGGCTTGAGGATGTTGGAAGCGTCCATGGAGCCGCCGCTGACGGACCCCGCGCCCACGATGGTGTGGATCTCGTCCACGAACAGGATGGCGTCGCGGTTCTTCTTCAGCTCGGCCAGCACGCCCTTGAGACGCGCCTCGAAATCGCCCCGGTACTTGGTGCCCGCCAGGAGCGCGCCCATGTCCAGGCCGTAGACCTCGGCGTTGACGAATTCCTTGGGCACGTTGCCCTCGACGATCATCAGGGCCAGGCCCTCGGCCATGGCGGTCTTGCCCACGCCGGGATCACCCACGAAGATGGGGTTGTTCTTGCGGCGGCGGGCCAGGACCTGGACCGTGCGCTCCAGCTCGGCGGCGCGCCCGATGAGCGGATCGATGAGCCCCTGGGCCGCGCGGTCGGTGAGGTTGACGGTGAACTCCTCCAGCGGGCTCTTCTTCTCGCCCGATCGGTCGTCCAGGGAGTCGCCCTTGCGGGCCGGCTCGTCGCCAAGGTCGTTCCAGTCCTCGCGCATGGACATGCCGTGGGAGATGAACTCCAGGATGTCGAGGCGGGACACGTCGTGGGTGCGCAGGAAGTAGACGGCGTAGGAATCCTCCTCGTCGAACATGGCCGCCAGCACGTCGCCCACCTCCACGGTGGACTTGCCCGACGCCTTTTTCTGCCACACGGCGCGCTGCAACACGCGGCGCACGCCCAGGGTCTGGATGACCTCGGACTCCGTGCCTTCGGGCAGGGGTTCCATGTTCTCGACGAAGAAGCGCCCGAGCTGGTCCCTGAGCCGCTCCATCTCCGCGCCGCAGGCTTCGAGGATCTCCTCGCCCTGCTCTTCGATGGAGATGGCGTACAACAGGTGCTCCAGCGTCAAAAATTCATGATTGCGCCGCTTCACCTCGTTGACCGCGGAGGTCAACGCGCTTTCCAGTTCCTTGCTGAGCATCGTCATAATCTATTCACCTTCCATGCTGCACTTCAGCGGAAAGCCCGCGCTCTTCGCCAGCTTGTGCACCAGGTCTACCTTTGTCTCGGCCACTTCAGCGGTGTAGGTGCCGCACACTCCGTACCCCTGGTTGTGCACGGAGAGCATGATGGCCGTGGCCTGCGCTTCCGACTTGTGGAAGACGCGAACCAGTATCTCGACCACGAAGTCCATGGTCGTATAATCGTCATTATGCAGCAGGACCTTATACTTTTTCGGTTCCTTGACTTCGCGTTCGTCGCGGAGCTGGAAGTCGGTCCGGTCGCCGGTAACAGGGTCGCTCATATCAGTTGGACTCCACCAATCCTTTGTATTTCCTAGCTCCCAATATAAATTCCTTTTACCCGCCTGTCGAGGGCCGCAGGTCAAAGTTTCTCAAGTTGGGCCGCGAGGGAATCCCGCCGGACGGGCTCGAACACGAAATTCTCGTCAGCCTCCAGCCCCTTCTCCAACCGATACCGGAGGTTGAGGCCGTGGTAGGTCGCCTTGGTGGTCAGGTTCGGGTCCAATCCCAAGGCTTCGGCGCAGGCCATGACGTCCGGCTCCGCGCCCTCGATCTCCACGAAATCCCCGAAGGGCAACCGGTCCAGGCAGACAGTACACCCCATGTGGTGCCACTTCTCGCGGAACTTCTCGTAGCGGAAGGCCGGGACGAACCCCAGGGCCGCAAGGGCGGCGGCCATGGCCTCGGCGTCTCCCACCGTGGTCTCGATCTCCTCGAACACCTTGAGCGCGGACGGCACGGGGTTCTCGGGCGGGCGCTTGACCGTGAGCACGGCCTCGCCCCGCTTCTCCCGGAGTCTGAGCAGCACGCCCTTCTCCTTCAGGGAGCGGTCCGGGCGGTCGAAGACGGTGTTGGCCTCGAAATAGGGTCCGGTTCCCTGTGCGCCGAGCCCGCGCAGCCGGTCCCCAAGGGCATCGAGGTCGCCGTCCAGGAATTTCAATTCGCACTCCAGCGTCATTGGCATTCTCCTCTTGTATTGCTATACCGGGTGCAAGGATAACGAAATGCTGACCAAAATTCTCTATCTTTCTCTGGGCGGGGCCGCCGGGACCCTTTCGCGCTACTGGCTGTCCGGCGTGGCCCAGCGTCTGGCCGGAGGTTCGTTCCCGGCCGGGACCTTTGCGGTGAACATGGCCGGTTGCCTGCTCTTCGGCGCGGTCTGGGGATTCTTCGAGAACCGGCTGCTGCCCGGCAGCGGGGTCCGGCTCCTGGTCCTGACCGGTTTCATGGGCGCGTTCACCACCTTCTCGACCTACATGTTCGAGACCGCGTCCCTGGTCAAGTTCGGCCAGATCGCCATGGCCATGGCCAACGTGGTCGGCCAGTCCGTGGCCGGGCTGATCCTGGTCCTGGCGGGCATCGCCCTGGGCCGCCTCCTGTAACCCTCCACTCCGGGAGTTCGTCATGAAATTGCTCGAAAAGGCCGAACGGATCAGGATATACATCGGCGAGGACGACAAGCTGGACGGTCAATCGCTGGCCGAAGCCGTGGTGCGCGAGGCGCGCTCCATGGGGCTGGCCGGGGCCACGGTGTTTCGCGGCCTGATGGGCTTCGGAGCCAACAGCCTGATCCACACCAGCAAAATCCTGCGCCTGTCCGAAGACCTGCCCGTGGTGGTCGAGATCATAGACCATCCCGACAGGCTCGAGCCGCTCCTCGACAAGCTCGACGCCATGCTCAAGGAAGGCATGGTCACCCGCGAACCGGTGGACGTCATCGCCTACCGCCACAGCTGAAAAAAGCGTCCCGGCGACAACTCGCCGGGACGCTTCGTTTTTCCGATTCGAAAACCGTCTAGCCGCAGGCACGGACGATCTCGGCCGCGATTTTTTCCAGTGACAGGACCTTGTCCACTCCGCCGAGCTTGATGGCCTCCTGGGGCATGCCGAAGACCACGCAGCTGGCCTCGTCCTGGGCGATGGTGTACGCCCCGGCCTCCTTCAGCTCCTTCATGCCCTTGGCCCCGTCGTCACCCATGCCGGTCATGATCGCGGCCACCACGTTGGACCCGCCGTAGCGCGCGCCGGAACGGAACAGGACGTCCACGGACGGGCGGTGGCGCGAGACCAGCGGCCCCTCCTTGACCTCGACAAAGTACCTCGCGCCGCTGCGCTTGAGGAGCATGTGCTTGTCGCCGGGGGCGATCAGGGCCAGCCCGCGCATCATGGCGTCGCCGTCCGCGGCCTCCTTGACGTTGATCCGGCAGAGGCCATTCAGCCGGTTGGCGAACGCGGCCGTGAAATGCTCGGGCATGTGCTGCACGATGGCGATGGGCGGGCAATTCGCGGGCTGGGCCTCCAGGAAGACACGGAGCGCCTCCGTGCCGCCGGTCGAGGCACCGACAAGGCAGATCTTTTCAGTCGGCGAAACGGGCATTGGTTTTCCTTTGGGAATCATCACGTCGGCGTCGAGTTTGGGCTTGATTTCAACAGGAGCGGCCACCCGAAGGGGCTTCTTTCCGGCCATGGCCGCAGCCTTGACCTTGTCGATGAGTCGAATCTTGGACTCTTCCAGAAATTTCTTGGTGCCGATCTTGGGCTTGGTGATGATCTCAACCGCTCCGTATTCAAGCGCCTTGAGGGCCGTGGTGGTCCCCTTCTCGGCCACGGAGGAGCAGATGACCACCGGAATGGGCCGCTGCTGCATGATCTTGCGCAGAAAGGTCAGGCCGTCCATGCGCGGCATCTCGATGTCCAGGGTGATGACGTCCGGGACTTCCTTCTTGAGACGTTCGGCGGCTACATACGGGTCCACGGCGGTACCCATGACCTCGATCTGGGGGTCGGACGACAGGATTTCCTCCAACGTCTGCCGGACCACGGCCGAATCATCCACGATTAGGACTCTGATCTTTCGCATTGCAACCTCGCGGGAAAACTACTTGGATTCAGCTATAACACGCCGGACCAGGCTGGGCACGTCCAGGATCAGGGCGATGGACCCGTCTCCCTTGATGGTCGCGCCGGAGATGCCCTCCACGTCCTTGTAGACGCGGCCCAGGCTCTTGATGACGGTCTGATGTTCACCGATAACGGTATCGACCACGATACCCACACGGCTGCCCTCGACGCCCGTGATGACGATCTGTTCTATGGGCGGGTTATCACCCTCCACGTTGAACCATTCGCGGATATGGATGTAGGGCACGATCTCGCCCCTGAGATGGAGTATGCGCTGTTCGGTTCCGGACTCCTCCACGTCGCTGCGCGCCAGCTCGACGCACTCCTCGACCAGGGAAAGCGGGATGACGTAGTACTCGTTCTCCACCCGCACCTGCAAACCGTCGATGATGGCCAGTGTCAGCGGCAGCCGGATGGTGATGGTCGTGCCCGCACCCGGCTTGGAGTCGATGTCGATGGTCCCGCGCAGGGAGTCGATGGCCCGCTTGACCACGTCCATGCCCACGCCGCGTCCGGACACGCTGGTCACGGCCTTGGCCGTGGAGAATCCCGGCTCGAAGATGAGCTTGAGCAGCTCCTTGTCGGTCATCTCGGCGTCCTTGGTGATCAGGCCGCGCTCGACCCCCTTCTCGCGGATCATCTCGCTGGACATGCCCCGGCCGTCGTCGGTGATGCGGATGAGCACCTCGCCGCCGGAATGCTCGGCCGAGAGCATGATGTTGCCCTGAGCGGGCTTGCCCTGAGCCGTCCGCTCCTCGGGCTTCTCGATGCCGTGGTCGATGGAGTTGCGCAGCAGGTGGACCAGGGGGTCTCCCAGCCGCTCGATGACCGTCTTGTCCAGCTCGGTCTCTGCACCGCTGGTGGACAGGGAGATCTGCTTGCCGAGGTCGGCGGAAAGGTCGCGGACCAGGCGGCGGAACTTGCTGAAGGAGGTGCCGATGGGCAGCATGCGGATGCCCAGCGTGGAATCCCGAAGCTCGTCCGAGAGCCGTTCCAGCTCCTCGGCCAGCAGGGTCAGGGCCGCGTCGTGGCGCTCGCTGACCACCTGGGTGATCTGGGCCTGGACAATGACCAGCTCGCCCACCAGGTCCACGAGGTAGTCGAGCTTGTCCGCTGCCACGCGGATGCTGGTCAGGGCCTCCTGGCGCTTCTTGTGGACCTCCTGCTCCTTGACCTCTGCCTGGCGGCGGACGGCGCTGGAGACGCGTTCCTGGGCCACCTTGCCCGAATCGGCCAGGATCTGGCCCAGGGGCTTGTTCGCCCCGCTCTTCTGGGCGGACAGGGCCTCCTCCACGTCGTCCACGGTCAGGTCGCCGCTCTGCACGAGCAGCTCGCCGATCTTGGGCACATTCGCGCCCTCTTCGTCGCCGGAATAGGTGGTCACCACGGGCCGGGCCGCCGGCTTGGCCGGTTCGGGCGCAGGCTCGGGCTCGGGCTTCTTGGCGGGGGCCGGTTCGCCGATCTCCTTGACCTCGATCTTGAGATTGGCGTCCAGAAAGAAAAAGACGTCCAGCACGCTGTCCCGGACGGCGTCGGTCTCCAGGGTGAGATCCCAGCCGTGTCCCGTCTCGCGGTGGCCGGACACGACGCGCAGGTCGCCCAGCCGCTCCAGCTCTTCGAAAAACGTCTCCACGCCATCGATGTCCAGATCCCCGCCCAGGGGTCTGAGCGTGATGGCGTAACTGCGCATGGGCGCGGCCTCGGCATCGTCCTCTTCGGCCTCGTCCAGGCCGTCTTCAACCTCGACGGGAGGTTCGTCCGCCGTCTCCTCGCCCGCCCCGGCATCGCTCCCGGTGACGAACTCGCGCAGCCCGGCGAGAATGTCCTCCATGCCCTCGGAATCCACCGGCTCGTCGTCCCCGGCCTCAAGCATGGCGCGAATCTGGTCGCGGGAGCGCAGGGCCAGGCTGCACAGCAGGGGCGAGGCCTCGACATCACCGTTGCGGACCATGTCGAAAACGGTCTCCACCTCGTGGGTGAAGCCCGCGATGGCCTCGAAGCCGAACATGGAGCCGGAACCTTTGATGGTATGGAGCGCACGGAAGATCTGATTGACCAGGTCCATGTCGTTGGGCGCTTCCTCGAGTTCGAGCAGGGCCCCCTCCAGCTCGATCAGGAGATCATACGCTTCCTCTTTGAATATTTGCCTGTTCAGATCGTCTGCAGACATTCGGGCATTCTCCTCGTCAAGTCAGGTCCAATTTCGTTTCCAGGACGAACGGTCACGGCCTCTCCTGCCGCATCAAATCCATATCACCCCGAAAAGCGGGATTGGACCATTATATTTTTACCGAAAAAGAGGTCGGTTACCGTGGCCCGAGGAACCGGATCTCCGCCCTGGCGGTCTTGGCGTCGAACGGCTTGACCGCGACCTCCACCTTCTCCTTCTTGAAGTCGGCGGCACCGAGCAGGATGCCCTCGAAATAATCGAACAGCCCCCTCGCGGAGCGGTAATTCATGAACAGCACGTCGCCCTTGTCCTCATAGGTGAAGTTGGGCGGCTTGATGCCGGGCTGGGCCTTGGTCAGTTGCGCGTGGAGGTCGTTCATGCGCAGATAGAACTCCTTGAGCGGCTCCTTCTTGAAATAGCCGGGATACAGCTCGTTGAAGCGGACCACGGTGTACTTGCCCAGCCCGATGAAGAAGTCGCGCACCGCCATCTTCCTGCGCCCGGCCACGAACTCGGCCATCTGCTTGAGCACCTGGTCCGGATAGCTGTCCGCAGGCAGGAACACCGGGCTGCCCAGCTCCTCCTGCATGGCCTCGAACAGGTCGGCGTACTGCTTCTTCACGTATTCCTGGGCCAGCTTGGGCAGGACGCCCTTCATCTGCCCATCCGAGCGCCGGAGGCGGTCCCCGCTCCCCTGCCTGCCCGTGCCGAACTCCTTGGACACGTTGAGCAGGTCCCTGGCCAGCTCGGCCATGTCCCTGGTGGCGCTGGCGGCCTGCCCGGCCGCCTCGTCCGCGTCCTCGGCGATGGAGGCGATGTCCTCCACGCTGCGCATGATCTCCTCCGCCGCCGAGGACTGCTCCTCGGCCGCCGTGGCGATCTGGGTCACCCGGCCGACCATGTCGCGGATGTTGTCCATGATCCGCTGCAACGCCTCGCCCGCGCGGTTGGACAGGGCCGTGCTCTCGTCCACCTTGACCGCCGTGGCCTGCATGGAGGTGGTGGCGTCCTTTGAGCGGGCCTGGATGGAAATGATGGCGCGCTCCACCTCCTTGGTGGCGTCCATGGTCTTCTCGGCCAGCTTGCGGACCTCGTCCGCGACCACGGCGAAGCCGCGACCGGCATCGCCCGCCCGCGCCGCCTCGATGGCTGCGTTCAGGGCCAGCAGGTTGGTCTGGTCCGCGATGTCGTTGATGACGTTGATGATCTGGCCGATGGCACCGGCCTGGGAATCCAGTTCGCCGATTTCCTTGCCCAGTTGCCGGGCGGACTCGGAGACCTGATTGATGGCCGAAACAGCGTCGCTGACCATGGACACGCCCTCGGCCGCCGAGTCGTTGGCTTCGCCGGCGGCCTCGCTGGTGGCCGTGGCGTTGCGCGCCACCTCCAGCACCGTGCCGGTCATCTGTTCCATGGCCGTGGCCACGGCGGCGGTCTGGCGGCGCTGCTTCTGCGCGCCCTGGGCCTGGTCGTCCGCCGAGGCGGAGAGCAGCTCGGTGGCCGAGGCCACGTGCTCGGCCAGGCCGCTGATGCGCTCGCCCGCCTGCTTTATACGCTCGCGCTGTTCCTCGACCTCCTTCTGCCGGGACCGTTCGTCGGTCAGGTCGGTGAAGGAGCTGACCGCACCGACGACCGCGCCGTCCTTGCCCTTGATCAGATTGATGGACAGGACCACCGGTATGGAGCGACCGTCCCACAGGTGAAGGTCCAGGGTGTCGGCAAAGGGTTTGCCGGAGGAAATGGTCTTCTCGGTGACCGACACGGAATCGCGGTCGTAGAGGGCCTGGCTCACGGTCCGGCCCACCACCTGCTCTTCCCCTTTACGGATCATCTTGAGCATGGAGCTGGTGACCAGAAGAATCTTGCCGGACTTGTCGCAGACCAGGCTGGGGCTGCCCAGCCCCTTGAACGCCTCCTCGAAGAAACCGGCTCGCGCGCGCTGGTCGGCCAGCCCCTCCTGCAGGACGCCGAAAGCCCCTCCGGCCAGCTCCCCAACCCCTTCGGGCAGGGAGTCGCCCCTGGACAGGGCCTGCATGGCGGCCCGTTCGCGCTGCCGCTCCCGTTCGCCCGCCGCGCCCAGGGCCAGACAGAGGAACACAACGGCCGCAGCGGCCACCCCGTAGGGGAGCCACCCGCCGAAGTAGGTCGCGGCCGCGAACAATGCGCACGCAACAATACCGGAAAGAACCCATTTTCCCATTGCACCTGAATGCATGTACCAGCTCCCTTTGAGTGTATCCGACGCAGTTGGAAGAATGCTGATTTAACACTCTATTGCTACGCGTTCCAGCGATCAAATGCAATTATAGAGAGGGCCTGGCGTTTTGCCCGGCCCCAGTCTCCCGGGAAGAGCCCGGACGGGAACGCCGGATTCTATCCCCTGGACTTGCGAAGCTGGCGGATGGCCCGCCGCGCGCGGTAGCGCCGGATGACGAACAGGGAGAGGAAGTAGGTGACGATGGTGGCCGGTATGCCGAAGGCCAGGCCGCCCGCGAACATGACCATGAAGACCCGCCAGCCCGCGTGGATGAGCTGGGTCATCTCCAGTTGGGTGGGATCGAAGGAGACGTCCTTGAACGGAGTTACCGCCTGGCCGACCAAAAAGAGGAAATAATAGAACGGGACCATGGTCGCGGCGTTGGAATAGCAGGTAGCCAGCCATGCGGCCAGCTTGTTGACGCGCATGACGAAGGCCAGGGCAATGACCACCACGGACTGGAACGGAATGATCGGCAGCGCCCCGATGAACATGCCCAGGGCACAGGCCGCGGCCAGGTTCTTGGGCGAGGAATTCTGGCGCATGAGGCGCAGGTACCAGTACCGCAACCAGCGCTTGCTGCCCGCCCACCATGCGGCGAACCGGCCGCCCGACTCCTCCGCGCCGGGCCTGCGGCGTTTCGACGTATCCTTCAAAGTCTACTCCAGGACGTCAAAACGTGAAAACTTCATCATGAACCCCGCACGGCCCTGGGTGGCCGAACGCAGGTCGGTGGAAAAGCCGAACAACTTGGCCAGCGGGGCCAGCGCCTGGACAACCTTCTGGCCCGCGCGGTCGAGCATGTTCTCGATCTTCGCGCCCTTGGACCCGAGCAGGCCGACCACGTCGCCGACGAACTCCTCGGGCACCGATATCTCGACCCACATGATCGGCTCCATGAGCTTGGGATCGGCCAGGGAGAGGGCCTCCTTGAGGGCCATGGCCGAGGCCATGCGGTAGCCCACCGGGCTGGATTCGCCTTCCCGACGCTCCAGGCCGAGCACCCGCACGCGGACGTTCTGCACCGGGTAGCCCCGGATCACGCCGCTCTGCAACCCGTCCTTGATGCCGTCCTCCACCGCTTCGAGCCAGGCGGCGGGCCAGGCCGAGGTGTCCACCTCGAAGGAGATGGTCCGCTCCTTGTCCCGCGCCAACGGCTCCACGGAAAGCTCCACGCCTCCGAAATGCATGACTTCGCCCAGTTCGCGGTTGAACTCGCCCCGGCCTCGCGCCTTGGAACCCACGGTCTCCTGGTAGACAACCTGGGGACGGCCCGCGCGCGGCTCCAGCCGGTACTCGCGCCTGAGCCGCTCCAGGATGACTTCCAGGTGCAGCTCGCCCATGCCGGACAGGATGATCTGGCCGGTGTCCTCGTCGCGCTTGAGCTCCAGAGTCGGGTCCTCCAGGAGGTACTTCTCCAGCACCTCGTCGAGCTTCTCGCCCTCCTCGTTGTTGCGCGGCTCGATGGCCAGGGAGATAACAGGCTTGTAGTTGGCGATCTGCTCCAGCAGGATGGGCGAATCCTTGTCGCACAGGGTGTCGCCGGTGCGGGCGTACTTCATGCCCGCCGCGGCCACCATGTCGCCCGCGAAGGCCGCGTCGATCTTCTCCTTGCGGCCCGCGTGCAGGCGGAACAGCCGGGCCACGCGCTCGGGCTGGCCCTGGGTCACGTTGAAGACCTCGCCGCCCGCGTCCACGCGGCCGGAATAGATGCGCATCATGGCCACCTTGCGGCCATCGTCCATGGCCACCTTGAAGACCAGGGCCGAGAGCGGTTCCTTGTGGGAGACCTCGAAATGTTTCTTCTTGTGCGTGGCCGGGTCGATGCCGGTTGCGGGCGGAACCTCCAGCGGGCTGGGCAGGTACTGGCAGACCGCGTCCAGCACCGGCTGCACGCCGATGTTCCTGAGAGCCGAGCCGACCAGCACGGGCACGATCTTCCGGGCCAGGGTCGCCTTGCGCAGGGCCGCGCGCACCTGGGCCGGGGGGACCTCCTCGCCGGACAGGTACAGGTCGAGGATGGACTCGTCCTCCTCGGCGGCGGTCTCCAGCAGCTTATCGCGCCAGGGCGAGAGCCTGCCCGACTCCTCCTCCGTGACCGGCCTGCGCGCATAGGTCGCGCCGCTGGACGACGGGTCGAACTCCAGCCGCTCCATGGTCACCAGGTCGAAGACCCCCACAAACTCCTGGCCCGCACCGTCCGGGTACTGGATGGCCACGGGATTGGCCTTGAGCTTCTGCACCATGGAGTCGAGCACCGCGTCGAAATCCGCGCCCAGCCGGTCCATCTTGTTGACGAAGGCGAGCTTGGGGACGTGGTACGCCTCGGACTGCCGCCACACGGTTTCGGACTGCGGCTCCACGCCGCTGACGCCGCAGAACACGCCCACGGCCCCGTCGAGAACGCGCAGGGAGCGCTCCACCTCGATGGTGAAGTCCACATGGCCCGGCGTGTCGATGATGTTGATCATGCACGGGTCCCACCGGCAGGAGGTCATGGCCGAGGCAATGGTGATGCCGCGCTCCTGCTCCTCGGGCATGAAATCCATGGTAGCGGTCCCTTCGTGGACCTCGCCGATGCGATGAATCTTGCCGGAATAATAGAGGATGCGCTCGGTCAGAGTGGTCTTTCCGGCGTCGATGTGGGCGATGATGCCGATATTGCGAAGCTGACTCAGCATCTTCGCGGACGGGGCGTTGCTTTTGCTCACGATCAGTCTCCAAGGGTCCAGGAGGTGCGGTGGAACAGGAAGAATTCGGGATGCAGCCCGGGCCAGACCCAGCACCCCTCCTGGCCCGGTCCCAGGACCAGCCTGGCGGCTTCGAGGGCTTCGCCCGCTAGGGCGAAAGGTGCGTAGGCCACGTCCGTGACCGCGTTCAGGAACGACGCCTCGTCCCCCCCGCCGCGGACAAACCCGGCGGGCAGGTCGACGTCGGCCCCGTACAAAACAAATTCACTACCGGGGTGGGAGAACGCCAGCGCCTCAAGATCGAAGGTCGCCCCGTCTTCCATGAACACGGCGGCCTTGCCGTCGAGCACGGGCCGGTACCAGGCAACCCTTCCCTGCTCCGGACAGGGATCGTCCAGCCCGGCGAGGTCCACGACCGCGCCGCTGCGGCCAGCCTCGGCCAGGGTGCGCAGGAGGGAAAGGACGTCGTCCCTCCCCATGTCCGCCACCAGCTCCTGCCCGGCCAGCTCCATGCCGGTGAGCAGCGACGAGGGGAAGTCCCCCTCGCCGTCCACGCGCACGACCAGGACGTGCTCCACGCCGCAGGCCAAGGACGGGACCAGGGAGGCCAGCAGCCGGGCGGGCGAAGCGAAGCCGCCGCCGATCAGAACCACGGCGAAATCCACCGGTTCATGGGCGCGCACGGACTCCAGGCCGGACCGCCAGCTTTCGGCGATCCGCCCTGCCCTGTCCCTGCGCGGGCCATACCATTCGTACAGCCGCGCGATGCAGGTCTTCATCCAGGCGCGCTCGCGGTCGGCGGATTCACCATAGGCGCGGGCGAACAGCTCGTCGTCCACGAGGAACCCGTCAAGGGAGTCGGGAAAAGAGAATACCTGCTTCGGCATGACGACGGACGGCCTCCGAATGGTTGGGTTGGCCTAAAGCCACTGCTTGAGCCAGCGCGTCCAGCTTCCCTGGACGCGCAAGCGCTCTTCCTCGGAAAGGGTTTTCTGGTACTCAAAATAGGAATATTCGGCGCGCTTGATGGCGTATTCCCGCAGGTCCGGGATGTCGGAGAAGTTCTCCACCACGTACTGGTAGCGGTGCCAGGCCGGGCCGTACTGGTCCGTGCGCCAGAAGAAATCGGCCACGAATATCTCGTGTTCGGCCAATATGCGGCGGCCCTTGGCGATCATGTCCGTGGCCGCCTCGGCGTACTGCGACTGAGGATAGGTCTCCTTCAGCCGGTAGAGATATTCCAGCCCCTCCTTGACGTTCTCCTGCCTGCGATCGATGGTCCGGAACATGCTCATGTCCGTGTTGGCGATCTGGTAGAGAACGTAGGGGATGTTCTCGTTGCTGGGATGGAGGGCCTCGAACTCCTTGTAGGCGTCCAGGGCGAAGACGTAGTCCCCGTCCAGGAAGTAGGCGTCGCCGAGGGCCAGCTCGCCCTTGAGGGAGAACGGGCTGAACGGGAAGCGGTCCTTGAGTTTCGAGAAATATTCCTGGGCGTCCCCGTAGTCCTTTTCATTCATGGCCGCCACGCCCGCTTCATACAGCTCCTGGGCCGTATCCTCGGGCGGAGGCAGAAAATAGCTGTCGATCCAGATGCACCCGCCAAGGGCGAGGAGGACGACAAAAAGGACAGGGGCCAATAAACGACGCATGCGGGCTCCTAGGCGTCCAATTGCTCAAGGTAGGAAAAGGCGGCGGTGGCGGCGGTCGCCCCGTCGCCCACGGCAGAGGCCACCTGGCGGCACATCTTGGAACGGATGTCGCCGGCGGCGAAAATGCCGGGCACGTTGGTGCGCATCTCGATGTCCGTCAGGATGCCGTTGCGCTCCTTGTGAATGTCGTCGGAGACGAAATCCATGATCGGCTCGAAACCGATGAAGATGAAGGCGCCGTCCACGGTCAGCTGGGATTTCTCGCCGGAATTCACATCCTTGAGCGCGAGATGTTCCACGTCGGTCTCGCCGACGATCTCTTCGACCACGGTATTGCGCATGATCTTGATCTTCTCGTGGGTAAAGCACTTGTCCTGGTAGCAGAGCTGGCCCCGGAAGTCCGAGCGGCGGTGAATGAGGTATACCTTGTTCACCAACCGGGCCAGGTAGAGGGCCTCCTCCAGGGCGGAGTTGCCGCCACCGATGACGGCCACGTCGCGGCCCCTGAAGAAGTTGCCGTCGCACAGGGCGCAGTAGGAGACCCCCCGTCCGAGAAGCCGCTCTTCGCCCGGGACTCCGAGCTTGCGGTAGCGGGACCCGGTGGCGAGGATGACCGCCTTGGCCCGCACCTCTTCCCCGCCCACCATGATGGTGTGCCAGGGGTTGCCGACCTTGATGCCGCTGACCTCGTCGTTGATCCGGTGCAGATCGTACTCTTCGAGATGGTTGGCGAACTTGTCCGCCAGCTCCCATCCCTGCAACCCCTTGGGGAAACCGGGATAGTTCTCGATTTCCGAGGTCATGAGCACCTGCCCGCCCGGAGACAGCTTCTCGATCATGGCGGTTTTCACGCCGGCGCGTAAAAGATAAAGGGCAGCCGTCATTCCTGCCGGGCCGCCCCCTATGACTACGGCGTCATAAGAATTCATGGATTACAGCGCCTTCTTGGTGATCATTTCCTTGATGCTGCTTTTGGAAACGGCACCGGTGGACTGATCCACAACCTCGCCGCCCTTGAACAGGATCAGGGTCGGGATGGCGCGGATGCCGTACTTGCCGGGCGTGGCGGAGTTCTCGTCGACGTTCATCTTGACGATCTTGACCTGGCCGTCGAATTCCTCGGCCAGCTCGTCGATGACCGGGCCCATCGCGCGGCAGGGACCGCACCAGGGAGCCCAGAAGTCGATGAGGACCGGGACATCGCTCTGCAAAACGTCCTTTTCGAAAGTAGCGTCGGTGATCTGATTGGCCATGAAGTTCTCCTTTTTTTGCTCGGCCTGCGGCCAGGCTATTCTTCAGTGTTCCGGACTCGCCGGCGCGGCATCATGCCGCCATTGTTTTCGCAATTTATTTAAAATAGGTCTGCATGTACCCTACTGTCAAGGAGGTCCGGGCATTTTCACGGTTGATCGAACCGTTAATCCGCCCTCTCCCAATCCAGCGGGACAATACGGCCCCGGGGTATTGCTTCCAGGTCCAGGCCGTGACCGTACCCGGCCCTGGCCAGCTCCCATCCGGCATAGGCGACCATGGCCCCGTTGTCCGTACACAGGGACAGGGACGGCAGGGTCAGCTCCAGCCCGTGGGCTTCGGCCACGCCGCGCATGGCCTCGCGCACCCCCGTGTTGGCGGCCACGCCGCCCGCCACGATCAGGCTCTCGACCTTCCCGACCTCCTTCAGGGCGCGCTCCACCTTGATCCGCAGGGTGTCGGCCACGCTCCAGTTGAAGGACGCGCAGACTCGCGCCAGGGCCGCCCGGCGGTCCGCCGGAAGGGCCGCCACCGCGTCCGCGTCGGCCATGGTCTCGAAGACCAGGTCCGGGTGCGCGGCCACGTGATTGGCCACCGCGGTCTTCAACCCGCTGAAGCTGAAGTCCAGGGTCGGATTGTCGATGTACGGCCTCGGGAACAGGGTGGTATCCGGCTCCGCCTCCCGCGCCAGGTCGTCTATGTAGCGCCCGCCGGGATACGGGAAATTCATGATCTTCGCGGTCTTGTCGAACGCCTCCCCGGCGGCGTCGTCCAGGGTCCGCCCCAGCAGCTCGAAATCGGCGGGCGAACGCACCAGGTAGGTGTGGGTGTGGCCGCCGGAGACCAGCAGTCCCAGGGCCGGGAACCGCAGCTCCCCTTCCAAACCGGGCGCCAGCAGGTGCGCCCAGAGATGGTTCACCCCCACCAGCCGCGCGCCGGAGGCCAGACACAGCCCCTTGGCGAAGCTGACGCCCACCAGCAGGCTGCCGAGCAATCCCGGTCCGCGCGCCACGGCCACGGCGTCGATGTCCTCCATGGCCAGGCCGGTCTCGCGCAACAGCTCCCGGTAGAGCCGGGGTAGGACGCGCAGGTGCTCTCTGGACGCGATCTCGGGGACCACGCCGCCGAACAGGGCGTGCATGTCCACCTGGGTGGCCAGCTGGTGACCCAGAAGCCTGCCGTCGGCCACCAGGGCCACGGCGGTCTCGTCGCAGGAGGTCTCGATGCCCAGGACGCGCATTACCGGCCTTTCTTTCTCCGCGTCTCCGACTCGTAGATTTCCTGCACGATCTGGACGTCGTTGCGGGAGCCGCAGAAGAAGGGAATGCGCTGGTGCAGGTGGTCCGGCTCGATGTCCATGACCCGGTTCAGGCCATCCACGGCCATGCCGCCTGCCTGTTCCACGATGAACGCCATGGGATTGCATTCGCAGGTCAGGCGGAGCTTGCCCGTGGGCTTCTTGGGGTCGCGCAGGTCGGCCGGATACATGAAGATGCCGCCGTAGAGCAGGTTGCGGTGGAAATCCGCCACCAGGGAGCCGATGTAACGGCCGCTGTAGGGCTTGCGCAGCGCGTTCTTGGGCGACTTGAAATAGGCCAGCGCCTTCTTGGTGTGGCGGTCCCAGTACCGCTCGTACCCCTCGTTGACCGAGTAGATCTTGCCCTGCTCCGGGATGCGGATGTTCGGGTGGGAGAGCAGGAACTCGCCCACGCTGGGGTCCAAGGTGAAGCCGTGCACCCCGTCGCCGCAGGTGAAGACCAGCATGGTGGACGAGCCGTAGAGCACGTAACCCGCGGCCACCTGCTCGCTGCCCTTCTGGAGCACGTCGCTGGACATGAGCGCGGCGTCGGGGTCGCTCTTGCGCTTGAAGATCGAAAAGATGGTCCCGATGTTGACATTGACGTCGATGTTCGACGAACCGTCCAGGGGGTCGAAGATGATGATGTATTCGCCGCGCGGCAGGGACTCCGGCACCTCGATGATGTCGGCGTTCTCCTCCGAAGCCATGGCGCAGAGCACGCCGGAACGCGCCAGCCGATGGATGAGGATGCGGTTGGCGTACTCGTCGAGCTTCTTGACCTCCTCGCCCTGGACGTTGACGTCCCCGGTGAAGCCCAGGATATCGACCAGCCCGGCCTTGTTCACGGCACGGGTGATGATCTTGGCGGAGAGCACGAGCTCGTTGAACAGCCGCGTGAACTGCCCCGTGGCTCCCGGCACCATCTTCTGGTGCAGCAGGATGTGCTCGGTGACGGTTACCTGTTGCGACATCGGCCTTCCCCCTCGATTGTTTTGCGGACCTAGAATGGCCACCAGCTCCCCTCTGCGTTGGGATCGACGCTCTGCGTCGCGTAAATGTACTGGTCCCGACCCACGTAGCGGGACAGCCATGTGTAATAGCGGTTGCCCGTCTGGACCTGACCGGAGACCTCGTTCTTGAGCTTCTCCTCCCAGTCGATGGCCAGCAGCGCCTCTTCGTCCACGTCCGCTCCCAGGGACCAGACCCTGTTGCCGGGATGAATGAGCACCAGCTCCTTGGGGTCCGGGCACAGCCGCAGCAGGGACCGGGGGTCGAAGCCCACGCCGATCAACCCGCTGAAATCGATGTCCTCATAGTACGGACGGCCGATGTACATCTCGGGCCCGAGGTCCGAATAATCGACCACGGTGATCAGGCTCAGCTCCCGCCAGACCCCTTCGAAGACCAGCGGCCGGCTGATGCGCTTCACGGGCAGCTCGGGCTGCATGAAGATGATGGTTCCCGCCTCGTCCGTGACCAGGACCCGGTCCACCCACGGGAAGCGGGCCATGAGCAGGTCGAGCCATTCGATGTCGGGCAGGGTGTCCGTGTCGTCCACGAACCGGATCAGCGAGGTCAACGGCCCGTCAACCGGAGAGATGAGCTTGGCCAGCTTCTCCTGGTTGGGGTTGGTGAACTGATAGCTGTCGGTATCGATCCTCGGCGGCGGGTCCACGAAGTCCTTCGTGGTCCGCCACGTCTCCTTGGTGTATTCAGCGGTGGAATCCCACACGCTGCAACCGCCGAGCAGCGCCACGGCGGCCAGAAGAATCAAAAATGTATATCGCATATTCCCGCTTTGCGCGAACGCACTCCCCGCAACGCCTCGGGCGGCGAGGATCACGTCCCTTTCAGGTTTGGCTCAGCCCTGTACCCTTGCCTCGAACCGCGAGGCCAGGGTTTCGAGGGTGCTGATCAGACGGTTCTTGGCGTGGACGCTGAAAGCGTCGCCGAGTTCCACCCCCGGTCCGCCGCCGTCACGATCCCGCTCCAGTTTCACGATCCGCTCCTTGAGTTCGGAGCGACGCTCGTCGGACATCGTTGATTGCAACAATTCGCGGTAGATTTCAAGTGCCCCCTCCACGTCCCCCTGGGAGGCCAGCAGGTCGGCCATGGTCTTGGTCCGGAAGGAGCCGACGCCGGGCCGGAAGTCCGGCCTGTCGGCCTCGTCATCCTCGCAGATGTCCACTTCCGGGAGCCTGAAGGCCGGGACGCATTCGCCAGGGGGCGGCAAGGGCGCGCCCACCAGCCGGCCCGCCAGGGTGCCGATGCCCTCGAAAACCACGTCGGTCCACTTGATGGTGTCGCCGGAAATATTGGAGGCCACCAGCATCAGGAACACGGCCAGGTCGCGCTGCTCCGCGGGCAGGCTCCTGGCCCAGCCCCGCCAGAACGCGGGATAGTCGCGCAGCGGATTGATGACCCGCTCCAGTTGCTCGTGGACCTCTGCCTCGCGGCCGAGTTCGGTCAGGAGCTCCACCAGGAGCATGCGGGCTTCAAGATAGTCGGGGTGGCGGTCCAGCCCCTGGCGCAGCGTCTGCACCGCGTCCTCGGGCTGGCCGTTCTCGACGAAGAGCTTGGCGAGCGGAAAAAAGACCCGTGAACCGGGTTCCAAGGAGAGAACTTCTTGATACCATTCAATTTTCTTGCTCATCGGGTGCTTCTCCGCGGGGTTGGCCTTTCTCGTCGGGAAATATGTACAGGATCTCGTCCTTCTTCACAAAATTCATCCGCTCCCGAACGACTTTCTCCTGATACCCCTTGTCCGATTTGAGTTTGCGAATCTCCTGGCTCAAATCCAGGCTCCTGCCGTCAACCGCCTCGATCTTCCCCCGCAGGACCTCGTACCGGTTCTTCAGTTCCAGGTAGGCGAAAATGCCCTGGTCGCTCCAGATCAGCCTGATCATCAGGAAGAGGTTGATGGCAACGAGCAGTGCAATGAAGAATAATCTGCCTCGCATGGTCTATTGAAGCCTGCGCTTGGTCCCGCCACGGGGCGACCTTCGCGACAGCGGTCCTTCCAGTTCCCTGAGAAAATTCGACGTCGCCGTCTCGATCCGCTCCACGTCCGATTCGCTCAACTCCACCTCGTCAATCTTTTCGAGGAAGGACTTGAGCACGGCGAATTCATCGAGGAGGGAATGGCCGTTTTCCAACTGCTCCAGCTGGGACTCGAGATCGAGAATGGTCTGGAGGCAGTTGGTTATGCGGACAAGGTGTTTGACCGAGTTGGAATCCGACATGGGGTCTCTCTCAGAAGTATTTGTCTCTCTTCGTTTATTAACCCTTTTTGCGAAATCTTGTACAGATATGTCACATGCAAAAGTAGCATGTTGCAACACCCCTGTCACCACAGAAATTCCCCAACGGCGACGGACGGTTAGACTATACTGCACAGGGGCGGGCCAGATTTTGTCTCAAAATTTTCTAGAGCGGCCCGGCGCGGAACCCCGTCCCGAACCGTCCGGCCGCCCCGGGGAATCACTCCCCTTCCGGGACGGAGATCCACTTCTTGTAGAAGTTGTACAGGTAGTTCCCGCCCGAGACCACGGTCAGCGCCAGGGCTATGTACAACAGCACTATCCCCGTGGGCCGGGGGTCCCAGCCGAAGAGCGGATAGTGGAAGATGAGGAAACCCAGGGACAGGGACTGGGTCAGGGTCTTGGCCTTGCCCAGCTTGTCCGCGGCGACCACCTCGCCCATCTCGGCGGCGATGGCGCGCATCCCGGTGACCGCCAGCTCGCGGCAGATGATGATGATCACCACCCAGGCGGGTACGCCCCAGCCCGGTCCGAGCCGGACGAGCATGATCAGCGCGGAGCCGATGAGCAGCTTGTCCGCCAGGGGGTCCAGGAACTTGCCAAGGTTGGTGATGGCGTTCTGCTCCCTCGCGATCTTGCCGTCGAAGTAGTCCGTGACGCAGGCCAGGAAATACAGGCCGAAGGCGAAGTAGGAGCCGAACTTGAACTGGAACCACATCTCGAAATAGAGCAGCAGCACGATGAACGGAGCCGCCAGAATCCGGGCCATGGTCAGACAGTTCGGAAGGTTGAATAGCTTTTTCCTGTCCATCTTTCCCGCCTAGGTGTTCGTTGTCGAGGCCGCCTCGAGGCTCTTCTGGGCCGCTTCCGCTATGGTGTCCGCCAGCTCGATGAACGCGCTCTTGGCGAAGGAATCCTCTTCGAGCAGGACCACCGGGGTGCCGAGATCGCCCGCCACCACCGTGGCCGGATCGAGCGGGATGGCGCCCAGGAAGTCGAGGCCGTACTTCTCGGCCAGCGCCCTGCCGCCGCCCTTCTTGAACAGGTCGATGGACTGGTGGCAGTGCGGGCAGACCAGCCCGGACATGTTCTCGACCACGCCGAGGATCGGGGCCTTGGCGTACTGAAGAAAATTGATGGACTTGCGCACGTCGGACAGGGAAACCTCCTGCGGGGTGGTGACCACCACCGACAGGGCGTCCGGAATGGTCTTCAGCACGGTCATGGGCTCGTCGCCGGTGCCCGGAGGGGAATCGACCACCAGAAAGTCCAGCTCGCCCCACTGCACGTCGGAGATGAACTGGCGGATGGCCGAGGTCTTCATGGGACCGCGCCACAGCACCGCCTGGTCCGGGTCCTTGAGCAGGGACTCCATGGAGACCACGTGGAGGTTGTCGTTATATTCCTTGGGCAGGATCAGGGACCCCCGGTCGATCTCCAGGCAACCGGAGATGCCGAGCAGGGTCGGCACGCTGGGACCATGGATATCCACGTCCATGAGCCCGACCTTGAAGCCCCGCGCCGCCAGGGCGGCGGCCACGTTGACCGAAACCGAGCTCTTGCCCACCCCGCCCTTGCCGCTCATGATGAACAGCTTGTATTTGATCTTCTCCAGGGTGGACTTGATCATCTCGTCCTGGATTTTCATCTTCGCGCTGGTGGACCCACCGCTGCCGCAGGAAGAACCTCCCGCGCTGCCGCAGGAACCGGAACTGCATTCACTCATGGCTGTATTTCTCTCTTTATCTCTTCTCCCTCGCGGGAGACCCTATTCATTTCGCGCGGCCTCTCGACAGCCGCTCCAACACGATGACCACGCACACGCCCGCGACGCACAGCGCCAAGGCCAGGGCCACGCCGGAATCAAAACCGTCCGGCAGCACGTTCTGCGTGCGCAGGACATGCATCTTTCCACGAATGACCGCCGATTCCAAGACTTCTTTCCAGGGCCAGACCTTTCTGAGCGCCCCGATCATGAATCCGGTCAGCACGGACACCGTGGCCGCGTGCCATCTCTGTAACAGAAAATGGAGCACTCTGGAAAACAAAGCGATGCCCACCACCGCGCCGGCCCCGAAGGCGGCGATGACCACGAAGTTGTCCCAGATAAAGGGATTCTTGAGGGTCCGGGTGACGTATTCGTACTTGCCGAGCATGAGCAGCAGGAACGCCCCGCTGATGCCCGGCAGGATCATGGCGCAGATGGCTATGGAACCGCACAGAAAGATGAACGGCAGGGTCTCGGGCGTGGAAACCGGGATCATCCCCACCAAAAGATAGCTGGCCGCGGCGCCCAGCCCCACCAGGGCCAGGTTGGGGCCGTTCAGGGGCTTGATTTCCTTGCCCACCACGAAGATGGAGGCCGCGATCAGCCCGAAGAACAGGGACCAGATCTCCACCGGATGGTTGTTGAGCAGGTGGTTCATGAGCGAGGCCATGGTCACGATGGCGGTCAGGATGCCGAACAGCAGGCAGGCCAGGAAGCGCAGGTGGGTTTCGGCCACCGCCCCGGCCAGGTCCAGACGCAGCAGGCGGCGCAGGAAAAGACCGTCGAAGGACCGTATGGCGTCCACCAGGTCGCCGTAGATGCCGGTGATGAAGGCGATGGTCCCGCCGGACACGCCGGGGATGATGTCCGCCCCGCCCATGCACAGCCCCTTGAGCCAGAGCAGCACGGCCTCGCGCGTGTTACGCGGGCCGGGAGCGGCCATGAAGGCTTCCTTGAGTGACGGGGAACCGCGCATGCGTTCTCCTACCAGCCGTGGCTGCCCACGAGGTCCACGAAGGCCACGCCGCCCTTGTCGGTGCGGATGACCTCGCCGTCGCGCTTCTCCACGAGCACCAGGGTCTGGTTGCGCCGCGACTCGCCCACGGGGATGAGCATGCGGCCGTTGTCGGCCAGCTGGTCCACCAGGGGCTCGGGAACCTCCGGGCCTCCGGCGGTGACGATGATCCGGTCGAAAGGCGCTTCCTCGGGCCAGCCCATGGTCCCGTCGTCGAGCTTGAGCTTGACCGAGAACATGCGCATGTCCATGAACCGCTTGCGCGCGGCGTGGAACAGCTTCTTGATGCGCTCCACGGTGTGGACGTCGGCCCCCATACGGGCCAGGACCGCCGCCTGGTAGCCGGAGCCGGTGCCGATCTCCAGGACCTTCATGCCCGGCTCGACTTCAAGCAGCTCGGACATGAGCGCCACGATGTAGGGCTGTGAAATGGTCTGCCCCTCGCCGATGGGCAGGGGCGCGTCGCCGTACGCCTTGTAGGCCAGGGCCTCCTCCACGAAGAGGTGGCGCGGCAGCGTGCGCATGGCGTCGAGCACGCGCTCGTCGGTCACGCCGCGAGCCTGAATCTGGTCACGCACCATGCGCTCCCTGAGCCTTACCGGGTCAAGCATTCTGTCTCCTGGGAATAACGGTGCGCCATGAGGGAAAACACCTGCGGGATGCTGAACAGATTTTACCCACCAAGTCAACACGACCGGTAAATAATAACGAGAATAAAGCACCCATTGTTGACACATTTCCTTCTTTGATGGAGATTAGTTACAGACAACAGGAGGAGCTATGCTGAAGGTCAGGGACCTAATGACGTCACCGGTCTTCTCCCTCAGGGAGAACGATTCGCTGCACACGGCCCGCGAGCTGATGAACCTGCAGCGCATCCGGCACATCCCCATCGTCACCGTGGACAACACCTTTTCCGGGCTGCTCACCCACCGGGACATCCTCTCGGCAACCATCTCCAAGCTGGCCGGACTGGACCCGGAGACCCAGAAGGAAATCGACTCCGGCATCCCGATCCACGAGATCATGCGCACGGACCTCACCTCGGTCGAGCCGGGGACTCCGCTCAAGAACGCGGCCCAGCTGCTGCTCAACCACAAGTACGGCTGCCTGCCCGTGGTCGAGAACGGACTCCTTGTGGGCATCGTCACCGAGGCCGATTTCCTGCGCCTGACCATCAACCTCATGGAGGGGTTGGACGCCGAGGACTAGCCCCCTTCCCGCCCGAGACAGCGAAAGCCGCGCAGGTAACACGCGGCTTTTTTCTTTTATTCCGGCATATTGTATACACAGATATGGTTTCTTTCATCTCCCCTTGTATCCGTTCATGGAGTATTATAGAAATAATCTAGAATTAATCACACAGGAAGACCCATGAACAAAGACACCAGCCTGAACAAGAAACGCAGCACCCCGAAGCTGCCCCTGGGCGGCCTTCTGGCCGTCATCATCCTCCTGGCGCTCGCCGCCGGGCTCTTCATGATTTTCCGCGACACCACCCCGCCGGTGGTGACCATCACCCCCGACGCGCAGCAGCTCGGCAAGGAGTCCATCGTGACCGTCACGGTCCAGGACCCGGGCAGCGGCCTGCGTTCGCTGGACATCTACGCCGTGCAGAACGGGCAGCGCTCGCCCCTGGCCGTCAAGGCCTACCCCGGCGGCATCATGCAGGATGAGGAAACCATCACCCTGGCCAAGAGCAATCTGGCCGAAGGCGAATTCACCATCGAGGTCACCGCCCGCGACGCCTCCCTCTATCCCTTCGGAGCGGCCGGGCTGGTCAAGCTCGAAAAGAGTTATTCCCTCGACCTCACCCCGCCCCGCATCTACGTGGAATCCCCGGTCAACAACCTGAACCAGGGCGGCGCGGGCCTGATGATCTACGCCCTGAGCGAAGAGGCGGCCAAGACCGGCATCCAGTTGGGCGAACGGTTCTTCCCCGCCTATCTCCAGCCCGGCGCTTCGGGAGGCCGCTTCCTCTACTACTGTATGTTCGCCCACCCCTGGGACGTCCCGGCTCAGGACTTCAAGCCGTTCATCATCGCGGCCGACTCGGCGGGCAACAGCGCCAGGCGGTCCTTCAACTACCACACCAACCCCCGCGCCTTCCGCAGCGACCGGATCAACCTGTCCGATGGATTCATGGAGAAGACCATCCCGGAATTCCAGGGGCTGGTGCCCAACGAAGGGTCCCTGCTCGACCAGTATCTCTACATCAACAACGAAATCCGCAAGCAGAACCGTGCCAAGCTCGTGGAGTTCAGCCGCCAGACCAGCCCGGTCATGCTCTGGTCCGGCACCTTCGTAAGGCTGCCCAACGCGGCCAACCGCGCCCGGTTCGCCGACGCCCGCGACTACATGTATCAGGGCAAGAAGGTGGACCATCAGACCCACCTCGGCCTGGACCTGGCCTCCACCCAGCAGGCCCCTGTCCCGGCGGGCAACGACGGACGCGTGGTCTATGCGGACTTCCTCGGCATCTACGGCAACGTGGTGGTCATCGACCACGGCCTGGGACTGCAATCCCTGTACGCCCACCTGTCCTCCGTGGCCGTCGGGCCCGGCGACATGGTCACCAAGGGCCAGATCATCGCCCACACCGGGGCCACGGGCCTGGCGGGCGGCGACCATCTGCACTACGGGATCACGGTGGCCGGCATCCCGACCCAACCCATAGAATGGTGGGACGGGACCTGGATCAAGCACAACATCACCTCGAAGATACAGTAATCACCGGCGGCCCGCTTCAAGCGGGCCGCTTCCTTTGGTGGGCAGCCCTTGCCCCGGAACGGTTCCTGCAAGCTCCTGGAGACGGAATTCTTTTCCCACGGAGCATTCATGCAGATATCGACCGATACTTTTTCAGGCGGTACGGGCGGACTCGCCAGGCTGGTCTCGCGGGAACGGAACATCACCGCGGTGGGCGAGGAAGCCGAGGTCGAGGCCCCCGAAATCGGCGGCTCTCCCATCCCCATCGCCAAACAGCTCACGCCCGAGGAGGAGCAGCGCGTCCTCTTCCTCCAGAACCTCCTTGCCCAGACCCTGGCCATGGCCGACGGCAACCCCTCGGAAGAACAGCGGGAACGCATCCGGGAGATCGAACAGGAGCTGGAAAAGATCACCGGAGTGAAGGTCCGGTCGAGCCTCGCCTCCGCCACGAAAAACCTGCCCAAGAGCCGAGACGATGAGGACGAGGAACGGAACCGCGAAAAGGCCTGCCGCCTGGGCATCGACCCGGAAGAGGTCAAGCACCGCTACAAATCCGGGACGGCCCGGAACGACAACCCGGGCATGCAGATGCTCCGAAACAACGCCCTGCTGACATCCCTGGCCCTTGAGGACCTGTTCTCCGGGACGTCCGGCTAATCCAGAGCCGCGACCACGGCCTCGGCTTCGGCCAGTATCCGGTCCCGGTCCCGCAACCCGTCGATGAACCGCGCGGGAATCCCCCCTATCCCGTTCATGGCTCCGGACAGCGCCCCGGTCAGGCAGGCGCGGGCCATGTTGTTCCCACCGCCGTTGATGGCCGTGAGCACGGCGGTCTCGAAGTCCGGGAACCGGCTGGAGAGCCAGTAGGCGGCCGGGAGCATGAAGCCGAGCTGACAGGCCAGCCCGTAGATGCGGGCGATACCCTGGGGCGGCTCCACTACCAGGTTCGGATCGACCGCCGCATCGTACACGAAGGCGGGTTGCAGAAAGGCCTCGATCAGCCCCCTGTCCACTTCCTTCTGCGCCCATCCGGTCATGGCCTTGCCGGACTTCTCCAGGGACTTGCCGCGAATGAGGCGGCACACGGACAGCACGAACGCCAGGGATTGGGCCGCCACGAAGGGCTCGGCGTGGGTCAGCCGGATGTTGGCCATGGTGTGGGCGGCCAGGGTGCGGGGATCGTCGGCATAGCGCGCAGCGAGCATGACCCCGCGCACGGCGGCCTCGCCCGAGTCGGAAAGCCCTGCGGCCTCGGACCACGGCTTGCCCTCCCGCCTGGCCTTCCAGACCTCGCGCATGGCGATATCCGTGTACCGACCGCCCTGCGGGGTGCCGTCCAGGGTCGAGAGCAGCGCGTCCAGGCGGTCGGTAAAGTCGGATTCCACGTACTCGCCCCGCTCGGACAGGGAGCGGAGCAGCAGCATGGCCACCTGCCCGGTCTGGGACACGTCCCCTGCCCTGCATCCGTCGTGATACCGGCCCGGCTTGGGCGGCGCATAGTCCGTGATCCATTTGCCGTAGTCCGCGCGCAGCTCGTCCAGGTCGTAGTACCAGTGCGGCCCCAACCCCAGGGCGTCGCCGATGTACATGCCGACTATGGCGCCCAGGGCACGTTCCTTCATTGTGGGTTCGCTCATGAAAACCTCCAGGTTCCCCCCAGGATACACGAAAAGGGCCGGACGGCAAAACCGTCCGGCCCTTCTTTTGGCTGATTTCTTCGGGAACTACTGGCGGGCGGGCCGCTGGTGTTCTTCCTTGAGCAGCTCGGCGGCTATGGGCGGCTCGCCGTGCTGCCGAACCCAGACGGTCTTGGGACCGCCGGCCAACGCCTTGTCGATGACCTCGTCCATGGTCTTCACCGGGATGACTTCGAGATCCTTGAGGATGTCCTTGGGAACGTCCTGCAGGTTCTTTTCGTTCTCCGCCGGGATGAGCACGGTCTTGATCAGCCCGCGATGGGCGGCCAGCAGCTTCTCGCGCAGTCCGCCGATGGGCAGCACGCGACCGCGCAGGGTGATCTCGCCGGTCATGGCAAGGTCGTTGCGAATCGGGATGTTCAACAGGGCCGAGATGAGCGCCGTGGTCAGGGTGATGCCCGCCGAGGGGCCGTCCTTGGGCGTGGCGCCGTCCGGGACGTGGATATGGATGTCCACGAGCTTGTAGAAGTCGGGCTTGAGGCCGAGCAGGTCGGACCGGGACCGGATGTAGGACACGGCCGCGCGCGCGGACTCCTGCATCACGTCGCCGAGCTTGCCGGTGATCTCCACCTTGCCCTTGCCGGGCATGAGGACCACTTCCACCAGCAGCATTTCGCCGCCGAGCTGGGTCCAGGCCAGCCCGTTGCAGACGCCCACCTGGGCTTCGGCCTCGCGCTCGCCGTAGGTGTACTTGGTCACGCCGAGCATCTTCTGCAGGGACTGCTTGGATATCTGGATGGACTTGTCGCGGTCACCGGCCTCCACGATCTTCATGGCGGACTTGCGGCAGATGGAGGCGATCTCGCGCTCCAGGTTACGCACGCCCGCTTCCTTGGTGTAGTAGCGGACGATGTCCAGGACGGCGTTGTCCGAGACCTTGAGGTTGTCTTCCTTCAGCCCGTGCTGCTTGATCTGCTTGGGCAGCAGGAACCCCTTGGCGATCTCCACCTTCTCGGTCTCCAGGTAGCCGGGCAGCCGGATGATCTCCATGCGGTCCTGCAACGGCAGCGGGATGCCTTCCAGGCTGTTGGCCGTGGTGATGAAAAAGACCTTGGACAGGTCGTAATCGAGGTCCAGGTAATGGTCGTTGAAGGCGTAGTTCTGCTCCGGGTCGAGGACTTCGAGCAGGGCCGCCGACGGATCGCCCCGGAAATCGGCGGACATCTTGTCCACCTCGTCCAGGCAGATGACCGGGTTGTTGTACTGCACCCGCTTGAGGGACTGGATGATCTTGCCCGGCATGGCCCCGACATAGGTCCGGCGATGGCCGCGAATCTCCGCCTCGTCGCGCACGCCGCCAAGGGAGAGCCGCAGGAACTCGCGGTCCATGGAGCGGGCGATGGAACGGGCGATGGAGGTCTTGCCCACGCCGGGAGGGCCGACGAAGCAGAGGATGGGACCCTTCATGGTCTCCACCAGGGTCTGGACGGCCAGATACTCCAGGATGCGCTCCTTGGGCTTCTCAAGGCCGAAGTGATCCTCGTCGAGGATCTCCCGCGCCTTGGCGATGTCCACGTCCTTGTCGTCCTTGATGTTGTCCCACGGCAGGTCGAGCACCCAGTCGATGTAGTTGCGGACCACGGTGTACTCCGCACTGGACGACTGCATGGTCCGCATCTTCTTGATTTCCTTGCGGACGCGTTCGCGGTTCTCGTCGGACATGGGCTTGGCGTCCAGCTGGGCTTCCAGCTCCTGCGCCTCGGCCTGCGGATCGTCCTCGCGGCCCATCTCCTTGTTGATCGCCTTGACCTGCTCGTTCAGGTAGTACTCGCGCTGGTTCTTTTCCATCTGGTCCTTGACGCGCCCCTTGACGCGCTTCTCGATGGAAACGATCTCGATCTCGCCGAGCAGCAGCTCGTACACCCGCTCAAGACGGCGGATGGGATCGAGCTCCTCCAGGATCTCCTGCTTGCGGGAAAAATCGATCTTGAGGTGCGGCATGACCTGGTCGGCGAGCTGGCCCGCATCCTTGATGGTGGACATGGCCAGGATGGCCTCCGGGGCCACCTTCTTGTTGATCTTGCCGAACTCGTCCAGGGACTCCTGCACGGCACGGATCAGCGCCAGCCCCTCCGCGGAATCCGCGTGGGCCTCGGGCAGCGTGACGAACCGCGCCTTGGGGTAGTCGCCCTCGTCCTCGGCATAGGGGATCATGTCCGTGGCGGGGTCCCAGGACGCCCGGGAGACGCCCTCGAACAGCACCTTGATGGTGCCGTCGGGCAGCCGCAGCATCTGCAAAATCTTGCTCACCGTGCCCACGCGGTACAGGTCGTCCGCTTCGGGATGTTCCTTTTCCGGGGACTTCTGGGTGACCAGGAATATCTGCTTGCCGTAGTCGGCGACCGCGGTCTCGATGGCCTTGATGGAGGCCTCGCGTCCCACGAAGAGCGGGACGATGGATTTCGGAAACATGACCACTTCCCGAAGGGACATCATCGGGAGGGTCAGGGTTTCAGGGGATTTCTTGCCGTCGAAGCTGAAGGTCGGCATGGACTCCTCCGAGGGTTGAATATAGGACATCGCCCCCGGCTTGCGGGAGCGGTTGTCGTCGATGCAAGTGAAGTAAGGCCCGCGGACGGAAAGTCAATCCGGCGGCGTCCCTTAGGCGGACTTCACTTCCTGATGGTACATGAGCAGCGGCTCCATGTCCTTCTCGACCACGGCCTCGTTGATCACGCACTCGCGCACCTCGGGCATGGCCGGGAGCTTGTACATGATGTCGAGCATGGTCTTTTCCAGGACGTTGCGCAGGCCGCGCGCGCCGGTCTTGCGCTCGATGGCCTTCTTGGCGATGGCCCGGAGCGCGTTTTCAGTGAAGGTCAGCTCCACCTTATCCAGCTCGAACAGCTTGTGGTACTGCTTGATGAGCGCGTTCCGGGGCTCGGTGAGGATGCGCACCAGATCGTCTTCGGTGAGCTCCTCCAGGGCGGTCTGCACCGGGATGCGGCCCACGAACTCGGGGATCAGGCCGAACTTGATCAGGTCCATGGGCTCGGCCAGGGCGAACAGCTCGCTCAGGCTGACCTCCTTCTTGGCCTCGACCTTGGCGCCGAAGCCCATGCCGGAGCCCTGCTTGCGCTGCTGCACGATCTTGTCCAGGCCGATGAAGGCGCCGCCCAGGATGAACAGGATGTTCGAGGTATCCATGCGGATGAACTCCTGCTGGGGGTGCTTGCGCCCGCCCTTGGGCGGGATGTTGGCCTCGGTGCCCTCGATGATCTTGAGCAGGGCCTGCTGCACGCCCTCGCCGGACACGTCGCGGGTGATGGACGGGGAATCGCCCTTGCGGGCGACCTTGTCGATCTCGTCGATGTAGATGATGCCGCGCGAGGCGGCGTCGATGTCGTAGTCGGCGTTCTGGAGCAGCTGCACGAGGATGTTCTCGACGTCCTCGCCCACGTAGCCCGCCTCGGTCAGGGTGGTGGCGTCGGCGATGGCGAACGGCACCTTGAGCACCCGGGCCAGGGTCTGGGCCAGGAGGGTCTTGCCCGACCCGGTGGGGCCGATGAGCAGGATGTTGGACTTGTCGATCTCCACCTCGTCGGGGCCGGCATTGGCCGCGGCGTAGAAGACGCGCTTGTAGTGGTTGTGCACGGCCACGGACAGGATCTTCTTGGCCTGTTCCTGGCCGATCACGTACTGATCGAGCAGCGCCTTGATCTCCTGGGGAGGCAGGAGGCGTCCGTCCTCGAACTCCTCGCTGATGGTCTCCTGGGCCATGATGTCGTTGCACAGCGCGACGCACTCGTCGCAGATGTATACATCCGGCCCGGCGATCAGTCTCTGGACCTCCACCTGGGTCTTGCTGCAGAACGAGCAGCACAGATCGGATGAACTGTTCTTCTTGTCGGTCATTTCTCTTAACCCTTGATGCTTTCGTCCACGTCCGCCCTGGACTTCATGACCTTGTCGATGAGTCCGTATTCGAGGGCTTCCTGGGACGACATGAAATAATCGCGGTCGGTGTCCGCGGTGATCTTTTCCAAAGTCTGCCCGGTATGGCCGGCGAGGATGCCGTTCAACTCGTCCTTCATGCGCAGGATCTCCCTGGCGTGGATGGAGATGTCCGAGGCCTGGCCCTGGGCGCCGCCCAGCGGCTGGTGAATCAGGATGCGGCTGTGCGGCAGCGCGTAGCGCATGCCCTTCTCGCCCGCCGCGAGCAGGAGCGAACCCATGCTGGCGGCCTGGCCCAGGCAGAGGGTGGCCACGGGCGCGGAGATGTACTGCATGGTGTCGTAGATGGCCATGCCCGCGGTGACCACGCCGCCGGGGGAGTTGATGTACATGTAGATCTCCTTTTCCGGGTCCTCGGACTCCAGGAACAGGAGCTGGGCGCAGATGAGGCTGGCCACGTGGTCGTCGATGGCGCTGCCGAGCAGGATGATCCGGTCTTTGAGAAGTCGGGAATAGATGTCGTACGCACGTTCCGTGCGACCGGTAGTTTCGATGACCATCGGAATGGCGACCATGTACGTCTCCTTGAGAAGGCTCTTATGCGGGTTATCGGACATCCAAAGGGAAACGTTAGCCTTCATGCACCCCGAAACGGGGTATCAGCACACATATCCACTCTGTTTCACGTCATTTCAGTATGAGATATTTCCCCTGCCAGGACAAGGGGAAACTTGCCGGGCGGGCCTGTACCAACATAGGCACGCGACGGCCGGGGTCAAGGTCCCCCGAGAAAAAAAACGGCGGCCCGGAACAGTCCGGACCGCCGCGAATTCGTCTTGTCTCGACAGGCTACGCGTTCTCGGCCAGGAACTTGTCGGCGCGCTCCTGGAGCTTGGCCAGGGAGTACCCCTTGGCGGTGGACTCCTTGAGGCCCAGGTTGGCCACGGCCCATTCAACGGCCTCGGCCTTGTCCTGGAACTGGATTCCGCCTTCGGCGGGAGCGGCTTCCTTCTTGGGCTCGGCCTTCTTGGCGGGCTTGCCGTCGGTCGGGGCCGGGATCAGCTTCACATCGGCGCTGTCGTAGATCAGCTCGGACGCCTTGTCGCACAGCAGACGGTCCTTCAGCGGCATGATGAGGTTGTTGTCCTCGTAGTACTTCTTCAGCTCATGCAGGGGCTGACGGGACTGGACGGCCAGCTGGGACAGGGTGGCCTCGATCTCCTCGGGGGAGATTTCCAACCCTTCCTCGGCGGCAACGGCCAGCAGGAAGATCTCGGTCTTGACCGAGGTCTCGGCCTCCTCGCGGAAGCCCCCACGCAGCTCTTCGGGGGTCTTGCCCAGGGACTGGAAGCCCTTGCCCTGGCGGTCCAGGCGGTATTCCAGGTCCTTCAGCAGGCGGTCGATGCGGTCCTCAACCATGGAGGGCGGCAGCGGGAATTCCTTGATCTCTGCGATGATGGAGTTCAGCAGCTCGCTCTGGGCGGCGGACTTGTTCATCTGCTTGCGCTGGGAGGCGTAGGACTCGCGGATGCCCTTGCGCATGGTCTCGACGTCCTTGAAACCGGCCTTCTGGGCCACGGAGTCGGTCATCTCGGGCTTGACCCGCTCCTTGACCGCGTGGACCTTGGCCTTCATGGTCACGGTCTGACCGGCCAGGTTCTCGTTGATGAAGTCGGCCGGGAAAGTGATGTCGGTCTCGCCGGACTCGCCGGAGGACAGGGTCTTGAGCAGCTCCTCGAACTCGGGCAGGGCCTGGCGCTGGCCGAGCAGCAGGTCAAAGTTCTCGGCCTGGATGCCGTCCACGATCTTGCCGTCCTGGTAGGCGCCGAAGCTCACGGAAACGACCTCGCCGTCCACGCCGGGACGAACGTCCTCGATGACCTTGACCTCGGAGTTGTTCTCGAGGATGCGCTCCTCGACCTCGGTGACCTCCTCGTCGGCCACGACCACGTCCACTTCCTCGACCTTGCGGCCCTTGTAGTCGGGCAGGTCGAGCTTGGGAGCGACCTCGAACTCGATGGAGTAGGAGAAGTCCTCGTCGCGGACCAGTTCCTGGGCATCAACGTCGATCCGGGACATGGGCTGCATGGAAAGGCCGCTCATGATCTCGTTGATCTGGTAGTTGATCAGGTCGGTGGTGGCTTCGCCGTAGACCTGCTTGCGGAACTTGGACTCGATGACCGAAGACGGCACCTTGCCCTTGCGGAAGCCCTTGACGTCAGCCTGCATGCGATACAGGGCGATGGTGGCGGAAAGGGCGGCGTTGACCTCTTCGGTGGGAACTTCGACCTTGATCTTCCGCTTTACCGGAGAAAGCTCTTCAACTTTGTAATCCATGGAATGTATCCTCCTCAAAACGCCTGGGCAGGCGCGTAAATATGGCACTTTGTGGTGCGGGCGGAGGGACTCGAACCCCCAAACCGTGAGGTACCAGATCCTAAATCTGGCGCGTTTACCAATTCCGCCACGCCCGCAAAAAGAACGTGATGTTTAAGCAAGCTCTCGCTGATATGTCAACCTAAAGGGGAGCCGGAAGCGCGGAAATCTATATCACGTCGGGGCTTTTGGCCATTTTCGAGGCGACTTTCCGCAATTCGACCAGCAGTTCATGCACATCACCCGCCAGGAAATAGACCACCGGCTCCCGACCAAAGCCGCCCGGATCGCCCACCGCCCGGACCGAACCGGCGTCCGCAAGGGACGAGAGAACCGCGAAAGCGCCCCACTCCTCGAACCCGCCGGAATCGCCCGACGCATAGGCGGGCGCGTTCTCGCGGTCCATCCAGGCGATCTCAACCCCCAGCTCCTCCAGGGCGCGGAGCAGCTCGTCCCCGGCCCCCAGTGTCATGGCGCACCCCATGCCGGGGCACACCCGGCGCGCGGAGAGCAACAGGGCCGCGGTCCTTGGGCAGCTCCCGAACTCCGGGTAGCCGACCACGTCCACCTGGTCCCTGGCCGTGGTGATGAAGCCGCCGGAGAACCCAGCCACGTCCGAAAGCCGGTCTGCAAAGGGTACGGCCACGGCCACGTTTGCCCGGCCGCGTGGGAGCATGGCCCGCATCCCGGCGGCGCTGGAGAGCCGCCTGCCCAGGTCGTCCACCGAAGCCAGGACCGACGCCCTTGCCCGCTCCTTGATCCACGGCGCGAGGTGGTTGGGCGGTCCGCCCCCCTCCCCCAGCCGGAATCCGGCGCGCAGGGCCAGGTTGAGGTATTCCTGCGCCCGCAGGATGGCCGCCCCCATATCCAGGCCGAATCCCAGCCCGGTGGCGATGGCCGCGGACAGGGTGCAGCCCGTGCCGTGGGTGAAGATGGTGTCCACCCGCTGCTGCATGAACGGAATCGGCTCCCCGCCGGAATCCATGAACCAGTCGGTGACCGCCGGAGAGTCGTTGTGCCCGCCCTTGATGAGCACCGCCTTGGGCCCCATCTTGAGCAGCAACCGGGCCGCCGTGAACGCGTCTTCGCGGGTCTCGATCTTCATGCCCGTGAACAGCTCGGCCTCCGGCAGATTCGGGGTCAGCAAATCGGCCAGGGGAAACATGTGGGTCCGCATGGCCTCCACGGCGTCCTCCTGGAGCAGCCTGGCCCCGGAGGTGGCCACGCAGACCGGGTCCACCACCAGGGGAAAAGTCTTGTTTCCGAGCAGGCCGGCCACGGCCTCGATGATGGGGGCGGAAAACAGCATGCCGGTCTTGGCCGCACCCACCCGGATGTCGTCGAGCACGGTTTTGAGCTGCAAGGCCACGAACTTGGCGGACGGGGCGTGGATACCGGTCACGGTCGCGGTGTTCTGGGCGGTCAGGGCGGTGATCACGCTCGCGCCGTAGCCGCCGAGCATGGTGATGGCCTTGATGTCGGCCTGGATGCCCGCGCCACCGCCGGAATCGGACCCGGCAATGGTCAGGATGCAGGGAATTCGGTCCATGGTTCAGCCTCCAAAAAAAACAACGATCATCGGCAGGTGATATCACCTGCAACCGACAATCGCAGCAAAAAAGGGGGAGAGACGGTCAAAGCCGTCGATTTAGCCGCAGGAAAGCTTGACGTAATCTTCGATGGAGACGCCGTTCCACGCCTTGCTGACCCAATACGCCGTGGCCCAGATCATCAGGGCGGTGGCCTGGAGGTCGGTCAACCGGCGCAGTTTCACTTCGAGATTGGATTTGCTGGCCCCGTGCTGGATGTGCACGCTGTGCTCGTCGCAGGCCTCCTCGACCCGCAGGAGCAGATACGCCTGCTTGGACTGGTTGGGCAGCAGCTTCACTTCCTTGTGGGATTCGAGGATGGTTTTCAGCTCGGCGACGGAGAAGTCGCTGGAGACGTTGCGGATGGACTTGAAAAAGACATCCACGGCCCACGGCAGGATGAACTCGGCGCCGGCGCTCTTGGTCTTGAAATAGTCCTTGAGCCACTTTTCCTGATCATGGGTAATTCTAGCAGCGACCTGGGGCATACCGTCTCCTCCAAAGTGAACCGGCGAAACTGACTACCTGTAGTATATTTGGCAGTAGCTATATAATTGAAACTGCCGAATCAATCAAGAGTTTTTCTAGAAGAAGCTTGAATCAATTCCAGATTCTAGCCGTTGAAGACCGTCTTCAACTGGCGGAACAGGGTCAGCAGCAGCGCGTCGGGCGCGTCGTTGCCGTCGATGTTCAACCGGATGATCTCGGTGACGATGTTCCGGCTGGGCGTAATCGTCTTCTTGGCCACAAGGATGATGTTCTGCTCCCGGCCCTTCTCGCGGTCATCCACGCGCACCACCAACACCCAATGGGAGTCCTGTTTCTTCCAGGAGGTCTCCACGGTGACCATGGCGGATTCCTTGCGTTCGATGAGCTGAACGAACGCCTCCAGGGAGAAGTGCTTGTTCCCCTTGCCCTGAACGCCCAAAAATTCGCCGCCAGAGCGGATGACCAGCGGGCTGGACAGGAATTCGGCGGGCGGAAAGTCGATGGACGCCCCCTCCTCCCCGCCGGAAAGCTTGCGCTTCAGCGAGGCGACCTCTTCACGCAGCGCCCGGACCGACTCCGCCTGTCGACCGGCCTCGGCCTCGCGCTCGGCGCGGAGCGCGGCCACCTCGTCGCGCAGGGACCGGATCTCGCTCCGGAACAACGACTGGTTGTCCAGCACGTCGGACATCCGAGCCAGAACACCGGCCAGCTCTTGAAATCCCGCCCTCGGCTCACCTTGATCAAAACATTGATCAGGCTGTTGATCATTCAATAACACACTGAATTTAAGAGCTAATTCCCTTTCAATTTGTTCAGTGGACCAATTGTCGTTGAACATCTCTCGAATCCTCCTGAATATCTCCAACACCTCGACGGGATACCGCGTACGGCGCCCGCCGCCACCTTCGGACGGAATATATTTTTCAAATTTATCCTTGTAGTAGACGATGGTAGACGGCGGTATGTCCAACTGCCTCCCAACCTCTCTCAAGCTGATAAATTTCTTATTCATGCCGAAAACGCCTTGTTGATCATTATTCTTCACTTTGTTCATAATTGAGAACCAGCAAGCCTGTCAACAAAAAATTGATTATAACTGATCAATACTGACCATTCCGTTGGACAAAAAAAGGGTGCGGCATCTGACGATGCCGCACCCTTGCGATTGCCGAGAAAGACGGATTACTATTTTTCGAGCTCTCCCCGGACTTCCTTGAGGGACTGCAGAATCTCCTGCATCCGATCCCGAAGTTGCTGGTCTTCGAGAGTGTTGCCGAGGTAGGCGGCCTTCATGGCCATCTCATTGACCATGCCGTGGGCCAGCAGCTTTTTCATCTGGACCGGGACGCCCTCCTCCATCTGCACCATGCGCTGGTCCAGGGTGGAAATATCGTTGCGCATTTCGCCGAGGCTCTTCACCTCTTCGGTCAACCCGGCAATGTTTCGGTTCATGCCGAAGAAAAAGATGACCAACAGGACCACGACGAGCAGCGACACGACGATCGCCACCTTGCTCATGTCCTTGTTGGTTGCAGCCTCACCGGCAATCTGGCGCTCGCATTCCGCGGACTCGCCGGATTTGACGGTCTCTAACTTGTGAACCTTGTTACCTTCGGCACTCATATCGTTCTCCATTGTATTTACTTGCTTCGATCTCCTCGCCTCAACTTTTGATCCTATACTAAACACTGACTGAGGAATCAAGAGTGGTGGCGGTTTTGTCCGGGCAAAAGCCTGCCTCCCATTAGAGGACATATAATTCTTAACTTGTAATACGTATTAACTTGACACACTGAATTGAATGACGGATAGAATACAAAAGTGATTGAACTTTTATATAACAACTATGATCCAGTGAATGCCGTTGTATTGACTACATGACCTGAAAACCATTCATCAAGGAGTTTGCGATGGAAGATTATCTGCAAGAAGCATTGGAGATCGTCAAAGCGCAGGCTGGTGTCCGCACCATGACGGAGGAAGAAATCACTTCCATGGTGCAGAAACTGGCTGCCGGCATCAAAGCCATTGCCGAGGGCGAGGTTCTTGAGAGTGCCGCCCCGGCCACCGTTGATCCGCAAAAGGCCATCCGTGAGAAGTCCATCCTTTGCTGTGCATGCGGAAAATCATTCAAGGTCCTGACCAAGAAGCATCTGTCCACCCACAACATGACTCCGGAAGAATACCGCGAGCATTACGGGTACAAGAAGAAACTCCCCCTGGTCTGCAAATCCCTTCAGCGCGAGCGTCGCAAGAAGATGAAGGAGATGCAGCTTTGGACCAAACGCGGCAAGAACAAATAGCCCCACCAAAAGCAAAGAGGCCCGGAACAGAATTCCGGGCCTCTTTTTTTATTTCTTGAGCGTTCGTTCGAGCATCAGATCCACGGTGTCCTCGATGCGCTTCCACCCTTCCTCGGATTGAAGCGACACCCCGCCAAGGGTACGGTGCTTCCTGGAACGGACGGCAAGGAAGTTCATGGCACCGGCCATGATCAACACCAGTGCAGTCAAATCCACCTCTTCCGGCGGGTCCTCATCCATCAGCTCGAAGAACTCCAGGGCGGTCCTGACTCGGTTCTCCTCCAGGGCGCGGGTCAGATCGTTTCGCTCGATAGCCTCCCAAGCAAGGATCTCCAACGTCAGGGGACGTCGTAGAATCGCCCGCAGATAGCGCTTGAAGAAGAGCGAAAAGAGCTTGTTCGGCGGCAGACTCCGGATGGATTCGCTGTCACCGCCCATGAGCTCCTCTCCCGAGGGCCAGAACTCCAGGGTCCGGCCGTATTCGGCAACCAGCCCCTGCAACCCGCTGAAGTAGCGGTAGATAAGTTTTTTGTCCACGCCCGCCTCGCGAGCGATCTGATTCACCCCTAGACGCTGGAATCCAACCTCGGCAATGACCTTGCCGACGGCCTTGACCAGCTTCTCCTTGGTGATCTCCTTATTCCGAATGGGAATGACCTTTGGTACCGCATTGAGATGTGCCACGGTTCCTCCCCTTTTCTTATAGTAATGGTCGTCGCTTGTTTCAGTATCGCAAACGAACACGCCATCAGCAATGAGAATCACCTTAAATCCGAGATGAGACGCCCTTCCGCCCACTGCATCCAAGCATAGGCCTTCAATTCGGCCACCAGGCTCTCCTCACGCTCGTCCCTTTGGGATGAGCGCCCAATGCCGCGCACTCATCCGTCAGAGCCCCATGGTTCGGTGCTTTGAAGAGCTGGTCGAAGGTGCGCTTCTCAGGAACGGGATCACAACGTGTTGGTGCCTCCAACGGCTTCCCTCGAAAAAGGGAAAGTCGACCGTCCCCTCTGACACGGCTCCTTGGCACCAGAGAACACCGGTACCCGCTCACCGGCCTTCCTGGCGCACCAACAGCGGCTCTCTCCCCGCGTCCGCACGGACAAGGCTTTCGAGAATGGGTCAGCCGGTCATTTTTCGAATGGGCGGGTGAACGCAGCGTATTAGGTCATACGTGAGGACCACCCGCTCTTTCGGGAAATGGGCGGATGGCCTGCTCTCGGAAGCCGCCGCCCGCCGGGCAAAACAAAAGCCCCCAGTCAGAGACTGGGGGCTTGAAATATTCCTTGGCGGCGACCTACTTTCCCACACGCTACCATGCAGTATCATCGGCGATGGAGGGCTTAACTACCGGGTTCGGAATGGGACCGGGTGTACCCCCTCCTCTTTGGCCACCAAGAAAATTTGGTGAACGTAGAGTTCGAATATATAGTCAATAGGGAGAAGAGAGAATTCCATTAGTTGTTAAATAAGCCGCACGATCTATTAGTACTGGTCAGCTGAACAGCTCACGCTGCTTACACCTCCAGCCTATCAACCTTGTAGTCTTCAAGGGATCTTCAGGGACATAAGTCCAGGGAGAATTAATCTTGAGGCGGGCTTCCCGCTTAGATGCTTTCAGCGGTTATCCTTTCCGAACATAGCTACCCTGCAGTGCCACTGGCGTGACAACAGGAACACCATAGGTTCGTCCACCCCGGTCCTCTCGTACTAGGGGCAGACCCTCTTCAATTCTCCTACGCCCACGGAGGATAGGGACCAAACTGTCTCACGACGTTTTAAACCCAGCTCGCGTACCACTTTAAACGGCGAACAGCCGTACCCTTGGGACCTGCTTCAGCCCCAGGATGTGATGAGCCGACATCGAGGTGCCAAACCGCGTCGTCGATGTGAACTCTTGGACGCGATCAGCCTGTTATCCCCGGCGTACCTTTTATCCTATGAGCGATGGCCCTTCCATTCGGAACCACCGGATCACTAAGACCAACTTTCGTTCCTGCTCGAGATGTCTCTCTCACAGTCAAGCTCCCTTATGCCTTTGCACTCAACGGCTGGTTTCCAATCAGCCTGAGGGAACCTTTGCAAGCCTCCGTTACATTTTAGGAGGCGACCGCCCCAGTCAAACTACCCACCAGACAATGTCTCCACACCGGATAACGGTTATGGATTAGATATCTAAGTAATAAAGGGTGGTATTTCAAGGGTGACTCCACGCATACTGGCGTACACGCTTCAAAGTCTCCCACCTATCCTACACATCATTAATCAAATACCAATGTCAAGCTGCAGTAAAGGTGCACAGGGTCTTTCCGTCCTTCCGCGGGTACCCGGCATTTTCACCGGGAATTCAATTTCACTGAGTCTCTGGTTGAGACAGCGGGGAGATCGTTACGCCATTCGTGCAGGTCGGAACTTACCCGACAAGGAATTTCGCTACCTTAGGACCGTTATAGTTACGGCCGCCGTTTACTGGGGCTTCGATTTAGAGCTTCGCTTGCGCTAACCCCACCTCTTAACCTTCCAGCACCGGGCAGGCGTCAGTCCCTATACATCGTCTTACGACTTAGCAGAGACCTATGTTTTTAGTAAACAGTCGCCCCCCCCGATTCCTGCGTCTCAAATCCGCTCACATAGCTAAATGGTCACGGAATCGAGCACCCCTTCTCGCGAACTTACGGGGTCATTTTGCCGAGTTCCTTAACCAGAGTTCTCTCAAGCGCCTTGGTCTGCTCGACCCACCTACCTGTGTTGGTTTGCGGTACGGTATGCATACGCTAAACTTAGAAGCTTTTCTTGGCAGCATGGAATCAACGGCTTCAGTCAGTTTAATGACACGGCATCACGTCTCAGGCATCTAGAACTGCGGATTTGCCTACAGTTCAACCCTACTCGCTTGCACCGGGATATCCAACACCCGGACCGTCTATCCTCCTGCGTCCCTCCATCGCACACGTATACATGTACAGGAATATTAACCTGTTTCCCATCGACTACGCATTTCTGCCTCGCCTTAGGGGCCGACTTACCCTGGGAAGATTAGCTTTACCCAGGAAACCTTAGGTTTACGGCGAATAAGTTTCTCACTTATTTTATCGTTACTCATGCCAGCATATTCACTTCTCATTAGTCCAGCAAACCTCACGGTTTACCTTCATCCCATCTGAGAACGCTCTCCTACCGCTCACAGCAAGCTGTGAACCCAAAGCTTCGGTACAATGCTTAGCCCCGTTACATTTTCGGCGCAGAATCGCTAGGCCAGTGAGCTATTACGCTTTCTTTAAAGGATGGCTGCTTCTAAGCCAACCTCCTGGATGTATCAGCAACTCCACCACCTTTCCCACTTAGCATTGATTTCGAGACCTTAGCTGTTGGTCTGGGCTGTTTCCCTTTCGGCCACGGGCCTTCGCACCCATAGCCTGACTGCCACACATCATTTACCGGCATTCGGAGTTTGATAGGGGTTGGTAACCTGGTGGGGCCCCTAGCCCTGTCAGTGCTCTACCTCCGGCAAACTAATGTGACGCTATACCTCAATATATTTCGGAGAGAACCAGCTATCACCGGGTTTGATTGGCCTTTCACCCCTATCCACAAGTCATCCAAATCGTTTTCAACCGATACTGGTTCGGCCCTCCACTTGATTTTACTCAAGTTTCAGCCTGCTCATGGATAGATCACCCGGCTTCGGGTCTAATCCGCAGTACTTGACGCCCTATTCAGAC